>NZ_DATHOP010000183.1:0-30779 GCF_035484855.1 Bradyrhizobium sp.
CCCCTCTCCTGCTCTTCGCGGGGGAGGGCTGGGGTGGGGGTGCCTGATCAGAACGCTGGCGTTCGCGGAGACATTCCCCCACCCGGATCGCATCTTCGATGCGATCCGACCTCCCCCGCAAGCGGGAGAGGTTGCACCGAGTCCGCTGCACGACAGAATCAACATCCGATCAGCAATCTTTAGAAAGAATTTCCCTTAGCTACCGCAGCATGGGGCTGACGGAGACGTTATGCCCACTGGCAGGCGTTTTGCTTGGCAAAGCAAGGCTCGATTCGCTATACGGCCTGATGGGTGGGCTGCCGCAAACTGTGCCACAGTTTTGGCTATCCTGATTCGGCTGGTATTGCAGGCTCGCGGCGGCGCCGAATGAATAAAATTGTAGTTTTTGCTGGGTTTAACGCCAGTTGCCGGCCACCCGGCGGGCTGGCCAGACGGAGGAGGATGTCGGCACATGCGGAGCGCGTCGGGAGGCCCCCGCGTCTTGTTGAGACGGCTCCGCGAAACCATGGCGGAGCAGGTCTCGGCCCAGGAACGGCTGGACAAGATCGTGGTGCTGATCGCCGCCAACATGGTGGCGGAGGTCTGCTCGGTCTATGTGCTGCGCGTCGACAACACACTCGAACTCTACGCCACCGAAGGCCTCAACCGCGACGCCGTCCACCGCACCGTGCTGAGTTCGCATGAGGGCCTAGTCGGCCTCGTCGCCAGCGAAGCCAATCCTCTCAATTTGAGCGACGCCCAAAGCCATCCGGCGTTCTCGTTCCGCCCGGAGACCGGCGAGGAAATCTACCACTCGTTCCTCGGCGTTCCCGTGCTGCGCGCCGGCAATACGCTCGGCGTGCTGGTGGTGCAGAACCGCGCCAAGCGCACCTATGTCGAGGAAGAGGTCGAGGCGCTGCAGACCACCGCCATGGTGCTGGCGGAAATGATCGCCTCCGGCGAATTGTCGGCGCTGGCGCAACCCGGCGCGGAGCCTGCCGCGCGGCATTCGCAGCACAAGACCGGCGCCATCCTGTCCGACGGCATCGCGCTCGGCCATGTCGTTTTGCACGAGCCCCGCGTCGTCATCACCAATTACATTGCCGAGGACCTGCCGAAGGAAATCAAGCGGCTGGATGCGGCGCTGACCAAACTGCGCGCCGACCTCGACCGCATGCTGGAGCGAGGCGACGTCGCCGAGGGCGGCGAGCACCGTGACGTGCTGGAAGCCTACCGGATGTTCGCCAACGACCACGGCTGGTCGCACAAGCTGCACGAGGCGGTCGCCACCGGGCTGACCGCGGAGGCCGCCGTCGAGCGCGTGCAATCCGACACCCGCGCCCGCATGCTGCGTTCCACCGATCCATACTTGCGCGACCGGCTGCACGATCTCGAAGACCTCGGCCACCGCCTGATGCGGCAATTGGTCGGGCAGGATCACGCGCCTTCTCGGGAACAGCTGCCCGACAACGCCATCCTGATCGCGCGCTCGATGGGGCCGGCGGCGCTGCTCGACTACGATCGCAAGCGGCTGCGCGGGCTGGTGCTGGAGGAAGGCACCGCCAATTCCCACGTCTCGATCGTGGCGCGCGCACTCGGCATTCCCGCGGTCGGCGAGGTGCCGAACGCCCCCGGCATCGCCGACCCTGGCGATGCCATCATCGTCGACGGCACCTCCGGCGAGATCTATGTGCGGCCCTCCGCCGAGATCGAATCGGCCTATGCGGAGCGGGTGCGGTTTCGCGCCCGTCGCCAGGCGCAGTATTCGGCGCTGCGCGACAAGCCCTGCGTCACCAAGGACGGTCAGCGCATCGAACTGATGATCAATGCCGGGCTGACCATCGACCTGCCGCATATCGACGACACCGGCAGCGCCGGGATCGGGCTGTTCCGCACCGAGCTGCAGTTCATGATCGGCCAGAGCCTGCCGCGCTCTTCCGACCAGCTCGCGCTGTATCGCGCGGTGCTGGACGCCGCGGGCTCCAAGCCGGTGACGTTCCGCACGCTCGACATCGGCGGCGACAAGGCACTCCCCTATATGGAGACCGTGATCGAGGAAAACCCGGCGCTGGGCTGGCGCGCGATCCGGCTCGGGCTCGATCGGCCCGGGCTGTTGCGCGGCCAGATCCGGGCGCTGTTGCGCGCCGGCGGCGGCCGCGCGCTGCGCATCATGTTCCCGATGATCTCGGAAGTCGCCGAATTCGACCAGGCGAAGGCGATCGTCGAGCGCGAATTGACCTACCTGCGCCAGCATGGCCACGCGCTGCCCGAGCGCATCGACGTCGGCACCATGGTCGAAGTGCCGGCGCTGCTCTATCAGATGGACGAACTCTTGAAGAAGGTCGATTTCGTCTCGGTCGGCTCCAACGACTTGTTCCAGTTCCTGTTCGCGGTCGACCGCGGCAACGCAAAGGTCTCCGAACGGTTCGACACCATCTCGGCGCCGATCCTGCGGGCGTTGCGCGAGATCGTGCAGAAGGCCAATGCGGCGAAGAAATCGGCTTCGCTCTGCGGCGAGATGGCCTCGAAGCCGATCGGCGCGCTGGCGCTGGTCGCGCTCGGCTACCGCTCGCTGTCGCTGTCGGCCACCGCGCACGGCCCGGTCAAGGCGCTGATCCTCGACCTCGACGCCAAAAAGGCCGAGGCGATGATGGCGCCGCTGCTCGATGCGCCCTCCGGCAGCGTATCGATCCGCCAGAAACTGACGGAATTCGCCGAGGCCGAGGGGCTGTCGTTGTAGCGAGGCTGTTTGCCCGCGCTTCGCCTCCTTTGCATTTCGAAACTCGAGACCATCTGATGTCCATGCTCCCCGAAGCCAAACTTGATATCCTGCTGGCGCACCACGCTTCGCTCGAGAACCAGCTGCTCGCCCAGCTCGGTTCGGAAGACTATGTCCGGATCACGCGCGAGCTCGCCGAACTCAATCCGCTGATATCAACGGTAAAAGCTTATCGCGCCGTCGAAAAGGAGATCGCCGATACCGACGCGCTGATATCGGATCCCGCAACCGAGCCTGACATGCGCGGCATGGCGGAAGCCGAGTGCGAGATGCTGAAAGCCCGCAGCCTCGAACTGGCGCAGCAGATTCGGCTCGCGCTGTTGCCCAAGGACGCCATGGACGACCGCAACGTGGTGCTGGAAATCCGCGCCGGCACCGGCGGCGACGAGGCCGCCCTGTTCGCCGGCGACCTGTTCCGGATGTATGAGCGCTTTGCGGCCTTGCAGGGCTGGAAGGTCGAGGTGATCTCGGCCAGCGAAGGCACCATGGGCGGCTACAAGGAAATCATCGCCGAGGTTAAGGGCCGCGGCGCGTTTGCGAAACTGAAATTCGAATCCGGCGCGCACCGAGTGCAGCGCGTGCCCGACACCGAGACGCAAGGGCGGATTCACACCTCCGCGGCGACGGTCGCGGTGCTGCCGGAAGTCGAGGATGTCGATGTCGACATCAAGCAGGACGATTTGCGGATCGAGACCATGCGCGCCCAGGGCGCCGGCGGCCAGCACGTCAACAAGACCGAATCGGCGATCCGCATCACCCACATTCCGACCGGCATCGTGGTGATGATGCAGGACTCCAGGTCGCAGCACAAGAATCGCGCCTCCGCCATGAACATCCTGCGCTCGCGGATCTACGACGCCGAGCGCCAGCGCATCGACGCGGCGCGCTCGGCCGACCGCCGCGAGAAGGTCGGCTCCGGCGACCGCAGCGAGCGCATCCGCACCTATAATTTCCCGCAAGGACGTGTCACCGATCACCGCATCAACCTGACGCTCTATAAATTGCCGCAGGTGATGGCGGGCGAGGCGCTGGGCGAGTTGGTCGATGCGCTGACCACCGAGCACCAGGCCGCCCAGCTCGCCGCGCAGGGTGCTGCGGCGTGAGCAACAAATTCGATGTCGTCCCTGTGAACGCAGGGACCCATAAACACCGGCGATCGTTGTTATCGAAGGTCTCAAACGCCGCCCATATCGTGAGGTCACGGTGTATGGGTCCCTGCTTTCGCAGGGACGACGTGTGATGGGACAAACCATCGAATCCGCACGACGTTCGCTGACGGCGCGGTTTCGAAC
Source organism: Bradyrhizobium sp. (assembly GCF_035484855.1). GTDB lineage: Bacteria > Pseudomonadota > Alphaproteobacteria > Rhizobiales > Xanthobacteraceae > Bradyrhizobium. The sequence goes on from NZ_DATHOP010000183.1 coordinate 4,051, forward strand.
CCATGCGATCGACACTCCCGAACTCGATGCGCGGATGCTGATCGGTGCCGTGCTCGATCTCGATCTCACCGGCATGATCGCCGCGGCGAGCCGGCCAATTGCGCCGGACGAATCGATGCGGCTCGAGGAATTCACACGTCGCCGGCTGGCCGGCGAGCCGGTCGCGCGCATTCTCGGGCGCAAGGAATTCTGGGGATTGCCACTGAAACTCTCCGCCGCGACGCTGGTGCCGCGGCCTGACACGGAAACGGTCGTGGAACTGGCGCTGGAGATGCTGCGCGCCGAGCCGCGCCAAAATCGCCGGCCGCGCATCGCCGATATCGGCACCGGCTCGGGCGCAATTCTGTTGGCGTTGTTGTCGGAACTGACCGATGCCTATGGCGTCGGCACCGACATCAGCGAGCTTGCGTTACAAACAGCACACAGCAACGCCAACGATCTCGGGCTTGCGGACCGCGCATCCTTCGTCGCCTGCGACTATGCGGCGGCGCTGTCGGGCCCGTTCGACCTGATCGTCGCCAATCCGCCCTATATCCGCTCGGCCGATATCGCCGGTCTCGCCCGGGAAGTCCGCAATCACGATCCGCTTGCGGCGCTCGACGGCGGCGCCGACGGGCTCGACGCCTATCGGGCGCTGATCCGGCAGGCCGCACCGCTGCTCGAGCCACAGGGAGCGCTGGTCGTGGAAGTGGGGCAAGGCCAAAGCGGCGACGTTGAAGATTTGATGAAGGGAGCAGGGTTAATACGGGAGCGGGCTGCCAAGACCGACCTGGCCGGCATCGACCGGGCCGTGGCAGCCCGGAAACCGCCCCCATAAAGCCCGATTGGGAGCTAAAAAAACCACTTGGAATATTCCCCGGGAGCGACTACGTTCCGTGCACAACATCGGTCCAGGGTTGCTGGCCCCGTTGATTTCCCAAAAGGATACAGGGACATTGCGGGTGGAGGCCAGAGTTCTCGAAACGCGAGAGCCCGCCCCGAGTGAAAGGTTCCAAAACGCAGGTCCAATTGAGCGCGATGGCTTTTTTAGAGCTGCGCTGCTTCCGACCGCAAGAGCGAACGAAAGCCTGATATTGCGTTTGAAGACTCACGCGAGAAACGTTTGCTTGTCTTGGCAGTTCTTGTCTTGGCAGTTCTTGTCTTGGCAGGCGGAATGACTTGATGCAGTCGGCGGCATCCGCCGGGCTGTTGGGGAGCGCGTCATTGTTGACGGCGACATGCGGCAAAACCTGTCTGGAATTGAATTGCACTGTGATCAGGCCGCGCCTGAGGCGGGCCGCTTCCGGCGCAGCGATGACGACCCCAATCCAAGGCTGATGAACCCAAGGCTGAAACCAAGGCTACTAACTCCAGGGCTGGAATAAAGGCGAGACATGAGAAACGGTCAGAACAACAAGCGGATGCGTAACCGGAACAACAACAACAACGGCAATAACAACAACAATAACCGGCGCGGCCAGAACCCGATGACCCGGGTGTTCGAGTCCAACGGGCCCGACATCAAGATCCGCGGTACCGCATCCCACGTCGCGGAGAAATACGTGCAGCTGGCGCGCGACGCGCGCTCTTCCGGCGATCCCGTCGCCGCCGAGAACTACTACCAGCATGCCGAGCATTATTTCCGCCTGATCGCCGCAGCGCAGGAGCAGTTCCGCCAGAACCAGCCGCAGCCGCGCACCGACAATGAAATGGCCCCGGAGGACGGCGACGACGAGGGCGAGAGCTTTTCGCATTTCGGCCAGGAGCCCGGTTTCGTCCCGGTGCAGCAGCAGCCGTTCGTGCCGCGCGACAACGGTCAGCGCGATCACCAGCGCGAGGGCCAGCCTTACCAGCCGCGCGAGCAACAGCAGCATCAGCCGCGCGAACATGGCGGCCAGCGCGAGCATCGTCCGCAGCCGCAGTTTCAGCCGCAGCCACAACCGCAGCTGCAACCCCAGCCGCAACCGGTGATTCCCGATAACGCCAGCGTCGACCGGCTGCCGTCCTTCATCACCGGCCCGCAGCCGCAGATCAACAGCGCCCCCGGTGGTTTCGAAGCCGGTGGCGAGCGATTTCCGCGGCGGCGCCGCCGCCCGCACGGTCCGCGTCCCGACGGCCTCGCGCCCGCGCCGGCCGTCCCCGGCGGCGACGATTTCAATCCGGGGAACGAGTAAGACCCTGTCGAAAACACTTCCGACCTCATCCTGAGGAGCCGCGCATCTGCGCGGCGTCTCGAAGGATGGTCGCGAGTCCGTGCATAGCATCCATCCTTCGCGACGCTTGCGGAGTTTATCAGCGGGCCGCGCTCCGCGCGGACCCGTTGGCAAGGTCCTCAGGATGAGGTTTGTCTTCGCCTCACGGATAGGGTGGGCAAAGGCGCGCTTGCGCCGTGCCCACCATGTCCAGAGTTCAGGATGAGATCAGTCGGTGGGCACGCGGAGTTTATCATCGGGCGCGCATTCGCGCGACACGTTGGCTTTGCCCACCCTACGAAGCTATCCATCATCCCGCTGCAGCGACGATGGCACCAGCACCGGTTCCAGCGCCGGAATCAGCCGGGTGCGCTCGCGCGGCGCGGGAATCGCGCGGTAGACCTGCTTGGTGGCTTCCACGATATGAACGCCGGCGAACGGCAGCGACAGCGCCGCGCCGACGCGCTCCCACACCAGCGCGGAGCGCAGGAACCAGCCGCCGGCGACCGGCGGCATGAACAAGGCCTCGCCCCATCCCGTCGGCGTGAACCAGGTCTGGCGCAGCAATTGGGTGATCTGCGAACGCGAATAGGGCCGGCCGTGGCCGAACGGCGTCGTGTCGGTGCGCGTCCACACCCCGCGCCGGTTCGGTATCACCGCCATCACCCGCCCGGAGGGTGCCAGCACCCGCCAGACCTCGCGCAACAGTCCCTCGGGATCGTCCGAGATTTCCAGCGCGTGAACCAGCAGGATGCGGTCGACGGACGCATCCGGCAGCGGCAGCGAGAATTCATCGACCAGCGCCGCGAGCGTCGGCCGCGCCGTCGGCCATTTCAGCACCCCCTGGGCCGCCGGCATGAAGGCGATGCAGCGCTCGCAGTCTTCGCGGAACAGGCCGAGATAGGGGGTGGGATAGCCGATGCCGAGCACGCGTTGGCCCTCGGCGCTCGGCCAGCGTTCATGAATGCCGCGATTGATCAGCCGCCGCGCCACGATACCGAGGCGCTGCGAATAGAAATCGCGCAAGTCGATGACGTCGATGGTCATGACACCAATGTAACACGCCGGCGCGCGCCAGGGGTCCCGGAATATTGCATTGCCGTCGATGCGTTAACGCCATATTTCATGGCTATAGGGGCCACAAAGGCGCCCCGATCCACTGGATGACGGAGATATCATGGCCGCCGAGATTCGCCTGTTCCCCTGCCTCTCCGACAATTTCGGCTATCTGATTCACGACCCCGCGACACAGGCGACCGCGTCGATCGATGCGCCGGAAGCAGCCCCCATCCTCAAGGCATTGGAGCGCGAGGGCTGGACGCTGACCGACATCCTCGTCACCCATCATCACCACGACCATGTCGGCGGCGTCGCCGAGCTGAAGCAGAAGTTCGGCTGTCGCGTCGTTGCCCCCCACGACAAGTCCACAAAAATCGCCAATGTCGATCTGCGGGTCGGCCAGGGCGACGTCGTCAAGGTCGGCGGCCTGTTGGCCCGCGTGCTGGAAACCCCGGGCCACACGCTCGACCATGTCAGCTATGTGTTCGACACCGACAAGGCGCTGTTCGCCGCCGACACGCTGTTCTCGATCGGCTGCGGGCGGGTGTTCGAGGGCAACTATCCGATGATGTGGGATTCGCTGCTCAAGCTGCGCGCGCTGCCCGACGATTTCAAACTCTATTGCGGCCATGAATATACCGCCGCCAACGTCAAATTCGCGCTCACGGTCGAGCCGGACAATCCGGCCTTGCAGGCGCGCGCCGGGGAAGTGACGAAACTGCGCGCCGAGGGCAAGCCGACGATCCCGGTGACGCTCGGCGAGGAGAAAAAGGCCAACGTGTTCCTGCGCGCCGACGATCCGTCGGTCGCGGTCAAACTGCACATGAAGGGCGCGGGCGCCGCGGAAGTGTTCGGCGAATTGCGCGAACGCAAGAACAAATCCTAGGGCATGAGCGGGAAAGCCATGCCGAGCGCAGCCGACATCATCGCGCGACTCGAACTGAAGCCGCATCCCGAGGGCGGGTATTATCGCGAGACCTTTCGCGACAAGCACACCGACGCCAACGGGCGCTCGTTCTCCACCGCGATCTATTACCTGCTGGCGCGCGGCGCGCCTTCGCACTGGCATCGCATCGACGCCGTCGAGATCTGGCATTATTACGCAGGCCACGCGCTGATGCTGCAGATCGCCCATGACGGCGGCGCGGCACATACGGTGCGGCTCGGACCAGACGTCGCGGCCGGCGAACGGCCGCAGGCCATCGTGCCGGCGCATGCATGGCAGACCGCCGAGACCGCTGGTGACTGGACGCTGGTCGGATGCACGGTTGCGCCCGGATTCGAATTCGCGAAATTCGAGCTGGCGCCGAAGGGTTGGACGCCAGAAGCGTAGGGTGGGCAAAGGCGCGCTTGCGCCGTGCCCACCATTGAGTTCTCGGGTCGATTAAAGGTGGTGGGCACACTTCGCTTTGCCCACCCTACGATTCACCGTCAGCGGAACATATCCCGCGCTGCGATCAGGCCGCCGCCGGCGATCAGCACGGCGGCGATCGCAATCGTTGCACTCGGCCTGGCAAATCCCGCCAGGATCAGAAACGCGGTCGAGAGCAGTGGCGTCGCATAGGAGGCTGCCCCCAGCACGCGGATGTCGCCGCGCTTCATACCGATGTCCCAGGCGTAGAACGCAGCCCCGACCGGGCCAATGCCGAGCGCCGTTATCGCCAGCCACTGCGTCAGCGTTTCCGGCCAGACGGTGACCTCGATCAGCCCATGCACCGCTGCCGCGAGCAGTGCGGTCGCGGCGCAGAATCCCGCGACCGCGTCGGTCGGCACCGATTTAAGCTTGCGCGACATCACCGAATAGGTCGCCCACACAAAGGCCGCGACGAAGGCCGCGGCCAGGCCGGGCAGTTGGCCCGGCGCAAAGCCGCCGCTCGCATTGCCGGCAAACAGCAGCACGGTGCCGGCCAGGCCCAGCAGCGCGCCGATGATGTGATGCGGCAACAGCCGTTCGCCCGGCAGAGCTGAGGAGAACAGCACGATCAACAACGGCCAGAGATAATTCAACAGCCCCGCTTCGGCCGGCGGCGCAAAGCGCAGCGCCAGGAAATACAGCGCATGATAGCCGAACAGGCCGCCGACGCCGACGATCCACGCGATCGGCGGCTGCCGCAAGGCGCGGATGGCCTGCGGCCGCCCGATAAAGGTCAAAAACCCCACCAGCGCGCCGATCGCAAACGTCATCGCCGCCAGCTGGAAGGCGGGAATCTTCCCCGTCGCCACCGTCAGCCCGGCGAGCAGCGACCACATCAGGATCGCGGTCAGTCCGATCAAGGTCGCGGCGCGTGGGGTCATTGATCCGGCGTGTACGGGAACACAAGAACCGTCGTGGCCGGGCATAGCCGTCTGAAGGACGGCGTCGCTTCCGCTCGCCTATGCCCGGCCATCAACGTCTTGCTTGTTGTTAGGTTGTAAAGACGTGGATGCCCGGGACAAGCCCGGGCATGACGACTCGTCCGTGGCCGCGACGATGACGCGTCGATCAAATCATATACTGCCCGCCATTGATGGTTAGCGTCGAGCCAGTGATGGCGCCGGCTTCGTCGGCGGCGAGGAACACGACCGCACGGGCGACCTCGTCGGGTTCGCCGAGGCGGCCGACCGGGATCAGCGGCAGGATACTCTTCTCCAGCACCTCCTTCGGCACCGCCTGAACCATCTCGGTGTTGATATAGCCCGGGCAGATCGCGTTCACGGTGATGCCGCCCTTGGCATTCTCCAGCGCGAGCGCCTTGGTGAAGCCGACGTCGCCGGCCTTGGCCGCGGAATAATTGACCTGGCCGAACTGCCCCTTCTGGCCGTTGACCGAGGAGATGTTGATGACCCGTCCGAATTTGCGGGCGCGCATGCCCTCGATCACCTGGCGCGTCATGTTGAACAGCGAGCCGAGATTGGTATTGATGACCGCGTTCCAAGCTTCCAGCGTCATCTTGTGGAACGCGCCGTCCCGGGTGATACCGGCGTTGTTGACCAGCACATCGACCGGGCCGAGATCGGCCTCGACCTGCTTGACGCCGGCCGCGCAGGCGTCGAACGAGCTGACGTCCCATTTGTAGACGGGAATGCCGGTCTCGGCCTTGAACTTTTCCGCCGCGGCGTCATTGCCGGCATAGCTGGCGGCGACCTTGTAGCCGGCGGCCTTCAGCGCCTTGCTGATCGCCGCCCCAATGCCCCGCGTTCCTCCCGTCACCAACGCAACACGTGCCATGTCTATTCCTTCCCTTGGCGTTTCCGGACTGTGTTTTTTATTTAGCTTCGAATTATGCGGGCCGTTTGACCAACATCAAGAACAAAACGCCCGGCAATGCCGGGCGTTTCTTATCAGCGAAAACTTCTGCGGTTGCGAGATGATCTTTTCATCACGCCGCGCTGCACGCTTAATCGCGTGCAATGCACATCGCAATGCCCATGCCGCCGCCGATGCACAGCGTGGCGAGGCCCTTCTTGGCGTCGCGCTTCTGCATCTCGTGCAGCAGCGTCACCAGCACGCGCGCGCCGGAGGCACCGACCGGATGGCCGATCGCGATCGCGCCGCCATTGACGTTGACCTTGGAGGTATCCCAGCCGAGGTCCTTGTTGACGGCGCAGGCCTGCGCGGCGAAGGCCTCATTGGCCTCGATCAGGTCGAGGTCGCCGATGCTCCAGCCGGCCTTCTTCAGCGCCGCGCGCGAGGCGGGAATCGGCCCGGTGCCCATGATCTTGGGATCGACGCCGGCCTGGCCCCAGGACACGATGCGGCCCAGCACCTTCTTGCCTTCCTTGGCGGCCTGCTTGGCGGTCATCAGCACCACCGCGGCGGCGCCGTCATTGATGCCCGAAGCGGAACCGGCGGTCACCGTGCCGTCCTTCTCGAACGCCGGCTTCAGCTTGGCCATCGCATCCAGGGTTGCGCCGTGGCGCGGATATTCGTCATCGCTGACGACGATATCGCCCTTGCGGGTCTTGATGGTAACCGGGACGATCTCGTCCTTGAACTTGCCGGCCTTCTGCGCGGCCTCGGCCTTGTTCTGCGAGGCCACCGCGAACTCGTCCTGCTGCGAGCGGGTGATCTGGTACTGCCGGGCGACGTTTTCGGCGGTATTGCCCATGTGGTAGCCATTGAAGGCGTCCCACAGCCCGTCCTTGATCATGGTGTCGACGAATTCGATCGGGCCCATTTTGGTGCCGGCGCGCAGATATTGCGCGTGCGGGGCCATGCTCATGGATTCCTGGCCGCCGGCGACCACGATCTCGGAATCGCCGTTGAGCAGCGCCTGGTAGCCCAGCGCCACGGTGCGCAGGCCGCTCCCGCACAGCTGGTTGACGCCCCAGGCCGGGCTTTCCACCGGGATGCCGGCAGCGATCGAGGCCTGGCGGGCCGGGTTCTGGCCCTGCGCCGCGGTCAGGATCTGGCCCATGATCACTTCAGAGACGCGGCCGGGCTCGACCCCTGCCCGCTCCAGCGCGGCCCTGATGGCGACGGCACCGAGATCGTGGGCCGGCAGGGTGGCGAACGCACCGTTGAAACTTCCGACCGGGGTGCGGGCGGCGCTGACGATGACGACATCGTCTGACATGGACATCTCCTGGGGTTGAAGCGCTGGGGCTTTTGGAATTCTTTGACGGCGGGCGGCCGGATTGGCGGGCCAGTCTCTCGCCCCATCCTGTTAACGGAGTCGAGGCATGTCAATCGGCTCGGGGCCGAAATCTCGCCGCGGCGCATTCAAAATAACGTTCTTGGCAGTTTCCTGAGCAGTGCCTATGCTTTGGAATTAACCGTGCCGCACAAAACGGTAGCGGAACCGCATTGAAAATGCTTACTTTGTTGCGTTGCGTTGCTGTTAGCCCACGGCGAGGCCGTCGGGTTCCTTGTCCCCGGTGAGCATGTGTGAGCCCCCATGGCGAAATCTGACCAGCCTACAACCATCAAGAAATATGCGAACCGGCGGCTCTATAATACCGGCACCAGCACCTATGTGACGCTCGAGGATCTCGCCTCGATGGTGAAAGACGGCGAGGACTTCCTCGTCTATGACGCCAAGACCGGCGACGACATCACCCGCTCGGTATTGGCGCAGATCATCTTCGAACAGGAAAACAAGGCCGGCCAGAACCTGCTGCCGACCACCTTCCTGCGCCAGCTGATCCGCTTCTACGGCGACAGCATGCAGATGGTGGTACCGAAATATCTCGAGCAGGCGATCGACTCGCTGACGCGCGAGCAGGAAAAATTCCGCAAGCAGCTGACCAACACTTTTTCCGGCACGCCGTTCGCGCCGCTCGAAGAACATGTCCGCCGCAACATGGAACTGTTCCAGCAGACCTTTTCGATGTTCAAGCCGTTCGTGCCGCCGCGCGGCGGAACGGTGAGCGCCGAACCGGAAAAGATCGCGGAGCCTGCGGCGGATGAAGCCAACATCGACGATCTGCGCCGCCAGATGAAGGACATGCAGGAGCGGCTCGAGCGGATGTCGAAAGAGCCGAAGAAGGAAGAGTGATCTTGTCGTCCCTGCGAACGCAGGGACCCATACTCCGCGGCCCTTCGTTTTGAGAGACGCTGTTCGACGGCTTGCGCGCAACAACCGAAGCTGGTGGTTATGGGTCCCTGCGTTCGCAGGGACGACAGTTAGCCCGCCGCGGGCAACACCGTTTCAGCCACAGCACCCCAAGGCCGCTCCGACGAGGCAAGCCCGATCAGCCGGCCCTGGATGTAGTCGCAGCCCCAGTCGCGCAGCATCAGGCCTGACTCCTCGTCCTGCACCCATTCGGCGACCGTCTTGATGTCGAGCCGCCGCGCCAAATCGATCAGCGTCTGCACGAAGGCGCGGTCGTCCGCCGAGCGCGCGATGTTCTGCACGAAGGCGCCATCGATCTTCACGATATCGACGCCGAGCTTGCGCAGATTGCGGAACGACGTGTAGCCGGCGCCGAAATCGTCGATCGCGATCCGGCTGCCGAAATTCTTCAGGCGGGTGACGAAGCCGCGCAAATCGTCGATATCCTGGATCGCCACGGTTTCGGTGATCTCCACGATCAGCCGTTCGGCAACGCCGGGATGGGCGTGCATCAAGGATTCGATCGAGCCCCACCAGTCCGGGTCCATCGTGGTCTCGGGCGAGATGTTGAGGGAAAGCTGCACGTTGGGGGACGCGGCGAGTTCGGCCACCACGAGCTCGAGCACGCGGTGATCGACCAGGCGGATCAGGCCGAGTTTCTCCGCCACCGGCACGATGTCGGGCGCCAGCAGCATCCGGCCGTCATCCTGCTCCATCCGGATCAGGCATTCGTAGAACGAGGTCACGCGCGAGGCCGCCTCCACCACCGGTTCGAACGCCATCACGATGCGGCGCTCGTTGAGCGCGGTGACGATCTCGTCGGTGACGCGGATATTGACCTTGCGCTGGGCGTCGCGTTCGACATTCGGGCGCCACAGCGCGAACGAGCCGGCGCGGCGGTGTTTGGCGCCGTCCAGCGTCTCGTGGGCGCGGTTGATGGCCTCGTTGGCGTTGCGCGCATAGCGCGGCACGCTGACCGCGCCGATCGAGGCGGTGACGGAGACCGGCCCGGAATTGGTCGGCACCACCTCGTCGCGGATGCCGGCGAGAAACCGCTCGGCCGCGACGTTCATGTCGTCGACAGTGCAGTTCTTCAGCACCAGTCCGAACTTGTTGCCGGAGAAGCGGCCGAGAACGTCGCCGCCGCGCAGGCGGAGGCGAATGCGCCGCGCCACTTCCGAGATCACCGCGTCGGCGACGTCGAAACCGAAGGCGTCGTTGATCCGCGCCAGGTGATCGATGCCGATCAGCATGAAGGCGCAGGACGTACGGAAGCGCGTGGCTTCCTCGATCGCCTCGGCCAGCGCGGCGATCAAATGGGTGCGATTGAGTTCGCCGGTCAGGGGATCGTGCCGCGACAGCCGCAGCAACTGTTCGTCGCGGGCGTGGCGCTCATTGTTGATGCGGACGATGCCTTGCGCCTGCGCCGGCTTGCCGTCGGGACCGGCGAACCAGCAGCCGGTTTCCTCGATCCAGAGCACCGGCTCCGAGGTCGAGGTCCGCACGCCATATTCGATCCGGTAGGGTGCGCCCTCCCCGCGCTTGGCGGGGGCTGAATGCGACAGCGCCTCGGTGCGGATCGAACGCTGCGGTTCGATCAGTCTGGAAAACTCCGCGCCGCTTGCAAGCGAGGCTGCCGGGATATCCGAAAACACCGCATTGGCCTGCTCGCTCCAGACGATCGCATCGGTTGCGAGGTCCCAGACGAAGGCGGCTTGCCCGAGCGAAGCCAGGATGGTGGACGCTTTGGGGAGAGCGGATGTCACGGTCGCCTCGTTTCAGGACACGGGTGATTCCCGCCTCTTTAGAATACTGCCAGTAGCGGCGCTCACCCTAGGCAAAGTTCATAAATATTCCGGAAACCACAATCGCAAGATGCCGGGAACGAAGCCGGCCGCATTGGCATGGTCCTTGCGACAAAGAGATGAAAGCGGGATACCTCGTCCCAAAACGCGACAGCTTTGGCGGATCTCGAGTGGCAATGTCAGTCAACGGCGAACCAGCACAGACAGCGGATGACGGCGCCGTTGGCGGCGAAAAGCCCGCCTGCATGGCGCTGGTGCCGGTGGTGCCGACCGTGCAGTGGTCGCGCGTGCCGGACCAGCCGAAATCGCGGGCCGACTTCGTCACCCAGCTGATCGCCACCGCCCAGCATGCGCCGCAGACTTGCGGCCTGCGGCGGGCGTCGCCGACCGATGCGCAGGCCGCCTATAGCGCGAATCGGCGCCCCGTGCATGGCGCGGGCATCCTGACCCGGCAAATCATCTAGGACCTGTTTCCCGTCCGGTTCAATTCGCCAACGCAGCGAGCTTCATCGTTCCCTCTCACGTCCCTCAAGGCCCGTTTGCCCGGTCTTTGCTGTTGGAATTGACGGCAAGTGTGGCACCGGCGAGCAGGGCCTGCAGGGCGGCCCCAGGCCGCGATCGGTTGCCGGCGGCGCGGATGCCCATGAGCGTGACCATGGACTCGAAGAATCGGATATCTGGTTGCACCGGAATTGGCGCTTTCGGGGTTTGCCGCTTACGATCGAGTGAATAGTATCCGGTGAACCCCGAGCAGGGGAACTGCGATGGGGATAAACAATCGTACCGCTGCGCCCACGGCAGTTCTTGCGCTCGGACTCTTCCTCGTGCCCCTGGTTACGATTGCCATCGACACGCTGGTCCTGGCCGTTATCGGCAATCTCGGCTCGATGTCGACCGCCATGGCCGAGCCGGGCACGCTCGCAAAACGACAATCGGATGCACTCGACAGGTACAACCATGCAGTAGCGAATTTCGAGCGGATCCTGGGGCAACGGCGCGCACAGATCTTGGATCGACCATTGCCGAACTTGCCGGGACAGGCGCTATATTTGGCGCGCAACGGCATGATGAGCGCCTACAAGGACCTCACCGACGCACTTCCGTCCAGGGTCGGACGGCCCAACAAGTTCGCAATCCCGCCGGCGTATTTTGACGCGGAGCGTGAGCCGCTGCTCGACGAATACACCAGCCTGTTCGACCTGATGGATGCGCCTCCCGCCAACGCGCAAAAATCGGATACTCCATTCAAGGACGTTGTCGATCTGGCGATTGCCATCGCGCGAGCCAGGGGTCTTGACGAGACGAATGCCGAAGCGGCAGGCCGCATCTCGCTCGGGATGTTCTTTGCCGAGACCAACGGCAAGCAAAACGTCGGCAATGCGCGCTCGAACAAATACAAGGGAAGTTTTCAAACCGGCCCATCGGAGGATCAAAACGGCCGTGGGAAGTGGGCCGCGATAAAGAAGTCGATAGCAGCCCTTGATCCCGCACTGAGCCTTCGCGACGACAGGGAGGAGGCGCGGGTCGGCAATCTGGATCATCGGTTCAATCACTGGACCGCCGTGCGCGACGGCCTCATGAACGCCCACGCAGAGCTTTTCCCGCAAATAGCGGCGATTGCGAAAACCCTGCCGAATCCGATCGATCAAATAAAGCTCTTTGAACTGATACAGATCATTCCCGCTCCGACCAAGTCCGCCCTGAGGTCGGGCAATTTGCTCAGCTATCGGGTTTCCGACCCGACGATCATGGGATATCTGCGAAACAACAGCATCTTCGCCTTCGGACAGGCTGACAGGGCGAGAACGTCCGCAACCTTCCGCGAGATTCTCGATGCGATGTGGCTCTTCAACGACAAATTCGAACGCGCGCTTGCCAGATTCGACGAGATCAAAGCGGGACAAAAGGGTTGACGTGCCGTCGAGTCGGTGGCCGCGAAGCGCGTCGTGCCATGATATCGATGCCCTCCGTCTGCCGCTGGTTTATTTCCAGCCGCTTATGGTTCATGATCCGGCGCTGTCATGAAGCGTGGATGGAGCTTCGCTCCGGGGAAAGCAGGAATTGCTGTCGTCAGGGAGAAAATTCAGCCGGCCGAGCTTCGGCGTTTGGTCCCGCCGCCGTACCATCATCGTCGCGATGGCAGCATTGGTGGTTTTGCCGATCGAGGCCGGCAATGCCGGCTGGCTGTCGGATTTCTTCAAGGGCCCGCCAAAGACAGACAAATCGCAAAAGCACGCCGTCGCGCCGCGGGCAGCCGCCTCGGCGAGGTCTGCTGCCCCGCGAACATCCCACGCAGCAAGGCCGCCTGCCCTAAGGCCGGCGACCTCGAAGTCTTCGGCTTCGAAACCGGCCGCGACAACATGCGATCCTGCCAAATTCCGCCTTGTGCTGGATGTCGGACATACCGCCGAATCGGAGGGCGCGACCAGCGCCCGCAACGTCGCCGAGTTCGTCTTCAACCTGCGCCTTGCGCGGCAGATCGAAGAAAAGCTGAAGGCCGCGGGCTTCGCCGAGACCAGGCTTCTGGTAACCGCGGGCAAGGCCAGGCGGAGTCTCGTCAAGCGCGTCACCGCGGCCAACGATCTGCACGCGGATCTCTTCCTGTCGATCCACCATGACTCCGTGCCCAACAAATTCCTCGAGAACTGGGAATTCGAGGGCAAGAAAAGTCATTTCAGCGACCGCTTCAGCGGCTATTCCGTTTTCGTCTCCCGCGACAATCCGGATTTTGCGACGAGCCTTGCTTTCGCCGAACTGGTGGCCAAGGAAATGAAAGCGAAGGGCCTGCAATATGCCCGGCAATATTCGCAAGCCATCATGGGACGCTACCAGCACCCGCTGCTGAACAAGGAAACCGGCGTCTATAGCTACGATCAGCTCGTCGTGCTGAGAACGACCCGGATGCCGGCCGTCCTGCTGGAGGCAGGCTCGATCAGCAACCGGGACGAAGAGCTCATGATGGACTCTCCCGAACGGCAGGACATCATCAGCAGCGGCGTCACGACGGCGGTGAAGGAATTCTGCGATGCCCGAAGGGCCAACCCGGATCCGCCCTGATGGTGCACCATCCTGCGCCCGTTGATGCCGGCGGCGTCTGATATCCAACGAAAAGCCAACACGCTGATGGTGGAAGCGTTAGCGCGAAGGCGCTTCCGGCGGCGGCGATGAGCCTTCGCTGGGCTGCAGTCCCGGCGACGGCACCTCCGGCGAGGGTGCCGGAGGAGGCGCGGTCTCGACTGGCGTCATTTTCGGCTCGACACGATCCGGCGGCGCGGATTCGGCGACGGGGGCCTGGGGAGCGGGCGCGGGATCGAATCGAGGCTCGGGGGCCGGCATTGGGGCGGCAGGTCTTGCGACCGCGGCCGATGCCACCTTGCCGCGCCGGGCGCGCAGCGCAATTCCCGACAGGAAATCCGACAGCGACAACAGCGCCAGCAGGAAATAGGTCGAGCTGTTGAACTTCGGCCACAGCAGGAATTCGGCCGCCGCGGCGCCGAACACGATCAACGAGAGCAGATGATCGGTGAGGAATTTCGCGCCGGGGCGCGCCCCCTTTATGACTTCGAGCAGCAGCAGCACGATGCCGAGCGCCAGCAGGACATCGCTCAGCGTCACCGGCCATGCCGCGCCGGACATCAGCGTCAGCGTGAACAGCGGCGCATCGAAGCTGACGCCGGGCATCAGGAAGACGACGATGTTGTAGATCGCGAGCGGAATCAGAAGCAGCGGGAAACCGACCATGGACATCGGCAAGCCTTCTATCAAGCAAGAGAACCGGGATATCTGGGGCGAAGTTTTGGGATTCGCCGCTGGAAACCGTCTTACCTTACTCGTTGGCCGAATTCAGGCAGCGCCGTCGGGACGGCGCGCCTTTTCGCTGGGGTCAGGATTCCTTCTTCTTCAGCACCTGGCGGCCCTTGTACATGCCACTCTTCAGGTCGAGATGGTGCGGGCGGCGCAGCTCGCCGGAATCCTTGTCCTCGGCATAGGTCGGCTTCTTCAGCGCGTCCGCCGAGCGGCGCATGCCACGGCGCGAGGGCGACGTTTTTCTTCTGGGAACGGCCATGTCGAGGTCCTCTAGGGGTGTCGTGGTCGAGGCATCGTCCGGAAAATGGACGGCTGCAGCGTTTTTGGCGCGCGAGCTGAATGCCGGTAAGGCCGCGCTTATAGAGGATGGGATGGCGTAAGGCTAGGGCTGCAACCCGTCAAAACGGCCCAAAATTGGCTCAAAAAGCACGATTTTCACTCCAGCAACGCTGCGGGCTCTGGGCCTGCGCCCGGGCCATGTAGATCCCGGCCAGACGCCGCATCCCGGGACCGGGATTGCGGGCGCTGCGCTTGACCGGGTTGGGCAAGCTCGCCGCCAGCAGCGCCGCCTCGCGCGGGCTCAGCGACGATGCCGGGTGGCCGAAGGCGTAGGTCGCCCCGGCCTGCGCGCCGAACTGGCCGGAGGGGCCAAGCTCGGCGATGTTGAGATAGATTTCGAGAATCCGATGCTTCGGCAGCACCAGGTCGATCCACAACGCCAGCGGAAACTCCAGCGCCTTGCGGACCACGCTGCGCCCCTGCCAGAGGAACAGATTCTTGGCCACCTGCTGGGTGATGGTGGAACCGCCGCGCGTGACCTCGCCCTCCTCCTCGGCGTCGTCGATCACCTCGCGCAGCGCGCCAAAGTCGATGCCGTGATGACGGCAGAAATTCGCATCCTCCGCGGCTACCACCGAGCGCGGCAAATAGGGTGAGACCGCGCCGATATCGACCCATTGCCGCAACACCGGCGCGCCGGTCAAATAGCGCCAGGCCATCAGTGTCGAGACCGGATGGCCGGCCCGATAGAACGGCGCCACCAGATAGGGCAACAGCAGCAAGGCCAGCGCGATCAGCAACAGATTTCGGACAATGCGCAAAATCGGGGTTTCTGGTTCGAGGCGATGGGCGTGGGGCGCGGGCTCGACCGGTATGTTTCAATGATTTGCTGTCTTTTCCAGCGGTTTCAAGGCGAAAACCAGCCCCTCGAAGCGGAATTGACGAAGCCCGTGCCATCAACGATTGTCCCGGCCGACCCGACCAGGAGCAGCTTTTGATGACGACCGGCACGACCCATTCCGACTTTGCCAAACGGCTGGACCAGACCGCTGACGATACCGAAGCGCTGCTTGCAAAACTGTTGTCGGATCGGCTTTTGCCCGACGAGATCGCGCGGCCGAAGCGGCTGATGGACGCCATGCGCTATTCGAGCCTCAACGGGGGAAAGCGGTTGCGGCCGTTCCTGGTGGTCGAAAGCGCGGCCGTGTTCGGCGTGCCGCGCGAGGCGGCGCTCCTGGCCGGCGCCGCGCTCGAATGCATCCACTGCTATTCGCTGATCCATGACGATTTGCCGGCGATGGACAACAGCGATTTGCGCCGCGGCCGCCCCACCCTGCACAAGCAGACCGACGACGCCACCGCGATTCTCGCCGGTGACGGGCTGCTCACACTCGCCTTCGATATCATCACCCGCGACGAGATTCACGGGGATCCGACCGTGCGGCTGCTCTTGACCCGCGCGCTGGCGCGGGGGTCGGGGATCGGCGGCATGGTCGGCGGCCAGATGCTCGATCTTGCCGGCGAGGGCCGGTTCGGCGACCGCGAGCCGGTCGATGTCGCCCGCCTGCAGCAGATGAAAACCGGCGCGCTGCTGCGCTTCGGCTGCATCGCCGGCGCGATCCTCGGCAAGGCCACTCGAGCCGAATACCAGGCGCTCGACGATTACGGCCGCGCGCTCGGCGAAGCCTTCCAGATCGCCGACGACCTGCTCGACGTCGAGGGCGACGCCGCCGCGCTCGGCAAGCAGACCGGGCAGGACGCAGCGCTCGGCAAGACTACCTTCGTCACCCAGCTCGGCATCGAAGGCGCCAAGCGGCGCGTCCGCGACCTCTTGGCGCGCGCCGATGCGGCGCTCTCGATCTTCGGGGCAAGGGGCGACGTGCTGCGCGACGCCGCACGCTTCGTCGCCGAACGCAAGAACTAGCAGGAAACCTGCAGGTGCCGATGGCGGACCAGGAAACCGAGGATCCCCTTCTCATCCGCTTCCGGAAAATGTCCAAGCCGGTGCGGGTGGTCTATGCGCGGCCGCGCACCTTCATTGCGATCCTGATCGGTGTGGTGGCGTTCTTCCCGTTGCCGGGATCGCTGCGGCTGGTGACGCGGCTGTTGATCTCCTGGGATATCTTCGTCGCGCTGTATCTCGTGCTGGTCTACATCATGATGTATCGCAGCGGGCTCAAGCGCATCAAGCGCAACGCGGCGCTGCAGGACGACGGCCGCTTCCTGATCCTGCTGATAACCCTGCTCGGCGCCTTTGCAAGCCTCGCCGCGATCATCTTCGAACTCGGCGCGTCGCAGCACAGCATGCACGGGCTGGCGCTGGCGACGTTGACGATCGTGCTGTCCTGGGCCACCGTGCATACCGCCTTCGCGCTGCATTACGCTCACGACTATTTTCGCGGCGGCAAGACGGGCGGCCTGCAGTTCCCCTCAGGCGACACCCGCGAACATCCCGACTACTGGGATTTTGTCTATTTCTCGTTCGTGATCGGCATGACCGCGCAGGTTTCCGACGTCGGCATCACCGACAAGATCATCCGCCGTACCGCGACCGTGCACGGCATCATCTCGTTCTTCTTCAACACCGCGCTATTGGCGCTGATGGTCAACATCGCGGCGAGTGCGATTTAGTCTAGCCACGCGCTGGCCCCTCAACGCCGTCATTGCGAGGAGCCCTTGCGACGAAGCAATCCAAACTTTGCTTGTTGCAAGATGGATTGCTTCGCTTCGCTCGCAATGACGTGGAGACACAAATGCCCACGACTATCTCCGTGCGAACCGGTTGGCTATTGCCTCTCATGGCGATACACTTGGTCCATAAGAAAAAGCAAAACGGAGGAAACCATGCGCGGCGTTGTGTTCACCGGGGAACGCGGGCTGGACTTGATGAATTTCGACGATCCCACGCCCGATCCCCATGACGTGGTGATCGAGATGAAGGCGTCGGGCATGTGCGGCAGCGACCTGCATCAATACCGCCGGCCCAAGGGTCAGCCGCGGGCGACCGGCATTCCGGTGCCGCAAGGGCCCGTGATTGCCGGGCACGAACCCTGCGGCGTTGTCGTCGCGGTCGGCACCGCGGTCGGACCCAAGGAGGCGCGGGTCGGCCAGCGCGTGATGGTGCATCACTATCAGGGCTGCACCCAATGCAACCATTGCCGCTCCGGCTGGCAGCAGCTGTGCCAGGAGGTGCCCGTCAAGGTCTACGGCAACAACGCACATGGCGGCCACGCGCAATATCTGAAGGTGCCGGCCAATACGCTGGTAGCACTGCCGGATGAATTGTCGTTTTCGGCGGGCGCGGCGATCGCCTGCGGCTCCGGCACCGCCTATAGCGCGCTGCGCCGCATGAACCTGTCCGGCAACGACACCATCGCGATCTTCGGCCAGGGCCCGGTCGGGCTGGCGGCCACGCAATATGCCAAGGCGATGGGCTCAAAAGTGATCGCGCTCGATATCAGCCCGCAGCGGCTGGAGCGCGCCAAGGCATTCGGCGCGGATCACGTCGTCGATCCCGGCTCGAACGATCCGATCGCCGCGATCAAGGAACTCACTCACGGCCGCTACGCGGATTTGACGCTGGACACCTCGAGCAACCCGGATGCGCGGCTGAACGCGATCCGCTCCACCAAGGTGTGGGGCACGATGTGTTTCGTCGGCGAGGGCGGCGAGGTCCACATCGACGTCTCACCGCATCTGTTGCGCCGGCAGTTGACATTGGTGGCGTCGTGGACATTTTCCAATATCATCCAGGCCGACTGCGCGCGGTTCTCGGTCGAGCGCGGTGTCGACGTCGATCGCCTGTTCACCCACCGCTGGAGCCTCGACCAGGCCGAAGAAGCCTATAAACTGTTCGACAAGCAGGTCGACGGCAAGGGCGTGTTCTTGATGTGACAACACCGTCATTCCGGGGCGCGCGCCAGCGCAAACCCGGAATCTCGCGCAACAATCTCTGGATTCCGGGTTCGTGCTTCGCGCGCCCCGGAATGACGAATGAAATGAAACAGGAGCACCACCCAATGTCTCACGATCGTTCCACCGTCGAAGCCGTGGTCCAGCATTATTTCGACGCCCTCTACGAGGGCGATGCCGACAAGCTCGGCGAGATTTTCCATCCCTCCGCCGACCTGCGCGTGGTTGAAAAGGGCGAGCTGAAGGTCCTCACCGTGCCGGACTGGATGGGCTGGATCCGCAAGCGCCCCTCCGCCAAGTCCGAGGGCAAGCCGCGCGAGGATTTCATCGTCACCATCGACCGCTCCGATGAATCCACCGCCTTCGTCAAGGTGCGCTGCCAATTGCCGCCGCGCTATTTCACGGACTATCTGGTGGCGATGAAACTCAGGGATGGCTGGCAGATCGTTTCGAAATCGTATCGTTATGATTTGAGGGAATAACCACCACCCTCATTCGCCGTCATTGCCGGGCTTGACCCGGCAATCCATCTTGCTTCACAAGAATCTTGCGAAGAGCGATGGATACGCGGGTCAAGCCCGCGTATGACAACCGAATTAGCTGAGACGGTATCGCACGCGACGATCCCCGGCATTGACGGCGCCGCCGGTCCGGGCAAATTTGCCCGGGCAGAGGAATTCGCCGTCGTGGAAGCCAAGTTCCAGATCTTCCTGATCCTGCTCGCGGTACTGGCGGGCACCGCGCTATTGGCGCGGCGGACCCATGTCGCGCCGGCGATCCTGTTGCTGCTCGCCGGCACGGCCCTCGCCTTCGTGCCGGGCATGCCGTCGCTGGAATTGCCGCCGGAGCTGGTGCTGCTGGTGGTGCTGCCGCCCTTGATCTATTCGGCCAGTGTCGCCATGAGCTGGCGCGAGTTCAAATTCAATCTGCGCCCGATCATCCTGGGGGCGGTCGGCGCCGTGATCTTCACGGCGTTCACGGTCGCCGCCGCGACCCATTATCTGATCGGACTGCCCTGGAGCATCGGCTTCCTGCTGGGAGCCATCGTCGCGCCACCGGACGCGGTGGCGCCGCTGGCGATCGTGCGCAGGCTCGGACTACCGCGCCGCATCCTGGTCGTGCTGGAGGGTGAGGGACTGGCGAACGACGCCACCGCGCTGATTCTCTATCGCTTCGCCCTCGCCGCGATTTTCACCGGCGCGTTTTCGCTGTCGAAGGCTACCGGCGAGTTCCTCGTCATCATCGGCGGCGAGATGGCGTTCGGCGCGGCGGTGGGCTGGCTCTCGTTGCGGGCGCGGCATTACGCGCGGGATCCGCAGATCGAGATCACGCTGTCGCTGATTACGCCCTATGTCGCCTATTGGCTGCCTGCGCATTTCGGCGGCTCCGGCGTGATCGCAACCGTGGCCTGCGGGCTCTATATGAGCTGGAACGGGCCGCTGTTGATTTCAGCGGCGACGCGGCTGCAGGGCATCTTCTTCTGGGATCTGGTGATCTACCTGATTGGGGGCTTGCTGTTTCTCTTGACCGGATTCCAGATGCGCCTGCTGCTGGAGAAATCCAAGGCGTTTCCGCTGCACGACATCCTGCTGGCGACCGCATTGGTCGTCGTCATGATCGTGGTGGCACGCTTCGCCTGGATGTTTCCCGCGATCTATTTGCCGCGGCTGATCAAGCGCGTGCGCGAAACCGATCCGGCGCCGCCATGGCAATGGCCGTTCGTGCTCGCCTTCACCGGCGTGCGCGGCGCGGTGTCGCTGGCCGCGGCGCTCGCGGTCCCCTTCGCGCTGCCCGGCGGCGAGGGCTTTCCGTACCGCGACCTGATCCTGTTCGTCACCTTCGGCGTCATCTTCATCACGCTGGTGGGCTTTGGGCTGGCGCTGCCGCCGGTGGTGCGCTGGCTCGGCCTCACCGACGCCGGGCGCGCCGAGCATGTGGCGGCGCATGAATCGGAGATCGCGGCGCGCCGCGAGGCGCTCGATGCGGCGCTCAGATCGCTCGACGCCATCACCGACCGCGGCGAATTGTCGGATGAAGTGATCAAACAGCTGCGCGCCCGGCACGAGACCCGCGTCAGCCAGCTGCCGGCCTCGCTCGATCCCGACGACTATGACGTCTCGGTGACGGGGGCGAAACTGACGCGGGAATTGATCGCGGCGGAGCGGAAATTCATCCACGTGCTGCTGCGCGACGGCAGGATTACCGACGAAATCCGGCGTCGGATCGAACGCGACCTCGACCTCGAGGAGGCAAGCCTCGCCAACAGGGAATATCGCAAGGGGCCGCTGTAAACGTTACCCGTCATTCCGGGATGGTGCGCAAGCACCAGACCCGGAATGACAGGGATGCAAACAGCCTCGAACTCTGCTAGTCTTCACACATGACACGACAAGGACTCGAAATCTTGCTGGAGCGCGTCGCCACCTGGCCTGAAGAAGCTCAGGAGGAATTCGTCAGGTCGGTTGCGACCATCGAAAACAAGCATCTTGGTGCCTATCGCCTGAATGATGCCGAGCGAGAAGCTGTGCGTCGAGGCCTGATCGAGATGCGCGAGGGCAAACTAGCGAGCGATAGCGCGGTCGCAGCGGTATTCAATCGCTACCGTGCATGAAGATTCGTTGGTCTGAGACAGCGCTTGCCGAAATCGAAAATATTTTCGCGTATATTTACGAACATAACCGCTCCGCCGCCGTTGCTGTCGTGGAGCGGATCGAGGGCTGGCGACGTTGCTCGAGGAGTTTCCGCTCATTGGACACATCACGGATGAAGCCGAGGTTCGAGTTTTATCCGTTGTGCGCTATCCATTTCTGATCTTCTACGCAATCGACGCCGCCAATGATGAGATAGTTATTCTGCACGTGCGGCACACCGCCCAGGAACGCCCGTAGCGGCTCCCGCCGCAAGGATTTGGCCGCCAACTACTCCGCCGCCGCGGTCCGCGGCCGCCCGACATATCCCGTCTCGTCGCCGAAGCGTTCGAACATCACTGCGGGCAGATCTTTCTCCCGATGCGTCACCCAGCCGCCGGAGCGCACGGTGTAGCGATCCTGATGCTTCAGGTGCGGCGGCGCCTGGCCGTGCTGCAGCGCGCGGGCTGCGTCCATCACCAGCTTGCGGAAATGCAGGATACCCAGATCGGTGGGTCCGAGATGCTCGCGGGTGCGGTCGGCGATCGGGCGCTGGCTGTCCTGCACCGCGGCGTCCTGTTCGGACACGCCCTTGATGCCGGTGTAGCTCCTGGTCTTCTGCAGCTTGCGGTCGATCAGATAGTCGTTTCTCTTGTTGCGCAGCGGGATGTAATTCTCGTCGACCACCGACATCACGCCATTGCCACGGGCGTAGCCGTCGCGCTCGGCTTGCGTCAGCGGACGCTCCGGATTCCAGGCATAGGTGTAGATCCAGCAATTGGTGTCGGTGACGGGCACGAAACTCTGACCAAAGATATTTTCGCCGGGCATCGAGCTCGGCGCATAGGCGTGCACCGGCATCAGGTATTGGGCGATGCGCCAGTAGATATTGTCGCCGCCGGTGAGCCTTCCGCCCGCGACCACGAGCCCCGCGTCATGGGGCGTGACCTTGATCACCGGCCGCGGGTCTTCCGCGATCCAGCGCATGTGGTCGGTCGCGACCCGAACAAGCGGATTGACGAAATGCTTCTTGATGTCGAGGATTTCGTTCTCTTCCTTTTCGAAGGAAAGATGCGCGAAGGTGAAATGCGCGGTGTCGATCGAGCCTTCCGCCGCCTGCACCCAGTTGCAGTCCTGCCATTTCTTGGTGACGTAGCGGTGCGAGGCCGGCACCAGCGCCATCTCCAGCGCGGGCAGATCGGGGATTTCGCCGGATGGTCCCATATAGGCCCAGACCATATCGCCCCATTCGCGCACCGGATAGGATTTGATGCGGATCAGGTCTTTGGCATTGAGGTCGGGATAGGAGGTCGGCATATCGACGCAGCGGCCGTCGGTGTCGAATTTCCAGCCATGATAGACGCAGCGGATGCCGCATTCCTCGTTGCGGCCGAGCCAGAGATTGGCGCCGCGATGCGGGCAATACTGGTCGATGACGCCGACAACGCCTCGGCTATCGCGGAAGGCGAGCAATTCCTCGCCCATCACCACGATCTTCTTCGGCGGCCCGTCGGCCTCCGGCAATTCCTCCGACAACAGCACCGGCAGCCAGAAGCGGCGCAGCAAGTCGCCCATCGGCGTGCCCTCGCCGCTTTCGGTCAGGAATTTGTTGTCTTCGGCGCGGAGCATGGCGCGACCTCCGGGGTTTTGTTTGGCTTTCGCCAAATTTGGCTCAATTCGCAGGGTGGGTTAGCCGAAGGCGTAACCCACCAATTATCGCGATGTCGCGCAGATGGTGGGTTACGCTTCGCTAACCCACCCTACGCAATCACTTACACGGGCCGTTCGCCCTTCACCGTCACGCGTGTACCTGCGCGGGTGTGCGGCCAGTAGTCCCATAGCGCGCGGTGCTGGGCGCAGCGGTTGTCCCAGAATGCGATCGCGTTCTCGCTCCAGCGGAAGCGGCACTGGAACAGCGGATTTTCCATGTGCTGGTAGAGATATCTGAGGATCGCACTGCTCTCGTCGCCGGGGATGCCGATGATATGACGGGTAAAGCCGCCATTGACGTAGAGCGCCTTCTTGCCGGTCACCGGATGGGTGCGCACCACCGGATGCTCGGCGCGCGGATAGGCCGGCCGGTCGGCGACGCCGTAATTGGCGTAGAGCCCGCGATAGATCGGCTCGCCGTCATGCAGCGCGGTGAGACCCTCGAGATAGGCCTTCATGCGATCCGAGAGCGCTTCATAGGCCGCATACATGTTGGCGAACAGCGTGTCGCCGCCGCTCGGCGGGCACTGCTTGATGTGGAGGATCGAGCCCATCGGCGGCTCGACGTCGCAGGACACGTCCGTATGCCAGCCCTCGCCGTTGACGCGCGGCGAATCCTTGTCGGCGTAGATCTTCATCAGCGCCGGATCGTCGCCCTCATGCGGCGCGGCCGGATGGATGTGCAATTCCCCGAACTTGCGGCCGAAGGCGAGATGCTGTTCTGGCGTGATGCGCTGGTCGCGGAAGAAGATCACGAGATTTTCGGCCAAGGCGCGGTGGATATCGTCGATCTGGCGGTTGGAGCGCGATTCGTCGGAAACCAATTTGCCGATATCGACGCCGGAGATCTCCGCGCCGATGATCGGCGTGAGTTTTTCGACGCCGATGGTTTCGTAGGGCTCTGCGTCGCCGCCGGTATGGCGATAGCGCGGGCCTTGTTTGCTGGCGAGCGAAGACATGGCTTCCTCCGGTGAGTTTTTGATTTGCCACCATCGTAGCTAGCGTGGAGCGAAGCGCAATCTGGACGCTCTGCCCCACGGCTCTGGATTTCGCTGATTCATTGGGGCTTGATTCTTGTACGCTACTGTGACACAGTGTGTGTGTTTATGGGAGGTGATCATGGGAAAGTATGAGCCCCTCGGAGTGTTTTTGCGTGAGCAGCGAGCCCACGAGGTGCCGCTGACATTTCACGAGATCGAGAAGATTACGGGTGTCAAGCTGCCGCCGAAGGCGCAGCACCATCGCGCCTGGTGGAGTAACAATGCTTCCAATAACGTGATGACAAAGGTCTGGCTCGATGCCGGCTTCGAGAGCGCGCAGGTCGACATGAGCGCGCGCAAGCTGGTGTTTCGCCGGGTCGCGAAGGGCAGTGAAGCGAACGGCGGCATCGCGGAGTCCGTCCCGAAGCCATACGCCACCAGGGACGGCCGCCACCCGCTACGTGGTGCGCTGAAGGACATCACCTTCGTGCCTCCGGGCGTCGACCTCACCGAGCCTGCCGATCCCGAGTGGGCTGATCTGCTGGACAAGAAATACGGACCGGAAACGCGGTGATCCGATCGATGTCCCCGCTCCTGCTCGATACGAATGCGGCGATCTGGCTGTCGCGCGACGAACTGAAGGCATCGGCGTCTGAAAAGCTCGACGAAGCCGCCCGCGTGGGCGTTGCGACCTATCTCTCGCCAATTACGGCGTGGGAGGTCGGACTTCTCGTCTCGCGCAACCGCTTGAGCCTCGGCACGACACCGCAGCGCTGGTTCGCCCGTATCCTCGCAATGCCGAACGTGCATCTGGCCGAATTGTCGCCCGACATCCTGATCGACTCGTCATTCCTGCCGGGCAGGCCGCCGCGCGATCCTGCCGACCGCATCCTGCTGGCGACCGCGCGCGATCTCGGCGCAACGCTGGTGACGCGGGATCTCCTGATGTTGAAATACGGAGAGGAAGGACAAGTCAGCACCATCGCCTGCTGAGATGCGCAGCCTACTCCGCCGCCGTCACCGTATCCGCGGGAACAGCCGCGCCCGCGCCATAGCGCTGGTCGATGTAGTCGATCACCATCGCCTTGAATTCGGTGGCGATGTTGGGGCCGCGCAGGGTGCGGAATTTCTTGCCGTCGACGAACACCGGCGCCGCCGGGGTTTCGCCAGTGCCGGGCAGCGAGATGCCGATGTCGGCATGCTTGGATTCGCCGGGGCCGTTGACGATGCAGCCCATGATCGCGACGTTCAATGATTCCACGCCGGGGTAGCGCGTCTTCCACGCCGGCATCTCGTCGCGGATGAAATCCTGGATCGAGCGCGCCAGCTCCTGGAAGGTGGTCGAGGTGGTGCGGCCGCAACCCGGGCAGGCCGCGACCAGCGGCACGAAGGTGCGGAAGCCCATGGTCTGCAGCAGTTCCTGCGCGACCTGCACCTCGAGGGTACGATCGCCGCCCGGCTCCGGCGTCAGCGAAATCCGGATGGTGTCGCCGATGCCGTCCTGCAACAGGATGCCGAGCGCGGCGGAAGAAGCGACGATGCCCTTCGATCCCATGCCGGCTTCGGTGAGGCCGAGATGGATCGCATAGTCCGAACGGCGCGCCAGCTCCTGATAGACCGCGATCAAGTCCTGCACGGCGGAGACTTTCGCCGACAGGATCATCTTGTTCTTGGGCATGCCAAGTTCTTGCGCGCGAGCGGCCGACAACAGCGCCGACTGCACCATCGCCTCGCGCGTCACCGCGCGCGCATCCTTCGGATTGGCGGACGCCGTATTCTCGTCCATCAGTTTGGTCAGCAGTTCCTGATCGAGCGAGCCCCAATTGGCGCCGATCCGCACCGGCTTGTTGTTCTTGTTCGCGATCTCGATGATGTCGGCGAACTGGGTGTCGCGCTTGTTCTTGAAGCCGACATTGCCCGGATCGATGCGGTATTTGTCGAGCGCTTCGGCGCAGGCCGGATACTCGGCCAGGAGCTTGTGGCCGATATAATGGAAGTCGCCGATCAAAGGCGTGGTGATGCCGCGCTTGCGCAAGCCATCGCGGATGTGCGGCACCGCGGCCGCGGCCTCGTCGCGGTCGACCGTGATCCGCACCAGTTCGGAGCCGGCGCGGGCAAGGGCTGCGACCTGCTCTACCGTGCCCGCGACATCGGCGGTGTCGGTGTTGGTCATCGACTGCACCACAATCGGCGCGCCACCGCCGACGGCGACATTGCCGACCATGACTTGGGTAGTTTTATGCCGGGCACTGGGGCCGGCGACGTCGTTCTGAGGGGGTTTTTCGGGTTTGTTCATGGCGTCTCGAATATCAGGTTTTGATGACAT
Source organism: Bradyrhizobium sp. (assembly GCF_035484855.1). Classification (GTDB taxonomy): domain Bacteria; phylum Pseudomonadota; class Alphaproteobacteria; order Rhizobiales; family Xanthobacteraceae; genus Bradyrhizobium. The sequence goes on from NZ_DATHOP010000183.1 coordinate 30,261, forward strand.
TCACCAAGGGGCCGGTGGCAAAGCTGATGGCTTCGACCCGATGGGAAGGTTTATCTTGTCAGTTCAATGGCTTATCCAAGCCGTCACGATCCGAAGCTGGGTTTAAGGCCGCGTTGTTCTGACCTGTATATCGGGCTGGAACCGGCGGATTAAAGGGCAGGCCTTGACCGGCGATTGCCTTTTCACGGTCTATCGCGCGCCGTAGCATTGCGCCAAACACATGGGGAGGCGACGCAGATGCCAGTGCGCGACGGGATTATTACGTCAACGGAACTCGCGGCCATCCTCGATCATTCCGATCTCCGGCTATTCGATTGTACGACCTATCTCGAATATCAACCCGAAGGCAGCGACATTCCCTACATCGCCGTGCCCGGGCGGCACACCTTTGAGGCCGCACATATCCCGGGCGCGGACTTTCTGGATTTGCAGGGCGAATTTTCAGATCAAAATACCGGGCTTCATTTCATGATGCCCGCGGTCGCGCAGCTTGAGGCCGCGTTCGGCCGGCATGGCGTC
>NZ_DATHOP010000184.1:0-15157 GCF_035484855.1 Bradyrhizobium sp.
CGGCGCAGGAAGGCGTCGGGTAATTCCTTTTCGTTATTGGAAGTGATAATCACGATCGGCCGCTGTTTGGCGCGCACTGTCTCGCGCGTCTCATAGACATAAAATTCCATGCGATCGAGTTCGAGCAGCAGATCGTTGGGAAACTCGATATCGGCCTTGTCGATTTCGTCGATCAGAAGCACCGGGCGCTTGTCATGGGTAAAGGCATCCCACAGCTTTCCGCGCTTGATGTAGTTGCTGATGTCGGAAACCCTGGCGTCGCCGAGCTGGCTGTCGCGCAAGCGCGATACCGCGTCATATTCGTAGAGGCCCTGCTGGGCCTTGGTGGTAGACTTGATGTGCCAGGTCAACAGCGGCGCGCCGATCGCCTTGGCGACTTCCTCGGCCAGCACGGTCTTGCCGGTGCCGGGCTCGCCCTTGATCAGGAGCGGGCGCTCCAGCACGATCGAGGCGTTGACCGCGATCTTGAGGTCATCGGTGGCGACGTAGTCCTTGGTACCGGTAAATTTCATCGAGCAATTTGCCTTTTGTCTTGTGCTTGGGCGCAAGGGTGCGCTTTGGCTCGTGCAGGAACGACGGTCAGCGTCCCAACACCAGATTCAAGCGATCGTTGCGGGGATTGAAGCCTTCGGGACCCAATTCTAGTTGAAAAACCGGGCAGGTCCAGCTGTCGGCGGGGTGTTTTAGCGGCAGGGCATTGCAGCATGAGCCCTTGACGTTCGTGGTGCGGCGGGCAATCTGTTCAGCCATGTTCCTGCAATTCTTCACATCGCTGCGCGACGCGCAGGTCCCGGTGACCTTGCGCGAATATCTGACGCTGATGGAGGCGCTCGACGCCGACCTCGCCGAGCAGACGGTGGAGAATTTCTACTACCTTTCGCGCGCGGCGCTGGTGAAGGACGAGCGCAATCTCGACAAGTTCGACCGCGTGTTCGGCACCGTGTTCAAGGGGCTGGAAAGCCTGCTCGACGCCATGGAGAAGGCGGACATTCCCGCCGAATGGCTGAAGAAGCTCGCGGAGAAATACCTCACTGAAGAGGAGAAGAAGCAGATCGAGGCGATGGGCTGGGACAAGCTGATGGAGACCTTGCGCCAGCGCCTGAAGGAGCAGAAGGGCCGGCACCAGGGCGGCAGCAAGTGGATCGGCACCGCAGGCACCTCGCCGTTCGGCGCGCACGGCTATAACCCCGAAGGCATCCGGATCGGCCAGGAGAAGAACCGCAACAATCGCGCGGTGAAGGTGTGGGACCGCCGCGAATTCAGGGATCTCGACGGCAATGTCGAGCTCGGCATCCGCAACATCAAGATCGCGCTCCGCCGCCTGCGCAAGTTCGCCCGCACCGGCGCGCCCGACGAACTCGATCTCGACACCACGATCCGGGAGACCGCCAACCACGGCTATCTCGACGTCGTGATGCGCCCCGAACGGCGCAACGCGGTCAAGGTGCTGGTGTTCTTCGACATCGGCGGCTCGATGGATTCGCATATCGAGCAGGTCGAGGAGTTGTTCTCGGCGGCGAAGACCGAATTCAAGCACATGGAATATTTCTACTTCCACAACTGCCTTTATGAAGGCGTCTGGAAACAGAACAAGCGCCGCTTCACCGATCGGACGCCGACCTGGGACGTGCTGCATAAGTATCCGCACGACTACAAGGTGGTGTTCGTCGGCGACGCCTCGATGTCGCCTTACGAGATCATGGTGCCCGGCGGTTCGGTCGAGCATGTCAATGAGGAAGCCGGTTCGGTCTGGCTCGATCGCATCGTCAGGACCTATCCGCATTCGGTGTGGCTCAATCCGGTCGCACAGCGGCACTGGGACTATTCGGAATCCACCACCATCATCCGCCGGCTGTTTTCACAGCGCATGTTCCCGATTACCATCGAGGGCCTGGAGGGCGCGATGAAGGAACTGGTGCGGTAGTTGTCGTCATTCCGGGGCGCGCATAGCGCGAACCCGGAATCTCGATGTAGTGAATCCAGATTCCGGGTCTGGTCCGGAGCTGTCATCGGGCGGCGCAAGCGCCGACCCGTTGGGACCATCCCCGGCAGGCTACTTTGCATGGGGTTGTTTTCGATATTTTGGGAGGTACAGCAAAAATGCCCCAGACCATCCACACCGGCATCAAGGCGCTGATCGACGAGGCCAATGCCGAGATCGAAACCGTCGCCGCCGCCGACGCCATCAAGATCGCGCACAATGACGACGTGGTGATCGTCGACATCCGCGATCCCCGCGAGATCGAGCGCGAGGGCAAGATTCCCGGCGCGTTCTCCTGCACCCGCGGCATGCTGGAATTCTGGATCGATCCGGCAAGCCCCTATGCCAAGCCGATCTTCCAGCAGGACAAGAAATTCATCTTTCATTGCGCCGGCGGCATGCGTTCGGCGCTGGCGGCGAAGACCGCGCAGGACATGGGCCTGAAGCCGGTCGCCCATATGGGAGGTGGCTTTGCCGCCTGGCGCGACGCCGGCGGCCCGGTCGAGAAGGTCGAGCCGAAGAAGCCGAAGGGATAGCCGCACCACCGGCGCCATCCTTCGAGGTTCGCGAAGTGCTCGCACCTCCCGGATGAGCGCACTAGCGCTCACTCGGGGATGACGCCTTCCAGTTTCCGTCACCCTGAGGTGCCGTAGCGAAGCGAAGGCCTCGAAGGGCGACGGAAACCATCGGACCGAGGTCCAATGAAGCATCGGAAACCAAAATGACACCGACCGACGATCCGCTTGTCTCCACCGATTGGCTCGCCGCCCATATCGACGATCCCAAGGTCAGGATCATCGACGCGTCCTCCAAATTGCCCGGCGTGCTGCCGCTGCCCGCGGACGATTACCGGGCCGTGCATCTGCCGGGCGCGGTGTTTTTCGACGTCGACGCCATCGCCGATCACAGGGATGCGCGACCGCATATGTTCCCGAGCGCCGATCAGTTCGCGCGCGATGTTGCAGCACTCGGCATTTCCAATGGCGACACCGTCGTCGCCTATGATTCAGGCGGCTGGGTCGCCGCGCCGCGGGCGTGGTGGATGTTCCTGTCGTTCGGCCATCGCGATGTCAGGGTGCTCGACGGCGGCCTGAAGAAATGGCTGCGCGAGGGCCGACCCACCCATTCCGGCAACGTCACGGCGAAGCCCGGAAAATTCCAGGCCAAATTCGATGCCGCCTCTATTCGCAGCCAGCAGCAACTGGTCGGCAATCTCGCGACGCATGCCGAGCAGGTGGTCGATGCGCGGCCGCGGCCGCGTTTCGAAGGCACCGCAGCCGAGCCGCGCGCCGGCCTGCGCGGCGGTCACATCCCGGGCAGCCGCAGCGTCCCCTACGCCGGACTGTTCGACGCCGCGACCGGCGCGATGAAGCCGCTGGAAGAGCTGCGCCGGATTTTTGGGGACGCCGGCGTCGATATGGCAAAACCGATCGTGACGACTTGCGGCTCCGGCGTCTCGGCGCTGGTGCTGACCTTGGCGCTGTATCGTCTCGGCGTGCGCGGCAGCGCGCTGTATGACGGCTCGTGGTCGGAATGGGGCCTGCCCGACGGGCCGCCGGTTGCTACCGGTCCGGCCTGATCGCCAGGGAATTCAGGATTTAGCGGGCCGGCGTTGGCGGCTGAGCGAACGGGTTGGTCTGCTGTGGCGCCTGCCGCGCCGCCAGTCGCGCCCGCGCCGCCAGTCGGCGCCGCTGCGCCGCGCGTCGGGCCTGCTGGCGCTTCTTGATGGCGTCGCGGTCCTCGTGCCTTTCGCCGGTGGCCTTCGCCGGCGTTGGCGTTTCGACGACGACCGTTGGGCCGCCGAGCGTAGCGATCTTCGTCGAGGCGGCATCAGGCTCCGCCGGAGCCGGTGTGCTTGCTTGCACGGCTGCGGCCGGCTCGGAAGCAATCGGGGTGACATTGGCCGGCGGCGGCAAATCCGGCGCCGGCGGCGAGACCTGTTCGGTCGAGGCAACCTTGTCGGGGGCGGGAGCCGCCTTATCGGGGTCGGACGCTGCGGGCTTGGGGATGTCGGCGGAAGCCGGCGCATCGGGTTGCGCCGCTGCCGCCTCGCTTGGTGCCGGACTTTCCGGAGCAGGATTTGCGGACCTGGCGACCTCCGGCGATGGGGTCTCCTCCGGCTTCAGCGCGGCGACCTGGCCGGTCTCGGCCGGCGCTGATGCAGCCGAAGCTTGTGCGGCCGGCGTCGGGAGATTGGTGTCTTGCTCGACCGGTGCCGCGACGGCGGGAACATGATCCGATTGCTTTTGTGGTGCGGCCGGCGGCTCGACCCGCAGCAACGCCAGCACCGGCCTTGTCGCTTCGGCTTGCTGCGCAAACGTCGCCTCGGGCGCGGCGCGCCACGACGGGTTGCTGGCAAATTGCTCGTGGGCAGCACGCAACAGCGCCGCCGCGCCAAGTCCGAAGACCAGTATCGACATCGACAGCACGATCGCGGCGAACAAGAAACGAAAGCCGGGGAGCATGGAGAGGCAAATTCCGCCCTGGCACGGGTTAGGCGAAGGCCCGTGAGCATCTGGGAACGCGGTGATCACTGAATTGGCCGCGTTCGCGCGCATCGGACCCCACCAGTGCGCAGCGAATCAGGCTGGTTTGAGAATACCGCAACGGATTCCCGGCGCTTGTTAAAAATCGACGGCGCGGTCGCGCCTCCGGCGGCGGAAATGCGTTTCCTTAAGGAGTGCGGCTTGGTTGCAACGGTGCGCCGGGATCACGATAAAATGCTGGAATCTGGCCTGAATTGGCCTGATTTGTCTTGAATGCGCCGCTATCTTGAGGCACCTGCCGTTAACGGTCCGGTGTCGGCCTGGGGACTATACAAGGGCGATGATGATCAAACGCATTCTGACGATTTGTGCTGCCGTGGCGGCTGGCGCGGCAGGAACCGCGCTTGCGCAGGCGCAACAGGGGTATCCGGTCCCGCCCGGTCCGATTTATTCGGCGGCGCCGCCGCCTTATCCGCCCGGCGGATATCCGCCCGAGTATCGGCGCGGTCCGGGCGCGCCGGATTTCGACTCGCTCGAGGATGACGAGGGGCCACCCGGGCTGTCGCCGCCCGGCCCAGTGCTGTCCCCCGACGATCCGCGTTACGGCCGTCCGGTCTATACCGATCGCGGCGCGCCTACCGGTCCGATCCTTTCGCCTGACGATCCCCGCTACGGCCGCCCCGATAACGCCCGTCCGGTCTACACCGATCGTGGTCCGCCGACGGGTCCGATCCTGTCGCCCGATGATCCCCGCTACGGCCGCCCTGACGGTCCGCCGCAGGTGATCTATTCCGACCGCGGCAACGGCGATCCCGCCCGCGACGGCGCCCCGCGTCCGCCGGAGGGTGTGGGGCCTGGTGGCAATGTCACGGGATCGGTACAGCCCGCGCCGATCGGCGCCGACGGCAAGCCGATGGTTTTGTCCGCGCTGCCGCCGGATGAACAGCCCGAGGCCGGTCCGGCGCAACTGCCGCAGAACCTGCGACGGCAGGAAGTCGCGTTGACCACCAAGGAGCCAGCGGGAACGCTGATCGTCGATACCCCGAACACCTATCTCTACTACGTGCTGGGCGGCGGCCGCGCGATCCGCTACGGCGTCCGCGTCGGCCGCGACGGCTTCACCTGGACCGGCGTGCAGAAGATCACCCGCAAGGCCGAATGGCCGGATTGGCATCCGCCGCCGGAGATGATCGATCGCCAGCCCTATCTGCCGCGCTTCATGGCCGGCGGCCCCGGCAATCCCTTGGGCGCGCGCGCGATGTATCTCGGCAATACGGTCTATCGCATTCACGGCACCAACCAGCCTTCGACGATCGGCAAGTTCGTCTCCTCGGGTTGCATCGGCATGCTGAACGAGGATGTCTCCGACCTGTTCGACCGCGTCAAGGTCGGCACCCGCGTGGTCGTGCTTCCCGGCGGGCCGCCGCCGCTGTCGACGACGACCGCCTCGGCGGCGCCGATCCCGGGCCCGAATGCCGGCGTCGGCCCGGCACCGGCGCAGATGTCGGGCCCCGTCCCCGGCACCCAGCCGACCGTGGTGCCGCCGCTACCCCCGCCGGTGACGGTGCGATAAGCGTTGCGATTGGTACGAACGTCATCGGGAAGGGCGCCCTTGCGGCGCCCTTTTTGCTATCACGCCAGTCTTCGCAGCGTCTCGCCCTTGAACCAGGCGTCGATGCCCTCGACCATTTGGCCGTAGTGGTTGCGAAAGCTCTCCTCGGTGACGTAGCCGAGATGCGGCGTCAGCACGATGTTGTCGAGCTTGCGGAACGGGTGCTCGACCGGCAGCGGCTCGACCGAGAACACGTCGACCGCGGCGCCGGCGATGCGGCGCGCTTTCAGGGTTTCCAACAGCGCCGCCTCGTCGACGATCGGCCCGCGCGCGGTATTGACGAGAAAACTGGTCGGCTTCATCCGCGCCAGGTCGGCGGCGCCGACAAGGCCACGCGAACGCTGGCTCAGCACCACATGGACGGTGATGATGTCGGCGGTTGCGAACAATTCCTCCTTGCTGGCGTAACCGACGCCGACTTCCTTGCAGCGCTCGGCCGTCAGGTTCGGGCTCCAGGCGATTACGTTCATGCCGAACGCCTTCGCCAGCCCCGACACCTTGGCTCCCAACTTGCCGAGGCCGATGATGCCGAGCGTCTTGCCCTCGATCTCCATGCCGACATATTTCTGCAAGGGTTCGCCGGCGTGCATGCGCGCGTTCTCGCGGCCGATATTGCGGGTCAGTTCCAGGATCAGCCCCAGGGTCAGGGGCGCGGTGGGATCGCGCGCAAATTGCGTCCCGCACAGCACCACCTGGTGCTCCTTGGCAGCCTCCATATCGATCGCGGCGTTGCGCATGCCCGAGGTGATCAGCAATTTCAGCTTGGGCAGCGCCGCAAACAGCGCATGCGGAAACGGCGTGCGCTCGCGCATCGCGCAGATGATCTCGAAATCCGCAAGCGCTGAGGCCGCGGCCTCCGTCGAGGCAAAGGGCTGGTTGAAGACCTTTATGTCGACGCGGTCGGCGATCTTCGACCAGTCCGCCAAACCCGGCGTCAGGTTCATATAGTCATCGAGAATTGCACAGCGCAGCCGCGTCATGGGAAATCCGCCTCGGGGGTGATGACGGCTTGGGAATGCCGCCCAGGAGGCGGTCATGGTTGCGCGCAATTGGCGGGCGCGCAAGCGCCGGCAGCCCGAAAAGCGCGCGCGGGAAGCGGTGGCTGCTATGAGTGGGCGGGCGACCTCTGCGCCTTCGCGGCCCGGATTTCGACGAGCATGGATTGCACCGCGGGCGAAACCGCCTTGTGCTTGGCGCGCCAGGCCGGGCCCGGACCGCGCATGTAATGCAGCTCCGGTCGGTAGGGGTCGAACGCCCTTATGAAGAACTGGCGCAGGAAGGCCCGGAATCCAGCGACGAGGCCGGACTGTCCGTCCCGGTTGGTCGCTGTGGCGGAAAACGACTCTGAAGTGATGGTTGTCATGACCGGCCTGCTCTGTTTTCACCCGCGGCTTGTGCCGCCTTGGGTGCGCCTGTTAGTGCGCTGAAAACGAGTTTTGGCCTGATTTATTAAAAGAAGGTTTCAATTGTCGTGATCTGGCGCACACATGGTGACCATCCCGTAATGATCCGGGAGAACGGATGGAAAACATCGCGGGTGCGGTTGCCCTTTGGGGGCCGCGCCGCTACATCAGCGCCAGTAAATCTCCGAAAAATCCCCGGCTTTCCAGGAAACGCGATGGCGCGCCAGTTCGTCTATTTCATGAAGGGTTTGTCCAAGACCTACCCACCCAACCGCAAGGTTTTAGATAACGTCCATCTGTCGTTCTACCCGGACGCCAAGATCGGCGTGCTCGGCGTCAACGGCTCGGGCAAATCGACGCTGCTGCGGATCATGGCCGGCCTCGACAAGGAATATAACGGCGAAGCCTGGGTCGCCGAGGGCGCCCGCGTCGGCTACCTCGAACAGGAGCCGCAGCTCGATGCCAGTAAAAGCGTGCGCGAAAACGTCATGCTCGGGGTGGCCAAGCAGAAGGCGATCCTCGATCGCTACAACGAGCTGGCGATGAATTATTCCGACGAGACCGCCGACGAGATGACCAAACTGCAGGACGAGATCGAGGCCGCGGGGCTTTGGGATCTCGACAGCAAGGTCGATCAGGCGATGGACGCGCTGCGCTGTCCGCCCGACGATTCCGACGTGACCAAACTCTCCGGCGGCGAACGCCGCCGCGTCGCGCTGTGCAAGCTGCTGCTCGACCAGCCGGATCTGCTGCTGCTCGACGAGCCGACCAACCATCTCGACGCCGAATCGGTGTCATGGCTGGAAGGCCATTTGCGCAACTATCCCGGCGCCATCCTGATCGTCACCCATGACCGCTATTTCCTCGACAACGTCACCAGCTGGATTCTCGAACTCGACCGCGGCAAGGGTATTCCCTACGAGGGCAATTATTCGTCTTGGCTGGTGCAGAAGCAGAAGCGGCTCGAGCAGGAGGGCCGCGAGGATGCCGCCCATCAGCGCACCTTGGCGCGCGAGCAGGAATGGATCGCGGCCTCGCCCAAGGCGCGCCAGGCCAAATCCAAGGCGCGCTACCAGCGCTACGAGGAGCTGCTGAAACTCGCGAGCGAGAAGCAGACCCAGACCGCGCAGATCACGATTCCCGTGGCCGAGCGGCTCGGCCAGAACGTGGTGGATTTCGAGGGCCTGACCAAGGGATTTGGCGACAATCTGTTGATCGATGACCTGACGTTCAAACTGCCGCCCGGCGGCATCGTCGGCGTGATCGGCCCCAACGGCGCCGGCAAGACCACGCTGTTCCGGATGATCACCGGGCAGGACAAGGCGGACAAGGGCACCATCGCGGTCGGCGAGAGCGTGCATCTCGGCTACGTCGACCAGTCGCGCGATTCGCTCGACGGCAAGAAGACCGTGTGGGAGGAGATTTCCGGCGGCAACGAACTCATTCTGCTCGGCAAGCGCGAGGTCAATTCGCGCGGCTATTGCTCCTCGTTCAATTTCAAGGGCGCCGACCAGCAGAAGAAGGTCGGCGCGCTATCGGGCGGCGAGCGCAACCGCGTGCATCTGGCCAAGATGCTCAAATCCGGCGCCAATCTCCTGCTGCTCGACGAGCCGACCAACGATCTCGACGTCGATACCCTGCGCGCGCTGGAAGAAGCGCTGGAGGATTTCGCCGGCTGCGCCGTGATCATCAGCCACGACCGCTGGTTCCTCGACCGTATCGCCACCCACATGCTGGCCTTCGAAGGCGACAGCCATGTCGAATGGTTCGAAGGCAATTTCCAGGACTATGAGAAGGACAAGATGCGCAGGCTGGGGCAGGATTCCGTCATTCCGCACCGCGTGAAATATAAGAAGCTGACGCGATGAGCTTCGCGATCCATTGAGGGACTTGTGCGGTTGTCGTGGAAAATCCGTGGAAGATCGCAAGAATGACGGCGATCTGCCAGACGACAAAGAGAGCGAAAAAGGACTGAACCATCCCGAAAAGCGCCCCGGCCACCGCCGCCGTCGCCCAACAGACCATGACGCTTTCCAATCTTCTGAACGAGGGATTGGTAATAAGCAGTCCCAGAATGGTGATGGCGCCCCCCACGGCGCCGCCGACAAGGCCAACGAAGTAGACCGCCGCGGGGTCGTTCCCAAGGTATGCGGTCGTCGGAGTGATTGGCGTGCTTGTGGTCGTCGCAGTATCGGCGCTGCTTCCTCCCACCGGCGACGAGGCATCCGAAGCGTTGCTTTTACTGGTCGTATCCGAAGCGGTGCCGCTAACAGACGTATCCGAGCCGCTGGTGTTCGAGGTGTCCACGGTGCTGTTATCAGGTGCGATGGTTTTGGAATATTGATTGAGCAGCCCCATTGTTGTTGCGCTCGTGTCAAAGGCGACAATCCAGGCTACCGCCGTGATAATGACGACAAGCGCCAGCTGGAATCGGTCGCGTAGCCCGAAAATGGCGTTGCAAGTTGCCACAACGCCGCCGAACAACACGCCCGGCAGAATTGCTGCCTTGGCGCCTACCGAGTTGACAAAGGAAAACGTCAGGGCATCAGGCGAGTAGGTCGTTGCCAGATAACTGCCGATCGCGGACACAAGGGCCATTGCCGCAAGGACCAGCATCAATGATCTGTCGCTCGAGGGGTTCTTCGCCGGTAATTCGCTGAGCATGCGATCCACGGCCGCGCGTACCTCGGCCGCCATGCTTCCTTCCGGTTCGAGAATGGTGACGGCCTTCAGATAGTTCGGGACGTTTTCGAGCGGCGTGGGGACTGCCATCACCGGCAGCACGCGCATGCTCGGATTTGGCCACTTGCTGCGGGCAAATCCCATTTCGGTCAGCGTATACCTTCCCCTGGTGACGGATTGCGGGCTTATCAGGAACACCATGAAGTCGCTCTTCGATATCGCGGACTCCACGCGCGTGTCGAAGCTGTCGCCGGGCGGAAGATCGTCGTGCGAAAAAAATACGTCGTAATCGCGGTTGCGGAGCGACTGCGCGATCTGGTCAGCCGCCGATTCGAGTTCGGATGGAAATGACAGGAAAATCCGCATGGCGTTCAAAGTACCACCGGAAATTGATTTTTGACAACTGGCTAGGGATTTGCTCGCGACAAGGCCGGCGCAACGCCGCCGGTTTGCCGGGTGCTGTTACTCCACCTTCTCTGCCAGCCACATCTTGATCAGCGACTGATACGGCACGTCGCGCTTGTTCGCAGCGATCTTGATCTGTTCCAGCAGGCTTACAGGCAGCCGCAACGAGATGGCTGTGGTTGATGGCTTCAGATTTGGGAAGCGTACCGGGACGGCCTTGCTGAGGTCGAAATAGTCCGCAGTATCGTGCGACTCCCAAAAAGAACGTTCCTGGGACTCGTTGGCAAATTTGGGGACTTGTTTAAGTTTCTTCGGCATAGCGTGTACGCTCCTTCGCGCTCATCGGACGTACTGAAATAATCCGAACCAGGGTTGCTTCCTGCCTCAACGTGAAGGCGATCTGCAGAAGGCGACCTGCATGTGTCTTTCCGTAAGCATGGTATCGCTGTTCAGACGCGCTATGACCGAGGTCGTGCAGCAGTAGAAGCGGTGTATTCAGAAACACCTGTTCCGCTTCGGCTTGGCCGACGCCGTGCTTGTCCGCACTCTTTCGGCTGTTACCATCGTCCCAGTCGAAGCCAGTAATCCGCTTAAGGTCAATCATATTGTATATTATCATAATATACAATATTGTAAAACTGATGCAAGACAGGATTGAGATTCGAGAGCTGTCCGGCCGCCTCGTCTTGGTGATGGCGCTTCTGCTTGCTTTTGGATTGCTGTTTTCTCCCGCCGGCGCCGCAGACGCCGGCTTCACCCAATTCATCGCCTCGCTCTGGCCGGAAGCGCAAGCCGCTGGCGTCTCGCGCGCGACTTTCGATGCCGAGACGCGCGGTCTCGATCCGGACTACAAGTTGCCCGACCTGATCCTGCCCGGACGTCCCGCGACCGGCGCGCCGTCGCAGGCCGAATTCGTTCAGGTGCCCGCCGATTACATCAAGGAAGCCAGCATCGCGCGGCTGGCCGAGGAGGGGCAGCGGCTGCTGGCGAAATATCGCCCGGCGCTGAACGGGATCGAGGCGCGCTTCGGCGTCCCTGCCACCATTGTGCTGGCGATCTGGGGCCGCGAAACCGATTACGGCCGCTATACGTTGCCTTACGATGCCGTGCGGGTGCTGGCGACGCAGGCCTATGTCGGCCGGCGCAAGGATCAATATCGAGGCGAATTCATCCTGGCGCTGAAGATGCTCGGCGACGGCGTGGTGACACGCAAGGATCTGCGTGCATCGTGGGGCGGCGCCGTCGGCCTCACCCAGTTTCTGCCGTCGGAATTCTATCAGCACGGCGTCGATTTCGACGGCGACGGCCGGGTCGACATCTGGCATTCGGTGCCGGATGCGCTGGCCTCCGCCGCCGCGCAACTCGTCAACAAGGGTTGGCAGCCGGGCTTGCGCTGGGCCTATGAAGTGCGCCCGCCCGCCAACGTCGATTGCACCCTGGGCGTGCCGGAGGTGACAAAACCGATCGGCGAGTGGCTGCGCGATGGTTTCGTGCCGGTGCGCGGGCAGAAACTGAGCGCGGCCGAGCAGGCAGAGCCGGCCTCGCTGCTGCAGCCGGAAGGCATTTACGGTCCCGCATTCCTGACCACGAAAAATTATTTCGTCATCAAGGAATACAATTTCTCCGATCTCTACGTGCTGTTCGTCGGCCATCTCGCCGACCGCATGCTGAGCCCGCAACCGTTCGCGACGCCGTGGTCGGCATCCACCCAGCTGCGCAGCGCCGACGTCGAGGCGATGCAGCGCGGGCTGACGCGCATCGGCCTCTACAAGGACAAGCTGGACGGCAAGGCCGGGATGCAGACCCGTGCGGCGCTCGGCGCCTACCAGAAATCGGCGGGCCTCAAGGTCGATTGCTGGCCGAGCGAGGCGGTGCTGCGTTCGATCAACGCGGCACGGTGAAAAAGAAAAACCCGGCCGAAGCATCGGCCGGGTTTGGATCAAGGCGCGGCGGACCAAACGCCGGTCAGATCAGTTGCAGATTTGGATGCGGCGGAAACGCCACTCGTAACCATCCCAGAAACGCTGACGCTGCCAGTAGCAGCCGGGGGGCGGGGGCGGCGCCTCTTCCACATACACCGGGGCCGGACGGCTGGCGGCAACTGCGCCACCGACGATCGCGCCGCCGATGATTCCACCGGCTACAGCTGCGCCGAGGTAACGCTGTGCGCTCGCCGGCGTCGCGGTCAGCGAACCGGCGATCGTTGCGACCGCGACGAAGGCAGCTAATGTCTTGTTCATGTCTCGAGCTCTCCTGGAGGTGGCGCCTTCAGTCAGCGCCGGGGTTAAGGTAACTCACACGCTTTTCGAAGCTGATCGTCTCGCTAAAAAAGCGCACAACGGTCAACCGAAAGTAAACGCGCGTAGGCTGGTGGGCCGAAAAAAAGGTTTTTTAAGGCCAATTTTCGAAAGCTTCCCCAAAACGGCTGGTTTTAAGGAAGATGAACGGCCTCAGCCGCAGACCCGCACGCGGCGGAACCGCCAGGCGTAGCCGTCCCAGAAACGCTGCTGCTGCCAGTAGCAGTCGCCAGCGTAACCGGGACCGCCGACATAGGCCGGACCGCCATAATAGCCGTAGCCGGGTCCGTAATAGCCGTAGCCGGGGCCATAATAATAGGGGGAGGCCAGCGCGCCGCCGACGATAGCGCCGCCGATCAGTCCGCCGGCCACGGCCGCGCCGAAGCCGCGCTGCGCATGGGCAGGCGCGGGCACCGCCACGGCCGAAACGGCCAGGGTGGCAATGGCAGCCAGTGCCATCAATGTCTTCCTCATGGGCTTCACCTTTCATTGAGCAGGAGAACAGCAGATACAGCGATCCGTCGGGCAGAAAGTTCCACACTTCGCTTGAATGATCAATGAACGGGGCCGCCACATTTGGCGACCAATAATGGCGGAGGGCCAATGGCTTTTGCGGTGCACAATTTGATGTCAATGGGGCGCGAGGGAAGCCGGGAATGAACGCGATGGCAACCGTTGGAATCGCGGTCGCCGGCACGACGCTGCTTTGCTTTGTGCTGATGACGCGCCTGGAGAACGGCAGGCGCAATCGCCGGTCGTCCGCCGACGTCTCCTCAAGCGGCAGCGCCGACTATGCCGCCGCCGGTGGCTGGAGCCTCTTCAACTGGGGCGATGGGCAAGATGCGGCGACCGACGGTTGCGGCCATGCGGCTGACTCTGGCGGAGGCGATAGCGGGGGAAGCTGCGACGCTGGTGGTGGCGGCGACGGCGGAGGTGGAGGAGGCGACTGACGGCCTTCGGCGAGCGGGAAAGATCAGCTATTTGATCCATCGCAAGCGCGATTTCTTAGATTCATTCCAGGGTGCTTCCCGGGCGGCCTCGAACCAATTTGGAATCGATTGAAAAGTCGGTTTTTCCCTTTGCATCCCGCCGCGGTCTTAAATATCTCGATGGTCAGGCATCACCGAAGGGCTCTTCCGTTTCCATGATCGTATGTTCCTGTAACGTCCTCAGCGACGACGATGTCCGCAACGCCGTCAGCGCCTCGGAAGACCTTCCACGCAATGCAAAGCAGATCTACGGCTGTCTTGGCTGCAGTGCCGAGTGCGGCCGCTGCGCGCGCACCATCAAGACCATTATCGATGAGGCGCTCGGCGCCTGCGCCAAGGCCTGCCATTCCGGATGTCCGCACAACCAGACTGCGAAACATCAGCCCGTCCACGGCGATTTCTCGCTCGCCGCCTCCTGAAGATCAATTCCTCGAATTTCGGTATTGGATTTCCCGGCTCGCCTTTTGCCGCGAGGCTTGCTCTGCTCCCCGATCTGATTTAGAAACGTTCTAAATAAGTTGAAGCCGACCTGTTTTGGCTGCAACCACCGGAGTGCATCATGCAGGGCGACGCAAAAGTCATCGAATATCTCAACAAGGGCCTGCGTAGCGAGCTTACCGCCATCAATCAGTATTGGCTGCACTATCGGCTGCTGAACAATTGGGGCCTGCTGGAGATGGCCAAGGTTTGGCGCAAGGAATCCATCGAGGAGATGGAACACGCCGACAAGTTCACCGACCGCATCCTGTTCCTCGACGGCTTTCCCAACATGCAGGTGCTCGATCCCCTGCGGATCGGCCAGAACGTCAAGGAAATCATCGATTGCGATCTGGCCTCCGAGCTGGCGGCGCGCGCGCTCTACCAGGAAGCGGCGACCTACTGCCACGGCGTCAAGGATTACGTTTCGCGCGATCTGTTCGAGCGCCTGATGAAGGACGAGGAGGAGCACATCGACTTCCTCGAAACCCAGCTCGACCTGGTCGCCAAGCTCGGGCTCGAGCTTTACGCCCAGCACCATATCGGTGAGCTCGACGACGACAAGGACTGACGCGCCGCGGCCTCTTGGTCGCAAGGACTTGGCGGCCGCAAGCGTTAGCAAATTGCTAATTTGGAACTGCGGTTGCGCTTCGTCAGCGCGCGACTTGGTGCGTCCGTGCCGCGACCGGTTAACAGTCACGGTTAAATCTTAAGTTTAAGACGCGCTTAAATAATTGCTGCCAAGCTTCGCTCCGGTTCAACGTCGGTGAGCCCCCTGGTGGCTTGCCCGTGAAAAGGACGAAGCCATGGTCAGCGTCAAATTCC
>NZ_DATHOP010000185.1:0-10735 GCF_035484855.1 Bradyrhizobium sp.
CTTCTTGGCACGGCCGAGCATGTTGAGGGTGACGTTCTCGAGCTTGATGCCGAGGTCTTCCGAGATGGCCTGACCGCCGGTCAGAACTGCGATGTCTTGCAGCATGGCCTTGCGACGATCGCCGAAGCCGGGAGCCTTGACGGCGGCAACCTTCAGACCGCCACGCAGACGGTTGACGACGAGGGTAGCGAGCGCTTCGCCTTCGACGTCTTCCGCGATAATCACAAGCGGCTTGCCGCTCTGCACCACGGCTTCCAGCAATGGGAGCAATTCATTTAACTGAGACAGCTTCTTTTCGTTGATGAGGACGTAGGCATCTTCCATTTCAACGCGCATCTTGTCGGCGTTGGTAACGAAGTAGGGCGAGATGTAGCCGCGGTCGAACTGCATGCCTTCAACGACGTCGAGTTCGGTCTCGAGCGACTTGGCTTCCTCAACCGTGATGACGCCCTCGTTGCCGACCTTCTTCATGGCGTCGGCAAGGAACTTGCCGATCTCGGCATCGCCATTGGAGGAGATGGTGCCGACCTGGGCGATCTCCTCGTTCGAGGTGACCTTCTTGGAGTTCTTGACGAGGTCGGCGACCACGGCTTCCACCGCCAGGTCGATACCGCGCTTCAGATCCATCGGGTTCATGCCGGCGGCAACCGACTTGGCGCCTTCCTTGACGATCGCAGCCGCCAAAACGGTTGCGGTCGTGGTGCCGTCGCCGGCCGCATCCGCGGACTTGGAGGCGACTTCGCGCACCATCTGGGCGCCCATGTTCTCGAACTTGTCGTCAAGCTCGATTTCCTTGGCGACGGTGACGCCGTCCTTGGTGATGCGGGGCGCGCCGAACGACTTGTCGAGCACGACGTTGCGGCCCTTGGGGCCGAGCGTCACCTTGACCGCGTTGTTCAGGATTTCGACGCCGCGCAGCATGCGATCGCGGGCATCGACGCCGAATTTGACTTCCTTAGCTGACATATTTGATTTTCCCTGAGTTGATATCTGTCTTCACCCTTCGAGAGGCGCCTCACAGGCGCTCCCCAGGGTGAGCGTGTGCGAGTTGTGGCTTAAGCGGCCTTCTTCTTGGCGGTGGGCAGATCGGTGAGAACGCCCATGATGTCGCTTTCCTTCATGATCAGCAGCTCCTGGCCGTCGATCTTGACTTCGGTGCCCGACCATTTGCCGAACAGCACGCGGTCGCCGACCTTGAGGTCGATCGGGATCAGCTTGCCGGCTTCGTCGCGGCCGCCGGGGCCGACGGCGGTGATTTCGCCCTGCGAGGGCTTTTCCTTCGCGGTGTCCGGGATAATGATGCCGCCAGCTGTCTTTTCCTCGGCGTCGATGCGCTTGACCACAACGCGGTCGTGAAGCGGACGGAATTTCATGCAGTCCTCCTAAGCTTTTGAAGATGTTGTCGATGTTCTGAGAATTGGCAGTCCCCACCAGCGAGTGCCAGCGTGGCCGCAGTGGACATAGGCCAGACTTGTTGTGGGGACAAGGGCTTCTAGCAGAAAAATTGGCACTCAAATATGGCGCCTGCCAATTTTGTTCATCATCATTAATTCGGGCCGCCGGACCCCGAACCCCGTATTAGCAGGTGCGGTAAGCTGCTGCTAACGCGAGAATTTTCAACAATTAGTTAAACATTTAGGCTTGTGATGGGTTGGTCACGTGCGTCACATTTCTCTCATGTGAGCGCATCTCCACCGGGTGGCTCCCCGGTCGGCAGCCACCGACGGAAAATGCGCTCCTTAAATGGAGGTTGGCATGGTCTCGCGGGTTGGGGTCGTTTCCGAGGATTTCCGGAAACAGGTGCTGGGTTATGGGCTGACGACGGCGCAGATTCTGTATCGGATGCCGGATCATCCCTCGCTTTTGCAGACGTATGTCTGGCAGGACTACGATCTGTTTCCGAAATTCCCGAGGCTGAAGGATTTCCTCTCCTTCTGGGAAGAGAAGCTGGAAGGCCCGCTCTACGCGGTCACGGTAGCGCATTCCAAGCTGATCAAGCCGGCCGAACTGCGCGCCGTCGACGGCGTGTTCCGGCTGCATTGACCGCGAACCGGGTAGGGTGGGCAAAGCGCTTGCGTGCCCACCATCTTTGTCAGGCTGTCGCTGCAAGTCGGTGGGCTCGCTGCGCTTAGCCCACCCTACGAAGCCTGATTTGTGCTAGCATTCTCCCGCATCACGCAAAGGGAGAACGTCGATGGCCAGCAAGAAGCCGAAATCGCGGGCAGCGGCCCGCATGCCTGCGCAGAAGAAATCGCCGGCGCGCAAGAGCGCAGCCAGCAAGAGCGCCGCCAAGCCCAGCGCGCGCAAGAAGCTCAAGGCCAAAGGCCGCGCGCCGGCCCCCGCCAAGCGGGCGCGTCCGAAACAGCGGATCGCCATCAGCCATCACCGCGAAGAGGATTTCAAGGCCGACGGCCTGCGCACCTACGCGAAGTATCGCGACCTCGGCTTTGCGGATGCCACCCACGGCTTGGCGCATGCACAAGTGATCCGCCTGATCGGGCCCTGCAACCCGGCCGAGGTTTCAAAACTGCATTTCCACGATCTCGACTTCCAGATGGTTTATGTGCTGAAGGGTTGGGTCAAGACCTACATGGAAGGGCAGGGCGAGACCTTGATGCAGCAGGGCAGCGCCTGGACCCAGCCGCCGCGCATCAAGCATCTGGTCATGGATTATTCCGACGACGTCGAATTGCTGGAAATAGTCCTGCCGGCGGAATTCAAGACCGTCGAACTCGCGGCATGAGGCCAGCGCGCCTCGATCAGGCCTGGACGGCATAACGATTGTGAGGCGCACCTATCGCGAGGATATCGACTGGCTGCGCGCCATCGCGGTTCTGGCGGTGGTCGCGTTCCATTTCGAGGCGCCGGCGGTGTTCGGCGGCTTCGTCGGCGTCGACATCTTCTTCGTGATCTCGGGCTATCTGATCACCGGGATCATCGCCTCCGAAGTCAAGGACGGCACGTTCTCCTTTGCGCAGTTTTACGAGCGAAGGGTGCGGCGGCTGTTGCCCGCGCTCTATGCGATGGTGGCGCTGACTGCGATCCCGTCGTTTCATTATCTCCTGACCTCCGAACGCGCGGAATTCTTCCGCTCGGTCGCAGCCGTCGTCACCTTCACCTCGAATTTCTTCTTCTGGCTGCAGACCGGCTATTTCGACCATGCCGCGGTGGAAAAGCCGCTGCTGCACACCTGGTCGCTCGCGGTCGAGGAGCAGTTTTACCTGGCGCTGCCATTGTTGCTCTGGACGCTGCTTCGATTTGTGCGCGGCCGCGTCGCGCTGCCGCTGGCGCTGGCAGCCCTCACGCTGGCCTCGTTCGCGCTCGGCATCTGGCTGATGCGGACCGACCGCTCCGCGACCGCCTTCTTCATGAGCCCGCCGCGGGCCTGGGAATTCCTGATCGGCGGGCTAGTCGCAACCCCTGGCTTCCCGGTGCTGCGCCATGCGCTGGCGCAAAATATCGCGCGCGGCATCGCGCTGGTGCTGCTCGCGATCCCGATTTTCTCGCTGCGGCAGGGCCCAGGCTTTCCCGGCTTCAATGCGCTCACCCCGTGCATTGGCGCTGCGATGTTCATCTGGAGCGGCATCGGCGTGCCGACGCTGGAACGAAGTCGGTATTCGCCGCTAAATGTCGCAAGATTCTTCGGGCAGATTTCCTATTCGCTCTATCTCTGGCACTGGCCGCTGTTCACCTTCGCGCGGTTCTCGAAAAGCGGCCTGGTGCTGGATGCCACCGACAAACTTGCGCTGTTCGCGCTGACGGTTGCGATCTCCTGGCTGTCGTGGCGCTTCGTCGAACAGCCGTTTCGCGAGCGCCGGCTGGCGCCGACGCGAGGCACCGCGTTCCGCATCGCAGGCCTGGCTTCGATCGTGCTGCTGGCCGGCAGCGCCGGCGGATGGTTTTCGAGCCGGACGCCGTCGGATGCCGACCGCGCCGCGCTGCAGCTCGAATCCTACAACGACTTCGACTACCGGCCGCTCTACCGCGTCGGCAGCTGTTTTGAGCCTGCCGGCGGGGTGCTCGACGCATCCTGCCTCGCGCTCGCCCCTGGCAAGACCAATCTGCTGTTGTGGGGTGACAGCCTCGCCGCGCATTATTTCCACGGCTTGCGCGCAGCGACCGATCCGCAAACGACAAACATCTTGCAGGCGACGCAGGCCGCCTGCATGCCGACCTTCAACGCCTCTGCCCAGGGCACAGCGGCCTGCCGCGATTTTGCAACCCAGATGGACAGCTTCTTTGCTACTCACAAGCCCGATCTCGTCATCCTCTCCGCCGACTGGCTGGAATATTCCCGTCCGCCGCGGTTCGACGGCATGATCGCCGACCTCCGGCAGACGATCGCAAAGCTCAACGCATCAGGCATATCAGTGGTGCTGCTCGGCCCGGCCGTGCAGTTCAGGTCGAGGCTGCCGTCGATGCTGATGCGCGCCCATCTGCGTCAGGTCGAGCCGCTTGCGGATGATTTCGTCCTGCCGGATATCTTCGTGCTCGACCGCACCATGCAGGCGGCGCTCCCGGCGCACGAGAAGTTCTCCTATCTCTCGGTGCTCGATGCCGTCTGCCCGGCACGGCAGTGCCCCATCACCATCGACGGCGGCATTCCCTTGGCATGGGATCATGCGCATCTGACCGCGGAGGGATCGGAATATGTGATGGGGAAGGTGACGCCGCTATTGGGGTTGAAGAAGTAAACCGTCATTCCGGGGCGATGCGGAGCATCGAACCCGGAATCTCGAGATTCCGGGTTCGCCCCGCGGGCGCCCCGGAATGACGAGCTACGTCAGCACCCCGACGATCGCGCCCATCAAACACGTCGTCAGCGTGCCCGAGACGATCGATTTCAGCCCGAGCGAATTGATCTCGTGGCGGCGTTCGGGGGCCATGGTGCCCAGCCCACCGATCATGATGCCGAGGCTGCCGAAATTGGCAAAGCCGCACATCGCATACAGCATGATCAGCCGCGAGCGCGGATCGAGCGCGTCGGTGCCGAGTTTCGATAGATCGACATAGGCGATCAGCTCGTTGAGCACGGTTTTCGTGCCCATCAGGCTTCCCGCCGTGATCGCCTGCGACCACGGCAGGCCCATCAGCCAGCATACCGGCGCCATCAGGTAGCCGAGCATCCGTTGCAGTGAAATCCCCGCGCCGCCGACGTTGGGCAAGAGTCCGAGAATAGCATTGGCGAGATAGACCAGCGCCACCAGCACGATCAGCATCGCGACGATGTTGAGTAGCAGTTCGAGACCAGCGGTGGTGCCCTTGACGATCGCATCCATGGTGGAAGAAGCATGCAATTCGGGATCGCCCAGCCCGCCGCCGGTGCGCTGTTCGGTCGTCTCCGGCACCATAATCAGGCTGACCAGGATCGCCGCCGGCGCGCCCAGCACCGACGCGATGACGAAATGTGCCGCCGCATCCGGGATCAGCGGCGCCAGCAGCGTGGCGTAGAGCACGAGCACGGTGCCGGCGATGCCGGCCATGCCGCCGGTCATGACCAAAAACAGTTCACTGCGGGTGAGTTGCGCCAGATAGGGCCGGATGAACAGCGGCGCTTCCACCATGCCGAGGAAGATGTTGGCCGCCGTCGACAGGCCCACCGCGCCGCCGACGCCAAGCGTGCGCTCCAGCACCCACGCCATGCCGCGCACCACCGGCGGCAGCACTTTCCAGTAGAACAGCAGCGTGGTCAGCACGCTCATGATGAGCACGACGGGCAACGCCTGGAATGCGAGAATAAAATCCGCGCCCGGCGTCTTCAGGTCGAACGGCAGCGTGCCACCGCCGAGATAGCCGAACACGAAGGACGTGCCGGCGCGCGAGGCCGACGAAATCGCCCCGACCGCGTCGTTGATGACGCCGAATCCATGCGCGACGAACGGCAGTTTGATCAGTGCCACGGCGGTCAGGATGGTGACGAAAAGGCCGATGGCGGCCTGTTTTGGGGAAACGGCGCTGCGGTTCTCGCCGAACGCCCAGGCGATCGCGAGCAACGCGAACATGCCGAGCAAGGATTGCAGCTGAAGCATGATTCCCCCGAAGGCCCGGGACGATTATGACGGCATCGCCGGCGGGAGCGCAATGCGCCGGTAGCGGCCTTGCATCAGCCGGCGGCTGCGAGACCGTCGTGCTGCCCGGCGCGACGCATCATCGGCGCGAACAGTTTTAGCATCAGATACGCCGCGAACGCCGGCGCGATGAAACCGGGACCGGGTATTTGTAGATTGCCGAACAGCAATTGCAGCGCCGGCGCCCAGAACACCAGCTGCACCAGCCGCCGTCCGGTCGCATCGAGTTGGCCGGCCGCCAGCAATGCCACCGCCGCAAACGTCAGCGGCAGCAGATCGTAGGCGCCCATATAGGGCGAGGCGCAAACCGTGCAGGCGAGAAACAGCGCGCGCAACAATCGCGGATCGGCATCCCGGCGATAGCGGAACGCGACCGCGACAGTGGCGACTGCCGCGAATGTGAACGCCAGCTGGATCCCTTCACTGACCCGGTTGCCGAGCAGTCCGCGGAGGTTCATGAAAATCGTGGGATGAAACGGCATCGCGGTGCCGGCGGAATCGGCGAGCACCTCGCGCTGCAGCGGCAGCGCCTTGACGATGTAGTCGTGCCAGCTCGCCTCGCCCCCGAGGGCTATGCTGGCCGCGATCAGCGCCAGCGAGGTCGCGCCGGCCGATAGAAACACCCGCCAGCGACCCGAAGCGATCAGCGCGAATGGAAACAACAGGCCAAGCTGCGGCTTGACCGTCAATAGCCCGATCAGGACGCCGGCGACCAGTGGTCGCTTGTCGAGCGAGGCGAAGATCGCGAGCAGGGCGGCTGATGTCAGGAACGAGCTCTGGCCCGAGATCACGCACAACAGCGCGGCGGGCGATACCAGTGCGACCGCGAGAATGCGAAGGGAAACCTCGCGACGTCCCGCCAGGTAGAATGCGAGATACCCGATCGCGAACCAGGCGATCAGCGCCGGGAAGTAGGCGAGGAAGCCGAACGGCGCCATCACCACCAGCGCGGTCGGTGGATTCGGCCAGTTCTGTCCGGGGTAACCGGGACCGAGCAGGCTGGCGAGCGCGTCGTTATAGGTCGCGACATCGTAGAAACGCGCAGGGTCAGTATCGAACAGCGCGCGGCCATACATCCACAGATTCAGGAAATCTCGCCCCAGCACGAGCGTGGCCTTGTCGCGCGGATAAGGCCAGGTCCAGGTGGTGGTGCAAAGATAAGTGAGCAGCGTGAGGGTAAACAGCGCGCCGCCGAGCAGCAGCAGCGCCCGCAGGAACTCGGCGTTGTCGGGATCGTCGGTTTCCGGCGCAAGCGCCATGAAGAACCGGCGAATGCCGCCCACCGCGGCCGCACGGTCCCGATCGGACAGGTTTTGGTGTTGCATCGGGATCCGGCCCTCAAAAGGCATGCCGCGGCCGAACCGGCGGGCAGGGCGCGGCGGCGGCAGATTAGGAGCCGCCACTTAAGATATTCTTTAGGGGAAGCCTGCAAAGCTTGCGCGGATCGCCTGTCCGGGGCCTGGCGCCCCGTTCCGCGACACTCTTGGCAGCAGCGGGTTTTGGTCGATGATTGCCGTCGTTATCCCGGCCTACCGCGCGGCGGCGACGATTTTGCCGGTGATCTCGGCGATCGGCCCCGAAATCGAGCTGATCGTCGTGGTCGATGACGGATGCCCCGAGGGCACGGCGCTCTCGGTCGCCAAAAGCTGTCCGGATTCGAGGGTGGTCGCCCTGATGCATGGCGACAACCGTGGTGTTGGCGCGGCGTTCCTCACGGGCATGCGATACGCGATCGAGCGCGGCGCCGATATCATCGTCAAGATCGATGCCGACGGCCAGATGGACCCCTCGCAGGTGCCGGCGCTGATTCACCCGATCGCCGGCGGCCAGGCTGACTACGTCAAGGGCGACCGCTTCTTCTTCCTCACCAATGCGAGGTCGATGCCGAAAGCCCGGCTGTTCGGTAATCTCGCGCTGTCGTTCATGGCCAAACTCTCCAGCGGCTACTGGACCATCATGGATCCGACCAACGGCTTCTTCGCGATCCAGGCCCGCGTCGCCGAGCTGCTCGACGACGAGCGCATCGCCAAGCGGTTCTTCTTCGAAACTGACTTGCTGTTTCATCTCGGCCTGATCCGCGCCAAGGTGGTCGAGTTTCCGATGCGCGCCTCCTACGGCGACGAGGTTTCGAGCCTGCGCATATCGCAACAGCTGGCGCCGTTCCTCGCCGGACACCTGCGCAATACGCTACGGCGGATTCTCTATCGCTATTTCTTCCGCGAATTCTCGCTCGCCTCGATCCAGCTTGTCGCGGGCGCTGCGCTATTCGGCTTTGGCCTGATGTTTGGATTGTACCACTGGTGGTCGGCGCCGCCGGAGCAGTTGGTGCCGACCGGCACCATCATGATCGCGGCGCTGACATTTTTGATCGGATTCCAGCTGCTGCTGTCATTCCTCAACTACGACATCAGCGCCAGCCCACGCGAACCGCTGCATCCGTTCCTCAGCCGCGCGCCGTCACGCGCGGTCCAGGAGTCTGCGAAGCCAGCCGAGGCCGGCGCGGAGCAGCCGGCGCGGCGGCAGGCCTAGCGAGCCGCTTTCTTCGTCATGGCCGGGCAAAAGTGCGAAGCGCGTCTTCGCGCAGATGTCCCGGCCATCCACGTCTTTCTTGTTGCGATGTCTGCGAAGACGTGGATGCCCGGGACGAGCCCGGGCATGACGAGGTTTGCATGACCGCCGATTTAATTGGCGAGAAGCTCAGCCCCGCCCGACGAACGGCATCTTGCTGGCCATCACCGTCATGAACAGCACGTTGGCGTCGAGCGGCAGCGTCGCCATGTAGGCCACCGCATCGCCGACCGCCTTCGCATCCATGCGCGGCTCCGGAATCTTGCGGCCGTCGGGTTGCAGCACGCCGTCGACCATGCGGTCGGTCATGGGCGTTGCCGCGTTGCCGATGTCGACCTGGCCGACCGCGATGTCGTAGGCGCGGCCGTCGAGATTGGTCGCTTTGGTAAGACCGGTGATGGCGTGCTTGGTCGAGGTATAGGCCGAAGAGAACGGCCGCGGCGCGTGCGCCGAGATCGAGCCGTTGTTGATGATGCGGCCGCCGCGCGGGGTCTGGTCCTTCATGATGCGGAAGGCGTGCTGGGTGCAGAGGAACGGTCCGGTGAGATTGGTATTCACCACCGCCTGCCATTGCGCCAGTGAAAGATCCTCGAAATTCACCGGCGGGGCGCCCATGCCGGCATTGTTGAAGAGCACGTCGAGCCGGCCGTAGGTCTCCATCACCTTGGCGAACAAAGCTGCGATCGAGCCGGGATCGGTCATGTCGGCGGAGACGGGGAGGCTCTTGCCGACATTGTCGCCGAGTTTCTGGGTTTCCTGCAGCTTGTCCATGCGTCGTCCGGCAAGCACGACGGTAAAGCCGGCCTTCATCAGCGCCATCGACGCCGCGCGTCCGACACCGGTGCCCGCGCCGGTCACCACGGCGATCTTGTTTGCTGCCTCGGTCATGTTTCCTCTGCCTTTTCGTTCTTGGTTATGTTTCCGCCTTGTAGGGCGGTCGTGGGATATTCTGGTGTGCCGCGCGCAGCGCCGCCGACCAGCGCGAGCGCAAATCGTGGAAATAGGGCTCGCCGGCCTCGATGCGGTGGTTCAGATCGGCCTCGCAGACGTCCGAACGCACCACCAGCACGTCGATCGGGAGGCCAACGCCGAGATTGGAGCGCATGGTCGAATCCATCGAGATCAGGCTGGTCTTCAGCGCCTCATACAATTCGACATCGTAATGCATGGCGCGGTCGAGCACCGGTTTGCCGTATTTGTGCTCGCCGATCTGCAAATAGGGCGTATCGGTGGTGCATTCGATGAAGTTGCCGGCCGGATAGACCATGAACAGCCGCATCCGCGAGCCCTTGATCTGGCCGCCGAACAGAAACGACACGTCGAAATTGATGTCCTCGGACTGCAGCGCGGTGCCTTCGGTGGCATGGACCGCGCGGATCGCCTTTCCGATGCGCTGGGCAGCTTGGAACATGGTCGGCGCGTTCATCAGGGTCTCGACCTCGCCGGTGTGCGGGTCTTCCATTCCCTCGGTCAGGGTCGACAATACCGACTGGCTGATCGCGAGGTTGCCGGCGCTGGCGACCGCCATGATGCGTTCGCCGGGCTTGGAGAAGATATGGAGCTTGCGGAAGGTCGAGACGTTGTCGAGGCCGGCATTGGTCCGGGTGTCCGCGATCATGACCAGCCCGTCCCGCACCAGAATTCCGCAGCAATAGGTCATTTCGGTCCTCGAAAGCAGACGGCGCGAAATTACTAACCAATTTCGGCCGATCGTCCAACCCTAAATCCCGGGGGCGTGTGTGGCTGACCGGGAGGGCGGTTCAGCGCGCGGCCATCGCCAGTCGCGATGCTGCCAGGGAGGGCAGGGAAGAGCGAGCCATTTCGGATTCGATTTTCAAAGAGCCGGCCGATTCAGCCCCGTCATTGCGAGCGCAGCCAAGCAATCCATCTCACCGCGAAAAGAAAGATGGATCGCTTCGTCGCTTCCGCCTTCGCTCTCTGAGCTACGGCGGACAAGTCGCTTCTCGCAATGACGGAGAACAAGCTTCCGCATTCTCGCGACGCGAATGCGCCCGAGCCGTTGCATGAACTGACCCTCAAAAGAACAGAGGGCGCAGAGAAGGCCGGGTGCCAGCGCGCACCCGCGGCCCGTGTGCATT
>NZ_DATHOP010000186.1:0-30361 GCF_035484855.1 Bradyrhizobium sp.
AAGTTCGCGTGAAGTGACGCGGATGACGGTGGCCAAAAGGCCCGGAGCACCGGGGAGAGCGCGCTATAATCCGTAAACCATTGCGTGGGGAATGCCGGGTGATTCCGGTGTGACCTGCTAACGCGTGTGCGCTCTACCACTGCTCATTGCACACGCGGCCATCGGGCGCATTGGCCGCCCGGCATTCCCTGCGCCCTTTGTTTAGAGGGCGGGAATAAATAGATACCTCGCGCAAAAAAAATCATGCGGCGAGAATGCGGAGCCGTGTCTCAACGTCATTGCGAGGAGCCCTTGCGACGAAGCAATCCATTCTTTCTTTTTGTTACGCGATGGATTGCTTCGCTTGCGCTCGCAATGACGATGCTGAGCGAGATCGCGAAGCCCTGCACGGTGCGCTCCCCTCCCTCCACGCGCCTCTTGCGCGCGGCGGGAGGGGAGAAGAAAAGCCGTCGCATCGCTCGCAACGACAATCGCCAAGACTCCTTCGCCGTTGAGAATTGAATCGTGAATTTGTGTTCGTATCCCGGACCTGCCGCGCCGCCGCGCGTGACCCTATTTCCGCAGCAGCACCACCACGAGCGCCAGCGCCAGCAGCGCGGCGATGGCTTGCCAAAAGCGCAGCGGATAGCGCTCATAGAGCGTCTGCGGCCGGGGAGCCGTATGCGGACCGCTCGCCGGGCCCGCCTCCATCTCGAAGGCGAATTCGGCCATGTCGCGGAAGCGTTCGGCGGGATCCCTGGCGACCGCGCGCGCGAGCGCGGCCTGCAGCCAGGCCGGCAGGTCCGGCCGCAACGCCGAGAGCGGCGCCGGGCGCTCGCGGCGCGGCGGGCTGGTGGCGTCAGGATTGCCGTAGGGGTATTCGCCGCTGTAGGCGCGAAACATCGTGACCCCGAGCGCATAGATGTCAGTCGCCTCGTTGCCGGCTTCGCCGTCGAACATTTCCGGCGCCATGTAGGCCGTGGTGCCCGGAATGTCCTCGGGCGGCGCATCTTCCAGCCCGGGAATCCGCACCACGCCGAAATCGATCAGCTTCAGCGATCCCGCGCGCTCGAGGATCACATTGTCGGGCTTGATGTCGCGATGGATGATGCCGGCGCGGTGCAATGCCGCGGCCGCCCGGGCCAGTTTGATGGCGATGTTGCGGCCTTCCTCCAGGCCGAGAGAAGGCCGGCGCGTCAGCCGGGTCTCCAGCAGCTCGCCCTGATAGAGCGGCATCACCGTATAGAGGCCGCTCTGCCGCTCCGGCGGCAACTCGATGACATGGCCGAGCCAGGGGCTCGACACCCTTGCGCCCACCCAGGCTTCGCGAACAAAAGCCTCGCGATATTTCTCCACGCTGGCGAGCTGCGGCTTTGGAAATTTCAGCGCCACCTCGCCGCCCTCGATCTCGTCCTCGGCGCCGAACAGCCGCGTATAGCGGCCGTCGGACAACAGCACCTTGAGCACGAAGCCGTCGATGGTCTCGCCGCCCTGCGGCAGCGGGAGCAGCGGCAGCTGCGCGATGGAAGCGCCGATCTCGGCCGATTGCGCCGTCTCGAGGCCGACGACATCCAGCACCAGTGCGGTGCAATTGTCGGAGGAGCCGGCATCGAGGGCGGCCGCCGCCAGCGCGCGCGCGGTATCCTCGGAGGAGACGCGCTCGCGCATGATCTCGGCGATGACCTCCTGCGTCAGCGTGCCATGGATGCCGTCGCTGCAGAGCAGGAAGCGGTCGTGCTGCGCCACCGGCTGGGTGGTGTAGTCGAGCCGCACCTCGGTCTCGACGCCGAGCGCCCGGGTCAGGATGTTGGAGCGGCCGTTGCCGCCCGGCCGCACGTGATCGGCGGTCAGAAGACTCAGCCGGTCGCGGGAAAAACGGTAGGCGCGGGTGTCGCCGACATGCAGCACATGCGCGGTGCGCCCGCGCAGCACCAGCGCGGTGAAGGTGCATCCCATGCCCGCAAGCTCGCGGTCGCGCGCGCCCTGCGAATGGATCCAGCCGTTCAGCGAATCCAGCACGATCGCGCCGGCGCGGCGCACCTCCATGGTCTCGGGCAGGTCGCAGAAACCGTCGAGGAAGCCGCGCACCGCGATCTCGGACGCCTGGCGGCCGCCCTTGGCGCTGCCGATGCCGTCGGCGACCGCCGCCACCACGTCGCGGCGCGGCTCCGGCAATTCGGGGCCGAATACGGCGCCGCCAAAATCCTCATTGCGCTTGCGCGGACCGGTCTCGGAGGCGAAGCCGACACTGACCTTGACGCCGGAAACCCGCTGAGCCATCGCCACCGTTCCAATTTCCGCAGCGTAATCTCGGCTTCAATTCTCCAGCTTGCAATGATGATAGAAGAAGGAGCCGCCGGTGCTCGAGGCGAGGATGCCCGTGAGCTTGCCGGATTTGCGGTCGAGCGTGTAGTTGCCGCCGTCGGCCGCATCCTTCCACGAAATCTGCGCGTCGCTGATGCGCGCCGGATTGGAATCCACCGTGGCCTTGTCGTAGTCGATCCTGATCTGCCAGTTGGCGCCGCTGGCGATGTTGGTGCAGGTGGTCGCGGCCACGCCTTGCGGCGTCTCGCCGCTCGAAGGGCCGATCATGATCGCGGCCAGCACGCCGCTCACCAATGCCAGCCTGGTCGGAATCCTTCTCAGCAAAGGCCACCCTCCATCCTGATTATTTTCTCATCATTTGCATAGATTTTAATCACAACGATATCCACAGCCTATGCAACTTCCCCGGAAAGTTAATGCCAGTCAACGCCTGCGCAACCCGGAGATGGCTGGCATAATCTTTGCGTTTTGGCGAATGCTGGTCTGTGCCACCCGGCGCACGGATTGGGGATTCGTTCACAACCTGATTGGGGAACGCTCATGGCACTCGTACCATCACCACAATGGTTAGATTCTGGCAACAATGCGTGGCAGCTCGCGGCTGCCACTTTCGTCGGCCTGCAAAGTATTCCGGGGCTGACAGTCCTCTACGGCGGCATCGTCAAGAAGAAATGGGCGATCAACTCCGCCTTCATGGCCTTCTACGCCTTCGCATCCGTGTTGGTCGTCTGGATCCTGTTCGACTACAACATGGCGTTCGGAGAACAATGGTTCCCATTCCTGGGTAAGCCAGGCTTGGCGACATCGGCCGCCTTCACCACGGGACAGGCGATCGTTCCGGCGGCGGCATCCGGCATGCCGCCGCTCACCTTCCCGATGGCGACATTGATCTTCTTCCAGTTCGTGTTCGCCGCGATCACCGTCATCATCCTGGCCGGTTCCGTGCTCGGCCGCATGAACTTCACCGCGTGGATGATCTTCTGCCCGGTATGGATGACGCTGGTCTACACGGTCGGCGCCTTCAGCCTGTGGGGCGGCGGCTGGCTCGCCGGCCTCGGGGTCGCCGACTTCTCCGGCGGCTATGTCATCCATCTGGCGGCCGGCACGTCGGGCTTCGTCGCGGCTGCCGTGATTGGCCCGCGGCTGCAGGCCGACCGTGACCACTTCCCGCCGAACAGCCTGTTGATGACGCTGGTCGGCGCCGGCATCCTGTGGCTCGGCTGGAACGGCTTCAACGGCGGCGATCCCTACTTCGCCAACGCCAATGCCGGTGCTGCCGTGCTCAACACCAACACCTGCACCGCGGTGGCGCTCTTGGTCTGGACGCTGATGGACAAGATGGCCTATGGCAAGCCGTCGGTGCTCGGCGCGGTCAACGGCATGATCGCCGGCCTCGTCGCCATCACGCCCGCCGCGGGTTATGTCGACGGTCTCGGCGCGATCGCGATCGGCGTGGTCGCCGGCATCATCCCGTGGCTTGCCATGAACAAGCTGCAGAAGACCCGCTTCATGATGAAGGTGGACGATACGCTCAGCGTGTTCTCGACCCATGGCGTCGCCGGCCTCACCGGCGGCCTCCTGACGGGCATCTTCGCCAATCCGGACATGCTGATGTATATCGGCACCGACAAGGAAGCGCCCGGCGTCAACGTCACCGGGCTGCTCTACGGCAACGCCGGCCAGCTCTTGCTGCAACTGGAAGGCGCTGCCTTCATCATCGTGTACAACGTGATCATGACCTTCATCATCCTCAAGGTGATCTCCTTCATCGTGCCGCTGCGCATGGATGAAGCGACCCTGAAGGTCGGCGACGACGCGGTGCACGGCGAAACCGCTTACGCGATCGGCACCGAGGGCGAGTAGTCGCCATCGGCCCTGCCCACCAACGGCTCCGGTGCACTGCACCGGAGCCATCGTCCGCCTTAACCAGACCTGAATTTTCCAGGTGCGGTCGTCTGCGACGGTGTTATGATCCCTGCCGGGGCGGTGGCGTATGGCGGGGCGTGGCTACAGTATATTCGACACGAGTATCGGCCGATGCGGTATCGCATGGGGCTATGCCGGCATCGTCGGCGTGCAGCTTCCCGAGGCTCGCGAGATCGAAACCCGCAAGCGGCTGTATCAGTTTTATCCCGACGCGCGCGAGATGCGTCCGCCGGCCGATATCGAACTGGCGATCGAAGGTATCGCAGCGCAGCTGCGTGGCGAGCCGGTCGATCTCTCCGATGTCTTGCTCGACATGAACGGCATTCACGCCTTCAACCAGCGGGTCTACCAGCTCACGCGGATGATCCCGCGCGGCGAAACCCGCACCTATGGCGAGATCGCCGCCAGCATGCGGGCGTCAGGCGCCGCGCACTCGGTGGCGCAGGCGATTTCAAAGAACCCGTTCATGATCATCGTGCCCTGCCACCGTGTGCTCGAGGCCGGCGGCTACACCGACAAGATCTCAGCCCATGGCGGGGCGATCTCCAAGCGCCGGCTGCTGTCGATCGAAGGCGCCCGCGGCGCGGTCTCTAGCAAGACCCTGTTCGATGTGCTGCTGCCGGTTGCCCCGCCGCGCCCGCAGGGCTAAATTTCCATCCATGACCCGAACCACCCTGCTGCAGCGCGGTTCCATCACCGTGTCCGACTTCCGGTGCAGCGCCGGACCGGACGACACCCCGTTCGCCGAGCAATACGCCAGCCATTCGATCTCCTATGTGCGCAAGGGCAGTTTCGGCTGCCGCTGCCGCGCCCGCTCCTTCGAGCTGGTGGCCGGCTCGATCCTGGTCGGCTACCCGGGCGACGAATTCACCTGCACCCACGACCATGGCTGCGGCGACGAATGCCTGTCGTTCTTCCTCAGCCCGGAAATCGTGGAGGCGATCGGCGACCGCACCGAGGCGTGGCGGATCGGCGCCGCGCCGCCGCTGCCGGAACTGATGGTACTAGGTGAATTGGCGCAGGCCGCAGCCGGTGGCCGCAGCGATATCGGGCTCGACGAAATCGGTGCGCTGTTCGCCAGCCGCTTCGTCGAGGTGGTGTCCGGCGAGATGCGCGCACCTGGCCCGGCCAAGGCGCGGGATCGCCGCCGCGCGGTGGAGACCGCCCTGTGGATCGATGAAAATTCGCATCGGGAGATCGACCTGGAACAGGCCGCGTCGCGAGCCGAACTCAGCCCGTTCCACTTCCTGCGGCTGTTCTCGGGCGTGCTCGGCGTCACCCCGCATCAATATCTGGTGCGCTCACGGCTGCGGCATGCGGCGCGGCTGCTGGCCGACGACGACCGGCCGATCACCGATGTCGCCTACGACGTCGGCTTCGCCGATCTCTCCAACTTCGTCCGCACCTTCCACCGCGCCGCCGGCGTCTCGCCGCGAAAGTTCCGCGCGGCCTCGCGGGGAAGCCGCAAGATTTTCCAAGAACGCCTCGCCCTGCACTGACTAGGGTCGTCTCCGAACCGGCGCGGTGAACGCGCCATTATTCGGAGAGCATCATGTACGACCACATCGGATTGAAAGTCAGGGACCTCGACGCCAGCGTCCGCTTCTACACTTCGGCATTGGCTCCGCTCGGCCATGTCCTGTGCTCGCGCGACGACAGCGGCGCGGGCTTTGGCCCCAAGGGCGAGCCGGCGCTATGGCTCTATCTGCACAAGGGCTTTTCCGGCGCCGGCGCCCACATCGCGTTCCGCGCACCCGACCACGCGGCGATCAAGAAATTTCACGCCACCGGCATCAAGGCCGGCGGCCGCGACAACGGCGCCGCCGGCCCGCGGGCCGATTACAGCCCGACCTATTTCGCCGCGTTCCTGATTGATCCCGACGGCAACAATGTCGAGGCGGTTTACACGTAGCTGTCGCCCATGCATTCCGCCGTCATCCTGAGGTGCGAGCCTCTTCGGCGAGCCTCGAAGGATGACTACAACAGGTGTCCGCGGCCCATCCTTCGAGGCGCGCAAGTCAGCGGCGCAATTGCGCCGCCGAGCGCACCTCAGGATGACGATTGAGCGTGTCGGAGGAGAAACCATGGCTTCCATCCACAAGGATATCCCGATCGACGCCCACCCGGACGACGTCTGGGCGGCGGTGCGCGATTTCGGCGCGCTGCATAAGCGGCTGGTGGCGGGCTTCGTGCGCGACACGCGTCTCGAAGGCGACGCCCGGATCGTGACTTTCGCCAATGGCACGGTGGCGCGCGAGTTGCTGGTCGATTGTGACGAGGTGCGGCGCCGGCTGGTCTATGCCGCGGTCAGCGAGCGGGTCAGGCAGCACAGCGCCTCGGTGCAAGTGGTCGCCGACGGCGATGGGCGCAGCCGCCTGATCTGGATCGTCGACGTCCTGCCGCATGAAATCGCGCCGTACATCGGCGCCCAGATGGATCAGGCGGCGCTGGCCATGCAGAAAACGCTGGGGAGGAGCGCGGCGGAGGTGCGCCGAGCGTGACCTAGCTCACAGTACTGGCGACTCGCTTTCGCTTAATTTGGCGAGGTGCGTCCGGTTTGCCCCGCTTCCCGCGGAGCTTGCGCACGCGAGGAGCAGAGCCATGACTGGAGCCGACAAGGTGGTGTGCCAGGCAGCCACGCTGCTGTTGCTGTTCACTCTCACGACCATGCCGGCCAAGGCCCAGCTCGCCGGTCTTGGCGGCGGAGGCGGCGGCGACATGATGACCCAGATGGCGCCGATGCTCGAAATGATGAAGGCCAAGATGGGCAAGCGCCGCTTCGCCATGCTGATGCAGACCATGGGGCCGATGATGAGCGGCATGATGGAAGGCGGCGGCGGTGGCGGTCTCGGCGGAATGATGGGCGGCGGCGGTCTCGGCGGGATGATTCCGGGCGGCCTTGGCGGTGGCGGCATCCCGGCTGGCTTCGGCGGCGGCGGCATCCCCGGCGGCTTTGGCGGCGGCGATATCATGGGCATGCTGGGCGGCGGAGGCGGAGGCGGCGACATCATGGGCATGATCGGGCCGATGATGCGGATGGCCAATTTCGGCGGAGGCGGCCACCGGCGTCATCACCGCCGATGATCGGCTGACGCCTCTCGCGCTATTCGCCGATGCCCGACAGCGCCGGGCGAATGTCGGCGACCATTTCGCGCTTCGGTCCCCATCGGGTCAGGATCACGCTCGAGCATGACAACGTGCCGAGCACCACCATCGAGGCCGCGGCGAGCGAGAAGAAATTCGCGGCCGTCGCGTCATGGGTCGACAGCCACCAGCCGCCGAGCCCGATAAACAGCAGCCGCGCGCTTTGCGCCAGCACCGGGCCTACGACCTTGGCCGCGCCCTGCGACGAAAAATACATCGAACTTGCCAACCCGATGAAGGCGTACATCGGCGCTGCCGTCGACAGATATTGCTGGCTCGCGGCGCGCACGGCCGGATCGTGGGTGAAGATGTTGACCCAGAGGTCCGGGAAGACCGAAATGAAGCTGCCGATCAGGCCGACTGAAATAAATGAGAGCAGGCCGGCGGTCCAGGCGATCCGCCGCGCACGCGCAATGCGTTCCGCGCCGATCGCCATGCCGATCATCGGCACCGAGGCGATCCCGACCGCGAAGGAAACCGACGTCAGCATGAATTCGAGCCGCGCCCCGATGCCGTAGCCGGCCAGCACCTCCGTGCCGAAACTGGCCAGCATGTGGGTGAAGATGCTGATCGTGAGCACCGACTGCAGCGGCGAGAAGCACGAGACCAAACCGACCTTGAGGATATCGACGAACATCGCGCGGCGGACGCGAAGCCCGCGGATCCTGGGAACGACGCGCGCCCGTCCCGAGAACAGGTACCAGCCCATCACGGAGATGCTGATCGAATAGGCGATCAGCGAACCCGAGGCGACGCCGCGCATGCCGAATTGCGGGATCGGCCCGAGGCCGAGGCCAAGCGTGCCGCCGAGAATGATCTGGCAGACGGCGGAGGACAGGATCATCAGCGACGGCAATTTCATGTTGCCGGTGCCACGCAGCACGCCGGCCATCGAATTCATCAGCCAGGGCAGCACCGCGCCGCCGAAGAAGATCTGCGCGTAGCCGAT
This sequence comes from Bradyrhizobium sp., assembly GCF_035484855.1. Taxonomy (GTDB): domain Bacteria; phylum Pseudomonadota; class Alphaproteobacteria; order Rhizobiales; family Xanthobacteraceae; genus Bradyrhizobium. Next base: position 8,324 of record NZ_DATHOP010000186.1, read on the forward strand.
CGCGTTGGCCAGCACATTGCCGCGGCCGCCGAGCAATTTCAGCAGCGACGGCCCGAACACCATCATGCCCAGCATGAAGGTCAGCCCGAAGCAGATCGCGATCAGAAGCGCATGCGCGGCCAGCGCCGATGCCCGCTCCTTGTCGCCGGCGCCGAGCGCGCGTGCCACCGCCGACGCCACGCCGCCGCCCATCGCCCCGCCGGACATCGTCATGGTCAGGATCACCAGCGGAAATACCAGCGCCATCGCCGCCAGCGACTCGACGCCGAGCCGGCCGATATAGGAGGTCTCGGCGATCACCACGCAGGTGCCGGCCGAGAGCGCAATGACGTTCGGCCACGCGAGCCACAATAGCGTGCGCATGATCGGCCCGTCGAGCAGCGCATTTTTTGCGCGCGGTTCCGGCGGCGGAAGCGGGCGCTCCTCCTCGTCGACGGGAATTTCGGCAACCGCAATATCGGGCAACGCTTGCTCCCTGGCACGATCTGCTGGTCGTGCCCGGCCGCTTGGTAGCACGATCGAGCGCGATTCCATGTGCGCCGGGCGCATGGGCCGCCTGCGCAATCGACTCGCCACCGGCATGCCGTGGGACGGAAAGTCCGATCAGCCGATCGACCACACGAATGGCGGCCCGCCGCCGGCCGCCGCTCTCATGGTGACGGGGATATTGCGGCCGCAACCGGCGGCCAGGCCTTCGAACAAGCCTGTCAGGACTTTCGCGCAGGCCGGGTGATAATCGGCGACATCGGCCATCAGCTTCCAGGTGTGCTGCAGGAGCTCATATACGGTGTCGTCTTCGCCGATATCGACAACATCATCCTGCGCTTCAAATAGCGCGCGCAGGAACTCATCGAACTCCTTTGCGCCCCCGTTGCCCATGCCGAAGGCATGTGCGATCTCGTCGAAATACTGCATGCCGATCAGCTTGCCGGTAAGGTGCAGCAGATAGCCGGCATCTTCGGGGCCGAACAGCTGCACCATCACGGGAGCGGTGGTGCGCACATATTCCATCGCATAGTTGCGATAGGCTTTCTCCAGCCGCAGCTTCGGCCAACTCGCCACCGGCAGCGCCGGCGCCATCGCGGCATCGAACATCGGCGCCTCGAGATGGCGCGCGAACACCAGGCGCTGGTCGAGCTCGAGCGGGTGGTCGTATTCGCAGTAATAGCCTTCCAGTCCGTCCTGGCCGTCGACGCTCTGCTTGGTGCAGACGAAGCCGAGATTGAGTTTGCCGAGCGCGACCCCGTTATTGGCGTGCCAGCCCCGTAGCATCGCGCGCGACACCTCGCCGGGCACGCCGCAGATCGCAGTCCCCCGCCAGATCCAGCGCGGCGGCGGATAGCGGATCCAGGCCTTGCGGTCGGTCTCGTACATGTATTCGACATGGACGCCGCCGATCCAGTTGGAGAGATAGTGGTATTGCGCCGCCGCCACCGCCGGCGGCAGATGCTTCAGGCCGAGCTTCTCCAGGCCCGGCAGGAAGCGTTCCTGCTGCTGGCGGCGAAACACCCGGAACACGAATTCGGCGGCATCGGCCGTGCCGCGCCGAGTCACCACCGACAGAATGAGGCCGGTGAAATAGGCATGATAGAGATCGGCGACGCTGCGCCATCGCAGCCATTGCGCCTGGCTTGCGCTGTCCGATGCTCCGCTCATGTTTTCTCCTGGATCGATTCTTCGCTGGCGGCGCGCACAGTTTGCTGATCGTTGTGGCAAACGGCAACCCACCTCATTCAGCCGCAGCCTGTGCGATTGGGTCGCCGGGCCACCGATCCAGCAACAGGGCGAGCTGCTTTGACGCCTCGCGCTCGGCGGCCTGTTTCACGTGACCGAAGCCCCTGACCGTCAGCGGCAGAAGGGCAATTTCGACCGCGAGCGCGTGGTTCTGCCGGCTGAGTTCGGGAATGATGCGCGATCCCATCAGCTTCGCGTAGTTATCGATCATCGCACGCTCCATTCGCCGCTCGGACGAATATCCGAATGGGTCGAACGGAGTCCCCCGCAGGAATTTCAATCGGGCGAGAACCTTGAAGACCGGAATGATCCAGGCCCCCAGACTGATCTTGCGGGGATGGCCAGTAACAGGATCGCGCCGCGCGAACAGCGGCGGCGCCAGGTGGAACGCGAAGCTGCCGCCGGTATAGGACTGACGGAGCTGCTCGAGAAATCCGGTTTCCGCATGCAGGCGCGCGACCTCGTATTCATCCTTGTAGGCGAGGAGTTTGTGGAAGCTCCGAGCCACGGCCTCGGCGAGAGCCGTCGAGCCGGGAATGACACGCTGCTCGGCGCTCGCCGCATCCTCGACCAGCGCGCGAAACCGCTGCGCCAACGCCTGGTCTTGGTAGCGCACGAGTTCGGCCGTGCGACGCTCGACGATATCGTCGAGGGCTACCGCCCCCCGAGGCACCGGCTTCAGCGCTTCCGCGCTGAGATCACCGTTCGCAATTGCCCTGCCCCAGGCAAACGCCGCCTTGTTCATCGCGACCGCGGCGCCGTTCAATTCAATCGCGCGCAGGATCGAGCCTTCGGTGACCGGCACGCGACCTCTCTGCCAGGCGATCCCAAGCGCCATCATGTTGGCGCCGACCGCATCGCCGAGAATGTTGGTGGCGAGCGCTGTGATATCCACAAACGTCGGCTCGCAGCGCTTCTCGATCCGGCGCTTCATCAGCGCATCCGGAAATACGGCGTCGGGGCTCGCGGTGAACTCGCCCGTCATCACGATGTGATCGTTGACGATGGCGCCCGCGCCTTCGCCGAGCAACGGCAGCACCTCGGGACTCGACGCGACGACAAGGTCGCAGCCGATCAGCGTATCGGCTTCACCGGGCACGAAGCGCACCGGGCCGAGCAGGCCGGGGTCTTGCACGATCCGGATGTGGGTCGTCACCTCGCCGCCCTTTTGCGCAAGGCCGATCTGGTCCATCACCGAGACGCCCCTGCCATCGAGATGCGCGGCCATGCCGAGGACGGCCCCGACCGTGACGATCCCGGTGCCGCCGATCCCGCCAACCAGCAGATTTGCGGGGTGCGCAAAATCGATGTCGGGTGTAGGCGCCTCAGGCGCTGCAGCGTTGGTCGTCGCGGGCTGTATCGGAATCCCGTCCTCGATGGTGACAAAGCTCGGGCAGAATCCATCGATGCAGGTTGCATCCTGATTGCAGCTCGTCTGGTCGACCGCGCGCTTGCGGCCAAATTCGGTTTCCAGCGGGACGATCGAGACGCAGTTCGACTTGCGCCCGCAGTCGCCGCATCCCTCGCACACCGCCTCGTTGATCACGATGCGCCTTCCGGCGTCGGCCAATTGACCACGCTTGCGGCGGCGGCGTTTTTCCGCGGCGCAGACCTGGTCGTAGATCAGGACGGAGACGCCCTTGGTCTCGCGCAATGCGCGCTGAGCGGATTCCAGGCGATCGCGCGGATCGATGGTCACACCCGGGGGCATGATCTCCCCGCGATGGCGCCCGGGCTCCTCCGCGACGATGCGAATCTCGCGGACGCCTTCGGCGGCCAACTGGCGCGCGATCTGGGCGACGCTGAAACCGCCTTCCGCCGCCTGGCCGCCGGTCATCGCCACCGCGTCGTTATAGAGGATCTTGTAGGTGATGGTGACGCCGGCCGCGATCGCGGCGCGAATCGCGAGCAGGCCCGAATGCGCGTAGGTGCCGTCGCCGAGATTGACGAAGACATGCTTGGTGTCCGTGAACGGCGCCTGCCCGATCCAGCTGGCGCCTTCGCCGCCCATCTGGGTGAAGGTCATGGTGTCGCGGTCCATCCACTGCGCCATGTAGTGGCAGCCGATGCCGGCCAGCGCCCGGCTGCCTTCGGGCACCACGGTGGAGCGGTTATGCGGGCAGCCCGAGCAGAAATAGGGCAGCCGCTTGGCGAGCGCAGGTTCGGCATCTTGCGCTGCCCCGCCAAGAGCCGCGACGCGCGGCGTCAGCCGCTCGCCGAGCCCGAGTTTGATCAGCCGCCCCCCGATGATCTTTGCCAGATGATCGGCGGTGAAGGCGGCGCGCGGCGACAGCAGCGGCTTGCCGTGCTCGTCGATCTTGCCGGCCAGGGCCGTCCTTCGGCCTGCATCGATCGTCAGCAGGATGCGCGCCACCTGATCCTCGACCAATGGCCGCTTCTCCTCGACCACCAGGATTTCGCCGGCTCCCGCGCAACGCTCGCGAACGAAGTCCGCATCGAGCGGCCAGGGCATGCCGATCGCACACAATCCGATCCCGAGTGGATCGAGTTCGTCGAGGCCGATACCCAGGATTGCCAGCGCCTGAACGACGTCGAGGCGCGATTTTCCGACCGCCAGGATCATCAGGCGGCGGCGGTCGAAGCCGGGATCGGCGATGGCGCGGTTCACTCCGTTGGCCCGGCCGAAGGCGATGGCCGCCGGCAGCCGAATGTCGAACAGCCGATGCTCCTGTTCGAGCGGACTGTCGGGCCAACGGATCGATACGTCGGCCGGCGCATCGGCCGGCCGGATGATCGCCGGCGTGACGCGCGCGAGATCGACCGTCGTCGACGAGTCCATGGTATCGGCCAGCGCCTTCATGCCGACCCAGAGCCCGGTCGCGCGCGACATCGCCCAGCCGATCATGCCGAAGCGCAGCACCTCGGCGATGTCGGCGGGATGCAGCACCGGGATCGACGCATCGAGGAACGCATAGTCTGACTGCGAGGGCAGGCTGGCGGATTTGCAGGCATGATCGTCGCCGGCGATCGCCAGCACGCCACCGAGCGCTGCCGTGCCGGCGGCATTGGCATGCTTGAGGGCATCGCCCGAACGGTCGACGCCGGGGCTCTTGGCGTACCAGATCGCGAATACGCCGTCGCGGGTTGCGGCTTCCGACAATCCGATCTGCTGGGTGCCCCACACACTGGTCGCGGCCAGATCCTCGTTGAGGCCGGGCTGGAAGACGATGTCGTCGTTGTCGAGATGCCGCTTGGCCGCCCACAATTCGCGATCGTAGGTCCCAAGCGGCGAACCGCGGTAGCCCGACACGAAGCCTGCGGTCTTCAATCCCGCCGCGCGGTCGGCGCGCCGCTGCATCATCGGCAGCCGCACCAGCGCCTGCACGCCGGTCAGGTAGATGCGGCCCTGATCGGCGATATATTTGTCGTCGAGCGAAGCGTGCGCGCCTGTCGTGGCATCCATGGCCGCTGATCCCTAGAGCCGCTTGGCGACCTCTTCGAGCATCACCTCGCTGGCGCCGCCGCCGATCGACTGCACGCGGGCGTCGCGCGCCATCCGCTCGATGGTGCTCTCGCGCATGAAGCCCATACCGCCATGAAACTGCACGCAGTCGTACATCACCGCATTGACCAGTTCGCCGCAATAGGCCTTCACCATGGAAACCTCGCGGGTGACGTCGTGGCCCTGGGCATCGCGCCAGGCGGTCGAATAGACCAGTTGGCGCCCCGCTTCGACCTCGGCCGCGCGCATCGAAAGCCGCTGCCGGATCGTCTGCTTGTCCCACAGCGGCGCGCCGAAGGCTTTGCGCGTCTTCAGATAGGCGATGGTAAGCTCAAGCGCGGCCTGCGCCTCGCCCATCGCCATGGCGCCGATCACGGTCCGCTCGTTCTGGAAATTGCGCATGATCGCGTAGAAACCGCTGCCCTCTTCGCCCAGAACCGCATCGTGAGGGATGAGGCAATCCTCGAACACCAGTTCTGCCGTATCGGACGAGCGCCAGCCGTGCTTGTCGAGCGCGCGCGCCACCCGAAATCCCGGCGTGCCCTTCTCGACCAGGAACATCGTCACCGCCTTGCTGCCGCTGTCGATCCTGCCGGTCTTGGCGGCGACGCAATAGAGGTCGGCGTGAACGCCGTTGGTGATGAACATCTTCGCACCATTGAGGACATAGCCGCCGCTGGCCGGCCGCGCCGTGGTGCGAATGCCCTTGACGTCGGAGCCGGCGTCCGGCTCGGTGACTGCGACCGCGCAGATGGCCTCGCCGGCGATGATCTTGCCCATCCACTTCGACTTCTGCGCTTCAGAACCCGAATTGAAGATGTGCACGGACGCCATGTCGGTGTGAACGAGAGCTGTGATCGCAACTCCCGAGTAGGTCGAGCGTCCCAATTCCTCGGCGAGCACGACGCTGCCGAGCGTATCCATCGCCGATCCGCCATAACTTTCCGGATAGCGAATGCCGAAGAAGCCGAGAGCGCCCATCCGCCGCAACACCTCGCGCGGAACGAAGCCTTGCGCTTCCCAGGCGTCGCCATGCGGCTTGATCTCTTCTTCGACGAAGCGGCGGACCTGGTCGCGCAGCATCTCGTGTTCTTCGGTGAAGAACGGGGAGCGGTGGTCCGTGCCGGGAAAATGGCTTGTCGATCGCGTCGTCAGCTCTGCCATCGGATATCCTTGTCGACCATCCGCTCTTGTCGCGGCGTCTGGCTCTTCGTCCATTCGACCTGACCCACGTTAGGTGGAACGCACGGGAAGTCAATTTCGGGATTCCGAGGCCTGATGCCGCTGTCCTGCATGGCGTTGCTTGCGAACATCGCTTCCGCCGCGGCTGAGAATTCAGGCGCGGAAATGCTTAGACAGCTTCAGCCCCTGCGCCTGATAGTTCGAGCCGATGCGCTGGCCGTACATGGCGCCGGGCCGCGCCAGCATTTTCTCGTAGACGAGGCGGCCCACGATCTGGCCGTGCTCGAGGATGAACGGCACTTCGCGCGAGCGCACTTCCAGCACCGCGCGCGATCCCTGGCCGCCGGCGCCGGCATAGCCGAAGCCGGGATCGAAGAAGCCGGCGTAATGCACGCGGAACTCGCCGACCAGAGGATCGAACGGCACCATTTCGGCGGCGTAATCCGGCGGCACCTGCACGGCCTCCTTCGAGGCCAGGATATAGAATTCGCCGGGATCGAGAATGAGACTGCCATCGGGCCGTGCCGCGATGGCTTCCCAGAATTCGTCGACCGCATAGCCGCCGCGGCGGTCGATATCGATCACGCCGGTGTGGCGTTTGGCGCGATAACCGACGAAGCCACTGGCGTTGTCGCCGGAAAGGTCGACGCTGAGCGCCACGCCGTTGACGAGATCGGCGTCGTCGGCATCAACCAGCCGTTCCAGGTCGTGCAGCGCATCGAGTTCATCGGCGCTGAGGATGGCGTCGCCGGTGCGGAAGCGCACCTGGGACAGCCGCGAGCCCTCGCGCAGCAGTACCGGAAACGTTTTCGGGCTGATCTCGGCATAGAGCGGGCCGTGATAGCCGGCGCCGATCATGTCAAACCGCCGCGTGCCATCAGCGATCACGCGCGTGAACACGTCGAGACGCCCCGTCGAGCTCTTCGGATTGGCGGCAGCGACGATTTCCGGCGGCAGTGCCAGCGACTCCAACAGCGGCACGATATAGACGCAGTTGGTTTCCAGCACCGCGCCGTCGGTAAGATCGATTTCGTGCAGCTTCAATTCGTCGATGCGCTCGGCCACCGTCGCGCCCGGCCCCGGCAGAAAACTCGCGCGCACCCGGTAGGCGATGTCGCCGAGACGCAGATCGAGGCTGGCCGGCTGGATCTGGCTTTCGACGAACGGATAGGCCGGCAGGATCAGGCCGGCATCGGCCATCGCCGCGATCATGCGGTCGGGCAGGATGCCATTGGCGCCGGGTTGAAGCGTGAACGACAATTTGGGGGTCCCCAGGATGACTCCATTTCCGCCATCCAGACGCTGAAAATACGGACTTTTACCGGTTATCCGATGGCCGCCTTGACGGATAGGGCGCAAGCGAATATCAGCATGACTTATCCCGTGGTGATTTGAGCCGGCCGGCTTGCAGCCACGTTAAATAAGTCGCTAAACAGGCCGGGGACAGTGTGATCCCGGCCTGTGGAATTTTTCCAGGCCGGTTTTTTTTGTGGCCATTTTGCGATGGTCACGATGGAGGTCACATGTCGAAAGCAACCACCTCGCCCACCGCCCACTACCGTCCCGAGACCCGGCTGGTGCATTCCGGAACCATCCGCTCGGAATTCGGGGAAACCTCCGAGGCGATGTTTCTGACGCAAGGCTATGTCTACGACAGCGCGGAGCAATGCGAGGCCCGCTTCAAGGGCGAGGACCCCGGCTACATCTATTCGCGCTATTCCAACCCGACGATTGCGATGTTCGAGCGCCGCATGATCGAGCTGGAAGGCGCGGAAGCCGGCCGCTCGACCGCGACCGGCATGGCGGCGGTGACCACCGCCATCCTCGCGCCGCTCAAGGCCGGCGATCACGTCGTGGCGGCGAAGGCGATGTTCGGATCGTGCCGCTACGTGGTGGAGGACCTGTTGCCACGCTACGGCATTGCCTCGACGCTGGTCGACGGCCTCGACCTCGACCAGTGGCAGGCCGCGATGCGGCCCAACACCAAAAGCTGCTTTCTCGAGAGCCCGACCAATCCGACGCTCGACGTGCTCGATATCCCGGCGATCGCCGAGATCGCCCACGCGGGCGGGGCGCGGCTGATCGTCGACAATGTGTTCGCAACACCGATCTGGCAGAGCCCGCTGCAATTGGGGGCCGACGTGGTGGTCTATTCCGCCACGAAACATATCGACGGCCAGGGCCGCTGCCTCGGCGGCATCATCCTGTCGTCGGAGACCTTCATCGCCGAGCACATCCACAATTTCATGCGCCAGACCGGTCCATCGCTGTCGCCGTTCAACGCCTGGGTGCTGCTGAAGGGGCTGGAGACGCTGGCCATCCGCGTCCGCGCGCAGACCGAGACCGCAGCGGCGGTGGCGGATGCGCTGGCGCAACATCCGAAGATTTCGCGGCTGATCTATCCCGGCCGCGCCGATCATCCGCAGGCAGCCCTTGTGAAGAAGCAGATGCGCGCCGGCTCGACCCTGGTCGGCTTCGAGGTCCGGGGCGGCAAGGCGGCGGCGTTCCGCTGCCTCAACGCGCTGAAGATATCGCGGATCTCCAACAATCTCGGCGACGCCAAGAGCCTCGTCACCCATCCCGCCACCACCACCCATCAACGTCTGAAGCCGGAGGCCCGCGCCGAACTCGGCATCAGCGAGGGTTTTGTCCGGTTCTCCGCCGGCCTCGAACATCGCGACGATTTGATCGAGGATTTGCACGCGGCGCTGGAGAGAGCGTGATCGGCGGCCACAATACCATCGTCGTCCCGGCGAACGCCGGGACCCATACGCCGCGGCCTCTCGATTTGAAGTGGTGTGGGTTGATATCTTCGGCAACAACAAACGTCGGTGGTGGGTCCCGGCTCAAGGCCGGGACGACGTGAATATAGTGCCCGACCTCACATCGGCCGATTGGTCAGCGGGCTCACGGGCGCGTTGACGCCGAGCTTGATCTGGCCGACCGACCTGATGATGTCGTCGCCGAGCAGTTGCGCGAAGCAGGCGTAGCCCCAGTCGTTCATGTGCAGGCCGTCGGCGATCACGAAGCTGTCGATCGGCAGCGCCTGCTGGTCGTGCCATTCGCGCATCACCTCGAAGCGCGGAAAGATTCCAACATGGCGCAGCTCGGCGATCCTGCGCAACAGCCGCACGATCTTGCTGGCGCTCTCGGCGCGCTCGGTCACCCGCGGCGAATATTGCGGATCGACCAGCACCACGTCGGCGCCGGCGGCCTGAATCCGCGCCACGCCGTCCTCGACCTGATGTGCCGTCTCGGCCGGATCAAGGTCGCGCAGCACCGCATTGGTGCCGACCTGCCAGATCACCAGATCCGGCTTCATATCGAGCACCTCCGGTTGCAGCCGCTTCATCATCTCGGGCGCGTCTTCGCCGCCCTTGCCGCGATTGATGATGGTGATGTCGGCGGTCGGATATTGCCGGCGCAACTGCTTGGCGAGGCGGTTGGGATAGGTGAATTCGGGAGATGTCGTGCCGTAGCCCTGGGTCGAGGACGAGCCGAAGGCGACGATCACCACCGGCTCTCCCGCGGCGAGCTTGCCGGCCACATGCGGCAGCGATCCCACCGGCCTGACGCCGCCCTTCGGCGGCAGGCACGGCACGCGGCTGAAGATGCCGCCGGCCGATTTGGCGACCTCCTTGACCGTGTCGATTGCGGTAGCGGTGAGGCTCTTCGGCGGCGCGGAATTGGCCGGATCGACGGCCGCGGCACTGGCCGCGCCGACCGTCGGCGACGGAGCCGGCTTGGCGGCGGCGGGTTTGGCGGCTTCAGCTACGGCGGCGGCCTGCTGGACCGGCTGGACCGCTTGCGCGCGCGCGGACAGCATCGAGGCCGGCGCGAGGAGCACCGCGGCGGCGGCCAGCGATGTCAACAGGCGAAAAGGGCGGACAAAACGCATTAACGCTAATTCCTCAATTCTGCTGCGGCGGGCCGAGATGGGCGGCGTCGAACACGAATTTCGACAGCGCGCGGCCGAGGCAATCATGGACGCGCTTGGCCAACTCGATGCCGTGCGTGGCGCTGAACAGGTCGAAATCTCCCGTGTCGTTCCATTGATGCATGATGGCGAAGCGGTCGAACAGCGGAACATCGTGGCTCTGCGCCACCACGCGCATATTATCAATATATGGCGGCACGGAAATCATGGTCTCCGTGCGCGGACTGTATTGCATGTTCATCAGCACCACATCGGCTCCGGCATTTTGCAGCGCAGCGACACCCTGCTCGACCGCGGCGCGAAAATCATCGGGATCGACGGACCGCATAGCATCGACGGTGCCGGTCTGCCAGATGACCAAAGTAGGTTTTTTGACCTCCATCAGCTTGGCGAAGGTGCCGGCGGCTTCCTCGGCGGTCTTCTTGACCTGCAGTTCCACGGACAGGTTAACGGTGACCGCGGGCAGTTTCTCCTTCAGCGCCGCCTGCAGCCTTGCCGGATAGGCGCTCGCCTCCGAGGCGGTGATGGTCGAGGACCGGCTGCCGATCACCAAGATATCCAGCGGATGGCCGCCCTTGACGGCATCGGCGACCTTGGGAAGCGCGCTCTCGCTCGACAGCAAATAGTCCGGGACTTCGCAGCTCTGCGGCGCGGGCGCATCTTCGGCGCGCGACGGCGCTGCGCCCAGCCAGCCGGCCAGCAGCAAACCCAGGACGGCCCAAGAGATGGCTCTCGAGACGGGTTTCATCAGCCTCCTCCCGCCATATCGGCGTTGCCAACGGCGTCTTTCTTCCGCGACGCGGTCTTGTCGGCGGAATGTTTGTACCACGAAATCACCCACGCCACGGCCCACATGATCAGGATTCCCGAAATGCTGACGACCAGGTGCATCGCCGCCCCGCCGGAGATTTCGGCCAGTACGAAATGCCCGGCGAACGCCAGGAACACGCCGAGGCAGAAAATCTCCAGCGAATGCTGGCCGCACAGGATCAGCGGCCGCAGCCAGGGCGACCGCAATCCGGGCCAGTCGCGCGGCAGGAAGCGCACGGTCACGGCGGCCAGCGCCAGGAAATGCGTGAACCGCAGCACGTCGAGATCAGTCTTGTCGATCGGATACATCCATTGTGCGAGCCGGCGCGGCATCAGATGGCCGAGCTGCGGGAAATACCAGGTCATGGTGACGCAGAACGCGAACAACAGGTAGGCGACCGAAAGCCACAGCGTGACATTCGACGACAGAATCTGCGACATCCGCTTCGCCCCGCCGAGCGCGCACCAGGCGCCGAACACGAACAGCAATTGCCAGGCGAACGGGTTGAAGGCCCAGTAGCCGTTCGGATAGGCCGACAGATACAGATCGTACTCCCAGGTCACGGCATAGAGCAGCGCCGACAGCGCCAGCGTGACGTCGGCCTTCCACTTCATCAGCCACAGGATCAGGGGCAGGAACAGCATCAGCACGATATAGAGCGGCAGCACGTCCATGTTGACCGGGCGGAATCGCAGCAGCAGCGCCTGGACGATGGTGACGTCCGGCTGCTTGAGAAAATCCATGATCCCCATTTCTTCCGTGTACAGCGGGTTCTCGAAACTGGTGGCGACGTAGGAGATTTCCGCGAGGAAGATCGTGAACAGGAACACGTGCGCGACATAGATCTGCCAAGCCCGGCGCAGGATGCGCGCGGTCGCCACCACGAAGCCGGCCTCCAGCATGGCGCGGCCGTAGACGAAGGCCGCCGTATAGCCGGAGATGAAGATGAAGATCTCGGTGGCGTCGGAAAAGCCGTAGTTGCGGATCGTGAACCAGGTCAGCAAGTTGGGCGGCAGGTGATCGATGAAGATCAGCCACAGCGCCAGCCCGCGGAACAGATCGAGCCGCAATTCGCGCTCGCCGCCCGCGACCGGAAACGAAATCGACGGCACTGCGGTGGCAGGTTCGGGTTCGCGCGCCAGCGTATCGGTTGCGCCGGCAAGCGGTGGTGCGGCAATTCGGTCGGCAATCGACATGATCTGGCACCGGTTTCGCGAGACCGGCCTGACCAGGCCGACTCTCCAGCAATGATAGTATCGGCACGCGAGTTGCAGGCAAGTGACGAGGGGATTCTGGCGAGGCTTTTCGGGCGCCCTTTGGGATGGAACTATGTCGAAACGAGGATTGCAATTTGCGCACCACCACTGTCTTTCGGTGCTGCTCCCCGCGAAACGCGGAGCGCGAAAGATTAACGCCGGCCCGCCCCGCGCGGGCGATTGGTTCCGCGCCGGATCTTCGATATGATGTTCGCCGATTTGGAGAGATCAGCCCGCATGTATCGCGCCGTTACCCGCCAGATCGAAGTCACCGTCGAGCCGAACTACCTTCCCGAGCGCTCGTCGGTGGAGAATCGTCAGTATTTCTGGTCCTACACCATCGTCATCACCAACACCGGCGACGAGACGGTGCAATTGCGCACCCGGCACTGGATCATCACCGACGCGTCCGGCCGCAAGCAGGAGGTCCGCGGCGAGGGCGTGGTCGGCGAACAGCCGGTGCTCGCGCCCGGCGAGAGATTCGAATACACTTCGGGCGTGCCGCTGCCGACCGCGTCGGGCTTCATGACCGGGCGCTATCAAATGGTCACCGAAAGCGGCGAGCGCTTCGAGATCGACGTGCCGACGTTTTCGCTCGACAGCCCCGACGCCAAGCGGGTGTTGAATTGACCGTCGTCCCTGCGAACGCAGGGACCCATAGCCACAGCAAGTAGTTGTTGCACGAAGGCCGTCGAACAGCGTCTCTCAAAAATAAGTGCCCGGGCGTATGTGTCCCTGCGTTCGCAGGGACGACGAAACTGAAACCGTCATTGCGAGCGCAGCGAAGCAATCCATCTTTCTTTCTTGTTGCTCTATGGATTGCTTCGCTGCGCTCGCAATGACGATGGGACACGGTTTCGCATTCTCGCCGCATGCTTTTTTGCGCGAGGTATTCTTTTATTCCCGCCCTCTCCGAATCGAGGGCGCAGGGAATGCCGGGCGGCCGATGCGCCCGATAGCCGCGTGTGCAATGGATAGTGGTAGAGCGCACACGCGTTAGTCAGGTCACACCGGAATCACCCGGCATTCCCCACGCAATGGTTTTAACGGCTACTTCGTGCTCTTCCCGGTGCTCCGGGCTTGTTGGCCACCGTCGCCTGCGCTCCTTCTCGCAGACTTGACACCAGCGTCGGGGTGCCAGAACCACACGACTTCGCACGTCCGCCTCAAATGCCTTCGTCAAGAGCACCATCCGCGTCCACCGCATCCCGCCCCACGTTTCGTGACGTTGCGCAACGCCCCTCTTTCGGGACGGGACGGCGAATATCTACGACTGATTTGGGCCGGCTGCAAGCATTACTTCTTTAATTTCGAAATATATTTCCGTAATTGTGAACCTGTCGGGTGCGGCATTTTGCCATGACGGGCAAATCAGGAGCTATCATCCATCGATGCCCGCGGTCGCACCCGGCCCGGCATTCACGAGCCAGCATCCCGCCGACGCCAGGATAATCCCCGCGGCCGCGACCAGGGTGAGCGGCTCGCCAAGCAGCATCCAGGCGAGCAGCGCCACCGTTCCCGGAACCAGATAAAAGTTCGCGGTGGCGCGGGCGGCCGTGCCATGGACGAGCATGACGAAGTAGAGCCCCATGCCGCCGAGCGAGACCACCAGGGCGTTCCATGCCAGGGCGGCGACGGTGACCGTGGTCCAGTCGGCACGCGGGGTTTCCAGCGACCAGGTGCAAAGCATCGCAAGCGCAGCGGCGGAGGTGAATTGCACAAAACTGCCCGTCAGCAAGGGCACACCACGGCAGAATTTTGCGAAGTAGAGCGTACCCGCCACCAGCCCGATCACGCCGAGCAGCGCCAGCAGAAGCCCGTCAAGTTCGGTGGCGCTTTGCAGCGCGGCCTGCCCCACCACCAGCCCGACGCCCGCCATTCCCAGGACCAGCCCTAGCCATTGGCCGGCGCCCAGGCGCTCGCGCAGCAACGCGACCCCGCAGATCGCCGTCAACAACGGCGTCAGCGACTGCACCAGCGCGATTTGCGCCGCCGGCGCGATCACCAGTCCGGCGTGCGGCGCCATCAGCCCGACCCCGTTCATCAACGCGCCGGCAACGGCGCAATGCAGCCAGCGCCAGCCGGCAAGCGGCCGCCACGGCCGCCGCAACAGCAGCGCCAGAATTCCCAGCACGAGGGCGCATACCAGGAGGCGGATGGCCACGAACAGCAGCGGCGAAAGATGCCGCAGACCTGCCTTGGTCGAAATAAAGGACGAACTCCAGAGCAGCACGAACAGCAGTGGGGCAGCCCTGGCGAGCATCGGTGCCTTTCATCCAGCTGGTCATCACCGGGCTTGACCCGGCGATCCGTCTTCTTCGGAACAGTCTTTTTGAAGGTTGATGGATTGCCGGGTCAAGCCCGGCAACGACGAAGGTACCGGGCCAGAGGATCAGGCGCGACAATAGCCGAGAACGGCGCTGCAGGGCACGTCCGGACAGGCGACACTTCGACCACGATCGAAGCAGTCCCGATGAAAAATCCGGCTGGCGTGTCTATCTAGGGGACGCGGCGGCGCGCCGCCTGCGGCTATCTGCGGGGCCGATCGAACAGACGCCGGCTAGCCGGAAGGGAGCACCCGTGTTTTCAGTGATCTTCGAAGTGCATCCGAAACCGGATCAATGGGACGCCTATCTCGGCGTGGCCGGGACGCTGCGCCCCGAACTGGTGCAAGTCGACGGTTTCGTCGACAACATCCGCTATAAAAGCCTGACGCGGGAGGGATGGCTTCTCTCGCTCTCGGGCTGGCGCGACGAAAAGGCGGTGGTGCGCTGGCGCACCGCGATGCGGCACCATGGCGCGCAGGAAAAGGGCCGCAGCGAAATCCTGCTCGACTATCATTTGCGCGTCGGCGAGATCGCGCGGGACACGCAAATTCCTGCGGGACAGACGCTGCGGGAGCAGCGGCTCGACGAGACCGCAACGGGGGATGCCACCACGATCATCCTGATCGACGCCAAGCGGTCAGCCGGATCGGACGCTGCTGCAGATGCTGCGGCGTGCTCGAAGTATCTCGGCCTCGATCCCGGCGCCAGCGGACTGGTCGGCTGGGACGTATTCGACGCAGTGCTGACGCCGGGTGACCTCATTCTCCTGACGTCGTGGCGCACCAGCGCCGACGCGCAGGCCTTCGAGGCCTCAGAGAAACTGCCCGACGGCGCGCGGCTCCGCCGCATCCGCATCGTGCGCGACTACGGCATGTTCGACCGGCGCGAAGCGCCGCAATATTATCCGCCGGTGGAGCGCCGGGAAGCGTGAGCGCCCAGAGCCGTAGCCTGGATGGAGCGCAGCGCAATCCGGGACGCACTGGAACAAACGCAAGACTTGGCCCCGGATTGCGCTACGCTCCATCCGGGCTACGGGACTAATTCATTCGCGGTCAACGATGTAGTAAAGAGCGCCCACCACGGAGTGACGATGCCGTATTTCCTGTTTTCCGTGACCCAGAAATGCCGGATCAGCGAACTGTTTTCGACCGAAAGGGAGATGTGGACCCATGTGCGGGCCAACGGCCTGTGCAGCGAAGTCATCGACCGCGAAGACCTCGAACCGCGCCGCGTGCTGTATCCGGATTACGAGATTCATTTGTGTGACGCGGCGGGGCGAAGGATCGGGGAGGCGGTGATGCGGGAGCGGTCGGGGAACGGGTGAGCGGCGCGGCCGTCATTCCGGGAGGATGCGAAGCACCGGACCTCAGATGCGCAATTGCGCATCGGGGAATCTCGAGATTCCGGGTTCGATGCTGCGCATCGCCCCGGAATGACGTGGCGAGAGCGGCGCGCGCCCCCTACTCCACTCCCGCCTCGTCCGGCGTGAACTCATACACCGACGAACAGAACTCGCACGTCACCACCACCTTGCCGTCCTTCACCATGTCGGCGCGGTCCTGTGGGGCGAAGCTTTGCAGCATGGACGACACCGCCTCGCGCGAGCAGGAGCATTGCGCCCGGAGCGGCAGCGGCGGAAACACCCGCACGCCGCGTTCGTGGAACAGGCGATAGAGCAGCCGCTCGCCGGACAGGTCCGGATCGATCAGTTCGACGTCTTCCACCGTAGAGATCAGCGACTGGCCCTCGACCCAGGCGTCGTCCTCGGCAACCACATGGGTGACGGTGCCCTCCGGCGCGTCGCCGGGATGCAGATCGGGCTGGCGCGCGCGTTCGGGGGCTTTCGGCAAAAACTGCAGCAGCATGCCGCCGGCGCGCCAGCGGTGCCTTGGGCCGTCGCCGCCGCCGCGCCATTCCTCGCCGACCGCCAGCCGCACGCGGGTCGGGATCTGTTCGGAGCGCAGGAAATATTCGTGGGCGGCGTCCTCGAGCGAGCCGCCGTCGAGCGCGACCAGGCCCTGGTAGCGGCTCATGTCGGGGCCCTGGTCGATGGTCATGGCGAGATGGCCTCGGCCGAGCAACGCGCCGGAGTCGAGGCCCTCCTTCAGCCGCTTCGCGTCGAAGCGGGCATAGGCGCGCAGCCGGTCGGGCGCCTGGAAGTCGACGATCAGGAACGACACCGGGCCGTCGGTCTGGGTCTGCAGGATGAAGCGGCCGTCGAACTTCAGGGACGAGCCGAGCAGCGTCGTCAGCACGATGGCCTCGCCGAGCAGCTTGCCGACCGGGGTGGGGTAATCGTGCCTGGTCAGGATGTCGTCGAGCGCGGGGCCGAGCCGGGTCAGGCGGCCGCGCAGATCGAGGGCTGCGACCTCGAACGGCAACACCGCGTCGTCGACCGGCACGGCCGAGGGCGCGCGGACCGGGGTTTTGTCGATCTTGATGTCAGGGGATTGTGAAGTCATGGCGCTTTATCTGGGGGCTGAGGGCCGAAATCGAAAGGGGTTTGAGACGCGTGACCATCTCTGCTCGTCGTCCCGGCCGCGCTCGTCGTCCCGGCGAAGGCCGGGATCCAACCCCCGGCGCCAATTGTTGCAGAAGGTTTCTCACACCTCGCGCAAACGAGAGATCACGCGGTATGGGTCCCGGCCTTCGCCGGGACGACGGGATTGATTACGCCACCGCCTCGAAACACCACGCCAGAATGCCCTTTTGCACATGCAGGCGGTTTTCGGCTTCGTCGAACACCACCGACTGCGGGCCGTCGATCACTTCATTCGTGACTTCGTCGCCGCGATGGGCGGGCAGGCAGTGCATGAAGATCGCGTCGGGTTTTGCCAATGACATCAGCCTTGCGTTGACCTGGTAGGGTTTCAGCAAATTGTGGCGGTTCTCGCCGTCCTTGTCGCCCATCGACACCCAGGTGTCGGTGACCACGCAATCGGCGCCGCGAACGGCTGCTTCCGGATCGTTGCCAAGCACGATCGGCGCGTCGGTCGCCTTGATCCAGTCCTTCATCGCCTTGTTCGGCGCGAGCTGCGGCGGGGTCGCGACGTTCAGGGTGAACTTGAATCGTTCAGCGGCCTGCGCCCACGACGCGAGCACGTTGTTGTCGTCGCCGCTCCAGGCCACCATCTTGCCCTCGATCGGTCCGCGATGCTCCTCGAACGTCATCAGGTCGGCCATCACCTGGCAGGGATGCGAGCGCCGGGTCAGCCCGTTGATCACAGGCACGGTGGCGTGGGCGGCGAGTTCCAGCAGCGCATCGTGGTTGAGGATGCGGATCATGATGGCGTCGACATAGCGCGACAGTACGCGCGCGGTGTCGGCGATGGTCTCGCCGCGGCCGAGCTGCATTTCAGCGCCCGTCAGCATGATCGACTCGCCGCCGAGCTGGCGCATGCCGACGTCGAACGAGACGCGGGTGCGGGTCGAGGGCTTTTCGAAGATCATCGCCAGCGTCTTGCCCTCGAGCGGCCTCGCTCCCTTCTCGTGCGCCTTCAGCCTCGCCTTCATGGCGACGCTGGAGGCGAGCATGTTGCGCAGCTCCTTGGTCGGAACCTCGCTGATATCGAGAAAATGCCGCAGCGTCTTGCTCATTGCCCCGCCGCCCGTTTCAACTTCGCCCCGGCAAGCGCCACGCAGGCGCGCTCCAGCTTTGCGACCGATTCCTCGATCTCCGCCTCCGACACGATCAAGGGCGGCAGGAAACGCACGACATTTTCGCCGGCGCCGACGGTGAGCAGTTTTTCTTCGCGCAACGCCGTCACCAGGTCACCCGACGGCACCACCGCCTTCAGCCCGATCAACAGACCCTCGCCGCGCACTTCGGCGAGCACGGCCGGGTGGCGATCGACCACGGAGGCGAGCTTCTGCTTCAGCAACAGCGACATCTGCTGCACATGGTCGAAGAAGCCGGGTTTCAGCATGACGTCGAGCACGGCGTTCGCTGCGGCGACCGCCAGCGGATTGCCGCCGAAGGTCGAGCCGTGCGAGCCCGGCGTCATGCCGGAGGCGGCCTCCGCGGTGGCCAGACACGCGCCGATCGGGAAGCCGCCGCCGAGCGCCTTCGCCAGCGACATCACGTCGGGGGTGACGCCGAGGCGCCGATAGGCAAAGAGATCGCCGGTGCGGCCCATGCCGGTCTGCACCTCGTCGAACACCAGCAGAAGCCCATTGTCGTCGCAGAGCTGGCGCAACGCCCTGAAGAAGGCGTGCGGTGCGGCGCGCACGCCGCCTTCGCCCTGCAGCGGCTCGATCAGGATGCCGGCGGTATGCGGGCCGATCGCCTTCTTCACGGCGTCGAGATCGCCGAGCGTCACCTGGTCAAAACCGTCGAGCGGCGGCCCAAAGCCTTCGAGATATTTTTGCGAACCGGTGGCGGCGAGCGTCCCCAGCGTGCGGCCGTGAAAGGCGCTGTCGAAGGTGATGATGCGATAGCGCTCGCCATGCCCCTTGCCGAAGTGATAGCGGCGCGTGACCTTGATGGCGCATTCCATCGCCTCGGCGCCGGAATTGGCGAAGAACACGAAATCGGCAAAGCTCTGCTCGCACAGCCTTGCTGCGAGCTTGTCGCCGTCCGGGCTCTTGAACAGGTTCGACATGTGCCACAGCTTGGTGGCCTGCTCCTGCAGCGCTGCGACCAGGTGCGGGTGGCAATGGCCGAGCGCGTTGACCGCTACCCCGCTGGTGAAATCGAGGTAGCGCTCGCCATTGGTGGCGGTGAGCCAGCAGCCCTCGCCGCGCTCGAAACCGAGATCGACCCTGGCAAAGACGGGAAGCAGATGCGACGCGGCGCTATTGGTCATGGCGGTCACTAAAAGGTTGGAGCTTAAGTCGCGATGCGTGCATTGGCGCGGGTCGCATCGGACCGGCTCGCGGAAAACAAAACGTGCCGCCTTTTCGGGGCGGCACGTGGGAACTATTCTATGCGCGCGGCGATAACTGTCAACAGGCCCGTAATATTGCGGTGTCGCGGAAAGATCGCATTGCAATGCTCAAATGACGGAACATGTGGACGCAAGCACGCGGACTCTTGCGCCGGAGTCACGCCATATTGTAGCGTCTGGTCCGTCGGGTACGACATCTCGTGCGGCAGTACTCGATCCTCAGTCGTTAAGAGTTCGGCGTAGACGTTCGGGCGCGCTTTTCGAGCCCGGCGAGGGCTAAGGGATTCTGCCGGCAGGGATTTTTGGAGTTTGGCACCGCAGCGTCGCCCCCTTGATCGGCCGGCGCATCGCGAAGGAAAGAATACGATGACCGTATTGACCTGGTCTGACGAACGCGTCGAACAGCTGAAGAAGCTCTGGGAAGGCGGGCTTTCGGCCAGCCAGATTGCCGCCGAACTCGGAAATGTCACCCGCAACGCCGTAATCGGCAAGGTGCATCGGCTGGGGCTTTCCGGCCGAGCCAAGAGCCCCTCCTCCTCGGCGCCCCGGCAGCGCAAAGCGCGCCCGGCCCAGCACATGATGCGGGTCAACCGCCCGGTGTCGCGCGGCAACACGGCCCTGGCGCATGCCTTCGAGGTCGAGCTGGAGCCGGATCCGATCGCCTACGACAATGTGGTGCCGATGAGCCAGCGGCTGTCGCTTTTGGAATTGAACGAGGCCACCTGCCACTGGCCGGTCGGCGATCCCTCGAGCCCGGATTTCTTCTTCTGCGGCGGCAAGGCGCTGCAGAGCCTGCCCTATTGCGCGCATCACTCGCGGATCGCCTACCAGCCGGCGAGCGACCGCCGCCGCCAGCCGCCGAAGCCGACAAGGTAGGGTACTCGCCGTCATTGCGAGGAGCACTTTTATCCGCCGAAGCCCGCCTTCGGGCGAAGGCGGATGCGACGAAGCAATCCAGCTTTCCGCTATGCCGCTTCGCTGCGCTCGCAATGACTGGGCCGTCGTCCCTGGGTTCGCAGGGACGACGTCGTTTATATTTCGCCGCCGCTACTCCGCTTTCGCAAACCGATCGTCCAGCGCGTAGCCGGCGCCGCGAACGGTGCGGATCGGGTCCTGCTCGCGGCCGGGGTTGAGCAGTTTTCGCAAGCGGCCGATGTGGACGTCGACGGTGCGCTCGTCGATATAGATGTCGCGGCCCCAGACGCTGTCGAGCAATTGCTCGCGGGAAAACACGCGGCCCGGATGCTCCAGGAAGAATTCCAAGAGCCGGTACTCGGTCGGCCCGAGATCGATCGGCCGGCCGGAGCGGGCGACGCGGCGCTTCTCGCGGTCGAGCTCGATGTCGCCATAGGCCAGCACGGTGGCGAGCCGCTCGGGGCTGGCGCGGCGCAACAGGCCCTTCACCCGCGCCAGCAGCTCCGGCACTGAGAAGGGTTTGACGATGTAGTCGTCGGCGCCGGTGGCAAGCCCCCGCACCCGCTCGCTCTCCTCGCCGCGCGCGGTCAGCATGATGATCGGCAGCGATTTGGTCTCCGGTCGCGCCCGCAAGCGTCGGCACAGCTCGATGCCGGACAGGCCCGGCAGCATCCAGTCGAGCACGATCAGGTCGGGAACGCGTTCCTTCAGCCTGGTGTCGGCGTCATCGCCGCGCCCGACGGTTTCGACGTCATAGCCCTCGGCATCAAGGTTGTAACGCAAGAGCGTGGTCAACGCCTCTTCGTCTTCAACCACCAGAATGCGCGCGCTCATCTCTCAGCTTCCCTTCGTTGGGGGATGGATCAACGTGATTGTCAGTTACCGGGTACGGTGGTGGCAAAGGTCGTCATGTCGCCCTTCGGGCGCTTGTCGAGAATCTGCTGGCCTTCGATCATGTAGAACACGGTTTCCGCGATATTGGTGGCGTGATCGCCGATCCGCTCGATGTTCTTGGCGCAGAACATCAAATGGATACAGAAGCTGATGTTGCGCGGATCCTCCATCATGTAGGTCAGGAGTTCCCGGAACAGCGAGGTGCAGATGGCGTCGACCTCCTCGTCGCCCTTCCACACCGCCATCGCCGCCGGCAGATCGTGCGCGGCATAGGCATCCAGCACCGACTTGACCTGCGACTGCACCAGGTCGGTCATGTGCTCGAGCCCGCGGATCAGCTTCAAGGGATGGAAATCGCTTTCCAGCGCCGCGACGCGCTTGCCCATGTTCTTGGCAAGATCGCCGATCCGCTCGATATCGGTGGCGACCCGCATCGCGCCGACGATTTCACGCAAATCCACCGCCATCGGCTGGCGCCGCGCGATGGTCAGGACCGCGCGCTCTTCGATCACGCGCTGCAGGCTGTCGATTTCGGCGTCGGCGATGACGACGCGCTTGCCGAGCGCGACATCGCGGCGGAGCAGCGCGTCGACGGATTCGACGATCATGCGTTCGGCAAGGCCGCCCATTTCG
>NZ_DATHOP010000187.1:0-37220 GCF_035484855.1 Bradyrhizobium sp.
ATTGGGGACTGGTGTTCGGCATCGTCACGGCTATCGCCGCTTACATCCTGATCTATCATACCGTGTTCGGCTTCGCCGCGCGGGTCGCCGGCGGCAATATTCGCGCCGCCAAGATCGTGGGCCTGAGTGTCGGCCGGCTGATCCTGACGATCTGTTTCCTGGCGGGCGCTTCGGCCGGCCTCGCCGGCATGATCGAAGTCGCCGCGGTTCAAGGCAAAACCAACGCCAACCTCGCCGCCGGCTACGGCTTTACCGGCATCCTCGTCGCCTTCCTGGCGCGGCAAAATCCGCTGGCGATCATTCCGGTCGCGATCCTGCTCGGCGGCATCAGCGCCAGCGGCGGGCTGCTGCAGCGCCGGCTTGGGCTGCCGGATGCGTCCGTGCAGGTGCTGCAGGGAATTATCTTCGTCTTCGTCCTCGCCAGCGACGCGGTGTATGGACGGATTGGCTTCCTGAAGGGGAAATCGTGACATGGCGGATGGAACGATAGGGCTGTGGACCGTTCCGCTCGCGGTGTTCGGCGGCGCCATCCGCGTCTCCACGCCGTTCCTGTTCGTCAGCTTAGGTGAATGCATCACCGAACGCTCGGGCCGCATCAATCTCGGCCTCGAAGGCACGCTGGTGATGGGCGCGATGAGCGCCTATGGCATCTCCTATCTCTCGGGCTCGCCCTGGCTCGGCGTGCTCGCGGCGGGAGTCACCGGCGCGCTGCTCGGCGCGCTGCATGCCGGCATCTGCTCGCTGCCGCGCGTCAACGACATCGCGGTCGGCATCGCGCTGATGCTGTTCGGGACCGGATTGGCGTTCTATCTCGGCAAGCCGCTGATTGAGCCGACCGCGCCGCGGCTGCCGGCGATCGATTTCGGCTGGTGGAGCGATATCGCACAGCTCCGCGCGGCGTTGCGGATCAACGTGCTGTTCCTGATCGGGGTGGCGCTGGCGCCGATCCTGTACTGGGCGTTTCGGACCACCCGCTGGGGCCTGTTGATCCGCACCGCCGGCGAGAGTTCGGACGCCGCAAGAGCCATGGGATATTCCGTGCTTGCGATCCGGCTCAGGGCCACCATGGTCGGCGGCTTCCTCGCCGGCATCGGCGGCTCGTTCCTGTCGCTGTTCTATCCCGGCAGCTGGAACGAAGGCCTCTCCTCCGGACAGGGCATCACCGCCGTGGCGCTGGTGATCTTCGCGCGCTGGGACCCGATGCTGTGCCTGTGGGCCTCGCTCGCGTTCGGCGGCGCGGCGGCGCTGGGACCGGCGCTGCAGTCGGTCGGCGTCACCTCGGGCTATCATTTGTTCAACGCCGCGCCCTACATCCTGACATTGGCGATCATGATCATCACCTGCTCGCCGAAACGCACGCTGACCGGCGCGCCGGCGGAACTATCGATCACCCGATGACCTCAAGCGCATAACCGAGAGTAGAGACATGCCCGAGCGCTTCATCAAATCCGAGCCCTATGCGTGGCCCTATAACGGCGACCTGCGCCCGGAAAACACCGCGCTTGTCATCATCGACATGCAGACCGACTTCTGCGGGATCGGCGGCTATGTCGACAAGATGGGCTACGACCTGTCGCTGACGCGCGCCCCGATCGAGCCGATAAAACGGCTGCTTGCGGTGATGCGGGACCAGGGTTTTCACATCATCCATACCCGCGAGGGCCATCGCCCCGATCTCACGGATCTACCCGCCAACAAGCGCTGGCGCTCGCGCCAGATCGGCGCCGGGATCGGCGATCCCGGTCCCTGCGGCAGGGTGCTGGTGCGCGGCGAGGCCGGCTGGGAGATCATCCCCGATCTCGCGCCGAAGCCGGGCGAACCGATCATCGACAAGCCCGGCAAGGGCTCGTTCTGCGCCACCGACCTCGAATTGATGCTGCGGCTGCGCGGCATCGAGAACATCGTGCTGACCGGCATCACCACCGACGTCTGCGTCCACACCACGATGCGGGAAGCCAACGACCGCGGCTTCGAATGCGTGCTGATCGAGGATTGCTGCGCCGCCACCGACAAGAGCAATCACGACCACGCGCTGAAGATGATCAAGATGCAGGGCGGCGTGTTCGGCGCGGTCGCGACCTCGGGCGACCTGATCGAGGCCTTGTCATGATCATCGGCGAAACGCCGCTGCCGAGCGGCGCACTGGGCGTCGACGCCATCGCCATGACCATGCGGTTCGGCGACTTCACCGCGCTCGACAATGTCGAACTCAAGGTGCGGCCGGGCTCGTTCCACGCGCTGCTCGGCGAAAACGGCGCCGGCAAGAGCACGCTGGTCAAATGCATCATGGGCTACTATCACCCGACCGAGGGCAACGTGCTGGTCGGCGGTCGCGAGCAGGCGATCGCCAATCCGAAGGACGCCCATGCGCTCGGACTTGGCATGGTGTACCAGCATTTCACCCTGGTGGGCGCGATGACGGTCGCCGAAAATCTCGTGCTGGCGCGGGACGATGTCCCGGCCGTGGTCGACTGGGCCAAGGAGAAGAAGCAGCTGGAAGCGTTCCTGGCGCGGATGCCGTTCAAGGTGCCGCTCAATTCCCGGGTCTCCGACATTTCCGCCGGCGAGCGGCAGAAATGCGAAATCCTCAAGCAGCTCTATTTGAAGCGGCGCTTCCTGATCCTCGACGAGCCGACCTCGGTGCTGACGCCGGGGGAAGCCGACGAGGTGCTGGGCATGCTGCGCGGCATGGTCGTGGACGGCGACCTGACCATCCTGATGATCACCCACAAATTCCGCGAGGTGATGGCGTTCGCCGACGAGGTCACCATCCTTCGCCGCGGCAAGCTGGCGGGCCACGGCAAGGTTGCCGAGCTCACGCCGGATAGCATGGCGCGGATGATGATCGGCGCGGAAGAATTGACGGTTCAGCCGGCGCGGGTCGGAAATGTCGGCGAGGCGCGGCTGGAACTGGAAAAACTCAACGCGCTGGACGACGCCGGCGCAATCGCGGTGCAGAATGTCTCGCTCAGCGTGCGCGGCGGCGAAATCGTCGGCATCGCGGGCGTCTCCGGCAACGGCCAGCGGCAGCTGGTCGAGGTGCTGGCCGGCCAGCGTGAAGCCGAAAGCGGCGAAATCCGCGTCGCCGGCGATCTCTATCACGCCGATCGCGAGGAGATGCGCCGCCACAAGATGTCGCTGTTGCCGGAAGAACCCTTAAAGAACGCCTGTGTCGGCGGCATGAGCGTCGCCGACAACATCGCGTTTCGCGAATTCGACCGCAGCCCCTTCGCAAGCGGCGGCTTCTGGCTCAACCGCGCGGCATTCCGCAACGATGCCGAGAAAAAGATCGCGCAATACAAGATCAAGACCCGCGGGCCCGATACGCCGATCGCGGCGCTGTCGGGCGGCAATGTGCAGCGCGCCGTGCTGGCGCGCGAACTCGGCGGCGACGTCGAAGTCCTGATCGCCGCCAATCCCTGTTTCGGACTCGACTTCGCCGCGGTCGCGCAAATCCATGCCGAGATCATGGCCGCGCGAAACCGCGGTGCCGCGGTGCTGCTGGTCAGCGAGGACCTCGACGAATTGCTGGAGCTGTCGGACCGCCTGGTCGTGATGTTCCACGGCGAACTGGTCTACGAGGCCCGCGCCAGCGAAGCCGACCTCACCGAGATCGGCCGGCACATGGCGGGCCATTGATACCAGGCGCTTGCCTGCGAGACCCACGCTCTGCATGATGATGCTGGCGGCAGGAGCGGTCATGGAAAGCATGTCGAAGATGGGCAGTTCCGAACTCGACGAGTTCTTTCTGCGCCGCTCGTTCGATGTCGCCCGCCGCTCCCTGACCCACGGCAATCATCCGTTCGGCGCCATCCTGGTCGATCAGAATCGCAACGTGCTGATCGAGGCGGAGAACGGTTACATGCCCTCCCGCGACGGCACCGCGCATGCCGAGCGGCTGCTGGCGACGCAGGCCTGCACGACCCTGAACGCGGATGTACTCAAGGGTGCGACGCTTTATTCGTCGGCTGAGCCCTGCGCGATGTGCGCGGGCGCGATCTACTGGGCGGGAATTGGCCGG
This sequence comes from Bradyrhizobium sp., assembly GCF_035484855.1. Lineage (GTDB taxonomy): Bacteria > Pseudomonadota > Alphaproteobacteria > Rhizobiales > Xanthobacteraceae > Bradyrhizobium. The sequence goes on from NZ_DATHOP010000187.1 coordinate 4,022, forward strand.
CTGGTCTACGGCCTGAGCGAACATCGCCTGCGCGGCGTCACCGGCAATCACCCGGAGAACCCGACGCTCGACCTGCCCTGCCGCGAGGTCTTCAAGAGCGGACAGCGCCCGACCGAGGTCAAGGGACCGATGCTCGAGGACGAGGCGGAGGCGCTGCACCAAGGCGTCTGGAACAAATAGCCGCCACGGAGCCGTCTCACGCAAACGAAAATGGCGCCGCGGCATGATCGCGGCGCCATCGTATCGAGGTCGACCAGGCGTTTAGAACTTCACCGTGATGCCGGTATAGACGGTCGATTCGGTGCAGCTGTTGGTGCTCTGGCCGGTTGCCGCGATGGTGCAGACACCCGGCGCGGCGTTGTGATCGAGGCCGAACTTGTTCTGCCAGTAGCGGTAGGCGACCCACAGGTCGACGAAGTGAGAGTACTTCGGACCCATGACCGCCTTGCTGGCGTCGAAGGTCAGACGGATTGGTTCGCTGTTGAACTCGGTCTTGGTGGCGTTGCTGAACCGTCCGACACCGGAAAACGCCGGCAGGCCGTTGGCGTCACCCTTGGGGCCATACCAGGCCAAGCGACCGCTGATGGAGAAGAGCTGCATGTTTTCGGGCATGAAGCCCAGATCCATGTAGTAATTCGTCTCGACCGCCCAAGTGGTCTTGAATTCAGTGTTGCCGTCGGCGTTACAGCTGAAGCCCGGAACCGGGCCAAACGCGAAGACGGTGCCGCACTGGTTGAAGGCGTTGTGGTTGATTTCCTTGTAGGCCAGAGGCGCCACGTTGAAGTAGCCCTTGTAGGGAAGGTCGAAGGCGAACTGCAGACCGGCGACGAAGTCACGCTTGGCCGGAGCCAGGTAGTTGTTCTCCGAATTACCGTCGGCACCGACCTCAAACGAGATGTTATGCAGCGGCCCCACGGTGAAGGCCTTGGTGTTGAAGATTTCGTTCCAGCCGAACGTGCTGCGGATCAGGCCATAGATTTCAGTTGCGCCGGCGCAATTTCCGGCGCCGAAGCTGGAGGTGAGACCCGGTGCGATACAGGGCGAGGCAGGATCGTTATGATCCGACTTGAACATCGATATGGTGAAGAAGTTGGTGCCGTAGGCCCACGCGTCGAAATGCGTGAACGAATACACGCTCTTCGCGGTCGTGCCATTGATCGTCCCGTTCGGATTGACGCTGAACTGGCCGGGATCGGTGCCCTTGGGCATCCACGAATAGGTCAGCCGGTCATCGATCACGAAGAAGAACGGCGCATCCGCGATCGGCTTTGCCTTGGCCTTGACCGGCAAATCCGCGGCGCTGGCGAAGCCGGCTGGCGCAAGCATGGCAATCGACAGCGCCGCTGCTGCAACTGCTCCGTGACGATATGACATTGTAAATACCCCCAAAGTTAACGATCAGGTGATCGAGGCCCTGGGGCGACACTTGCGCCGTTCGCCGAGCGTGAGAAGCCTCAACTTTTCCCATGGCCTGCCCCAAGTTTCATCAAGCAAACCCGGCACATCAGCCGCTGGGGCAGGATGCGGACGCGAAATTGAAAGGCCCGCTACAACTGGAGGGAGACGAGCGGAATCGCGGTTGTGACCAATTCTATTGGCTTTTCCCGATTGTCTTGCGCGGTGCAGCAACGCGCCCCGTTGCTGCAAATTGACGTCGGCGGCCGATGCACACAATGCGATGATACTGCTCATATAAGCGGCAGGCCTGCTTCGGTAGTTTCGAATTGTGTCGACCGTCACAATTTTGCAACACGCCATTCGCTGTCGAATATCCTCCGAGAGGCAATATCGCCGTCGGGGCGCGTCGACGGGAAAAGCCGAGGAAACTCCACGGGAAATTCCAGGGACTGCGGCCTGCCGAAGAGTTGGGCAAACGCTGGCGCTTTTTCCCTACTTACGCCGGGGTCCAAACTAGCCCAGTATTGAGGCAGTCATTTCTCCGCACCCTGCGTGACACCGAATGTTGGATTCGACGCCTGCCGAACTGCGTTCCGGCCAAACGCCGCTGCTTCAGACGGTGGGATTGACCAAGCGCTACGGCAATTTTCTCGCCAATGATGCGATCGATATCGATATCTGGCCCCGGCAGATCCATGCGCTGCTTGGCGAGAACGGCGCCGGAAAATCGACCCTGGTCAAGACCGTCTACGGATTGATTCAGCCCAGCGAAGGCGAGATGCGCTGGCAGGGTGAGAAGATGGTGCTGTCCGGACCGTCGGAGGCCCGCGCCCGCGGCATCGGCATGGTGTTCCAGCATTTCTCGCTGTTCGACAACCTCACCGTCGCGGAGAACGTGGCGCTCGGTCTCGACGGCAAGGAATCCTTCAAGGACATGTCGGCCCGGCTGCAGGAAGTGTCCCATGTTTACGGGCTTCCGCTCGATCCGAAGCGCGAGGTGTGGCAACTGTCGGTCGGCGAACGCCAGCGCATCGAGATCGTGCGGGCGCTGATGCAGAATCCCAAATTCCTGATCCTCGATGAGCCGACCGCGGTGCTGACCCCGCAGGAAGCCGATCAACTGTTCGTCGTGCTGGAGCGCCTGAAGGCCGAGGGTCGCGCCATCCTCTACATCAGCCACAAGCTCGAGGAGGTGAAGCGGCTCTGCGACACCGCCACCATCCTGCGCGGCGGCAAGAAGATCGCAACCTGCAATCCGCAACTGGAGACCGCGGCCTCATTGGCGCGCATGATGGTCGGCGCCGACATCAAGGAAGTCAAAGCCGCCGCGGGAAGGCAAACCACGGTGCCGCGGCTGGTCGTCAACGATCTCAGCCTGGAGCCCGACGATCCGCACGGCGTCAGGCTCCAGCACATCTCGCTCGAGCTCAAAGGTGGTGAAATCTTGGGCATCGCCGGCGTCGCCGGCAATGGTCAGGATGAGTTTTTCGCGGCCCTTTCCGGCGAGCGGCTGTCCCAGGATCCAGGCACCGTGGTGATCGATGGTATTGCGGCCGGGCATCTGTCGATCACGCAGCGGCGCAAGCTTGGCGCGGCCTTCGTGCCCGAGGAACGCCTCGGTCACGGCACGGCGCCGCGCATGAAACTTTCCGAGAATGCGCTTTTGACCGGCCATGCCGCCAGCGGCATGGTCCAGCACGGTTTCGTCAACACCGCCGCGATGCTGTCGACGGTCGACCGCGCCACCGCGGCCTTCGACGTACGCAAGGCCAAGCGCGATCCGGAGGCCGCGAGCCTGTCCGGCGGCAATCTGCAAAAGTTCATCGTCGGCCGCGAAATCCTCCGCAAACCTGCCGTGCTGGTGGTCAGTCAGCCGACCTGGGGGGTTGATGCCGGCGCGGCGGCCGTGATCCGGCAGGCGCTGCTCGACCTCGCAACCGGCGGCGCCGCGGTGCTGGTGACGAGCCAGGATCTCGATGAACTCACGGAGATCACCGACCGGATTGCCGTGATGTTCCACGGCCACCTTTCTGAACCGATGGCGACCGCACAGGCCAGCCGCGAGAAACTCGGCCTGTTGATGGGCGGCAGCAGCCTGGACGAGAGGGAAGCGGCGCATGCAGTTGGTGCTTGAAAAGCGCGCCGAGCGATCGAACACCATCGCGCTGGTTTCGCCGCTGATCGCGATCGCCCTGACGATCGTGACCATGAGCATCCTGTTTGCGATTCTCGGCAAGAATCCGGTTTCCGCGCTGATCGTCTACTTCATCGACCCCCTGACCGACAGCTATTCGCTGCAGGAAATCGCGGTGAAGGCGACGCCGCTGGTGATGATCGGCATCGGGCTGTCGCTGTGCTATCTGGCCAATGTCTGGAATATCGGAGCCGAAGGACAGTTCCTGATCGGCGCGGTCGCCGGCAGCTGGCTGGCCGTGAAGACGCAAGGCACCGATGCCGGGTATTGGGTGTTGCCGGCCATGCTGCTGCTCGGCGCGGCAGCCGGCGCGCTGTATGCGCTGATCCCGGCGATCTGCAAGGTCAGGTTTGGCGCCAGCGAAATCCTCACCAGCCTGATGCTGGTCTATGTCGCCGAACTCTTTCTCGACTATCTCGTGCGCGGCCCCTGGCGCGATCCGGCCGGTTTCAATTTCCCGACCACGGCGGAGTTTGATCCGGTGGCGACCGTGCCGATCCTGATCGAGGGCGGCCGGCTGCATCTCGGCGCGATCATCGCCCTGGTCGTGGTCGCCGCCGCAACCGTGCTGCTCGGCAAGACCCTCATGGGTTTCGAAATCCGCGTGGTCGGCGCAGCCCCTCGCGCCGCCCGCTTCGGCGGCTTCAATTCCAACCAGCTGATCCTCCTGACGTTTGCGATCTCGGGCGCGCTCGCCGGCCTTGCGGGGATCATCGAGGTCGCCGGCCCCATCGGACACCTGCAGCCGGGCATCTCGCCCGGTTACGGCTTCACCGCCATCATCGTCGCCTTCCTCGGGCGGCTGAACCCAATTGGAATATTAATTGCAGGCCTTTTCCTCGCGCTCACCTTCATTGGCGGCGAACAGGCCCAGATCGCGATGAAAATACCGCTCGATGTCACCAAGGTCTTTCAGGGCATCCTGCTGTTCTACGTGCTCGCCTGCGACTCGCTCATTCTGTACCGCTTCAAGCTCATTTTCGCGTCACGGCAGGTGCCCAGTGGATCTGGCTGAGGCGATCATCCTTTCGGTGCTCGCGGCATCGACCCCGCTGTTGATCGCGGCCACCGGGGAACTGGTGACCGAGCGGGCTGGCGTCCTCAACCTCGGCGTCGAGGGCATGATGATCGTCGGCGCGGCCTGCGGCTTCGGCGGCGCCTGGCTGACCGGCTCGATCATCATCGGAGCCTTGTGCGGCATCCTCGCCGGCGTGTTACTGTCGCTGGTTTTCGCGCTGATGACGCTCGGCCTTGCGGTCAACCAGGTCGCAACCGGGCTCGCGCTGACCATCCTCGGCATCGGGCTGTCCGGCCTGATCGGCGCGGGCTTCGTCGGCGAGCGGATCACGCCGGCGCCGCATCTCTACATCCCCGGTCTCACCGACATTCCCGTGGTCGGGCGTATCCTGTTCGGCGAGGACGCGTTCGTCTATCTCTCGCTGGCGCTGGTGATCGGCGTCTGGTTGTTCCTCTACCGGACCCGAGCCGGTCTGGTGCTGCGGGCGGTCGGCGACAATCACGTTTCGGCGCATGCCCTCGGCTATCCCGTATTGCGGATCCGGATGTTCGCCGTGATGTTCGGCGGCGGCTGCGCCGGCCTTGCGGGGGCGTATTTGCCGCTGGCCTATACGCCGTTCTTCATTCCGGGCATGACCGCCGGCCGCGGCTGGATCGCGCTCGCGCTTGTCGTGTTCGCTTCCTGGCGGCCGGGGCGGCTGGTCATTGGCGCCTACCTGTTCGGCGCCGTGACAATCCTTCAATTGCATTTGCAGGGCGCCGGCGTCGGTGTTCCCTCGCAGTTCATGTCGGCGCTGCCGTATCTGGCGACCGTGATCGTCCTGGTTCTGATATCGCGCGCGCGGACCGGCGGTTCGACGGCGCCCGCGGCGCTGGGCACGGTGTTCGTGCCCGATCGATGATTTCGTATCCGGACGTGCGCGATGGGGCGCCGCGGCTGGACTGACGTTCCCCCCGACTGTTGGAGCTTGACGATGAGGAAAACATTTTTTGCGGCAGCCGCCGCGCTGCTGCTCGCCGGCGGTATCGCAACGGGAGCCTCGGCCGCCGACAAGTTGAAGGTCGGTTTCATCTATCTCGGCCCGGTCGGCGATTTCGGCTGGACCTATCAGCACGAACTGGCGCGCCAGGCACTGGTCAAGGAATTCGGCGACAAGATCGAGACCACCTATCTCGAGAACGTCAGCGAGGGTCCCGATGCCGAGCGCTCCATCGAGCAGCTGGTGCGCGCCGGCAACAAGCTGATCTTCACCACGTCGTTCGGTTACATGGATCCGACGCTGAAGGTCGCCAAGAAATATCCCAACGTGCATTTCGAGCACGCCACCGGCTTCAAGCGTGACAAGAACATGTCGATCTATAACGGCCGATTCTACGAGGGCCGCTACATTCAGGGCGTCATCGCCGGCAAGATGTCGAAATCCGGCGTGCTCGGCTATATCGCCTCCTTCCCGATCCCGGAAGTCATCATGGGCATCAACGCCACCATGCTCGGCGCGCAGACGGTCAATCCCAATATCAAGGTCAAGATCATCTGGGCGAACACGTGGTTCGATCCCGGCAAGGAGGCTGACGCTGCGAAGGCGCTGCTCGACCAGGGCGCCGACGTGATCATGCAGCACACCGACTCACCCGCGGCGATGCAGATCGCCTCCGAGCGCGGCAAGCTCGCCTTCGGCCAGGATTCCGAAATGATCAAGTTCGGACCCAAGACGCAGCTGACCTCGATCATGGACAACTGGGCGCCCTACTACATCGACCGCGTCAAGGCCCAGTTGGACGGCACCTGGAAGGAAGAAGACACCTGGGGTGGGCTGAAGTCGAAAATGGTGGTGATGGCGCCGTTTACCAATATGCCGGACGACGTGAAGAAACTGGCTGAGGATACCGAAGCCGCGATTACCGACGGCAAGCTGTTTCCGTTCAAATGCCCAGTCATGGACCAGGACGGCAAGGCCGTCGAATGCAAGGGCGGCGATCATCTCGCCGACGGCCAGGTGCTCGGCATGAACTTCTACGTCAAGGGCGTCGATGACAAGATTCCCGGCAAGTAGGGCGAAGTAGCCCGCACTATGACTCGTCATGCCCGCGCTTGTCGCGGGCATCCACGTCTTGATTTCGGCGCAGCAAAGACGTGGATGGCCGGGACGAAGCCCGGCCATGACGGTGGGGAGGCACTGCCTCCATAACGCCAACGGGAGTCAGGAGCGCGACGTCCGGTTTGAATTTCACCCCACCTGCATCGCATGCGCGGCGGCGCTGTGGCGGCGGATCAGGTCGGCAACGTCGAGCCCCGGGATCGCGCCGTCGACCACCACCCATTTGCCGGCGACCATCACCCGGTCGGCACGATGCGCGCCGCACAGCACCAGCGCGGCCAAGGGATCGCCATGGCCGGAGAATCGCAGTTCGTCGAGCTTGAACAGCGCCAGATCGGCGGCCTTGCCGACCGCGATTTCGCCGAGTTCGGGGCGGCCGACGCAGGCCGCCGATCCCTTCGTGGCCCAGCGCAAGGCGTCCTTGTGGCTGACGCGGGTGACACCATAGCGCGCCCGTTGCAGCAGGAATGCCGCCCGCACCTCCTGCATCAGGTTGGAGGCGTCGTTCGAGGCCGAGCCGTCGACACCCAAGCCAATGCCGACCCCCGCCTCTTCCATGTCGCAGACCGGGCAGCAGCCGGACGCCAGCAACTGGTTGCTGCAGGCGCAATGGCTGATGGTGGTCTTCGCCTTGCCCAGCCGTTTCATTTCCGCCGCGTTGAAGTGAATGCCGTGCGCCAGCCAGGTCCGGGCGTTGAGCCAGCCGCACTGCTCGAGATAATCGAGCGGCCGGCAGCCATGCATCTGTTCGCAGAACCTGTTCTCGTCCTCGGTCTCCGCCAGATGGGTGTGCAGGCGGACGTCGAGTTTTTCGGCAAGCGTAGCCGTCGCGCGCATCAGCGAGGTCGTCACCGAGAACGGTGAACATGGCGCCAGCGCGATCTGCACCATGGCGTCCGCACCGCGCTGGTGATGCCTTGCCACCACGCGTTCGCTGTCGGCGAGGATGGTGTCTTCATCCTGCACCACGCTGTCCGGCGGCAATCCGCCGTTGCGCTGCGAGCGGTTCATCGAGCCGCGGGTCAGCAGCACCCGGACGCCGAGCCGTTTGGCGACGGCCACCTCGATATCGACGGCCTCCTCCAGCCCTGCGGGAAAGACGTAGTGATGATCGGTCGTGGTGGTGCAGCCCGACAGCAGCAATTCCGACATCGCCAAGGTGACGCCGAGATCGAGCGCATCAGGCGTCAGCCGCGCCCAAACCGGATAGAGCGCCTGCAGCCACGGAAACAGTTCGCGGTCGAGCGCGGCCGGCAACGCCCGCGTCAGCGTCTGATAGAAATGATGATGGGTATTGATCAGCCCCGGCAGCACCACATGGTCGCCGGCCTCGAAGAACGCGGCCGGCGTCGTGGGCCGGCCGCCCTTCGGCACCAGCTCGACGATCCTGCCGTGCTGCACGACAATGCCGCGCTCCGCGCCGTCGGCGAGGATGGCTAGCGGATCCTTGATCCAGATTGCCCGTGTCGGGTCCATTTTTCCTGCCTTCCGCCGATGTCGGAATTACATCGCCTCGCGGTCCCTGCAATTCAAAGACCAGCCATTCCATGCGAGAGTTGGCTTCGGTTTTGCAAGCCCTCTTAATGGGAGATGCATCTCGTTGAAAGTACAAGCATATCCATGGATCTGAACACCATCACCGAAGTCGCCCACCCTGCGAGCCGGGCGCAACTGCCCGTTTGGTCGGCGGGCGATGCTTGGCTCGCGGGCGGGACCTGGCTGTTCTCGGAACCGCAAGTCCACCTGAGGCGGCTGATCGATCTTGCCGATCTCGAATGGCCGGCGCTGACGATTGGCGAGGCCGGGCTTTCGATCGCGGCGACCTGCACGGTCGCGCAGCTCGATGGCTTCGCCTGTCCGCCCGAATGGCTCGCATCGCCGCTGATCAACCAGTGCTGCCGCGCGTTCCTGGCCTCCTTCAAGATCTGGAAGACCGCGACCATCGGCGGCAATCTCTGCATGTCGTTGCCGGCCGGCCCGATGATCTCGCTGACATCGGCGCTCGACGGCGTCTGCACGATCTGGAAGGCCGATGGCGGCGAGCGGAAAATCAACGTCGCCGATTTCGTCACCGGCGACAATCGCAACGTGCTGGCGCCGGGCGACCTGTTGCGGCAGATCGACATCCCCCTGGCCGCGCTGAAGCGGCGCACGGCGTTTCGCCAGATTTCGCTGACCCCGCTCGGCCGCTCGGCGGCGCTCCTGATCGGCGCCATCAGGGATGATGGCCTGGTCCTGACGGTGACGGCCTCGACGGTACGGCCGGTTCAAATCCCGTTCGCCGCGATGCCGACCGCAGGCGAGCTGCGCGAGGCGATCCTGCATCATATCCCCGCCGCGCTCTACCATGACGACGTCCACGGCAAGCCCGCCTGGCGCAAGCACATGACGCTGCGGCTGGCGGAAGAAATTCGCAGCGAATTGCAGGGCCTGCTCTGACCATGAGTTTTGAGATCAACGGCAAGCAGTTCGCACAAAGCCCGCGCGCCGGACAATGCCTGCGCACGTTCCTGCGCGACACGGGGCATTTCGGCGTCAAGAAAGGCTGCGACGCCGGCGACTGCGGCGCCTGCACCGTGCTGCTCGATGGCGAGCCGGTGCACTCCTGCCTGATCCCGGCGTTCCGCGCCGAGGGACACGCCGTCACCACCATCGAGGGGCTTGCTCCCGATGGTGGCGCGCATCCGATGCAGCAAGCGTTTCTCGATGCGCAGGCGTTTCAGTGCGGGTTCTGCACCGCCGGCACGATCCTGACCTGCGTGTCGCTGAACCAGGCGCAGCGCCAGGACCTCGGCGCCTCGCTGAAGGGCAATCTCTGCCGCTGCACCGGCTATCGCGCCATCGAGGACGCGCTCGACGGCAAGACCAACATCGAGGAAGCCGCCCCCGGCAAAGCCTTCGGCCGCAGCCTGCCGGCGCCCGCCGGACCGCAGGTGGTGCGGGGCGAAGCCCGCTATACCTTCGATACCGAAATCGACGGCTTGCTGCATATAAAACTGTTGCGCTCGCCGCACCCGCATGCCCGGATCATCTCGATCGGCAAGGCGGCGGCGCTGGCCGTTCCCGGCGTGCGGGACGTGCTGACATCAGAGGATGCCCCGCGCCGCCTGTTCTCCACCGCGCGGCACGAGAAGGCCTGGATGGACCCGGACGACACCCGCGTGCTGGACGATGTGGTCCGCTTCGTCGGGCAGAAGGTCGCGGCCGTGGTCGCGGAGAGCGAAGCCGCGGCCGAGGAAGGCTGTCGCCGGCTCGATGTCGAATACGACATTCTCCCGGCGGTGGTCGACCCGGCAGAGGCGATCGCGCCGGGCGCGCCGCTCCTTCACGGCGACAAGACGCCGGAGCAGCGCGTCGCCAACGCCCAGCGCAATATCGTGGCGGAAGCCCATGGCGAATATGGCGATGTCGTGCGCGCGTTGGCCGATGCCGCTGTCACTTACGAGGGAATGTTCACCACCCAGCGGGTCCAGCACGCCGCGCTGGAGACCCATGGCGGGCTGGCCTGGGTCGATGCCTCCGGCGTCCTCAATGTCCGCTCCAGCACGCAGGTGCCGTTCCTGACGCGACGGGCGCTGGCCGATCTGTTCGATCTCGCGCCCGACAAGGTCCGGGTGTTCTGCGAGCGCGTCGGCGGCGGTTTCGGCGGCAAGCAGGAAATGTTCGTCGAGGATATTTTGGCGCTCGCCGCGCTCAGGACAGGGCGGCCCGTGAAACTCGAACTGACGCGCGAAGAACAGTTCATCGCGACCTCGACGCGGCATCCGATGCGGGTTCATGTCAAGGCGGGCGCCGACGGCAGCGGAAAACTCACGGCGCTGCAGCTCGACGTGCTCTCCAACACCGGCGCCTACGGCAATCATGCCGGTCCCGTGCTGTTCCATGCCTGCGGCGAATCGATCTCGGTCTATAATTGCCCGAACAAGAAGGTCGACGCCGTCGCCGCCTATACCAACACCGTGCCGGCGGGCGCGTTTCGCGGCTACGGCCTGCCGCAAACGCTGTTCGCGGTGGAAGCGGCGATCGACGAACTGGCCAGGCAACTCGGCATCAGCCCCTTCGAAATCCGCCGCCGCAACATCATCAGGCCGGGCGACCCGATGCGCTCCCCTCCCGACAACGGCCATACCGACGTGCTCTACGGTTCCTACGGCCTCGACCAGTGCCTCGATCTGGTCGAGCGCGCGATGCAGGCCGAGGGACCCAGGGTCGATCTCTCCGCCGATTGGCTCACCGGCGACGGCATCGCGCTGACCATGATCGATACCGTGCCGCCGGACGGGCATATCGCGGATGCCACGATTGCACTTCTCGAGGACGGCGGCTTCGAGCTGACCGTCGGCACCGCTGAATTCGGCAACGGCACCGCGACGGTGCATCGCCAGATCGCCGCGACCGTGCTCGCCACCACGGTCGACAACATCCACCTCAGGCAATCCGACACCGCCCACGGCGGCCACGACACCGGCGCCTATGGCTCGACCGGCACTTTTGTAGCCGGGCGCGCGACGCAGGCGGCCGCGGAGAATCTGACCAGCGAGCTCAGGGCGTTTGCCTCGGCCGCGACCGGGATCATCCCGGAGGCCTGCGTTCTCGACAACGATGCCGCGGTCTGCGGCAGGCAGCGACTGTCGTTTGCCCAGATCGGCGAAGCCGCGCGCGCGCAGGGGCAGCTGCTCCGTGCGGCCGGCACCTCGACCGGCACACCGCGCTCGGTCGCCTTCAACGTCCAGGGTTTTCGCGTCGCCGTGAACAAGGCGACGGGCGAGATCAGGATTCTCAGGAGCGTGCATGCCGCCGATGCCGGACGCGTCGCCAATCCGATGCAATGCCGCGGCCAGGTCGAGGGCGGCGTGGCGCAGTCGCTCGGCGCCACGCTCTACGAGGAGATGGTGATCGACGAGATGGGGCGCGTCGTCAATCCGAGATTCCGCGATTATCATCTGCCGTCCTTTGCCGACATTCCGCGCACCGAAGTGTTTTTTGCCGATACCACCGATACGATAGGCCCGATGGGCGCCAAATCGATGAGCGAGAGTCCGTACAATCCGGTGGCGGCGGCGCTGGGCAACGCGCTCGCCAGCGCCACCGGCATCCGTTTCACGGCCGTGCCGTTCAAGCCGGATCGGCTGTGGCCGCTGCTGCATGAGAAGTTTGGCCAGACGTAAGCGCCGCTTGGCATGAGCCTTGTATTGGATCAAGCTGGCGCGCGAGCTCAACAGCCGCGGCAGGGGGACCCGATCATGAGCACCGACATCCATCCGGTCGACGAGATCCTGCCTGTCCCCCGCCTGCTCGCGCTCGGCCTGCAGCATGTGCTGGTGATGTATGCCGGCGCGGTCGCGGTGCCCCTGATCATCGGCCGGGCGTTGAAGCTGTCGCCGGAGGACGTGGCCTTCCTGATCAGCGCCGACCTGTTCGCCTGCGGGCTCGCCACGCTGGTGCAGTGCATCGGCTTTCCCGGGGTCGGCATCCGGTTGCCGGTCATGATGGGCGTCACCTTCGCCTCCGTCGGCCCGATGTTGTCGATGGCGGCTGCGCCCGACATCGGGCTGCTCGGCATCTACGGTTCGGTCATCAGTGCCGGAATCTTCGGCATCGTTGCCGCGCCTTTCATCAGCCGGCTGCTGCCGCTGTTTCCGCCGGTGGTGACCGGCACGATCATCCTGGTGATCGGCATTTCGCTGATGCGGGTCGGCATCAACTGGGCCGGCGGCGGCCTGCCGACCCTGACCAAGCTGGTCGACGGCGTGCCCGGTGCATTTCCCAATCCGGGCTACGGCCAGCTTCAAGGGCTCGGCATCGCGCTGTTCGTGCTGTTGATCATCCTCGGCCTGATCAAATGGGGCAGCGGCTTCCTTGCCAATGTCGCGGTGCTGCTCGGCATCGTCGCCGGCGCGATCCTGGCGAGCGTGCTCGGCGTGATGCATTTCGAAAAGGTCGCAGCCGCGGCCTGGGGCGACGTCGTGATCCCGCTCCGCTTCGGCATTCCGCAATTCCACCTGGTTCCGATCGTCACCATGTGCATCGTGATGATCGTGGTGATGATCGAATCGCTCGGCATGTTCCTCGCGCTCGGCGAGATCACCGGCAAGGTCATCGACCGCGACGCGCTGAGCCGGGGCCTGCGCGCCGATGGCGTCGGCACGCTGATCGGCGGGCTGTTCAACACTTTCCCCTACACCTCGTTCTCGCAGAATGTCGGCCTCGTCAGCGTCACCGGGGTGCGCTCGCGCTGGGTCACCGTGACCGGCGGCGCCATCATGCTGCTGCTTGGGCTGTTGCCGAAACTTGCCGCGCTGGTCGAAGCCGTGCCGCTGGTCGTGCTCGGCGGCGCAGGGCTTGTGATGTTCGGCATGGTCGCGGCCACCGGGGCGCGGATTCTGACCGCGGTCGATTTCAAGAACAACCGCTACAATCTGTTCGTGGTGGCGATTTCGGTCGGTTTTGGACTGATCCCGCTTGCAGCACCAGGCTTCTTCCGCAACCTGCCGCACGACCTGCAGCCGCTGCTGGAGTCGGGCATCCTGCTGTGCGCGCTGGTGGCGGTACTGCTGAACGCATTCTTCAACGGCATCGGCAGCAAGGCCGCCGCAGAGGCCGACGCGGCAGCGGTCGCCACGTCCGCGCAGCATGTGTGACCCAACACCGTCATGGCCGGGCTTGTCCCGGCCATCCACGTCTTTGAACCGGCTCGCTGCGGGAAAGACGTGGATGCCCGGGACATCTGCGCGAAGACGCGCTTCGCGCTTTCGCCCGGGCATGACGAAGAAACAAGATTCAGCTGCCCCGATACGTCGCATAGCTCCAGGGCGTCACCAGCAGCGGGACGTGGAGATGGCCTTCGGGCTCGCTCACCGAAAAGCGCAAGGGGATGGAATCGAGGAATGGCGGGTCCGATAGCGGCACCCCGCGCTCGGCAAAATATCGACCCACGCTGAAAGTCAATTCGTAGCGCCCGATCGGCACCGGCCGGCCGCCGATCAGGGGCTGGTCGGTGCGGCCGTCGCTGTTGGTGATCGCGCGCGTCACGACGCGGATCGAGCCGAGTTCGGACAGTTCCACCAGTTCGACCGCGATCCCCGCGGCCGGCTTGCCGCTGTGGGTATCGAGCACATGGGTGGACAGCCGGCCATGTACCTTGAGCCGGTCCTCCGACGCGACCTGCTGATCGAGGCGCAGTGCGGCGATGCGGCCGATTTCCTCGATCGAGACTTGCGTCTCGGTTGCGCCATCGTTCGGCAGCCGCCGCTCGAAATCGCGCAGGATCGAATCTTTGGTGTGACGCCGGACGCAGACGATATAGGGGAAGCCGAATTTCGCGCGATAGGCGTTGTTGACGCGCTCGAAGGCGTCATATTCGGCATCCGACAACCGGTCGAGCCCGACGCTGTTCTGCTCGGCGCTGGATTCGGCCGTCAACCCCGCGGCGCGCTGGGTCTTGTTGGCGAGATCTGGATGCGCCTTGATCAGCGCCAGCCGAAGCTCTGGGGTTGCGCGATCAACGGCCGATTTCATCGCGGCGAATAACGGAATGACGCCGGCGAATGGTCGCTGCGAGGCGGCCTGTTCGGCGATCCACGGCGAGTATTCGAAAATGTTCGCAAGCGCTGCGACGAAATCCTGCCTGCTGCAGTCATTCAGCTCGGCGAGCGTTTTTGGCTGCATATCGGCCTGACCTATCCGATGCCTGGCGCATTGACGGCAAGATGCGCGAGATGGGCGTGCCAGTGCTGCGCGATCTGCAGCCGCGTCGGCACCCAGACGCGCTGATGTTTGGCAATGTAATCGAGAAACCGCATCAGGGAGGCCGCGCGACCGGGACGGCCGACCACGCGGCAATGCAAGCCCACCGACATCATCTTCGGCGAAGTCTCGCCTTCGGCATAGAGCACGTCAAAGCTGTCCTTGAGGTAGGTGAAGAACTCATCGCCGCCGCCGAAGCCCTGCGGATTGACAAAACGCATGTCGTTGGCATCGAGGCTGTAGGGGATGATCAAATGCGGCCCGGCCGGACCCTTGATCCAGTACGGCAGGTCGTCGGCATAGGAATCGCAAGAATAGAGGAAGCCGCCGGCTTCCATTACCAATCGGACGGTATTGATCGAGGTGCGCCCGGTGTACCAGCCGAGCGGACGCTGGCCGGTAACCTCGGTATGGATGCGGATCGCATCCGCGATCTCCGCGCGCTCTTCGGCTTCCGACATGTCCTTGTGCTCGACCCATTTCAGGCTGTGGCTGGCGATATCCCAGCCGGCCTCCTTCATGGCGGCGACGACTTGCGGATTACGTTTCAACGCGGTCGCGACCCCGAACACCGTCACCGGCAATTTGCGCTCGCCGAAAATTCGCCACAGCCGCCAGAAGCCGGCGCGCGAGCCATATTCGAACATCGATTCGATGTTGGCATGGCGCTGTCCGGGCCAGGGCTGCGCGCCCAGCACGTCCGACAGAAACGCCTCCGAGGCGCGGTCGCCATGCAGGATGTTGTTCTCGCCGCCCTCCTCGAAATTCACCACGAACTGCACGGCGACCCGCGCATCGCCGGGCCAGCGCGGATCGGGCGGGTTGCGCCCGTAGCCGTGGAGGTCGCGCGGATAGCTGGCGTCGGTCACCTAGACTTCCTCGAAGCGAATTTTTTGCGCGCCGTTCCACAGCACGGCCTTGCCGAAGGTCGCGAGATTCTCCAGCCCCGAGGTGAGCGTGATGAAGTGATTGCCGGCGAGTTGCCCCATCTTGCTGGCAAAATGCACGCCGCCATAGGCCAACAGGATTTCGGTCTCGCTGATGCCGCCGGGATAGAGGATGACCTGGCCGGGCGCGGGATAGCTGGTGTGGTTCTCGTAGCTGACGCCGAAGTCGAGATCGCCGAGCGGCATCCACACGCCCTCGCCGCTCCAGCGCACATGGATGGCCTGGCTCTCGAACGGCATGGCCTTGCGGAACGCCGCAACCGTCTTCGGCGCGAGTTTTTCCTCGAAGCGGGCCTGGAAGGTGAAGTCGCCGGCGTGGACGATGAGCTGGCTCATGCAAATTTCTCGTCAAGGCTGAAGGATTCTACAGCAAGTTCGGTCACCTCGCCCCGCTTGCGGGGAGAGGTCGAAATTCGCGGGTAGCGAATTTCGGGTGAGGGGGACTCTCCACGAGTCGTGCTGTTGAGAGAGCCCCTCACCCCAACCCTCTCCCCGTGGAGGACGGGGAGAGGGAGAAGTGACCGATGCTGCTTGTGCCAACTTGAATTCTCACCATGCAATAGAGCCTATTGGTCCGGCCGCTTGGTTTCATAGGACCAGCCGAAAATCCCGCTGCGATGGATTTCTGGTTCCGGCGGCGGGGGCGGCGGCGCGATTTCGGCTTGCGGCGGCGGGGGCGGCGCCGGCAGGTTGTCGCACTTCATCGAATAGACGAGTTTTCCGTCCGCGGTACGGCCGATCGGCGCACAGGGGTCGGCGCGCGCGGTCGCGCTTTTGGGGACCAGCTTGGTCTGCGCCCAGGCGGGCGAGGCGATCAGGAGAATGGCAAGTATCAGCTTCTTCATCGGTTTTCCCGCAAAGGCTTGCACCGTTTCGCCATTGAACCGAATTGGCCGCGGGAAGTCGAGAGAGGTTCGGCGCATTTGCCTGCCGAATATTTGGTCGCCAGCCGCGCCTGACCAACAAATTGGCTCGCCGCTTCGTGATCGGCGGCGCCGTCAAAATTCGCAAGGCCCATCGCTATGTCTTGGAATGAAGGCGCCGATGTCGCGGGCGCGTTCTTGCCTCGCAGGCAGGCGCCTCATCAAAACGGAGAATACCATGCGCAAGACAATCCTCACCCTTCTCGGTTCGGCCTTGCTGGCAGCCTCGACGGTCCAGATCGCCGCTGCCGCCGAGCACCACAGGACCCACAAGGTTTACCGCGAGCCGGCACCCGTGAGCGACGCGGTGCGAAACTCCAACGCCTACGATGCTCCCGTCTACGCGCCCTATGCCCGGCCCTACTCGGATTGGTCGCGTTACGAGAATGGCGCGGAGTCGGCGCCCGCAGGACAGTAGCGGCGAGCTTGGGCTGTCATCGCCGGGCTTGACCCGGCGATCCATCCTTTTGGAAGAAGCCTTTCGTGAAGCAGGATGGATTGCCGGGTCAAGCCCGGCAATGACGCCTTGTGTTCTTGCCGCGGCGCGCCCCGCCCTGCCTTAAGACCCGCCGCCCGAGAGCATCTTCACCAGCCGGTACAGATAATCCCCGCCCTGGTAGAACGATTTGACCAGCACGCGCTCGTCGTTGGACGCGGATACTTCCCGAGGGCCTGCCATTCCATCCGGTATGGCGAAGATGCCCCTATCTTCGAACCTGCTTGACGTCCTCGGCCGCCACTGCGTCCCGATAATCGTTGCCGAAATGGGTACGCAGATAGTTCACGACGGCGGCGACCTGGTCGTCGCTCATCATGTAACCGAAGGCCGGCATGCCGCGCTGGCCGTTGACGACGATGGTGAGCGGATAGCCGGCCGCCTCGAGATTCTTGTCGGCCACCAGCGACGGATAGCTGCCGGCGCCGGTCGCGCCCCTGGCGTCGGCCATGTGGCAGCCCTGACAGACATTGGCGAACAACTGCTCGCCGCCGGTCTCGACGAACCGGTAGCCCGAGCTCAGCGCCGGCGGCGATGATGGCGCGACGTTTTGCGCAGAAGCTGCGGACAATGCCTGCAGGAGTATCGTCATTGCGAGCCAACGGGTCGGCGCGAAGCGCCGCCCGATGACAGGCTCCGCGAAGCAATCCATTCTTGCTTTGCGGCCCGATGGATTGCTTCGTCGCTTCGCTCCTCGCAATGACATCACGTTTTCACCACGCGCTCATGCAGCCGGCCGATGGCATCGAGCGACGACAGGATCGCACCTTCCTGCCACGCCGGGATGTAGGAGGCGTGCTCGCCCGCCAGCACGATCCTGCCGTCGATCTGGCAGAGATCGTTGTAATGCTTGGCCCTCGTGGCGTCGCTCCAGTCGCCGGCACAGCCGAGCGTGAAGGGCATGCGATGCCAGGCCACCGCGATACCGTTCTCGAATTCGCTGGCATATTGCGGATGCAGCCGGGCGCCGAACTCGACGGCGCGCGCCACCCGCTCGGCCGGCGGCATCGCGGTGAATTCGAAGGCGTTGGCGCCGTCGAACAGATAGGCCCCCAGCAGCACGCCCTTGCCGGCGCGGTTGAAGCCAGAGTTGGGGTAGGCGATCTGCCGGATCGGCAAGTCCGTATAGCTGATGCCGCCATAGATCGCCTCGTCCTCCTCCCAGAAGCGGCGCTTGAACTGCAGGCCGATCTTGACGGAGGCCGAATACGGCACGGCGTCGATCGCGGCCTTCATGCGGGCGCCGACATTGATTGCAAGCTGGCTCAGGATCGACAGCGGTATGGTGCAGACGCACCAGTCGGCCTTGGCCTGTTGCGGCGTGGCAGGCGACTTGAGGTCGGTCCAGGTGACGGTGACGCCGCGGTCGTCCTGCGCGATCGCGGTCACCTTGGCATCATAGCGGATGAGGTCGCCGACCTCTTTTGCAAAGGCCTTGCCGATCATGTCCATGCCGCCGACCGGCTGGAACATCGTGGTCTGGAACTGATAGCGCGCGAAATTCTGCAAATAGCGCCAGAGCTGCGAATGGAGAATTTCCGACAGCGCGATCGGTTCGCCCGGGACCGGCACCGCGGTCAGGCCGCCGCCGGGATTTTTGGCGAAACCACGCATGTCGGCGGAAATCAAATTGGCCTTATAGGCATAGTCGCGGTCGAGCGCGCCCCACGCCCGCAACGCCTGCAACAGGATCTCGCGATCCTCTTTCGTGACCGCTTCGTCGAGCTTGCCTTGTTGCGTGACTTTCGCGAGCAGTTCCGAAACCTGCCCCTGGAAATCGGTCTTGATGTCGCGGATGCGCTGCGGCGTGCCGCCGAATGCGCTGCTCGCATGCAGCAGCGCGTTGTGATTGAGCTGGAGGAACGGCTCCAGCGCGACGTTGAGCCGCTTGCAGTAGTCCAGCAGCGCGCGATGATGATAGGGGATCCGCCACGGGCCGGGATTGAGATAGAGGCCGTCGTCGAATTCGCAGGTCTGCTTGGCACCGCCGAGCTCGGTAAAACTGTCCCCGCCCCGCAAGGTCCAGTTGCGGCCGCCGGGCCTCGAATTGAACTCCAGGATCTGGACGCTGTAGCCGGCCTTGCGCAATTCCAGCGCGGCGGTCATGCCTGCCAGGCCAGCGCCGAGGATCAGGACGGAGGCGCCCTTCGCGTCGCCCTCGAGCTTGATCGGACCCCTGTAGCCGGAGTCGGCCGCGAACCCGAGCGCGGTCATCGCGTGGTACATCGCGGCGCTGCCGGAGATCGTTCCGATCAGGGACAGCAGATCACGACGGCTGACAGTGACGGGCTCGCCTGGCATTTTTATCTCTTTGCCCAATTGTTAAGCGGGGCAGACCGGAAAATGATCATGCTGTCCTCGCATATTGTTTCGGTTGCGGAAAGTGTCCGAGGTGGCGCGGAAATCAATTGACGGTGTTCCGGAGGGTCTATCGAATGGAGCACCGGACTCCGATCACGGTGGTTTTGGCGAGGGCCGGAGAGTTCGCTGCCGGAGATTCTTTACAACCGAGGGGCGCGTATGTGGGGATCGATACTGACGGAGTGGGCGAGCCTGATCCTCCGTTGGCTGCACGTGGTGGCTGCGATCGGATGGATCGGCAGCTCGTTCTATTTCATCCATCTCGACCTCAGTTTGAAGCCGCACGGCGACCTGCCCGAGGGCGTCTATGGCGAGGCGTGGCAGGTCCATGGCGGCGGCTTCTACCGGATCATGAAATACCTGGTGGCGCCTGCAAAAATGCCGGACGAACTGACCTGGTTCAAATGGGAGGCCTACACGACCTGGCTGTCCGGCATCGCGCTGATGGTCGTGGTCTATTATCTCGACGCCGAACTGTTCCTGGTCGACAAGTCCAACATCGATCTCTCGCCGCTGCAGGCCGGCTTGTTCAGCTTCTTCAGCCTCGCGCTGGCGTGGCTGCTCTACGAAGGCGCCTGCCGTTCGGGGCTGGCCAGGCACGAATTGCCGTTCGCGATCGGCGGCTATCTGTTCCTGGTCGGCCTCACCTACGCCTTCACCCATGTCTTGAGCGGCCGCGGCGCCTTCAACCAGATCGGCGCGATCATCGGCACCATCATGGTCGCCAACGTGTTCGCGGTGATCATCCCGAACCAGAAGAAGATCGTCGCGGCATTGCTGAAAGGCGAGGCGCCCGATCCTGAGCTCGGCCAGACCAGCAAGCAGCGCTCGGTCCACAACAACTACCTGACGCTGCCGGTGATCGTGCTGATGATCAGCAATCACTATCCGCTGTTGTTCGCCACCCGCTACAACTGGCTGATCGTGGCGATCGTGCTCGCGCTCGGCCCGATCATCCGGCATTTCTTCAACGAACGGCATGCGGGGCGGAAATCGCCATGGTGGGTCTGGGGCATCGCCGGTGCCGGCATGGTCGCGATCGGCTTTTTGTCGGCGGCCGGTCCCCGCGATATCAAGACCGGCGCATTGGCCGCGCCCGCCACCTACGCCAATGTCGAGGAGATCGTGCTGTCCCGCTGCAGCATGTGCCACGGCGCCGAGCCGGTCTGGGACGGGATCGTCACCGCGCCGCGCGGCATCCTGCTCGACGATGCCGAACACATCCACCGCAACGCCCGGCTGATCGGCCGCAATGCGGCGTGGTCGAGCGCGATGCCACCGGGGAACGTCACCGAGATGACGGCTGAGGAACGCGCCGTGGTCGCGGCGTGGCTGGCGGCCCCGAAACCGTAATCGTTAGATCAGGACCGTCACGTACTCCTGCAACTCAAGAATTATGCTTTACATAACTCATAATTCTGCCAGGCTGATAGCTATGATCGTGAGTTACCGGGACAAGAGAACCGCGCGCTTTGCCCGCGGCGATCACGTTCGGGAATTCTCCGGCAAGCCGAAATACGGCTGGACAGGCTGGACGCCGCGACCAGTTTGAAAGACCTCGCCGCACTGCCCGGCAATAGGTTGGAAGCGCTGCATGGCGACCGGCAAGGCCAGTATAGCATCCGCGTCAATGACCAATGGCGGATTTGCTTCGAGTGGCCCGAAAGCTTGTCCGGCCCGGTCAATGTCGAGATCGTCGATTATCACCAGGAGTTACTTCATGTCGCGCACTCCCATTCATCCCGGTGAACATCTCGCCGAAGAACTCATGGGGCTGGGCATCTCGGCCGCCGAATTGTCGCGCCGACGTTCCCGTGAACCGGATCACGGCGATCATCAATGGCCAGCGGGGGGTAACGGCCGACACCGCGCTACGGCTTGGCCACTGGTTCGGCACCAGCCCGGAGTTTTGGCTCAACCTTCAAAAGCTTTATGAACTGCGCCTCGCGCGCAAAGAAGTCGGTGACCAGGTTGATAAGCTGCCCACGCGCAGACATCGCCGAATGCACATCACCCAGGTCTAGAATTTTTCTTGCTGGGGTCTGCATTGATGCTCGCGGGCTAAGCGAAATAATCGCTCCGCACGGCGGCTTGCCGGGCTTGATCCCGGTCAAGGGCTCCCCAGTTCCTGTCTGATAGCAGGACAATATGATCAAGCGCACCGAAGCATGGAATAGCCGCTCCGCCGTCAGCCGGTGGGCGCACGTTCTGGAACGGACCGGGCTCGCGCTCACCGGGGCGTCATGCGGCCTGTTCGTCGCGGCCCATGTCGGCAGGGCCGATATCGAGCTGATCGGCTCCGCCGTCACCGTGCTGGCGATGATGTTTTACGGCGCCGCCGGTTTCTATCTCGGGATCGATCTGCCTCCCGCTCCACCGGATCACCGCATGCACTTCCTCTCGCGGCACGGTCTGGGCTCCGCGGCGGATACCGTCGAACTGCTCAGCGCGGCCGGCACTTTCCTTGCGGCGGTTGCGGCTTTCATATCGGTCTTGAGCATTGTCCTCGACGAGACGGCGAACGCGGGCACGGCGCTCGTGATCGCATTTGCCTGGTTCATCGGCGCGACCCTGCAGATTGCCGCCGGCATCGCCGCGCGAACGCGCAAGGATACTTCCACCACGTCATAGCCGGCCCAATCCGGGTTGACGGCATGGCGCAAGCGTAGAACCATTGCGGCGCCCGCTCGGCGTTACCAAATAGGTGGTTTGCGCCCTGCCACCCGATAACGCGAAGCGGCCCTTTTTCAGGAATTTAGCCCGCGCGAGAGAAGCGAATGTCGAAAAACGACCCCGTCAACTGGATGCTGTCCGAGGCGATCGATTCGCTCGCCCGCGCCGAGCGGCTGCGCCAGCAATTCTTCAGCCTGCAGTCGAAGGCGGGCGCGCGGGAGGTGAGCTGGGAACCCCCGATCGATGTGCTGGAAACCGAGCGCGAAATTCTCATCTTCGTGGCGCTGCCCGGCGTCGATCCCGAACAGGTCGAGGCGGTGATCGAAAACGGAACGCTCGTGATCAGCGGAGATCGCGTGCTGCCCGCCGAGTTGCGCAACGCGCGGATCCACCGGCTGGAGCTGCCGCAAGGCCGGTTCGAACGCCGGATCGCGCTGCCGACGGGGCGCTACGCCGTCAACCGCTTCGCCGTCAACGGATGCATCGGGTTACGCCTTGCGAAGTCTGTGTGAGGATGGTCATGACACCGGACAATGAATCCGCTTCAGCTTCGTCTGCCGCTTCCGGCAAGGTCGACACCGTGTCGATCCCGGGCGATGCGCTGATCATCGTCCCGGTCCGCAACATGGTGCTGTTTCCGGGCCTCGTCACCCCGATCACCATCAACCGGGCCAAATCGATCGCCGCCGCCCAGCAGGCGCTGCGCGAGCAGCGGCCGATCGGCATCCTGCTGCAGCGAAATCCGGAGCTTGAGGATCCCGGCGCGGACGACCTCTACCGGATCGGCACCGTCGCCAACATCGTCCGCTATATCACCGGCGGCGACGAAGCCCACCACATCATCTGCCAGGGCGTACAGCGCTTCCGCGTGCTCGATTATTTGCCGGGCACGCCTTTCCCGGCCGCGCGCGTGCTGCATATTCCCGAACCGACCACGACGTCGCCGGAAATCGAGGCACGATTTCTCAACCTGCAGGGGCAGGCGATCGAGGCGATCCAGCTGCTGCCGCAGGCGCCGCAGGAACTGGTGCAGCTGTTTCAGTCGACCACCTCGCCTGCCGCACTGGCCGATCTTGCGACCTCCTACATGGACATCAAGCCGCAGGACAAGCAGGAGATCCTGGAGACGATCGATCTCGCCGCGCGCATGGAGAAAGTGTCGCGACATCTCGCCGAGCGGCTCGAGGTGCTGCGTCTGACAGCCGAAATCGGTCAAAAGACAAAAGCCACCTTCGACGAACGCCAGCGCGAGGCCATCCTGCGCGAGCAGATGGCGACCATCCAGCGCCAGCTCGGCGAGGGCGACGGCAAGGCGCAGGAAGTCGCTGAGCTGAACGAGGCGATTGCGAAAGCGCAGGTGCCGCCGGAGGCGGAAGGTCAGGCGCGCAAGGAAGTGCGGCGCTACGAGCGGATGCCGGAGGCCGCCGCCGAGGCCGGCATGGTGCGCAGCTATCTCGACTGGCTGATCGAACTGCCCTGGGCGCTGCCGCCGGAGAAGCCGATCGATATCGCCGACGCCCGCCGCATTCTCGACGAGGATCATTTCGGCCTGCAGAAGATCAAGGCCCGGATCGTCGAATATCTCGCCGTGCGCAAGCTAGCGCCGAACGGCAAGGCGCCGATCCTGTGCTTCGTAGGTCCCCCCGGCGTCGGCAAGACCTCGCTCGGGCAATCGATCGCGCGCGCGATGGACCGGCCGTTCGTCCGCGTCAGCCTCGGCGGCGTCCACGACGAGGCGGAAATCCGCGGCCACCGCCGCACCTATATCGGCGCGCTGCCCGGCAACATCATCCAGGGCATCAAGAAAGCCGGCGCGCGCAATTGCGTGATGATGCTGGACGAGATCGACAAGATGGGACGCGGCATCCAGGGCGATCCGTCGGCGGCGATGCTGGAAGTGCTCGATCCCGAGCAGAACGGCACCTTCCGCGACAATTATCTCGGCGTACCCTTCGACCTCTCCCGCGTGGTGTTCATCGCCACCGCCAACCTGCTGGACACGATTCCGGGCCCCCTGCAGGACCGCATGGAGATCATCAGCCTTCCCGGCTATACCGAGGACGAAAAGCTCGAGATCGCGCGACGCTATCTGGTTCGCCGCCAGCTCGAGGCCAACGGGTTAAGGCCGGACCAGGCCGAGATCGAAGTCGAGGCGCTGCGGCTGATCATCAAGGGTTACACCCGCGAGGCCGGCGTGCGCTCGCTGGAGCGGGAAATCGGCAGGGTGATGCGGCATGTCGCGGTGCAGATCGCCGAGGGCAGCGCGAGCCGCGTGGTCATCACATCAGCTGATCTCACCGAAATTCTCGGCCAGCCCCGCTTCGAAGGCGAGA
Source organism: Bradyrhizobium sp. (assembly GCF_035484855.1). GTDB lineage: Bacteria > Pseudomonadota > Alphaproteobacteria > Rhizobiales > Xanthobacteraceae > Bradyrhizobium. Next base: position 28,209 of record NZ_DATHOP010000187.1, read on the forward strand.
TCGCGATGCGCACTTCCGTCCCCGGCGTGGCGACCGGGCTCGCATGGACGCCGGTCGGCGGCGACATTCTCTTCATCGAGGCGACGCGCGTTCCCGGCAAGGGCGCGTTGATCTTGACCGGCCAGCTCGGCGACGTCATGCGCGAAAGCGCGCAGGCCGCGCTGACCTTGGTGAAGAGCCGCGTCGCGCAACTCGGCATCGATCCGCAGGCGTTCGAACGCAGCGACATCCACGTTCACGTGCCCGCCGGCGCCACGCCGAAGGACGGGCCGAGCGCGGGAGTTGCGATGTTCACGGCACTTGCCTCGCTGCTCACCAACCGCACGGTACGGAGCGACACCGCGATGACCGGCGAAATCTCGCTGCGCGGCCTGGTGCTGCCGGTCGGCGGCATCAAGGAAAAAGTCGTGGCCGCCGCGGCGGCCGGCCTGACCCGGGTGATGCTGCCGGCGCGCAACCGGCGCGACTTCGACGACATTCCCCAGGGCGCACGCGACAAGCTGCAGTTTGTCTGGCTCGAGCGCGTCGACGATGCGATCGCCGCGGCGCTGGAGCCGGCGAAACCGGCGGAAGCGGCGGCGGAATAGGCGCGCGTCGAGTTTTTCGCGGGAGACCGACGATGACGACCAGCAAGAAGCTGCCAGCCCACGAAAGGGGCTCCGGCAACATTTTCGCCGACCTCGGGCTACCCGACGCTGACAATCATTTCCTCAAGGCCCAGATTGTCGCCGAACTGTATCGCCTCACCAGCGAACGCAAGCTCACGCAACAAAAGGCCGGGATGCTGATGGGCATCTCGCAGCCCGAAGTATCGCGGCTGTTTAAGGGCCACTTCCGCGAATACAGGGTTGACCGCCTGATGACCTTTCTCACCGCGTTCGACCGCGACATCGAGATTGTCGCCCGGCCGCGCGACAAGCGCGCAAGGAAAGCCCGACGCGGCCAAATCACCTTCAAGCCTGTCGCGGCGTAAGTGAAGCGGATCGACGGCGCCTTCTGCATCTCCAGAAGTTTGCGCTTGCGCGTGAGGTTGGATTGCGCCGGCTTCGATGGATCTGGCTAGGGTCCCACCGGTCACGCGCGGCTTGCGGATGATGGCGTCGTGCCATTGATTTGCCCGGCGTGTCAAATGGTATCTGGATGCGTCGGGCATCCTGCCGGCAGTCATCGGCTACTTTGCATGGGGTTGTTTTCGATATTTTGTTGTCCGGCCACGGAAGCCTCAGAGTGGACCGATCTAATCACGCTTCAGCTCGCCAGCCGCGGCAGCAGCTTCAGCGCGGTGCCGCGTTCGATGTCCGCCAGCTGCGCGTCGGTGAAGACGCCGCACTCCCGCAATCCCTTGACGTGATCGATGCTGGTCCGGTACGGGAAATCGGTGCCGAACAAGATCTGCGACAGCGGAATGATCGCCGTCAGCGCCGACATCGCCGCCTTGTTCGAGGTCTGCGCGGTGTCGTAGTAGAAACGCTTCAGCTCGGCCAGCGTGCCCTCCGGCACGGTGGCCTTGGCGTTCGGGACCAGTAGCGGATTGCGGACGAAGCGCTCGATCAGGAACGGCATGGTGCCGCCGGCATGCGAGAAGATCCAGCGGATGTCGCGGAATTTTTGCGCGTTGCCGCTGAACACGATGTCGGCGATGGTGCGGGTGGTGTCGGTGCCGAATTCGATCATCACCGGCTGCGCCGTCTTCATCAGATTGACGCAGCAATCGGGCGCGGTCGGATGGGTATAGACCAGCGCCTTGCGCCGGTTGAGTTCTTCCATCACCGGCAAGAACGAGGGATCGCCGAGCCATTTGTCGCCATAGCTCGTCATCAGGCCGATGCCGTCGGCCTTCAGCGTGTCGAGCGCATAGGCGATCTCCTGCAGGCTGCCGTCGGTATCCGTCAGCGGTATCATTGCAAAACTTCCGAACCGGCCGGGGTGGTCGGCCCTCAGTTTGGCCGCGTAGTCGTTGCATTCGCGCGCGAGCTTGCGGGCGGCTTCGCCTGATGTGAAGCTGAGCGCGGGCGTGGTGACCGAGAGGATCGCGACCTCGACGCCTGCTCTGTCCATATCGGCCAGCGATTTTTCCGGCGTCCAGTTCTTCATCAGGGCATCGCCGAAATTGCCCGCATTCGATGCGACAATATAGGTCGGCGGCGACAAATGATGATGGACGTCGATGCGATGGGGTTTGTCCGTCAACGTCGCCTGCGCCGCGGCGCTCCCGGGCCTGGCAAGGCCTGCGGCGGCCAGCGCGCCTGCGCCCGCCATGAAATGGCGCCGGCTCAGCGCCGTGCCCGTCAGCGAAAGCGTGTTGCCGTCGCAGCATGCGCAGCCGCGAACCGGCCAATGGCGCTGGTTTCTCATGGCATCCTCCCTGTCAGTTCCTTCGGAACTTTATTATTCGGTTAGCTGGTAAGTCTCACGCGTCGATGATCGCGACCGCCCGGGTCCAGCCGGCGGACGCGCGTTCGATCTTGACCGGAAAGCACGACACGGTGAAGCCGGTCGACGGCAATTGTTCGAGGTTGTGCAGCTTTTCGATGTGGCAATAGCCGATGTGACGGCCGGCCTTGTGGCCTTCCCAGATCAGGCTGGCATCATGGGTCTCGGCGTATTTCTTCGCGGTATGGACGAATGGCGCATCCCAGCTCCAGCCGTCGATGCCGGTCAGCCGCACGCCGCGCTCGAGCAGATACATGGTCGCCTCGTAACCCATGCCGCAGCCGGAGGTGACATAGTCCTGCCGGCCGTATTTGGCGCCGGCCGAGGTGTTGACGACGACGATTTCCAGCGGCGACAGGGTGTGGCCGATGCGTTTGAGTTCGTTCTCGACATCTTTTGCGGTTGCGACATAGCCGTCCGGCAGATGCCGGAAGTCGAGCTTCACGCCCGGCTGCAGGCACCATTCCAGCGGCACCTCGTCGATGGTCAGGGAACGCTCGCCCCTGTTCATGGTCGGATGAAAGTGCCAGGGCGCATCGAGATGGGTGCCGTTGTGGGTGGAGAGTTGCACCTGCTCGACCGCCCAGCCCTGCCCGTCCGGCAGATCCTCCGCTTTCAATCCCGGAAAGAACTGCAGCATGCGCGGCAGGCCCTGCTGATGATCGATGTACTGGATGGTCGGATGCCCGCTCGGCGGATCGGCCGGAACGTCGTTCTGCAGCGGCACCGAGATATCGATCAGTCGTCTGGCCATCGGCGTTCCCCCGGGAATGATTGTTGTTGTGCGATCAGACCGGCTTGATTCCCCTCCGCCACGTCTCGCGGCGCGACCGACAGGCAGATTTGTAACCGGACATGGCATCCTCCGATATCGGCAACTTGCGCGCGCCGTTTTTCTTCGACCGCACCGTAGAAGACTGGCCAATTTATCTCAAGGGACCGCCGTCATCGGCAATCCGTTCGACAGGCTGCCATCAGGCAAGCTACGCTGGCGTGCCGGATCGGAGGAAAATTGCGACTTTTCAGTATGGCGTATCTGCTGGCCGGCGCGCTGCTGCTGGTTCCGGCGGCAGGCCGCACACAGACGGTCTGGGATATGCCGACCGAATATCCCGAGAACGCCATGCCGGGACTCGGCATCGCAACCTTCACCCGACACGTCGCCGAACTGAGCGCGGGGAAGTTGCGGATCAGGCCGAGCTTCGATGCCGCCGCCGGCATCAGGTCGGCCGGGATGCTCACAGCGATCGCGGACGGCCGGGTGCAGGCCGGCGATGCACTCGCCGGCGCGCTGGAAGCTGAGGACGCGATCTTCGCGCTGCCGACGCTGCCGTTCCTGGTAAGGTCGAGCGCGGATGCCAGGCGGCTCGCCGACATCGCGCGACCGTTCCTTGCCGCGGCCTTGCAGAAAAAGGGCGTGCGGCTGCTCTATCTGGCGCCGTGGCCGCCATCCGGCATCTGGTCGAAGACGCCGCTGAAATTGCCATCCGACGTGTCAGGCCTTTCGATCCGCACCTACGACAAGATGTCGAGCGAAGTGTTCGCCGGCGTCGGCGCCAGGGCCGCCGCCATCAGTTTTGCCGACACCATGCCGCGGCTCGTCGATGGCAGCATCAATGCGGTGCTGTCGTCGGGCGACGGCGGCATCGGCCACAGCCTTTGGGAGCGGCTGCCCTATTTCAGCGAGATTTCCTATTCGCTGCCGATTTCGATCGCGAGCGTCAATCAGGCGGCTTACGATGGCCTGAGTTCCGAATTGCGCAACGCGGTCGATGAAGCCGGCCGCAAGACCGAGGTCGAATTGTGGTTTGCGCTGTCGACCAGGCTGCAGGAGAACTATCGGCGGATGCGCGACAACGGCGTCGTGATCGACACCGATCCGGCACCGGCCATCGTCGCGGCGTTTCGGCCGGGCGCGGCAGCGGCGGAGGCCGCATGGTGCACGCGAGCGGGGCCGGTGTGCGCTAGGGTTCTCGATGCGTACAGAGCGGGCAAGCCGTAGCTTCAGAGATAGCCCGCGCCGGCTTCCGCGGCAAAACGGCCGGGGTCGCCTTCCCAGACGATGCGGGCGTGTTCCAGCACATAGACGCGGTCGGCGTGCGGCAGCGCGAAGGTGACGTTCTGCTCGCCGAGCAATACCGTGATCGGCGTGGTCTGCCGCAATTTCTCCAGCGCCTTCGACAGCTGTTCGAGAATGACCGGGGCGAGCCCCAGCGTCGGTTCGTCGAGGATCAGGATTTTCGGCTGCATCATCAGCGCGCGGCCGATCGCCAGCATCTGCTGCTCGCCGCCGGACAATGTCTGCGCCATCTGGTTCTGGCGATCCTTCAGGATCGGAAACAGCTCGAACAGCCAGGCCAGTTGCTTGGCCTTGTCGTCCTCGCTGAGATGATGGCCGCCGAGATCGAGATTTTCGCGCACGCTCATTTCGCCGAACAGCTCGCGCGATTCCGGGCACTGCACGATGCCGCTGCGCGCGATCCGCGCCGGCGAGGTGCCGCGCAGCTTTTCGCCATCGCGGACGATTTCGCCGGCATAGGGCAGGAAGCCCGAGATGGTGTTGAACAGCGTGGTCTTGCCGGCGCCGTTGAGGCCGACGACCGAGACGAACTCGCCCTGGTGGACATGGATCGAGACGTTGTCCAGCGCCTGCGCCTTGCCGTAGAACACGCTGACATTCTCGACCTGCAACAGTGGCACCTTGTCCTTGAAACTGGTCTCGGGCCGGGCCGAGGTCTCGATCGCGCCGCCGAGATAGACCCGGCGCACGGTCTCGTTCTTCATCACCTCGTCGGCACGGCCGGTGACGATTTCCTCGCCGAGATACATCGCGAGCACGCGGTCGACCAGCGCCGCGACGCTCTTGACGTTGTGGTCCACCAGCAGCACCGCACGGCCCTCGTCGCGAAAACTGCGGATCAGTTCGGAGAAGGTGCCGACTTCGGCGAGCGTCAGCCCGGCGAAGGGCTCGTCGACCAGCACCACCTTCGGGTCGCGCGCGATGGCTTTCGCAAGCTCGAGCCGGCGCAAATCCGCAAACGGCAGCGTCGGCGGCCGGCGGTCCATCACCGCGCCGAGGCCGACACGCTCGGCGATCCATTTGGCGCGTTCGGTCAGCGCCTTGTCGGCAAACAGCATGAACAGGCTGTCGGGCAGCAGCGCGACCATGATGTTCTCCAGCACGGTCTGCCGGTTCAGCGGCCGCGAATGCTGGAACACCATGCCAAATCCCTTGCGCGCGATCTTGTGCGCGGGCAGGCCGGCAACGTTTTCGCCCAGGAAAATGACCTCGCCCGCGTTGGGGCGCTCGATACCCATGATCGCCTTCATCGCGGTCGATTTGCCGGAGCCATTGGGGCCGATCAGCCCAAAAATCTCGCCGGCGCGCAGATCGAGGTTGAGGTTCTTCACCGCGGTCAGGCCGCCGAAGCGCTTGGTCAGGCCGCGGACTTCGAGCACGGCAGGGTTGTTGGTGGCATCCATTATTGCCGAGCCCCATGCGACAGCGCGGCGCCGAGGAAGCCGTTGGGGAAGAACAGGATCACAAGCAGGGCTACGGTCGAGACGATGAAGGTCGCCAGTTCCCCGGTCGGCCGCAGGAACTCGCCGGCGACGATCAGGAAGATCGCCCCGAGCGCGGCGCCCAGCACCGTGCGTCGTCCGCCGAGCACGGCGGCGACGATCACCTGCACGCCGACCGCGATATCGACCACCGTTCCAACCGACGCGGTGCCGAAGTAGAACACCAATAGAGCGCCGGATAGCCCCGAGAAAAACGCGCTGACCACGAAGGCCGCGAGCTTGTGCTTGACGATGTTGAAGCCGAGCGCGCCGGCCTGCACCGGGTCCTGGCCGCTGGCCTGCAGCACCAGGCCAACTGGCGACTGGGACAGCCCGTACAGGATGATGGCGCTGATGGTCATGAAGCCGAGCGCGATCCAGTAATTGGCGCCGGCGTCGATGGTGATGACGTCGGGAATGGTGAGGCCGATCTCGCCGCCGGTGAGGCTTGCAAACACCACGACGAAATTCTGCAGCATCAGGACGGCGACCAGCGTGGTCAGCCCGAAATAAGGACCGCGCACCCGAAGCGCCGGCAGCGCCAACACGAAGCCGGCCACCACTGAGGCCATCGCGCCGAGAAAGATGCACAGATAAACCGACCAGCCATATTCATTGTTGAGAATGCCAGCGGTATAGGCGCCGACGCCGATCAGGAAGGTCGGGCCGAAATTCACTTCGCCCGCGAAGCCGAACAGCAAGTCCCACGACATCGCGAACACGCCGAAATAATAGGCGACCGTGAGCAGACCCAGGATATAGCCGGAGACATAGAGCGGCAGCGTCGCGGCGATGACGACGATGGCAAGCGAGATCAGGAACAGCCGCGATTTGAAGAAATCGGCCATGCTCATCGCCTCCCGAGCAGGCCTTGCGGCCGGACATACATGACGGCGACCAGCAGCAGCAGCGCCGGAATGGTGCGGTAGGCCGGCGAGACCAGATAGGCGGTGAGGGTTTCGAGGTAGCCGACCACGAAGGCCGCGATCAGCGAGCCGGACACGCTGCCGAGCCCGCCCAGCACCACGATCGAGAACGCGCTCGCGGTCAAGGGCCCGACGCTATAGGAGGAGACCCCTAAGAACATGCCGAGCAGGACGCCGGCGATGCCGGCGAGGACGCCGTAGATGCCCCAGACCACGACATAGATGCTGGTGAGTTCGAGCCCGAGCAGCGTGACGCCGCGCGGATTCATCGACGCCGCCAGCACCGCCTTGCCGGTGCGGGTGCGGTTGACCATGAGCCAGAGCAGGCCGATCACGAGGCAGCACACCACCGCGGTGAAGATCTCGTTCTTCGGCGTGCGCACGCCGAAGACATCGACCACGCCCTCGACGATCGGCAGCACGGTCTTGGCGTTATTGGTGAAGAAATAGGCGATCAACTCCTGGATCATGATCCCCCAAAGGAGCGTGCCGGTGAGAACGAAGATCTCTCTCTCCTCGTTGGGAATCCGCCGGGATTTCTGGATCGGCTGCACCACCGCGTAATAAGTGGCAAACGCCGCGACCAGCGCTACCGCGACGCCGACCAGCGCACCGGCATACGTGTTCATGTGCAGCATGCTGGCGGCAGCCCATGCGGCGACGGCCGCCAGCACCATGATGGCGCCGTGCGAGAGGTTAAGCACGCCGGATACGCCGAAGATCAGGGTGAAGCCGGTGGCGCCGAGGGCATAGAGCGCGCTGATGGCAAAGCCGTCGATCAAAATCTGGAAGGCAAGCATTTATGATGGCCGCGGCAGCACCGCTGCCTCACTCCTTAAAGAAGACAAGATAACGAAAATGCTCCCGGGCGAACCCGGGAGCATGAAGGCGAGAGGATCAGTTCGAGGTGAGCTTGATGAAGCTCGGGAACTTCAACGTGCCCTTGGCGACTTCCGGCGGCCAGACGGCGACCTGCTTGCCATCCTGCCACTGCAGCATCAGGCCGGTGATCAGGCCCTTGCCGTACTTGATCGAATGGGTGAACTGGTCGTCCTTGCCGTAGAACTGGATGCGGCCGATGGTGCCGACCCAGTCGGTTGCCTCCAACGCCGTCACCAGCTTGTCGGCATCGGTCGATCCGCCGCGCTTCACGGCGTCGGCGATGTAATAGACTTCGTCATAGGCGGTATAGCCGGCATAGGACGGGAAGTTGCCGTACTTCGCCTTGAAGCCTTGCGTGAACGGCAGGCTCTTTTCGGTAACCGGGACGTCGGGGCCCGAGACGCCCTGATAGAGCACGCCCTCGGCGGCGCCATTGGTGTCGGCGCCGAAGGTGGAGTTGGTGGCCTGCGAGGAGATGCCGAGCATCGGGATCGGCACCTGCTGGTTCTTCCACTGCACCGTCGGCTGCACGCCGACATGGGAAATGCCGGTGATGATGACGTCGGGCTTGGCGCCTTCGATCTTGTTGAAGATCGGGGTGAAGTCGGTGGTGTCCGGCGACAGGCGGATATGGTCGACCACCTTCAGGCCGCTGGCGGGCAGGCATTTCATGTATTCCTCGTCCAGCGGGATGGTCCAGGCGGCATCCTCGCTCATGACCACCGCGGTCTTCATCTGCAGGTCCTTGACCAACAGGGCCTTGGACGCTTCACAAACCACGTCGGCGAGTTGGCTGGACGCGAGATAGCCGTGGAAGACGTATTTCTCGTGGTCGTAGTCGTCATGCACGCGCTTGGTGATTTCATTGCTGGCGGCGCCGGGGGTGATCAGCGGCATGTGCAGGCGGCCGGCCCAGGGTTCCAGCGCCAGCATCACCTCGCTGATATAGGTGGCGATGACGGCGTTGACCTTGTCTTGCTCGGCGGCACGCTGGAAGGCACGCACGGCGTCGGCGGCGGAGTTGTGGTCGTCGTATTCGACGATCTCGATCTTGCGGCCGTTGACGCCGCCGGCGGCGTTGATCTCCTCGGCGGCGAGCTTGGCGCCGTTGGGGATGGCGATGCCTGATATGGCGGAGGTTTCGGCGATGACGCCGATCTTGATCGGATCTTCGGCGCGGGCGGCAGACGTTGCCAGGCCCAGGCCGCAT
>NZ_DATHOP010000188.1:0-11277 GCF_035484855.1 Bradyrhizobium sp.
AGGCCTGTAAGATTGCTGCCCGGCCGCGCCAGGTTGGCGATGAAGTCCGCGCCGATCGGGTCGCCAACAGCGATGAAGACAATCGGAACATTTCGGCTCTCTCGTCGGAAAGCGGCAGTAAGTGCTGTGGTCTGCGCCACGGCCACATCGGGACTAACCGCGAGTAGCTCCTTCGCCAGCATCTGTGCTAGCTGCTCATCGGCAGGGAGTACAAAGCGAACATCAAGGTGGATATTGCGGCCCTCGGACCAACCGAGCTTCTCCAGTCCCTGCCGGAATGCCCCCAGACGCGCCTTCGAGTCAGGATCGTCTTCGGCTAAACCCATGAGAACGCCGACGCGGCGTATTCGGTCAGGCTGCTGCGCACGCGCCGAAAGCGGCGATGCAACCGCTGCGCCGCCAAGCAGGGTAATGAATTCGCGCCGTCGCATAAGGTGGCCTCGGACGAGGTCCACAATCTAGCACACGATAGCGCGACGAGGGCGCCTGTGCATTGCACCAAAATACGCCGGCTTATGTCGGTTCGGGTCATTTTCGGAAGTCGAACCGTCCACTTGCGAGGTCTGCTTTACCCCCACGAACGGACATCACGGAAGTCAGCGAACGTCATTCGATCACCTCGTCGGCGCGGGCCAAGCACCCAACTTCGGACATCGGCGCACGCCATCGTCAGGTCCGAGGGTCAAAGCCCCGGCAAACGGGCAACGACAGATATGCCTGAGCGCTATCCCATTTCCTTTCCCGATGTGACATCATGGAGTTTGGCGAAGTCCGTCCTCTGGCGAACCGGATGTCAGGGATTTTCGAGCAGGGAGTGATTGCAATGTCGCTTGCCGAAGCTGTGAATGACCAGGGCGCGTCTCGTGCTCGGTACGAAAAGCTTGAGGATCGCATCCTTGCTCGCGATCAAGTCGGCGCCAGTGAATGCTACTACGATCTGGTGCGTGACGGTCGGCCGCTCCCCGAGATGTTGCGCGAGGCCGTGCGCATTCACGGGCCCTACACGCACGTTCCCTACCACGAGCGGATCGACAACGGCTTCGTCAACTTTGTCAACAACGACCATTGCCTTTTAAGTGCCCGTGCCACGTTGCACCTGTCGAAGTGGCTGCCTGCAGAGATGGCCGGACTACCGATGGCGCAGACCATTTGGTACATTCCGACCGGTCTCGACATCTGGAACCAGAAGATCAACAAGGCACCCGGCCACTACGCCCGTGGCATGGCGCCCCAGAACAGCGCACCGCCGAAGCCCGTCGTACACTGGCCGGACCAGGAGCCGGAGCGTCTCGACGGGCCGTTGCGCGACCGCCTCGACCATTGGATGACGCTGGTGCATCGCGGCCGCGTGCTTGAAGCCTATCGCGTCTTTCTCGGACTGATGCAGAACAAGCCGGAGCGCAAAGCGGTGCTCGCCGAGCTGGTGTTCGCCGGCCTGATCGATTTGCAGGACCGCGCCTTCCTCAACCGTTCCTATACCACCGGCCACAAATCCTATCGGGCGCGCGCGACCGTCGAACTGGGAACGGCCATCGGCTGGGACGACGCGCACGCGGTGCTCTATGCAGGCGCGCTGGATATCGCCGTCGGTCCGCGCTGGTATTCGACCTACGAGATGGCGTGCAACTGCGTGACCCACTACCTCGAACAGCAGAAAATCTCTGCCATCCCCTACGCGGGCACCACGGCCGGGGAATTGGCATTGCTTGCAAATTCGGAAGCCCTGACCGCGATCGAGGCGGAGGCATTCCTCGAAGTCGTGTTGCGTCAGCACGAGCCGGCCTATCTCGAGCAGTTGAGCGCCCTGCTGCTCGCGGGCAAGGGGCCGCGCCAGATCCTCGACGTCCTGCAGATCGGCGCCGCGCAGGTGCTGCTCGAGACCCAGGACAACCTCAACTTCTCCATGTCGCAACACTGCTACGAATACTGCAACACGCTCGGCTGGTTCTACGATTCCTTCGAGCATCCGCAACGCCTGAAGCTTTTGTACTCGGCCGCCTCATTCCTCAACCGCAACGCCTGGCATCAAAAGAATATCGGTGATGGACGAACCTCGGTGGCCGAGCTTCCCGCCGGCGCCGAGCGAATGAGCGAGCTGCAACTGCTGGAGCGTACGCTCGCCGCCATCGTCGCACTCGATGGACCCCGGGCCGTCGCCTGGGCCAGGGCGTATCTTGCTGATAGCGGCGACCGCCAAACGCTGGTGCAACAGTTGGCGCTGACCGCCTGCCGCCTCGGCAACGACCCGCACAACCAGGAGATCGCCCAGTGCCTGCTCGAGGACTACGCGAAGAACCGCGGTTTCGACCGCGACCGGCTGCTGCTTGCGTGCGTGCAGCATACCGCCGCGCACAGGAAGTACGGCGATTTTCTTGAATGCGGTCGCCGCTACGGGCGGGCCATGGGCGTTGCCGCGCTGGCCTGACGTCGGTGTCACGACCGGATACGAGGAGCTTGCGGCCAACTATCTGGCGTTCGACAAGCTCGCACCGATTCGAATTTGGCTGCGTGCCGATGCCACGGACGTCCCAGACAAGAACCTCACCAGCGAACGCTTTGGCTCGGGACGATGAGGGCGGATGGGCTCGGCTGATCGGGGTTGCCTTCGACGAATCTGAAGGCGGCGATGATCACGATGACCAGCGCAAGGGCGGCGAGCAGGTCGATCTGTCGGGGATCGTGTCCCCCATGGCTGATTTTCCAGCGCATTGTTCGGCCCTCCCTGGAAGGCATCAAATCAATGTCGCCGCGAGGCCGTGGTTCCCGGCACGGCAGCAATGCGCCTTCGGCTTGGAAGCGGTGCAGCAGAATTGGATCAGCGCAATTCAGTCGGCAACCGGCGCGTTGACGCCGCGCCAGCGCCCGAACCGCCACGGCAAATACCATCGTGCGCCCGGCGGTCGCGTCAGCGGCACATGGTCGATCCCCGAGGTGCCCCAGGGCTGGCAGCGCAACAGCCGCGCCAGCGTCATCCAGCCGCCGCCCCACAACCCGAACCGCGCGATCGCCTCGTCGCCATAGACCGAACAGGTCGGCAAGTGCCGGCAGTTGTAGCCGACCAGCGGCGATAGGGTATGCCGGTAGATCCAGATCAAGGCGCGCCCGGCATTGCGCGGCAGCCGCAGCACCGCGCCGGCGCAATCGGGACAGGATGATGCGTGCTTCATGGGCGGCATGCTGCAATCATGTGCGCCGATCTGCGCGGTTCCAGGGCATGGAACCTCTAACCGTCAGTAATTGTGCCACAGTTTGAGGAATATAGGGTGTTTCAGGTGGCAGCGCAGCAAAGCTGCTATGGACGATAAGGATTCCCACGGTTACCTTTTTCATAACGTCTGCATGACAGAATCATGTGGCGTTGAATTGGGGCCGTTGCCACTGCTCTCTTGGGGTTTTGGGGAAGGAACCAGATTGAGGCTGATGAGGTCGCCTAAATTTCGCGGCTGGGCGCTGCTCGGCGCCGCCGCCTTGTTTGCCGCTTTGCCCGCCGCCGTGGCCGCGCCCGGTTCGGCGCATGCCGGCACGACCCTCGAAGAGCGCAAATTGCCGATGCGGTTCAGCTGGGTCGCCTGCGAGCCGAATTGCCGCGGCTGGGTTTCGGCGGTCGGCATCGTGACAGCCGACAGCCCCGGGGATTTCGATGAATTCGCGCGCGGGCGCGATCTCGCCGGCGCCACCATCGTGCTGGATTCCAGCGGCGGTTCGGTCAACGACTCGATCGCGCTCGGGCGGCGCTGGCGGGCGCTCGGCGCGCTGACCACCGTCGGCATCACCGTCGAAACCCATACGGCGCGGGGCGACCGCGCCAGCGTGGTGCCGGAGGCCTATTGTGAATCGATGTGCGTGTTCCTGCTGCTGTCGGGCAAGACGCGTTACGTGCCCGAAGCCGCGCATGTCCGGGTGCATCAGATCTGGATGGGCGACCGCGCCGACGACGCCAAGGCCGCCAGCTATACCGCGCAGGACATGATGATCGTGGAGCGCGACATCGGCAGGCTCGCCAAATACACCTTCGACATGGGCGGGGCGGGCGACTTGCTGTCGCTCGCGCTCAACGTGCCGCCTTGGGAAGACCTGCACGAATTGTCGCGGGAAGAATTGCGGCTGACCAATCTCGCGACCACCAAGGCGGTTGCCGACGTGCTGCAGCAGCCGGGCAGCTCCGACGTACCGATGGCAGCCCTTGCGGCCAAGCCGCTGCAGGACCGCTTCGTCAGCACGGCGGTCGAGACCGAGGCCACTCCGCAACCGGCAAAAGCGACCAAGACGGCCGAAGCGCTGGCTCCGACCGGCGGTATTGCGGCGACCGGACCGGCGAAGTAGCGACCAAATCGCGCAGTGGTCGCTCCGCGTGCGGCGTGCTAGCCGTAAGGTCTCCTGAAACTGCCGGAGCATGTGCACCATGCGCCATCGTATCGTCTGGATGATCCTGGTCGCCGTTCCGCTGGCATTGATCACCGTCGCCGCAGGCACGGCCGCTGCATTTCCGGCGGCGCGCCACATCGCCTCAGCCTACTGGAACATGCCGGATCGCTTGCCGGCCCTTGCCGGGAACAGCCTGGTTCATTTTGAGCCTGGCGCCGAAGACTACGCGCAGGATGTCTCGGCTTTGCTTCCGGCGGCCATCGCCCGGATCGAGGCCGCGCAGGGCCGGCCCTTCGCTCATCCGGTGACCGTGGGCGTCTATGCGACGCCGGAAGCGTATGCGGCTGCAAATGCCTCTGGCGTCGCGGGCGTGGTTGGCGTTACGGCGTTCGGTCGCGTGGTGCTGTCGCCTGCGCTCAACTGGCCGCAACATCGCCGGCTTCCTGCGATTCTGACGCACGAATTATCCCACGCGCATCTTCAAGGGTGGATGTCGACGAGCGCCGTGATCCACGTTCCAAACTGGTTCAAGGAAGGGCTGGCGGTCATGGTGTCCGGCGGCGGGGGCGCGGAGTTTGTCGACGAACAGGAAGCCCGCGCCGCGATCGAACGCGGCGAACGCATCGTGATCAATGACACCGGCAGCTTCTGGAACCTTTCCGGAGTGCCGTTCGAGCGAGCGCCCGCTGGCGCAACCCCGTCACATCAGATCGTGATGGCCTACCGACAGGCTGGAATGTTCGTCACCTGGCTTCATGACTCCGACGCGCCTGGTTTTGCCCGCATGATGAACGCGATCCTGGACGGACGCCCGTTCGTGGAAGCGGTGACGGCCGGCTACCGGCAGGACGTGCGCTCGCTGTGGCAAAAATTCGCGCAGTCTGATGCCGGGGGAAAATGACCGCCTCGGGGTAAGCATCGTTGCGAGCAACGCGGTCGCCTGATTTTCGTCCCGGCCCCCGCGCCGATGCCGGCGGCTTGGCTTTTGTTTCGATCTGGCTGATGGCGTCGACCGCCCGGGCAACACGGTTAAGCTGCGGCCGGTTATTGCCTGGGAACACGGCCAAGCTTTGCCCATCTACGTTGTTGAAACAGGGACGCAGGCTCAGGTCGCGCCTCGCGGCCGCGCCATATTCGCGTGATGAGGATTTTTATTTCGGATCGTGCAATGCGCGTTCAAGCGCCATCCGAATAAACCGCTGATAGGGCATGCCAACACGTTTCGCCCGGTCTTGCACGGCTTTAAGGAGCTGCGCGGGCAAGCGGAGATTTACCGATTTGTCTTTGGGTTTCAACTCGAAACGCACCACCTCGCCGCCGGAAAGATCGTAGTCGCTAAGGTCTGCCGTCGCTACAAAGTCTTCGGCTTCTTTGTCTGTCTTAAACGTCGGGATAGTTTTTTTCATAGCTCTCCACCTCTCTCTTATGCATGTAGCGGGCGCTGATCGGCCGTATCAGGACGCCGTTGCCACGGTCTCGCTCCGTGAACACTACGAACGCATTTCGCTTCTTCGATGTGATTCCTATTGCCCGAAACCGTCGCTCGCTCTGAGCATTCTCCTTGTCGGGCAGGACAACAACGGGCCGGTCAAACAAGCTTTCAATCTCAGCGATCGAGACTCCGTGTTTTTGGCATTTCTTGCGGTTGCCGGAATCCCAATCAAAACCCGCAAAATCCATATCCTGCCCCTAGGAAAACAATCTGAAGTTTGTAGAGGCATTTGTCAATACAAATCCATCCTCAAAAAGCAGCAAACTCAAGCGCGAAATGGAACTGAAAACGCCAATTAGATTTTGGTGAATCGGAGAAATCTTTAGCGTCCCAAAGAGAGTACAGCGACGTTAAGGCAAGGCCGCCAACAGAGGCGGCCTTACCATTTTGCGTTCGGACGGATGCGCTTCGGGGGGTTTCTGCCAAGACCTCAGCACCGACCCTCTTGGGGTCCGCTCGGGCGTGGACTCCGGCCCAGGAACACGGTTAAGCTGCAGGCGATCACGCCCTCAACTTGGCCGAAAAAACATGGATGCATTCGACGGGGAACAGCAAGCATTCAACGGGAGCCCGCTCGACGACGAGAACCTCCTGAGCGGACAGTTCTGGGGCGAACTGCGGGTCTTTCTCGCCGTGGCCAAGACCAAGTCGTTCAACCGCGCCGCCGAGATCACCAACACCAGCCAGCCGACGGTGAGTCGGCAGGTCAAGCGGCTTCAGGACGTGGTCGGCTCGCAGCTTTTCATCGCAACCGCCCGTGGCGTCAAGCTGACGCAAAAGGGAGAGGCGCTGGCCCAAGCATTGTGCCGGCTGGATCACACGCTCTTTTCGATTACCAGCGACTTGAAGGCGGAGACCAGCGAGGCTGAGGGCATCGTGCGCGTCAGCATCACGGACGGTCTGAACGCGCTCTTTGTTGCGCCCGCTCTCGATCAATTTTCTGTCCGGTATCCGAAGATACAGATGCATCTGAAGACGCCGATCAACATCATGAGCCTGCGGGAAAACCAGACCGACATGATGATCGGCTACAGCCCGGCCGAGTCGTCCGGCATCCAGTTCAGAAAGCTCGGGCAGGTTCATTTCATCCCAGTTGTTGCCAAGGACTACATCCAGAAGTACGGCCTGCCGACGCGCGACAATCTTGAACAGCATGTCTTCTTGCAATCGGAATTTTACCTCGCCAGAACCGGGCTGTGGGACGGTTGGCAGCGGGCCGTGGCGCGCGGACGCATCGCGCATTACTGCGACAATTCCTTCGCTTACGGCATGCTGGTCAAGGCCGGGCAGGGAATCGGGTTGCTCGGCAGCTACGCGCTCCTGGAGCCGTCCGCCGTGCCGCTGGAAATCGACTTGAGGATTTCGGTTCCTCTCTACCTGATTGCGCTCACCGACCGCCTCAACGCCCGCCCGGTTCGTCTGGCGTTCGACTGGCTTAGCGAAGTCTTGGGTAACAACCCTTGGTTCGGCGACGAGTTCAGGTTGAACAATCCACCGAGCGTGTACGATACCGGGTTCAGGAAGATGTTCAATCTTGCAGGGATTGTTGCGACAGACAGGTCTCGTTGATCCGTTCGGCAATTTTCAGGTAAGTCCTGCCGGCGTCACGGAACAGCTCGGCCAGGTCCAGGCTGACGGCCGCTCCCTCGTCGAATAGGAGCTTGTCGAACATCGCCTGGTGGATCGCGACCACCTGCTTTATGTAGTTCCGCGAGAAGTCCACGGTGGCGCTCATATTGTTTATTGTTGCGAGCTTTAATGACAGCGCAAGAGATCCTCAGGCGATACAGATGCTGACTATGCAACCGCCTCGTACCTCGACGGAGCATCCCAGAAGCCCTCGGTACGGAACATAACGGCGGTGTCTGTGCTTACTGAGATTGCATTGTCTGGAGGAGTGAGTTCCTTGACGAGTTCAAGGTACGGCTCTGGGTGACCGTCGAAGTAGAACGGCGCCTTGCCTTCGGCATTCTTGAATCCGAGGATGATTCGCCACAACCGCGCATATTTCGGCTGCGCATGGGTGATGACCTTGTCGTATCCCTTGCGAGCGACGTGGTCGAATACGAAATAGGCGGAAGCCTTCAGCACGTGGGTATTGCGATAGGCCTCGCGGAAGGCCGTGCGCTCGAGCTTGGCGAAATCCTTGAACCATCGAATGCGCAGAGCGCCGATTGGTTCGTCACCGGCGTAGACGATCACGTGGGTGGCCTGATAGTCGTTGCCGTCGAAGGTCTGCTGTGCTTTGACGCCGTGCTCCTCCATGAAGCAGATGCTGCGGATGGCGTAGGCATGCAGCAATTGCTCATATGTCGTCACGATCTCCGTGCGGATTTGATTGTGGCTGGCGACGATGGCACGCACGTTATTCTGCATATCCCGGCTCCTCACTACCCAGCGTAGTATGAAGTAGAGCCGATCCGGCCGGCGGTGCGGAAGATGGTAAAATGTGCCGCCGTTCTACGCCACCGTTGAACTGACCGGGCCGCTGTCCCGGAGACCCCTCGGTGTCCGGCAATCCGGCTGCAGGATTTGTCGCGGGTATCCGCGACGAACTACACGCGGCCGGAGAGTTATCGAGACCCCGGGCCTCGTCGCCCTATCTACAAAACAGCAGAACGGAACCGGGAATTACAAATCTAGAATTGCACCACGTGAATCATCTCCCAAAGGTAGTGTTCCAATGAAGAGAACAACGCGGCGGCCGAATTCCTCGGATTGCCGAGATATGTGCGGTCGAGTTTAGCGACGAAGAGGGCAATTGAAAGTGCCGGTGCCAAGCGACCAAGCCGATGCCGAAAAACGTGACCGCTTCGCGGTTCGCGCCAATTCGATTTTAGCGTTTGTCGATTGCGACGAGGTACTGCGACGGAAATTGCGCGACGCGATCGTCGAAGCGATGCTTTGGGCACAGACTCAACCGAAATGAAATCGAAGCCTATGTTGCCGTGCAATTTGAAATCTGTGCGATTCATCTTCCCAAGGTAGTGCAATTGCAATGAAAAAAAATCGGCTGCCGAATTCCGCGGACATCCTGGTCGGAGAATCCATCCGCGCTCATCGGCTGATCGCGGGTATGACGCAAAACGAGCTCGCCGGCCGGCTCGGAGTTTCGTTCCAACAGATACAGAAGTATGAAAA
Organism: Bradyrhizobium sp.; assembly: GCF_035484855.1. Lineage (GTDB taxonomy): Bacteria > Pseudomonadota > Alphaproteobacteria > Rhizobiales > Xanthobacteraceae > Bradyrhizobium. The sequence continues at coordinate 8,999 of NZ_DATHOP010000188.1, forward strand.
AGGCGTGAACCGGGTCGGCGCCGGGCGGCTTCCTCAGATCGCCAGGATATTCGATATCCCGATCAGCGCCCTGTTCGATGCCAATGCCGTCACATCTCCCGGCGAGAGAACGGGTACCGCTCCGGCCAAGCTCATTCCCGACCGCCACACGCTCAAGCTCCTGACCGCGTTCGGGGCCATCGCGCATCGCAAAATCCGCTACTCCCTCGTCGACCTGGTCGATGCGATAGCAAAAGCGACACCGAAGACAGCGCGAGCGGCGCCGAGAACGCGCAGATGAACACGGGACTATCGGGCGCCCCGCCTTGCCAGACGTGATGGCAGGGTGTCGCGCAGTCGTTCAGCCCTGCGCCGATGCCGGCTGTTTGGCCTTGGCCTCGATCTGGCCGATGGCGTCGACCACGGCGTCGAAGGTCAGCATGGTCGAGGCGTGGCGCGCCTTGTAGTCGCGCACCGGCTCGAGCAGCGCGATGTCGGCCCATTTGCCTTGCGGGGGACTGCCGTTTTCCTTCAGCATCTTGCGAACGGTCTCGCGCAATTCGCGCAGCTCGCTTGCGGTCGAGCCGACCACATGACGCGCCATGATCGAGGACGAGGCCTGGCCGAGCGCGCAAGCCTTCACGTCATGGCCGAAATCGGTGACGACTGGCCCGTCCATCCTGAGGTCCACCTTGACGGTCGAGCCGCACAGTTTGGAATGGGCGGTGGCGCTGGCGTCGGGGGCAGGAAGCCGGCCGAGCCGGGGGATATTCCCCGCCAATTCGATGATCCGCTTGTTGTAGATGTCGTTCAGCATGATCTGGTAAGTCTCGGGCAGGCCCCGGCAATCGCCCTTGGCGGCTGCGGGTGACAGTCCTATATATGGGGGGCAACGGCGGAAATACAGTCCGGCCATTCGCCAAAGCCGGACTGAAATCGAACCCATTCGGCCGCCGTGGTGTTAGGATTGGCGGACTCAGGCGTCCGGCGGCAAACCCGCCCCGTCTGCCGGTGACACTCCGGTCATTACGACCGGTCGAACGGAGTTGACATGGACGCATTGATCAAATCCCTCCGCCCTGGCAAGGGCTCCGACGCAAAATCTTCCGATCCCGCAAAATCTTCCGATCCAAAGACAGCCGAGGCACGTCCGGCCGAACTCGACCCCGCCGAATTTCTCGCCGCCGCCGTGCGCGCCGACCAGCCGCGTCCGTCGCGCGCGGAAGCCGAAGCAGCGGTCGAGACCTTGCTCGGCTATATCGGCGAGAATCCGGAGCGCGAGGGCCTTCTGGATACCCCGCGCCGGGTGGTCGAGGCCTTCGACGAGCTCTATCAGGGCTATCACCAATGCCCGGCGGAAGCGCTCAATCGCACCTTCGGCGAGACCGCGGGTTATGACGACTTCGTGCTGGTGCGCGACATCGAATTCACCTCGCAATGCGAGCATCACATGATGCCGTTCTACGGCCGGGCGCATATCGCCTATACGCCGGTCGAGCGCGTCGTCGGGCTGTCGAAGCTCGCGCGGCTCACCGATATCTTCGCGCGCCGCCTGCAGACCCAGGAACATCTCACCGCGCAGATTGCGGCTGCGATCGACGAGATTCTCAAGCCCCGCGGCGTCGCGGTCCTGATCGAGGCCGAGCATACCTGCATGTCGGTGCGCGGCGTCGCCAAGCATGGCGCGACGACCTTCACCAGCCGTTACACCGGCATGTTCCGCGACAATCCGGCGGAGCAGTCGCGTTTCCTTTCCATGGTGCGCGCGGCGCACCGCTAATTCATTGAGCGAAACCTGTCCTCGGACGTGAGTTCTCGCCCGAATGCTTCGAGGACGTAAAACCGTGTCCACGACATCCGATAGCAACGACATCGAAGAAGGGCCGTCGTTCCGGCCCAAATTCGACGCGAGCGGTCTCGTGACCTGTGTTGCCACCGACGCTGCGACGTCGGAGGTGCTGATGGTCGCGCATATGAACGAGGAGGCGCTTCGCAAGACGATTGCGACCGGCGAGGCTTGGTACTACAGCCGTTCCCGCAAATCGCTGTGGCGCAAGGGCGAAACCTCCGGCCACGTTCAACGGGTCGTCGAGATGCGCACCGATTGCGATCAGGATGCGATCTGGATTCGCGTCGAGCAGGCAGGTGCTGCCTGTCACACCGGCCGCCGCTCCTGTTTCTACCGCAAGGTCGAAGAGGCCAGTGGCGGGGCGCGGCTATCCTTCGTGGACGCGGACAAGGTGTTCGACCCGAAGGCGGTTTATCGAAAGTGATGCGTTCCCCTTAGGGCGCACCGGGAA
>NZ_DATHOP010000189.1:0-3287 GCF_035484855.1 Bradyrhizobium sp.
GACGATCGAGAGGAGTGTTACCGTGGCGACGAATCCGGCGGCCACGCTATGGCGGCGGATGAATTTACCCAATTGATACGCGGCGCTGGCCGGACGCGCGACCACCGGCTCATCTTGGAGGTAGCGTCGCAGGTCGGCGGCAAGTTCTGCGGGCGTGCCGTAGCGGCGCTCACGATCGCGCTCGAGCGCTTTCAGGGTAATCCAATCGAGATCCCCGCGTAGCAGGCTCGCCAATTGCTTCGGCTCGGTGCTGCGCGCCGCGGAGGAGGCGGTGGCGATATCCCGGCTCGCTGTGACTTTGCCGCTCGGGCGCGGCGGCTCTTCGTCGCGCAGCTGGCGCAGCCACTCATCCAGCGCCGGTTTCTGTTGCCGTTGGGTTTCGAATGGCTGCAGCCCGGTCAGCAACACATAGAGAATGACCCCAAGCGAGTACACGTCGGTACGCGTATCGATGTCCTGGATGTTCGGGTCGACCTGCTCCGGACTCATATAGCCGGGAGTGCCCATGAACTGTCCGAACCGCGTATACAGTGTCTGATCCGTCAGATGCACAGTTGTGGCCTTGGCCAATCCGAAATCGATGATCCGCGGCACCGCGTTGCCGTCCACCTCAATCACCAAGATGTTGGCCGGTTTCAGATCGCGATGGATGATGGCTTTCCGGTGCGCATGCTGCACGCCCTCGCAGGCCTGGATGAAGAGTTCCACCCGCTCCCGGATTGTCTGCTTGTGCTGATCGCAATATTCCGTGATCGGCAGCCCAGGTACGTACTCCATGACGAAGTACGGCTGTCCCTGCGTCGTCGCGCCGGCATCGAAGACCTTGGCGATGGCCGGATGATCCATGATGGCGAGCGATTGCCGTTCCGCTTCGAAGCGTTGCATCACCGTCTCGTCGTACATCCCCGCCTTGATCAGTTTCAAGGCCACCGGCCGGCGAACCGGCGCGGTTTGTTCGGCGAGCCACACCTGCCCCATACCGCCCTCGCCGAGTTTGCGCGTCAGTAGAAAGCGCTGTTCGAATAGCTGCCCTGCCGTCAATCCGGCGCCGCCGAACGCCGCTCCATCCGCGCTGAAATTGCTCGGCCGCGGCGATTGCAGAAATTCGGCGCTCAGCTCATCGCCAACCGAGAGCAGTGAGTCCAGCTCCGCTCGCAGCGCCGCATCCGACGCGCAGACCTCATCCAGAAACTTGGCACGCGCGTCCGGGCCCAATGCAATGGCCTGGTGCAGGAGGTCTTTAACGTTTCCCCAAGTGGGAACACTCACGGCGAGGCGGCTCGGCGCATTTCGCGGCGCAACCAGATCCGCGCCGTGGCCCAATCCCGCTCTACTGTTGCCAATGAAATCCCGAGCAGCTGGGCTATCTCGGGGGCCGACAATCCACCAAAAAACTTCATCTGGACAATCTTGCCCTGCCGCTCGTCGATCCGCGTCAACTCATCGAGGGCATCGTCCAAAGCCACGAGTTCCTCATCGTCAACGATTGGTTGCTCGGCAAAGTCTTCCAGAGCGATTCGATATCCCCCATCGCGCTTGTTTGCCCGGCGGCGGCGGGCATATTGCACTAGAATCTGGCGCATTAAGCGTGAAGCAATGGCGACGAAGTGCGCGCGATTCTGCAGCTGCGCCGGTTGGTTTCCCATCAACTGAATGAACGCTTCGTTGACCAGCGCCGTGCTTTGCAGCGTGTGATCCGCCCGCTCCAATCTGAGGTGGTAGTGCGCGAGACGCCGTAGCTCTTCGTAGATTACCGGCGACACCGCGCCGAGGGCTTCCGAGTCCCCGTTGATCCATTGCTGCAGCAGCTCGCTGACTTGACCCGAGCGTTCCGACATCGGGGCCCCTAGCTCTGATGGCTTTACCGCCCCAGACTATTCGCGCCCGTCACGGCCGTCAAACGCCCTGCCCAAGTCGCCTGCATGCTGGTGACGGGCGCGTTATGTCAGCGACAACGCTCGTTCCTCCCCGGTATGATTCCCGAGACGGCCCTACTAACTTGCTCTACTAACACGCCGAATTTGGTGCCGAAGGCAGGTTCATGAAGCTATACCAGTTCTTCGCTTCACCGTTCCCGACGCGCGTCCGCCTGATGCTGTACGCGAAAGGCCTAACCTTCGAGATTGTCGAACCGCCGGGGTTTGGCAGCTCGAAGCTGCCGAAGGGCGACTATCTGAAGATCAACCCGCTGGGCCGCGTACCCACCCTCGTTCTCGATGACGGGCGCGCGCTGCCCGAGTCCGAAGTCATCTGCGAGTATCTGGAAGAGACCTTCCCCTCTCCCCCGCTGCTGCCGGCGGATCCGTGGCAGCGTGCACAAGTGCGCCTCCTGACACGCATCTGCGACATCTACCTGGTCATGGCGATGGTGCCGCTGTTCGATCTACTCGCGACCCGGCGCGCCGAGTGGGACCGGACCGTCATCGACGCGGCCGCCGATAAGGTCGCTGAGGCGCTTGCCGCTCTGGAGTTTTACATCGGTGGCAACGGCTATGCGGTAGGCCCCTCTCTGACCGTCGCCGATGGTGCACTCGCGCCGATGCTCATTCTCGCCGAAGAGTGGGCGCCCTCGGTATTCGGTACGGCCCCACCGCTGCATCGCTTTGCCAAACTTTCGGCATACTGGCGCGCTGTGCAGGCCGATCCGATCGTGAGCCGGGTGGTGCGAGAAACGCGCGATGCCATCGCGCAGAGTCGCCGGCAACGCTTGGAGGCCGAGCGTTGATGACGCAGGTCCCCGCGACCCGTGCCCGAATCACTCGGTTTTCCGCCCTCGCCGCCTACGCCGCACCGGGCGTGCCGGAGGCCATGCTCCTTTACTGTGCCGCGCTCGTCATACCGGGCTTTTATGCCACCGAGATGGGTCTCAGCACCCGAATTATCGGCACCTCCATGGTGCTCGCGCGGATATTTGACGCCGCCATCGATCCGGTCATCGGGTACTTGTCGGATCGCGGCGCTCAGCTCTGGGGAGGCCGCAAGCCCTGGCTCGCAGCCGGTGCGATTGTCTCGTCGGTGGCGGTTGCATTTCTCTATGCGCCGCACAAGGGTGTCGGTGGCGGCTACTACCTTGGCTGGACGATCTGCCTGTACTTCGGCTGGACCATGGCGATCATTCCCTACGATGCCTGGGGTGCGGACATCTCCAGCGAGTATCTCGAAAGGACCCGGATCTTTACGTATCGGGCAACCGCGTACTACCTCGGCAGCCTGCTTTTTCTGGTGTCCCCGTTCCTCGGCGTGTCGCGCGACGTGTCGTTCAATGCGGACGTGCTGCATTTCAACGC
>NZ_DATHOP010000190.1:0-74408 GCF_035484855.1 Bradyrhizobium sp.
GAGCGCGCCCTCGATCGCGCGATAGCCGGGGTAGGGCGAATAGGCGCTGCGCGTCCATTGCCACACGATGCCGAAGGCGTCGTTGAGCTGGCCGGCGCGGCCTGCGACTTCCCATTCCATCTCGGTCGGCAGATGCTTGCCGTGCCAGCGCGCAAAGGCGTCGGCCTCGTAATAGCTGACATGGCAGACCGGGCTTTGCGGATCGAACGGTTTTAACCCGGCGAGCGTCATGATGTGCCACTCGCCGTCGATCTCGCGCCAGTGGCCGGGTGCCTGCCATTGTTCGGCGCTTGCGGTCGCAAAGCCATCCATCAGCCAGAGCGTCGGCGTCGTGTAACCGCCGTCCGCCATGAAGGCGAGCCATTCGGCGTTGGTGACGAGGTTGCGCGCCAGCCGGACCGGACCGACCAGCGCACGGTGGACCGGCTTTTCATTGTCGAAATGAAAGCTGTCACCGGGGTGCCCGATGCTGTGGATGCCCTCATTGAGATCGACCCACTCCTCGCCTGAGCGCGTCGAAAAAGGAAAGCGCCAGGAGGCATCGTAGGCGGGTGGAATCGGATTTTGCGCAAACGCATGCAGGATGTCGGTCAGCATCAATTCCTGATGCTGCTGTTCGTGGTTGAGGCCGACCTCCACGAGGGGAGCGATGGCGGCCAACTTGTCGTCGGGGGCCTCGCGAAAGAATTTTACGATCGCTGCATCGACGTGGCGCCGGTAGGCGGTGATCTCATCGGCGCTCGGCCGGGTCAAATCGCCGCGCCGGTGGCGGGCGTGACGCGGCCCCGCGCTGACGTAGTAGGAATTGAACAGGAACGCGTAATCGGGATGGTAGGGCGCATAGCCCTCGCTGTGCTCGCCGAGCAGAAATTGTTCGAAAAACCAGGTGGTATGGGCGCGGTGCCATTTTGCCGGGCTCGCGTCCGGCATCGACTGGATCAGCTGGTCTTCCGGCGAAAGCGGGGCGGCGCGGCGCTCGGTCTCGTTCCGCACAGCCAGATAGGCTTCCACCAGATTCTGGGCAAGATTGCCGGAATCGGAGAACAATGACGGGCAAGGGCCGGCAAGCGTGGCCGCAGCAAATGCTGTTTTCGTCACGGTAGTCTCCGGTTCGCAGGAGAACGTCGCTCCAGCCGGCGGGTTCCCCGAGAATAGCCTGTCCTAGATAGGGGCTTCCGTCCGGGAAAAAAGCCTCCCTGGACCATGATATTGGCACCATCAGCCCATGGGCGGGGTCGATGGCCGAGCCTCGCGCGCCTCCGGGACGATCGGCCCCGCGCATGCCAGCTCCTCGCCATTTTACTTTGGATGCACAACGGTTTGGGGTACATATATGAGATGTCGGGTTTGTCGGGCCGGCCGGCCCGGAAGGCTATGCCGCCAGCGGGCACGCCCCAAAAGGAAGCGAAGATGAGCATCGAGCAATTCATTGACAACGAAGTGAAGTCGAACGACGTCGTGCTGTTCATGAAGGGAACGCCGCAGTTTCCGCAATGCGGTTTTTCCGGCCAGGTGGTGCAGATCCTCGACCATGTCGGGGTCGGCTACAAGGGATTGAACGTCCTGGAATCCGCCGAGCTGCGCAACGGCATCAAGACCTATTCGAACTGGCCGACCATTCCCCAACTCTACGTCAAGGGCGAGTTCGTCGGCGGCTGCGACATCATCCGCGAGATGTTCCAGGCCGGCGAACTGCAACAGCTGTTTGCCGACAAGGGCGTCACGGTCAGCGCGGCGGCCTCCGCCTGAATCGGGCGGCATGCCAGATCGGCCCGGCGCGGCTGGAAGTCATCGTCGCCGACATCACGACGCTTCGCGTTGACGCCATCGTTAACGCGGCGAACACCTCGCTGCTCGGCGGCGGGGGCGTCGATGGCGCGATCCATCGCGCGGCCGGACCTGAACTTCTGGCCGAATGCCGCACCCTGAATGGGTGCATGACCGGCGGCGCCAAAATTACCAGGGGTTATCGGCTGCCGGCACGGCATGTGATTCATGCCGTCGGTCCGGTTTGGAATCAGGGCAGCCACGGCGAAGATGCCGCGCTCGCCTCGTGTTACACCAGCGCCGTCGAATTGTGCCAAAGCCACAGCCTCGCCTCCGTCGCGTTTCCCGCGATCTCGACGGGCATTTATCGTTTCCCCGCCGACCGCGCCGCGCGGATCGCGGTTAAGACGACGGTGACTGCACTGGCTGCGGCGCCCGCGGTTTCCCGGGTGATCTTCTGCTGCTTCTCGAAGGAGAGCGCCGCCCTGCACGCGGAGGCGATGGCCGAATTCGGCAGCCCGTGCGCCGATTGAGCCGTCATGACGGCTTCGGCGCCGGCCAGCCGAAAATCCAGGTCAGAACCGGAAATGGCGTCAGAAACTGCAGCAGACAGGCGGCGATCACGATCATCGCCGCGTAGAACAGTAACGCGCGCAGCATGCGGTGTCCGAGCGGTGGGTAGGGCGGCTTGTTGTCCGCCGGCCAGGCGAAAGCCTCTTCCCAGTCTCGCTGGGAAATGTGATCAGGCCTGATTCGCTCCAAGGGCACCCAGGCGCGGTAAGCCCCGATCCCGCGCTCGCGCGCGATCGCGCTTCGCAGGTAGAACAGGTTGTGACGCCCGGCAAAATCAATGGCCGCAATGGCCAAAAGGCGCGCAAGCCAGAGAATGAAGGATCCGGCCAGGTAGACATAGGCGATCATGAAACCAAATGTGAGCCAGGACCGGGTGAAGGATTTTACAGTGAAAATCGCCGAGACCATCTCCACAGTGGATTCGACCAGTTTGTCGAGGCCGGCAAAGATTTCGCCGAATATCGATTTGTCGTCTGCGGCCTGCAGCCAGAGAATGATTGCGATCACGATGGCGAACTGAACCAGGGGAAATCGGATCAGGCCTCGTATTGGAGCTGAAATCAGCTTGATCATCCGGCGGTGCTCCCATGGGCACAAGGCATATATCACGATCCGGGTTCCGCAGATGTCGCGAAATAGACCGGCCGCGGCCGAGGGACGTGGTTGGCGGGCCTTGTGCCCCTTGAACCGGCCGCTACACTCTGTCGGCAGGATTTTGCGGGAGGGGACATGAATTCACGCGATGCATTGCGGTTGCTTGCCTGCGGAGTGTGGCTCGCGATCGCGCCGACGTCATCGGCTGGCGCCGAAGGCACCTTCGATATTCCCGCCGGTGCGCATTTCAACCCGCAAAAACTCGAGCGGGTCGGCGACTATCTCCGCGACCAGGTCGCGCAGGGCAAGATCCCCGGCGCGATCGTCCTGATTGAGCAGCACGGCAAGCCGGTCTACCACGAATTCTTCGGCGTGCGCGATGTCGCGACCAAGCAGCCGATGACGGATGACACCATCTTCCGGCTGTTTTCGATGTCGAAACCGATCACGTCAGTGGTGGCGATGCAACTGATCGAAGAGGGCAAGCTGAAGCTCGACGATCCCGTCGCGAAATACATTCCGTCCTTTGCCAATGTGAAGGTCGGCGTCGAAAACAAAGCCGCCGACGGCACCAAGACGCTGGACCTGGTGGCGCCCAAACGGCCGGTAACGATTCTCGACCTGATGACCCAGACTTCCGGAATCACCTATGGCTTCTATGGCGACAGCATGGTGCGGCTGGCCTATCGCAACGCCAAAATATATGACGGCGATTTCGACAACGCCGAGTTTGCCGAGCGGATCGCCAAATTGCCACTGGCGGAACAGCCGGGCACGCTGTGGGACTACGGCCACTCGACCGACATTCTCGGCCGGATCATGGAGGTGGTGTCGGGGAAATCCCTGCTCGGGATCGAGAAGGAAAAGCTGCTCGATCCGTTGCACATGTCTGAGACGACCTTCTATGTCACCGATCCCGACAAGCAAAAATTGATCGCCAAGCCGATGCCTGGCGATAGCGACTTCCGGGTCGGCTTTACGGGTTATGCCGACGTCCCGATGAAGTGGGAATCCGGCGGCGGCGGCATGGTTTCGTCGCTCGCGGACCTCGCCCGCTTCTCGCAAATGCTGCTCAATGGCGGCGAACTCGACGGCAAGCGATATCTGAGCCCCAAAACCTTCGAGAACATGACCTCGGACCATATCGGCGCCACCTCAGGGGTCGGGCGCGACTTTTTCTATTTCCCCGGCGACGGGTTCGGCTTCGGGCTCGGTTTTGGCGTCCGTACCGATCCGGGCAATGCAAAACCGCCGCCGGCGGGCTCGCTGGGCGAGATCAAATGGGACGGCGCCAGCGGCTGCCTTTTCGTGGTCGACCACAAGCAGGACATGTTTTTCGTATTGCTGGAGCAGACCCCGTCCGAGCGGCAGAAGATACAGCCGATGGTGAAGAAACTGATCTATGAAGCGATGGAGAACTGACGGGTTTTCACGATGGCGGCGCGGCCTTGCCGCGCTCGGGCTTCTGATTGTCGCGCTCGCGGCCGGGCGACCCGATGCCGGGAGCGCGGAAACGCCCGCTCCGATTTTGGCGAGTTTTTCGCCGCAGAAGCTGCAGGGGATCGGCGACTACTTCCGCAATGAGGTTGCAAGCGGCAAGATTCCCGGCGCCGTCATTCTGGTCCAGCAGCACGGCGACCCCGTTTATTTCCAGAGTTTTGGTCTGCGCGACGTCGCAACCAAAATTCCAATGAGCCCGGACACCATCTTCCGACTGTATTCAATGTCGAAGCCGATCACCTCGGTCGCAGCCATGATGCTGGTCGAGGACGGCAAGCTCAAGCTCGACGATGCCCTCTCAAAATACATCCCGGCATTTGCGGACACCAAAGTTGGCGTCGAAAAGCCGGATGAAGGCGGCGAGCTGGTGCTTGAGCCGCTGCAGCGGCCGATCACGATCGAAGACCTGCTGCGCCACACCTCGGGCCTCACCTATGGCTTCTACGGCGACAGCACGGTGCGAAAGCTCTACGCGAATTCCGGCCTGTACGAAGGCGATTTTGACAATGCTCAATTTGCCGATCGCCTGGCAAAGCTGCCGCTGGCCGAACAGCCGGGAACGCTGTGGGACTACGGGCATTCGACCGATGTACTCGGCCGCGTCATCGAGGTGGTGTCGGGGCAGTCGCTGTTCCAGTTCGAGAAACAGCGGCTGCTCGATCCCCTGGGAATGAAGGATACGGCCTTCTACATCACCGACGAGACGAAGCGCGCCCTGATCGCCGAACCGCTGCCCGACGATCGCTTTGTCAGCCCGGTGGCCGGAATTCACGATCCGATGACGCCGCGTCGCTGGGAATCCGGCGGCGCGGGCATGATCGGCACGATCGGTGATTACGCCCGCTTTGCGCAAATGCTGCTCAACGGCGGCTCGCTTGACGGCCGACGCTACCTCAAGGCGGAGACGGTGGCCTTGATGACCTCCGACCATATCGGACCGGAAACGAACATCGCGCGCGACTATTACTATTTTCCGGGAGCTGACAGCGGCTTCGGTCTCGGCTTCGCCGTACGGACCTCGCACGAGCCGGGAACAGATTTGCCGCTCGGCGAATACCGCTGGGACGGCGTCGGCGGCACCTTCTTCTTCATCGATCCGCAAGACGACATGTTCACGATCTGCATGATGCAGTCGCCGTCGCAGCGCGGACGGATCGAGACGGAACTGAAGGGGATGGTCTACCAGGCGCTGGAGAAGTAGATAGCGCCACTTCCGTCATTGCGAGCGAAGCGAAGCAATCCATCTTTGCAGCGGCAAGAATATGGATTGCTTCGTCGCGGAGTTTATCATCGGGCCGGCCAAGGGCCGGACCCGTTGGCTCCTCGCAATGACGGGGTCATGAGAGACTAAGCCCCCCTTACAATGTCGCGCACCAGGGTGACCGTTTCCTCGATCATGCCTGCCGTGACGTCGAGATGGGTGCAGGCGCGGATGCGGCCGTCCATCATGGCGAGCAGCACGCCTCGCCGGCCGAGGCCTTCGACCATTTTCTGGCCGCTGACGCCTGCGCCATCGGGTTTGAAGAATACCAGGTTGGTTTCGGGCTCTTGCACTTCCATGCCTGCGATCTGCGACAGCCCCCGCGCCAGCGCGCGGGCGTTGGCGTGATCCTCCACCAGCCGATCGACATGATGGTCGAGCGCGTAGGTGCAGGCCGCGGCACAGATGCCGGCCTGGCGCATCGAGCCGCCGAGCCGCTGCTTCCAGCGCCAGACCTCGTCGATGAAATCGCTGCTGCCGGCGATCACAGCGCCGACCGGTGCGCCGAGACCCTTGGAGAAATCGATCCAGGCGGAATCCCAACCCGCCGCCATGTCCTGCGCGGATATCCCCGTCGCAACGCAGGCGTTGAGCAGCCGCGCGCCGTCCATGTGGGTGGCAAGCCCGCTTTGTTTGGCGATCTGCACGACCTCGTCGAGCGCGGCCTTCTTCCAGATCGTGCCGCCGCCGATATTGGCAGTCTGTTCGACGCTGACCACGGCCTGCGGCGGCTGATAGCGGCTGCGCGGGTGCAACGCCCTGCGAAAGGCGTCGGGTGAAAATTGGCCGTCCGCGCCCGGCAGCGGCATGATCTGGAAACCGCCGAGGGCTGCATGGGCGCCGCCTTCGCGGGCGATGATGTGGGCGGTCTCATGCGCCAGGATTTCGTCGCCGCGCCGGCAATGCACCAGGGTCGCCGCGACGTTGCACATCGTGCCCGAGGGCATGAACACCGCGGCCTGCTTGCCCAGCAGGCCGGCGACGCGCTCGCATAATTCATTCACCGCCGGATCGTCGCCGATCTGCTCGTCGCCGACCTCGGCGCGTGCGATCGCCTCGCGCATCCCGGGCGTCGGCCGGGTCTGGGTGTCGGAAAGGAGATTGATGCGGACCGGCGGCGATTTGGGATTGCGAGGGGGAGGGGTGTAGGTCATGGCTGGTCTCACCGCTATTCGAAAAGTCGTGGTCGGATGTCTTGGGCGCCATGAATGATGGCGTGAATTTCGACGTGATCCGGCTGAACACTGTAGAAGATCAGATGTGATTGAAAGCGGAAGCGTCGATAGTCCGGTGCCAGTTCGTCAACCGGCTGGCCGATCCGGGGAAAGTCGGCAAGAAGTCCACAAGAACGAACCAAGCCGGCGTGGTAAGCATCGGCCTGATACGCCCCAAATTTGCTTTCGGTAAAATCGTAGATGTCGATCAGGTCGGCGCGCGCACGATGACTAAGCCGGTATTCAGCCATGGCGGCGCGCGGCGACTCGCAACCTGGCAGCGGCAAGAATGTCGTCTGGCGTATCGGTTGTGAAGGTGTTGCAATCCGGGTGCTGGAATAGCTGTTGGTAGCGACGCACCTGCTCGTCGCGGGGCAAGTCCGCCCACGCGGCAAGTTCCGCCTCGGTCGGCGTGGCCGACGGCATCATGCGTGCTGGCATATCGATCGTCTTCGACATCCCTGAATCATAGCACACAAAAAGGCCCCGGCAAAACCGGGGCCCTTCGATCTCGTTCACCGCCGACAAAATCAGCGCGAATAGAATTCGACGATCAGATGCGGCTCCATCTGCACCGGGAACGGCACGTCCGACAGCGCCGGGATGCGGGCGAATTTCGCCGTCATCTTGGAGTGATCGACTTCGAGGAAATCGGGCACGTCGCGCTCGGAAAGCTGGATCGCTTCCAGAACGTGGGTAAGCTGCTTGGAGGATTCCTTCACCTCGATGAGGTCGCCGACCTTCACCTTGTAGCTCGCGATATTGACGCGGCGGCCGTTCACCTTGACGTGGCCGTGGTTGATGAACTGGCGCGCGGCGAACATGGTGGCGACGAATTTGGCGCGATAGATCACGGTGTCGAGACGGCGCTCCAGCAGCCCGATCAGGTTCTCGCCGGTATCGCCCTTCATCCGGCCGGCCTCGACATAGACGCCGTGGAACTGGCGCTCGCTGATATTGGCGTAGTAGCCCTTCAGCTTCTGCTTGGCGCGCAGCTGCACGCCGAAGTCGGAAAGTTTTCCCTTGCGGCGTTGGCCGTGCTGGCCGGGGCCGTATTCCCTGCGGTTGACGGGGCTCTTCGGGCGGCCCCAGATATTCTGGCCCATACGGCGATCGATCTTGTATTTCGCCTCACTGCGCTTGGTCATCGCGTCCTCTTTAAAGGTTGGTTTTGAGGAAACGCGCCCTCCTGTGCGCCGGGAAGTTCCCGGTGCCGACAGGTCCAGCCCCCAAAGCTTGAGGAGACGGACCGCGGGTCGCGAAACGCATCGCGGGCCGAAACCGGCCCGCGAGCAGGCGGTTTCTAGGCATTATCGGTCCGACTGTCAAATCGGCGATCCGGCCGGTAAGAGAGGGCCGTGGGATGCCTCGGCAGGCCTCCGATGTCCGAAAAACGGGTCGCCTTCATGCAGCCAGCCATCGTGGTCACAGGGGCATCTTCCGGTCTGGGAGCGGAATTTGCCAAATTGGCGGCCGCTGATGGGGCGAGCGTGGTCCTGATCGCGCGCTCCAGGCCCGAATTGGACCTGCTGGCGGCCGATATCAACCGATCGGGCGGATCTGCCGTGGTCCTGGCGATCGATCTGACCGCGCCCGATGCGGGTGAAGTCATCGCGCGTGAGCTCAAAACCCTCGATTTATACTGCCACATCCTCGTCAATAACGCAGGCTTCGGCCTGTTCGGCGATGCGGCGGAACTGGATCGCGAGCGCCAGCTCGCCATCATCGACGTCAACGTCCGTGCGGCGACCGAGCTGATGCTGCGATTCCTGCCCGCCATGGTCGCCCGCAAGAGCGGCGCCGTCCTCAACGTCGGATCGGTGGCGGGATTTGCGCCGGGACCGCGAATGGCGGTCTATTTCGCGAGCAAGGCCTACCTGCTTTCCATCTCGCAAGCGCTGATGGGTGAAGTCAGGGATAGCGGCGTCACCGTGACATGCCTTTGCCCGGGTCCGTTACGGACTCCGTTTCTGGCGCGTGCGGGAGCCGACAAGACGGCGCTGTTCAAGGGAATACACAAACTCGACGCCGATGCGGTGGCCCGCGCCGGCTGGGACGCCATGAAGGCAGGGCACGCGCTTTGCGTGCCAGGCTTCGGCGCCAAATTCGCTGCGATGGTGACCCGGCTGCTTCCCCGCGCGGTCCTGCTGGCGATCGTCGGGCATATGCAAGGCGAGCGCTGACCCGGCCGTTACGGCAGCTTCTGCATCTCATCCTCCGGGATGATGGCGCCGCGCGATCGCCATCCCTCGCGATTCAGGAGGTCGACGAGCCCCGGAAAGAAGCGGTTGAGGTACCACATCACATGCGCGGCGAAGGTGACGATGACCAACCCGCGGTCGCGCTTGATGGCCTCGACGGTGGCGTGCGCGACCCGCTCCGGCGTCGTAAACAGCCACGCCGGGATCCTCGGCATCTTGGAATAGATTTTTGAGGGACCGTCCGGCTCGATCATCGGCGTCTTGACCAGGCCCGGACAAATCACGCTGACCCCGAAATTGTTGCGGTGATAGTCGTTGCGCATCGCCAGCGTAAAGCCGACCAGGCCGTACTTGCTGGCCTGATAGGCGGCAAGCCCGCGGACCGGGACCAGGCCGAAAATACTCGACATGTTGACGATATGGGCCTCGTCGGCGCGCGCCAGCAGGTTCATCAGATGGGTGGTGATTTGCATGGGCGCGAGCAGGTTGACGGCCATGAGATTGCGCCAGTCGCTGTCCTTGACCGAGCGCTGCTGGCCATAGAGCGCGATACCCGCGCAATTGACGAGAATGTGCAGCGGACCGGCTGAAAACAGCCGGTCCAGCAGCTCAGTGATTTCCTCGGGCTGCGTCAGGTCGCAAACGGCAGTCGTTGCGCCCACGCCAAGTTTCGCCGCTTCCTCTCGGGTCGATTCCAGCCCCGCGACATCGTGGTCGGTGAGCACGACATTGACGCCCTCGCGCGCCAGCGCGATCGCGATCGCGCGACCGATTCCGGAGGCGGCGCCGGTGACGAATGCGGTGCGTCCACGTAAGGTCTTCATCGGTCGGCGGCTAGCCCCATTGTTGCATCTCCGTCAAGCGCTCGACGGCCGGTCAGGTTGTGTTGGTGAATTCCCGGGAAATTCCGCTCGCCAGACCGGGGTCGATCCGCCTGGTGAGCGTCGGAGCGGCTGTAGCCCGCTCATTTGCGACCAGCGCCAGAATCTCATCGGAGAGCGGATTGTTCAAGATTTGCTCGAGCCGCGACAGCTCGCCACCGATAAAGGCGGCGTCGGCGATCCGGTGATCCCAGCGGATCATCACGTCGATGGTGCCATCGTCCGATACCTTGTCATAGCTGAGGATGAAGGATTGCGGGCCGAGCGCTTCGACTTCACCGCCGCCGAAGGCTGCGACCGAGGTGACCAGAAGCGTGCCCAGATAGTTGCCGCGCTGGCGGCCGAAATTGAGGCCGATGGCCCAGGCGAGCCGCCGGAGCGGCTGGGGCAGGCGGGTCACCATCATGGTCTTGCGGAAGAACGGCGTCGCCTCGATGGGCTGGCTTTTCGCGCTCCGGATCATGGCATCCGCCTCGGCCAGCGAGGTCAGATCGGGCGCCTTGACGGGAAACAGCAACACGCCATCGGGGGTTGCGTCAGGCGCCACGACAATCATGGCAAGTGTTTGGGGAAAATCGTAGAAGTGCGGCCACGGCCATTTCAGATAGACCCGGCGCAGGATCGGCTGTTCGGCGGCCAGGATCGCAAACGCCTTGGCGAAAATCGCGGCCCAGGCCGGCCGGTTGCGCAGACTTTTTCGCGCGGCGGCCAGCCGTCCGATGGAGAGGGTCCGGCGGACGGCGACGAACGGGACGTCTGCCGACGCGCGCATGAGGTCGATGATGACGCGGCGGGACAGGGAAATCTTTCGAACCGTTCCGCGCATCGTTTCACTCGAGTTCCCGCAACCGCAAACCGGCGAACTGGATGGCTCCGCTCGCCGGCATCTGATCTAGCACGAACCTGGGGGACTGACGCCAGATGCTTGTGCGGCCAGGGCTTGAGCGAGCCGAGTGGCCGGGGTCGGCGACGAGACAAATTCCAAGTATTTTCAGCAGCTTGTTTCGACAATTCGCCGGATTTAGCGCCGAATGCCCGCAAAACTCGCAACGATGCCCCGTTGAAACAGCGACCAGTCGAAGCCGAGCGCCAGCGCCAGATAGCCGCGCTCGATCATCTGGTTGGCCTGCTCGGCGGTGCGCGCCACCCCGCCGATCGGGACGCCGCTCTTGAGGATGCCGGCCTCGGCGCGCGCCATCAGCGCCTGCACCTCGGGATCGTCGATCAGGCCGCGTTTATCGACGGAGGTCGCGAGATCGCCGGGGCCGATCACCGCGACATCGATGCCGGGAGTAGCCATGATCTCGTCGATACGGTTGACGGCCTCGACATGCTCGATGGTGATCATGCAGATCATGTCGTCGTCGGCGGTTGCCATGTAGTCGCCCATCGAGACGCCCCAGCGGAACGGGGCGTGGAAGGGACCCCACAGCCGTTCGCCGCGCGGCGGATAGCGCACGCTGCGCACGGCTTTTTCGGCATCGGCGCGGCTGCAGATCATCGGGAAATTGATGCCGAGCGCACCGATGTCCATCGGCGCCTTCGCCAGCCATGGCTCGTTGGCGGCGATCCGCGCCAGCGGCACGCAGGGCGTGCCCGAGGTCGCCACAATCATCGCATGCGCGGAGGAAAGATCGATCGGTCCGTGCTCGAGGTCGACGATGATCCAGTCGAGCCCGGAACGCGCCATGATCTGCACGGTCTGGATGCTGGGGATGGTCGCGATCGCGCCAAAGGTCGGACGCCCCTGCCGCCATGATTCGCGCAGGCGGTTCAGCGGTGCAGGCGCAGGCGGCGTCAAATCCATGCTCCGTTCGCTAAGGCGTTGAAGGGCGGTCGCAGATGACGCTAGCAGCGCGGCCACGGGCCGGAAAGCGTCAATCGCCGCTTCACACGGGAACACGGCCGCCGAAAAATGGCATCAAGGCGTGGCTCAGCGCGTGCGGCCGCTTCGACGTGAAGATCATTTCGGCCCCGGCGTGATCTGCCTCGGTGCCGGCGGACGGCAGCAAATCCGAAACCCGCCGCGCGATCGCCGGCGCCGGATCGATCCAGTCGACCGGCCACGGCGCGAGCCGCACCAACCGGTCCAACAGCAACGGATAATGCGTGCAGGCCAGCACAATGGTGTCGGTGCGCGCCGGATCGGTCGCGCCGGTGCCGACAAAACAGGGCGCCAGTTCGTCGAATATCTCGCGGTCGCTCACCTCGACACCGTTCAGGGCGGCTTCCGCCAGCGAGGCAAGCTCCGCCGATCCGATCAGCGTCACCTCGCAGCCCTGGCCGTGATCCCGGATCAATGCCTGGGTATATTCGCGCTTGACGGTGGCCTTGGTGCCCAGCACCGAGACCCGCCTGGTCTTCGAGGCGGCGCAGGCCGGCTTGATCGCAGGCACGGTACCGACAAAGGGCACGCGATAGGCGGCCCGCAAATGGCTCATGACCGAAACCGACATCGTGTTGCAGGCAATCACGACCAGATCGGGCACATGCGCGGCGATCAATTCGCCGACCAGCGGCACCACGCGCGCGATGATCTCTTCCTCGCCGTGGTGGCCATAGGGAAAGAACGCGTCATCGGCGACATAGACATAGTGCGCATCAGGCCGCGCACGCACGATCTCACGCAACACCGTGAGGCCGCCAAGGCCGGAATCGAACACGAGAATCGTCGGAGGTGGTGACACGAAAGCGATCTTATCCGATCCGGGGTTACCGTTCAGTTGTTATTGCTGGTCGGCATGGCTGTGCCGCAGAACGGCCCCGGGGATCGTGCGCCGCACCCGATCGCCGCTCAAGCCCATCCCCATTCTCCCTGTGATTGCAGCTTGCCTATGTCGCAATTTCAGGCAAGCTTGGCGGTTTTACGGCGGGAGCAGGGGGGCATCCATGTCGAAAAATATCATTCTGCTATCCGACGGCACCGGCAACAGTTCGGCCAAGCTTTTCAGGACCAACGTTTGGCAGCTGTTTCAGGCACTCGATCTCACCGATCCGGCGCGGCAGGTCGCCTATTACGATGATGGCGTGGGCACCTCGTCATTCAAGCCGTTCGCCATCCTCGGCGGCGTCTTCGGCTTCGGCCTGAAGCGCAACGTCATCGACATCTATTCCTTCTGCTGCCGCAACTATAGGGATGGCGACAAGATCTACGGTTTCGGCTTCAGCCGCGGCGCCTTCACGATCCGCGTCGTCGCCGGTTTCATCGCCCGCATCGGGCTCGTCAATTACGACGGCAACGAGGCGCATCTGGCGCGCGATGCCGAGATCGCCTACCGCGGCTACCGCAAGATCAAGAATTTCAAATCCGGCGGCAACATCCTGATCGGGCCGCTGCGGGCGCTGCGCGACTGGGTAAGCCACGTCGTTTTCCGCAAGCCGACGCTGGAACAACTCGATTTGGTCGGAATCGAAAAATTCGACTTCCTCGGCGTCTTCGACACCGTCGGCGCCTATGGCGGGCCGATCGAGGAGATCACGCGTGCCATCGACTACTGGTATTGGCCGCTGTCGATGCCCGACCAGTTCATGAATCACAAGATCGTCCGCGCCTGTCACGCGCTGGCGCTGGAGGAGGAACGCGACTCCTTCCATCCGGTGCTTTGGGACGACCGCTATGTGCGCGCCGACGACGGGCTCTATCCCGCGGCTCACGGCTGGGCCCCTGCGCCGCTGGACCCGAACAAGGTCTTGGCCGCCATCGACCGCGAACGCATCAGCCAGGTGTGGTTCGTCGGTGTGCACTCCGACATCGGCGGCGGATATTCGCGTGACGGTCTCGCCTATTGCACGCTGGCATGGATGATGGAGCGCGCCGGCGTCTATGGCCTGCACTATCTGTCGGTGCAGGAAAGCTGGCTCAAGAGCTTTGCCGACCGCTACGACCAGCTCAACGATTCACGTCATGGACTTGGCGGCTACTATCGCTATCGGCCGCGCAAGCTCGCCGATATCTACAACGAGCCACCCTATAAGCTGTCGATCGGCGAGGATCTGCGGCGCATCTTCAATCTCCTCTTTGACCGGGGCGACCCCGAGCACGAAGTGAAGAAGGAACTCGCATTGCCGGGGTCGTATGTTGCGCGACCCGCGCCAAAAGTTCATCGGAGCGTCCTGGACCGCATCCGGTCGGGGACCGACGGCTACAGCCCCATCGTGTTGCCGCAAGAATATTATGTCGTGGGTGATGACGGTGCGGTTGCGTTGAACATCGCCGCTGCGGAGACCGGCGCAGCTTCGCGCGCGATTCGTCAGGAGAAAGCCTGGGATTGGGTCTGGGCGCGCCGCATCACCTATTTTCTGACGGTGTTCGCTTCGTTGTTCCTGGTGGCGCTGCCGGCCATCGAAAAGCACAAGCCGCCACGCGGACCTGCCAGTCCGGCCGAGGTCGTCGTGCCTTTCATCGACCTGGTGGGTGCGTTCCTGCCGTCCTTTGCAAAACCCTGGCTCGAGGCGTTCAGGAATTCGCCGGGGCAATTCCTCGCCGGCGTGCTGCTCCTCGGCATTCTGATGTATGCAGGCGGCTGGATGCAGGGACACATCCGCGACGTGATGCGCGGTATCTGGCGAACCCCGACCGCCCCGGCGCAGCCGCCCGGAGGTTTTGTTTACAAGCTCCGCACGGCCGGGCCCTATCGCGCATTCTTCTATGTGGTCAAACACTGGATTTTGCCGAGCATTTTCGCCTTGCTTATTTTCGTTGTGCTGGTGATCGCGGTCGTGACGCTGGTCAACCGGGTGTCGTTCGCGATGTTCGATCTGACGGGGCAGGTGTGCGTGCCCAGCCAAAACCCGCAACTCGTCACCGGCAGCGCCACCAAACCGTTCGAAACCAGGACGCTGTGCAACGCCACCGGGCTCGCGATGGAAAGGAACAAGTCCTATCGACTCTCCATCGTCGTCACCGACCCCTGGGAAGACGGTCACAACTTCAAGGAGCCCGATCCGGTAAAGGCGAAGGGGATCGAAACCGATCCGCAAGGCTTTGGCGTGGAAAAGATGACCCCCGCGATGTGGCTGGGTCTTCCGATCCGGCGGCTGGTCGGCTCAAACTGGTTCGCGACCATCCTTCGCATCGGCAACAGGGGTTTTGGCGAGATCGTGCCGTCGTTGGATCGCATAGATCCACCGCGTTGCCAGTGCCCGGGTACGACGAGCTATACGGCGACATTCACGGCGCGAAAATCCGGCGAACTGTTCGTCTACGTCAACGACAGCGTGATCGGCATTCCCAAATATTTCGATTACTTCTATACCTTGAACAACAAGGGAACGGCCAATCTGACGATCGAGTTGCTGCCGGACAAATAGCGAGCAGGCCTTGGTTAGCTTTCCCCGAACACGCGGCGGAAGATGGTATCGACGTGCTTGAGGTGATAGCCGAGGTCGAACTGCTCGGAGATTTCCGCATCGGTGAGATACTTCTTCACCTCAGGGTCTTTCTTCAACAGCGTCTGGAAATCGCCTTCGCCGCGCCACACCGGCATGGCGTTGCGCTGCACCAGCTTGTAGGCATCCTCGCGACTCGCGCCTTTCTGCGTTAGTGCCGTCAGAATCCGCTGCGAGTGGATGAGCCCGCCGAGCCGGTTCATGTTCCTCAGCATGTTTTCGGGATAGACCAGCAGGTTGTCGATCAGGCCGGCGAGCCGGTTGAGGGCAAAATCCAGCGTCACCGTCGCGTCCGGCGCGATCATGCGCTCGGCGGAGGAGTGCGAGATATCGCGCTCGTGCCACAGCACGACGTTCTCCATCGCCGGCGTCACATAGGCGCGCACCATGCGCGACAGCCCGGTGAGATTCTCCGACAGCACCGGATTGCGCTTGTGCGGCATCGACGAGGAACCTTTCTGGCCCTCGGAGAAGAATTCTTCCGCCTCCAGCACCTCGGTGCGCTGCAGGTGCCGGATTTCGGTGGCAAGCCGCTCGACCGAGGAAGCGATCACGCCAAGCGTTGCAAAATACATCGCATGGCGGTCGCGCGGGATCACCTGCGTGGAGATCGGTTCGGGCGTCAGGCCCATGGCCTTGGCGACATGCTCTTCGACGCGCGGATCGATTTGCGCGAAGGTGCCGACCGCCCCCGAAATCGCGCAGGTCGCGACTTCCTTGCGGGCGGCGAGCAGCCGCTCGCGGGCGCGGGAGAACTCAGCATAGGCGTAGGCGAGCTTCAGCCCGAAGGTGACGGGTTCGGCATGGATGCCGTGCGAACGGCCAATGGTCGGCGTCATCTTGTGCTCGAAGGCACGCTTCTTCAGCGCCTTAAGCACCTTGTCGACGTCGTCGATCAAGAGATCGGCGGCGCGCGTCAACTGCACGTTGAGGCAGGTGTCGAGCACGTCGGAGGAGGTCAAGCCCTGGTGCACGAAGCGTGCCTCGGGGCCGACGATCTCCGCCAGATGGGTGGTGAAGGCGATGACGTCGTGCTTGGTTTCGCGCTCGATCTCGTCGATCCGCGCCACATCGAAAATGACGTCGCGGGCCTTGGCCCAGATGGCTTTGGCGGCTTCCTTCGGAATCACACCCAATTCGGCCTGTGCGTCCGCCGCATGCGCCTCGATTTCAAACCAGATCTTGAAGCGCGTCTGCGCCTCCCAGATGGCGGCCATTTCCGGGCGGGTATAACGGGGAATCATCGAGGACTCGTGGCTCATGGCGGGACTGGTGGGGGTTACACCGCGCTTTAGCAGAGCGGCGGGAGTGAAACAAACCTGCGCCGGTCGCGAACTGGTGCTTCCGCACAGCTATGCAGCCGGCCGGGTCCGCTCAATCACGGAATATTGAATGACAGATATTGAAATCTGTCAGCGGGATGTCCTATATTCGCTTTGACGCCAAACTGGGCGTTACCGGGATTTTGCGGGCCCGTCGGCCCGAAAAGCCCCGGAGTTGCAAAGGACGACCGCTATGACTATCGAAATTCTTTACCTGACCTCCCAATTCCAGCGCTGGCTCAACCGGCGAGTGGCCCGCCACCTTGCCGCCCAGGTCGAGCGGCTGACCCGTTAACAGATAACGGCGGCGACGAGCCGCCGGATCGCGATCCGCAAGCCCGAAAATGATGCGGAAGCTCAAAAAAGGGATGGTGCGCGCATGAACGAGAACGTTGTTCTGACACCTGAGCGAATTCTCGAGGTGACCGAGGACGTGCTGCGCCGCTTCGGGCTCGCCAAAGCTACCGTGGTCGACGTGGCGCGCGCGCTCGACGTCAGCCACGGCAGCGTCTACCGCCATTTTCCGAGCAAGGCCTCGCTGCGCGAAGCGGTGGCCAAACGCTGGCTCGACCGCACTAACGCGCCGCTTGCGAAGATCGCGGAGTCTTCCGGACCGGCGCCGGCGCGGCTGGAGCGCTGGCTGCGCACGATGATCGCGATCAAGCACAAGAAGCTTCTGGACGACCCCGAGATGTTCGAAACCTATCTCACTTTGGCGCAGGAAGCGTGCAAGGTGGTGAAGGCGCACAAGGACGGCCTGGTCGATCAGATCGTACATATCCTGTCGGACGGGGTAGAACAGGGTGCCTTCCAAATCGCCGACGTCAAGGCCACGGCGCGGGCGCTGTTCGACGCCACCAGCCGCTTCCATCATCCCGCCCATGCCGAGGAATGGAAGGACCCGCTTCTATCGGTGCGGATCGACGCTGCGCTGGCGCTCCTGCTCAAAGCCCTGGAGGCGCCGCGCAAGCGCTAGGCCATCTCCGGCGCTCCATTTCAGTCGTGTGATTTTCAATCGCGCGCTTTCGGCGCGATTGTGCGCCGCCTGCTTGCTGATGTTTGATGTCGGTCAAATCGGGCGTAGGCCCGGCGAACGGGATCGGCGCGGAGGAAATCGTGCGGCTGGCCGTTTTTTCCGATATCCACGCCAACCGGCAGGCGTTTAGCGCCTGCCTTGATTTTGCGCGCGCCCGCGGCGCGGAAAGGATGATCCTCCTCGGCGACTATGTCGGCTATGGCGCCGATCCGGAATGGACGGTCGAGACGGTGATGGGCCTCGTCGCGAACGGTGCTTTGGCGGTGTGCGGGAATCACGACAACGCCGTCAGCACCGCGTCCGAATTCATGAACGCCGAAGCCCAGGCCGCGATCGAGTGGACCCGCGGCAGGCTCAGCACCGCGCAGCGGCGCTTTCTTTCCGAGCTGCCGCTGACGCTGCAGGAGGACGATCGCCTCTATGTCCATTCCGAGGCCAGCCATCCTCAGCATTGGCGCTATGTCCAGAATACGCTGGATGCGGCGCGCAGCCTGGTGGCGACGAAGGCGCATGTCACCTTCTGCGGCCACATCCACCGGCCGGCGCTGTATTCCATCTCAATAACCGCGAAAATGACGAGCTTCGTCCCGATCACGGGTGTCCCGGTGCAACTGCTCAGGGGGCGGCAATGGCTCGCGGTGCTTGGCTCGGTCGGTCAGCCGCGCGACGGCGATCCGGCCGCGGGGTTTGCGATGTTCGATACCGTGAGCGGGGAAATCACTTATTGCCGCGTGCCCTACGATGTCGAGGCGGCGGCGCAGCGGATACGCGACAACGGCCTGCCGCGCTGGCTGGCCGATCGTCTCACGGCAGGGAGGTAACGCCACGGCCGGGCTCGCGGTCGGTCTCGGCGCCGTGATCGACGGCTTCACATATTCGGCCTGACCGGCAACTTTTGCGCCACTGGAAACTTATATCGGCTGGTCCCGATTTCGGGCAACGCCGGAGCCGATGGCCGCCAGCATTTCCGTCATTCAAATCTGCTCCTATCGCCAGCCTGCACGGTTCATGACGCGGGAAAAGCCGCTGATAGTGCCAGCCAAGGCGTCCAACCAGGGGAACGGTCAACATGACGAGTCTTTCCGCCGAAGTGATGCGGCGTATCAGGCACTTCGGCGACTTCGTGACCGTGCCGCTGGCCGCCATGATCTTCATGGCGCTGGCCGGCATGGACCGGCTCTATCTGGTCCTGTTCGGCCTCGCGGCCTGGACGCTGATGGAATATCTGGTGCACCGATTTGTCTTCCATCAGTTTCCTTCCCTGGGCCAGCGCCTGCACCAGCTCCATCACGACCATCCAAACGATCCGGATTCGGAAAGATCCAGCCTCAGCACGCCACTGCTGGCATTCCCGATCGGACTTCTGCTGGTCGGCACCGCTGGCTTGCGGGACGGATCGGCGATTTTCGCCGGCCTGTTGCTGGGCTATCTGGCTTTTATCACTGTCCACTATGCCGTGCACCGCTGGACCATCGAGCCGAACTCCTGGCTCTATTCGGCAAAGCTGCGGCATCTCACGCATCATCGTTTCGAGAATTGCAATTTTGGCGTATCGACGATCTTCTGGGATGTCGTGTTTCGCACCAATGCGAGAATCGTCAGCGGGCGCATAAGCTCTGGCGCCGGCTGAGACCGCTCGATTTGAATTGCACCTAGATCGCCTCGCCGCGCGCCAGCGCCGCCGCATTGCGGATCGCGGAAATATTGGCCTTGTAGGCCTCCATCGTGCCGCCCTTGAACACCGCGGAGCCGGCGACGAAGGCGTTGGCGCCTGCGGCCGCCAGCTGGCCGGAATTATCGGGGCTGACGCCGCCATCGACCTCGATGTCGATCGGCCGTCCCGCCGTCATCGCGCGCAAATCCTGGATCTTGCCGAGCGCCGACGGAATGAAAGCCTGGCCGCCGAAGCCGGGATTGACCGACATCACCAGTACGAGATCAATCATGTCGATGACATATTCGATCGCCGTGATCGACGTGCCCGGATTGAGCGAGACGCCGGCCTTCTTGCCGAGCGCGCGGATCGCCTGCAGCGAGCGATGCAGATGCGGGCCTGCCTCGGCATGCACCGTGATGTGATCGCAGCCGGCCTTGGCGAACGCCTCCAGATAGGGATCGGCCGGTGAGATCATCAGATGGGCGTCGAAGATCTTCTTGGTATGCGGACGGATCGCCTTGATCACGTCGGGCCCATAGGAAATGTTCGGCACGAAATGCCCGTCCATCACGTCGAGATGAATCCAGTCGGCGCCCGCGGCATCGACGGCGCGGACCTCGTCGCCCAGTTTGGCAAAATCGGACGCCAGGATCGACGGCGCGATGACGAGCGGACGTGACGCGAATTGGGCGGACATGGGCGCTGTTTCCGAGATCACTCTTGATGCGCGCGGAGGGCCCCCGCGTAACATGGGCAAGGCGCGGCGGCAATGCCGAGCGGATCCCTCCGCAGGGGGCGGAAAATTCTGCCGCCGGGGCAGCAATTGCCGGGGAACCGGACCCGCCGGAGCTGAGAAAGCCCATGTTTTATGGGCTTTCCCGCGATGGCACGAGGCTTGCTGATCGATCGGCACGAATTGTGTGGGCCGCGTTACGCGGCACTGTTGGAGTATGGCCATGCTGTTTGCCCTTGGCGCCGCCTCATCCGCGCTCGACGCCATCCGTTCGCTGACCTCATCGGGTTCGGCGTCCAGCCAGGCAGCGGCCTTTGCCGAGGCCGCGACCGATCCTTTCAGCGCCAACGCCGGCGCCCCGACCGCGGGCGGCTCCAGCCCGTCGACCGCGCCGGGCGGATATTCCCAGATTTCACCGGCCACCATGAGCGCGCTGCTCGCGGCGCAAGGCCAGTCGTCGACCGGAGCAACCACACCGGCATCGACCGATCCGTCCAGCGCGTTGCAGGACCTGTTCTCGCAGATCGACGCCAACGGCGACGGCTTGATCTCGAAATCGGAATTCGAAAACGCGCTCGGCGCCGGCGGCACCAACCTCGCGCAGGCCGACGACGTCTTCAGCAAGCTCGACACCAATGGCGACGGTTCGGTCAGTCTCGGCGAATTGAAATCTGCGCTGCAGGGAGCGGGGGGCAGGGGTGGCCACGGCCATCATCACGCGCATGTCGGCGGATCGGGCGACAGCACCGGGGCCAGTGGGACCAGCGCTGCCACCAGCGCCGACGGCGCGAGCGACCCGCTGCTGCAGGCATTGGCAGGTGCGACCGCCACCACCGCCACCAACAGCGACGGCTCGACCACGACCTCCATCACCAATCCCGATGGCTCCAGGATCACGATGACCTCGCCCGCGGCAACGACGTCATCGAGCAACGCGACGGCATCCTACAATTTCCTCGAGCAGCTGATCCAGCGCCAGGCGCAGGCGATTTCATCCGGCGCCACCCCATTGCTCTCGCTCAATGCCTAGTTCGCCCGCCGCCGGAAGCGCAGCGGGCTATCCGAAGCGGTCCTTCCACGCCGGCAGCGCGTCGGGGAAGGACAGCGCGGTCGCATTGTAGACGCCGCGCGCAATCGCGCGAGACACCGCATTGGCGGCGACCATGCCGAGTTCGGTAAGGCCGGCCAGCGGATCGACCGGCTTCTCGCCGGTCGCCGCGGCAAACAGCACGTCGCCATCGGTCGGCGCGTGCACCGGATAGATCGCGCGCGCAAATCCGGTCTGCGCGATCATCGCCAGCCGCTTGGCCTGAGGTTTTGTCAGCGCCGCGTCCGTGACCACGACCGCGAGCGTGGTGTTTTCCGCCGCCGTCGCGGCGGCCGCGCCCTTGATCCGCATTGCCAGCATGTCCGGGGTGAACGACGGCGGCAATCCGCGCCCGCCATACTCGCCGTCGATTTCGAACGGCGCCGCCCAGAACCATGGCCCATTGCCGACGGTGACGCTGCCGACCGCATTGACGACCGCGATGGCGCCAACCCGCACGCCGGCTTGCGTCATGGCGGATGCCGAACCGAGCCCGCCCTTGAAATTCGCCGTGGTCGCGCCCAAGCCGGCGCCGGCGCTGCCGAGCGCAAAACTCTCGCCTGCGGCGACTGCCGCGGCGTAGCCGAGATCGCGGTAGGGCGAGAAGCGGCCCCATTTCTTGTCGCCGCCGTTGAGCAGGTCAAAGCAGATCGCGCCGGCAACGATCGGAATCACCGCGCCGCGCACCACATAGCCGCGGCCCTGTTCGGCGAGCCAGGCCTGCACCCCGCCGCCGGCCTCGAGCCCGAACGCCGAGCCGCCGGAGAGCGTGATGGCGTCGATCCTCTCGACGCTGTTGGCGAGATCGAGCAGCGCGCCCTCGCGGGTGCCGGGGGCGCCGCCGCGCACATCCATCGCAGCCACCGCGGGCTGGTCGAAGACAACCGCGGTGACGCCGGAGGCGAGCTTTGGGTCATCGGCATGGCCGACCTTGACGCCGGCAATATCGGTGAGGAGATTCTTCATCGCGTGTTTCCTGCGCCGCAGACGTCATGCAAAAACGCCCCGGCGAAGCGGGGCGTTTGACGTTGCTATCCGTCGATGAGTCCTACGACCCCTTCGGATTGATCTCGGTGTAGTTGCCCTTGTCGTCCCATTTGTAGACGACATAGTCGAGTTGCTTGATGTCGCCCTTGGCGTCGATCTCGATCTGCCCGATCACGGTATCCCAGGCGCCGCCACCCTTGATCGCGGCCATTACCTTCTTCGGATCGGTGGTGCCGGCTTTCGCCGCCGCCTGCGACCAGATCTGCATCGCGGCGTAGGTGTAGAGCGTGTAGCCCTCGGGATCGATGCCCTTGGCCTTGAACTTCTCGACGATAGCTTTCGCGGTCGGCTTGTTGCGCGGGTCGGGGCCGAAGGTGAACAGCGTACCGGCGCCGGCCGGCCCGGTGATCGAGGCGTATTCCTTGTCGGCCAGCGCGTCGCCGGCCATCAGCACGGTCTGCAGGCCCTGGTCGCGCATCTGGCGCACGATCAGGCCGGATTCCTGATGGTAGCCGCCGACATAGACGAGGTCGATCTTTTCCAGCTTCAGGCGCGACACGATGGCGTTAAAATCCTTGTCGCCCTTGTTGTAGGACTCGTACAGCTTCTCGGTCACGCCGGCCTTGTTGAGCGCCTTCTTGGTTTCGTCGGCCAGCCCCTTGCCGTAGGTGGTCTTGTCGTTGAGGATGGCGATGTTCTTGCCCTTGTAGTTCTTGGCGATGTAATCGCCGGCGACCTGGCCCTGCTGGTCGTCGCGGCCGCAGACGCGCGCGACGTTCCACAGCCCGCGCTCGGTGAACAACGGATTGGTGGAGGCCGGCGTGATCTGCAGCACGTTGCCGTCGGCGTAGGCTTCCGACGCCGGGATCGACGACGACGAACAATAATGGCCGGCGACGAACGGGATTTTCGCGCTGGCGATCTTTTCCGCCACCGAGCGCGCCTGCTTGGGATCGCAGGCGTCGTCCTCGACGTCCAGCGCCAGCTTCTTGCCGAGCACGCCGCCGGCGGCGTTGATGTCGGCGATCGCCATGTCGGCGCCGTTCTTCATCTGCCGCCCGAAGGCGGATTCGCCGCCCGTCATCGGGCCCGCCACTGCGATGGTGATGTCCTGCGCAGAGGCTGCCGTCGACAATGCCAACGATGCGCCCAATGCCAGGCCGATGAGTTTCAGTGATTTCATGAGAGGTCCTCGCGGTAGATCGCTACGGGAAGTGCCCGGCGGGCGGCCGGGTCCGAAGATCGCACCTATTGTCGGCTGAATTTGCCGCGAAGTCATCGGCATTTTTCAGGCAAATCGGTCTTTACCGGGGCGTTTGCGGGGCGCGGCTTCGGGGCTGCGGCTACCCATGCCGGCCGCCTTCCAGATAGGCCGCGCGGATTTCCGGGCGCTGCAGCAGCTCGGTGCCGGTTCCCTGCAGCGTGATCAGGCCGTTGACCATGACATAGCCGCGATGGGCGAGCCGCAGCGCGTGATTGGCGTTCTGCTCGACGATCAGCACGGTCAGCCCGTCCTGCCGGTTCAGAGTGCGGATGGCGTCGAAAATCTGGCGCGCGATCAGCGGCGCCAGGCCCAGCGAGGGCTCGTCCAGCATCAACAGGCGAGGGCGGCTCATCAAGGCGCGGCCGATCGCCAGCATCTGCTGCTCGCCGCCGGACAGCGTTCCGCCGCGCTGGGCCATGCGCTCCTTCAGCCGGGGAAACAGCGTCAGCACGCGCTCGAGCCCGGCCGCACGATCGGCCTCGCTCGAATCGGTGGCGTCGGCTCCCATCTGCAGGTTCTCCGCGACGCTCATGCGCGGGAAAATCCGCCGGCCCTCCGGTGCTTGCGCGATCCGCAGGCGCGCGACTTCATGGGTCGGCATTTCCGTAATGTCGCGGCCGTCGAACAGGATCTGGCCCGAGCGGGCGCGCGGCTTGCCGAACACCGTCATCATCAGCGTCGACTTGCCGGCGCCATTGGCGCCGATCAGGGCGACGATCTCGCCCGGATTGATCGCGATGTCGACGCCCTTCAGCGCCTCGATCTTGCCGTAGGCGGCGCGCAGACCGCGAATCGCGAGCAGGGGTGATGTCATGCGACCGCCCCCGTGTCCCGGACGCGGTGCCGCGCTCTTGCGATGCGCCGCCGAGCCGGGACCCATGGCTGCGCGCGAAGGTGTTGGAACCGGATCAGCGGCGCGTCACGCCGCCATGGCGGCGCGCGGCGCAGCATCCGGGGAACATGCCGAAGCCCCCTCACAGCCCCAGCTCCTGTTCGACCGCGGCGACCTCGTCATCCTCGACGCCGAGATAGGCCGCGATCACCTTGGGATCGTCGCGCACCTCTCGCGGCGAACCTTCGGCGATCTTGACGCCGTAATCCATCACCACGACATGGTCGGAGATTTCCATCACCACGCTCATGTCGTGCTCGATCAGGAGGATCGAGGTGCCGCCGTCGCGAATCGAGATCAGCAGTTCGCTCAAGGCCGCGCTTTCGCGCGCATTCAGTCCGGCGGCCGGCTCGTCGAGGCACAATAACGCCGGTTCGGTGCACATCGCGCGCGCGATTTCGAGCCGGCGCTGATCGCCATAGGGCAGGTTGCCGGCGGCATCGTCGGCGCGCTCCAATAGCCCGATGCGCGTCAGCCAGCGCGTCGCCTGATCGATCGCGTGCTTTTCCGCCCTGCGCCACGACGGCGCGCCGATCAGCCCGAGAAACGTCAAACCGGAGGCCCGCATCAGCGCGTTGTGCTGCGCCACCATCAGGTTTTCCAGCGCGGTCATGCCGGGAAACAGCCGGATGTTCTGAAAGGTGCGCGCGACCTTGGCCTGCTTTGAAATGCGGAAATCGTTCAGCCGTTCGAGCTGGATGGCGCGGCCATCGTCATGCGTCAGCCGCATCGCGCCACCGGTCGGCTTGTAGAATCCAGTGATGCAGTTGAACACCGTGGTCTTGCCGGCGCCGTTCGGCCCGATCAGGGCGGTGATCTTGTGCCGCTCCGCTGTGAACGACAGTTCGTTGACGGCGACGATGCCGCCAAAGCGCATCGTCAGGCGATCGACGGTGAGGATGGTTTCGTCGCTCACCCGTGACCCTCCTTGACGAGGTCGGAGGAGATCGCCTGGCTGTGCTCGAGGTAGACGGTGGGCGCACGATGGCCGATCAGCCCGCGCGGCCGCCAGATCATCAACAGCACCATCGCGACGCCGAACACCAGCATGCGATACTGCTCGAGCCCGCGAAACAGCTCGAAGCCGCCGATCATGGTGAGCGCCGCCAGCGCGACGCCGAGCTGCGAGCCCATGCCGCCGAGCACGACGATCGCCAGCACCAGCGCCGATTCATTGAAGGTGAAGGATTCCGGGCTGATGAAACCCTGTCGGGTGGCGAAGAATGCGCCGGCGAATCCGCCGAACATCGCCCCGGTCGCAAACGCCGTCAGTTTGGTCGTGGTGATGTTGATGCCGAGCGCGCGGCAGGCGACCTCGTCCTCGCGCAGCGCCTCCCAGGCGCGGCCGATGGGAAGGCGCCGCAGCCGGATCGTGACCCAATTGGTCAACAGCGCCAGCGCCAGGATCAGATAGAACAGGAACACGATGCGGTGGGTTGCCGAGAATTCGATGCCGAGCCTTGCGGCGAGGCCATTATCGCTGGGGTCGAGCGGAATGCCGAACAGCGTCGGCCGCGGGATTCCGGAGACGCCGTTCGGGCCGCCGGTCAGGCTCTGCCAGTTGATGATGACGAGGCGGATGATCTCGCCGAATGCCAGCGTGACGATGGCGAGATAGTCGCCGCGCAGCCGCAACACCGGAAAACCGAGCATCACGCCCCACAATGAAGCGAGGATGCCGGCGAGCGGCAGGCAGACCCAGAACGATAGCCCGAAATTGGTCGCCAGCAGCGCGTAGGAATAGGCGCCGACGGCGTAGAACGCGACATAGCCGAGGTCGAGCAGGCCGGCGAGGCCGACCACCACGTTCAATCCCCATCCCAGCATGACATAGGTCAGCACCAGAATGCCGAGGTCGAGGATGTAGCGCTGATCGTAGAAGATCACGGGCACCAGCAGGGTGAAGATCAGAAGCAGCGGCGCGATGGCACGCCGTGCCAGCGCCAGCGCGCGGGTAACTGCAGGCGGAACGATCGCGATGGTGCCGACCGGCCCCCACCACCAGCGCAGCAATTCGACCGCGATGCTGCCGGCGAACACCGCGGCGACGATTGCCGCGAGATCGCCGAACCGCGTCCAGTAGATCAGTTGCCCGGTGGGTCCGGCTTCGGTGCGGATGCCGATCATCAGCGAGAACAGCACCAGCGCCACCAGCGCGCTGATCAGCGCCTTTTTGAGGATGAAGGCCATGCCCGGCGCGCGCGCGGCCGGGCTCGAGTTGGGCGCCGATGCTGTCACGCCGGCGGTCAAACTTTTTCAACTTCGGGCCGGCCGAGCAGCCCGGTCGGCATGAAGATCAAGACCACGATCAGGATCGAGAAGGCTGCTACGTCCTTGTACTCGACCGAGAAATAGGCCGACCACAGCGTCTCGATCAGGCCGATCGCCAGCCCGCCCAGCATCGCCCCGGGCAGCGAGCCGATGCCGCCGAGCACGGCTGCGGTGAAGGCCTTGATGCCGGCGACGAACCCCATGTAGAAATCGACCAGACCGTAATAGAGCAGGTACATCATGCCCGCGACCGCGGCGAGGGCTGCTCCAATCACGAACGTCATCGAGATGGTGCGGTCGACATCGACGCCGAGCAGCGCCGCCATGGTCTGGTCCTGCTCGCAGGCGCGCATGTCGCGGCCAAGCCGGGTGCGCGCCACCAGCCAGGTGAAGATCGCCAGCAATACGATGGTGGTGACGACGACGATAATCTGCACGTTGGACAGCCGCACCACGAAACCGTTCTGGTCGAGCAGCGTGTAGCCGCCGGTGATGATCGGCGGCACCGGCTTGACGCGCGCGCCTTGCGCGACTTGCGAATAATTCGACAGCACGAACGACATGCCGATCGCCGACAGCATCGGCGCCAGCCGGAACGAGTGCCGCAGCGGCCGATAGGCGATGCGCTCCACGGTCCAGCCATACAGCGCGGTGATCGCCATCGACACCAGCAGCACGATCAGCAGGATCACGGGAACCGCCGTCAGTCCCATCGAGACCAGGATCAGGAACGTGATCAGCGCGATGAAGCCGCCGATCATGAAGATGTCGCCATGAGCAAAATTGATCATGCCGACGATGCCGTAGACCATGGTGTAGCCGATGGCGATCAGGCCGTAGATCGAGCCGAGCACGATGCCGTTGATCAGTTGCTGGGCAAAATAGTCCATGCGCTGCCGTCAGTTAAAGGACGCGGCGATGGCCCCGGCAGCCGGAACGGCGCGTCGTGCCATTTTCTAACAGCGGGAACCGGGGGCGGCAACAGCGCAGGGTGCGGCTCAAACGCTTGTACAATGGTACTTTCGCCTCAGGTTCCCCCCGCCGCGATCGGGACAGGCGGCCGCCATCCAATCACCGCGCGGGAACCGATTTTTCCCTGAAACCATTTTCTGCCGGCGCGGTTATCTCCGGTTAGGTTCAACCAGGGAGACCGTTATGGCGAACCAGAATCCGAATCCGGGCCAGCAGAACCAGAACCCGAGCCAGAAGCCCGGCCAGCAACAGGGCGGCGGCCAGAAGTCCGGACAGCAGCAGCAGGATCCGAACCGCCAGGGCCAGAAGCCCGATCAGCGCGACCGGTAAAGCGGATCGAGAGTTGAGTGAGAGCAGGAAGGTCCCGCCGCAAGGCGGGACTTTTCTTTTGGTGCGCAGGCCGCAATTGTCAAGCAGCCTCGTCATTGCGAGCGCAGCGAAGCGATCCATAGCGCAGCAAGCGAAGAATGGATTGCTTCGTCGCAAGTGCTCCTCGCAATGACGTCGACGCACACCTTCGCGATCTCGCCGCATGCGTTTTGCGCGAGGTATCCCTTTATTTGCCGCCCTCTCCATTGAGGGCGCAGGGAATGCCGGGCGGCCGATGCGGCCGATAGCCGCGTGTGCAACGGGTAGCGGTAGAACGCACACGCGTTGTCAGGTCACACCGGAATCACCCGGCATTCCCCACGCAATGGTTTACGGCTTACTCCGTGATCTCCCCGGTGCTCGGGCTCTTTGGCCACCGTCGCCGGCGCTCCTAAGCGCCAACTTGACACCAGCGTCGAGGTGCCAGGACCACACGGCTTCGCCGTCCGCTTCAAGTGCCTTCGTCAAGAGCACTATCGGCGTCCACCGCATCCCGCCCCGCGTTAAGTGACGACCGCGAAACGCCCCTCATGGTGGGACGGGACAGGGAGTAATATAGGATAATCAGAATATTCGGTAAAGCAGAATATTTTTGCGAGAGGGGCTTGACAAGGGGGCAAATCAGTTGGGGGAAATACAGACGCGGCCGGCGCTACCGTGGCGAGACCTGCGCCGATAGCGGAAACGCGAAGTACAGATTGCAGGCGGCAAGCGCTGCGCCGTTCGCACCATGGCTTGCAAGACTTCCCGGCGCTTCGACCCGCGCGGCTAGGTGGCCGCTGCCGCCGGCCTGGAACGCGACAAAGGCGTCATAGATCGCGCGGCGCTCGCCGACCGACGCCTGTTTGGGATTTTCCGGATAATAGGACGGTATCGTCAGGATCAGATAATCCATCTGACAGCGCGGCGCGGAGATCGCCACGGCCTTCTTGCGCAGCGCGATCTCGAAGCTGCCCGAGCGCTCGTCGAATCCGGCAAGCCACGCGCGGCGGGTGTGCAATTGCGCGAGCGTGGCGCCGATCACGAAGTCGGCCGGATGCAAGCTGATCGTCCATGCGGCGACCTCTTCGCCCAACGCGGCGGCCGACGCCCCGGTCAGGATCGACATCGCCAGCAGGCCGGCCAGTAACGCTCGCATACAGAGGACTATACCATGGAGAGGATGGATCGTAGTCAGCCTTGCACGAGCGGATCGATCCCTGCGACATGATGATTGAATGAAAGAGGCCGCCAACTGAGGCGGCCTTACTGCGTTTGCTCAGGGTGAAGTGCCATCTTCTGGGCCTTCATCTCCTCAATCAATTTCTTGATCCCATCGATGGTGCGTTGATCGATAATTCTGTCTGCCAGTCGCTGGTAGTGCTCGATCTTGCCGTCGAGTTCGACACACTTGTCACACATTTTCCAGCTCCGCATTCGCGCGTGAATGCAGTCGTCATTGGCTGCTGTCTATATGACGACGAAGCGGCGAAAATGTTCAGTTCCATTTTGGGCGATCGGGGACGGCTACTCCAGCTTGCTGTCAAACCGGGCGATCCGGCGATCCCGCTGCCAAAGCTCCAAATCGTGTCCGTCAATTAGTTGCTTGGCCGATTCGATGGCGGCATTGTCGTCCGCGCAGCTAAGGTCGATGGATCTGATGAAATGACCGTCCTGGCCGATGACATAAACGCGGTAAAGCTGCATGAGCACAAACTCCCGGTCAGGCGGGAGCACTACCGAACTCTCCGTCACCGGTGATTGCCGAGAATGGACGGTGATAGGAAGCATTTACGAGCGTTAAATTTGGTTTGTCTGTCCGGTTTCCAACTCACAATTGAAATCAGGCCATCACTGTCAGCGCGGTGCGTGCCGATCGATCGCCGCGTCATCACGACATTAGACGAAAGAGGCCGCCAACTGAGGCGGCCTTACTTTTTCTCTTTGGTTTCGATATCGACCGCTTCCGTAGTGTATTCCGGGGCCAGCCTCCGAAGCTCCAGTTGCGTTTGCTCGTCCGTCAAGGCCGTGGCGTGAGCCTGGCATTTGGCGGCCTGATACCTCAGATAGATGGAGCCTTCGGACATTTGGCAGCCTTGGCTCAAAGGCAAGTTAGACCAATGTCTTAAATTGAGTCTGATCCATACGGATCACCAACTGGACTTATCTTCGCCTCCAGCCGCTTCACGAGTCGGGCGCCGCTCCAAATCTCAACCGAATGATCGCCGAGGAGGCGACTGGCAAGCTTGATAGCCTCAGCGTCGTCGGCACAGACCAACGGTTCGAACCCAATGAAATGCCCATCGCGCCCGATGGTGTAAGCCCGATACTCTGCCATCCGAAAAGTCCCCTGACGGATATCGGCCGGTAGCGAGGCTATGAAATATATATTGTCCGGTACCGGACTCAACCAAAAATAGGCGAACTTGCCAGACTGCTTTTGTTCAAAAGTGCACTTAGGTTCCATCCGTGCATTACCCCGCCGAGGGTGCCCCCCTCATCAGAAGTTGTACCCGAAAGGGCCAATGGCTTCTGCAAAAAGGGACCGGCGCCACCGTCGATGCCGACTTGGAAAAATACGAAGAGATCGAAGCTGCCACAATGAAAGAGGCCGCCAACTGAGGCGGCCCTTACTACTTCCCTCGAAGAATGCCGGCCAAGCCGTCAATTAGGTGCTTAACCCAACGATCGTCATCGGCTAGCAGTTCGGCAGTCGATTTCCTCTGCTCTTCGTCCAAAGGCACAGCTGCGGGCGGCGGAATCTTCTCCTGATATATCATCATGCGGCAAGGCCGTATACTTGGGGATGTATCTTAAGGCAAGAGACGCGAAGTTAACGACCGACCGAACGTTTGTTCGTATTGAAACTGCATGGTTCCATCATTCAGTCTTTGACATCCGCCCCTTCGCCTTAGTCGCCAACTTCTTCAAACGTTTTGGAGACCTTTTGGTGACCGGGTATCTTTTTGCCAGAACCTTTTTCTGACTTCTTATGGTCCTTGATCAGCCCGTCCGGGCTGCGCTCAACCGCGTGCGTCACCTTTTTCATGATTGACGCGCGAGACTTTTTGCCGAGCGAATAACCCTCTATCGTTATCTTCAATTTGTCCTTGCCAGCGTGGTACTCGTGATCAATTTTTGGCTTTTTGGACATTTCATCCTCCTTGCTAATAGCTTTACTTTTTCTGTCCACAACAGAGTCCCAATTGCTCTCTTTGAAAGAAAATGTTTACCGTGCTGCGGAAACTGAAAGGCCCGGGGATGCCCGGGCCTTTCTGCCTCGCTATTTCTGCTGCTGGCTCTTCGAATGGGCCTGGTCGGTGTGTTGGTGAGCGGTCTGCGAATGCTGCTTCGCAGCATTGGCGTGCTCCTTACCTTTGGCGTGGTCGCCCTTACCGTGATGTTCGGCGGCGGAGCGATGTGCCTTGGCAGCGTTTTCGTGGTGTTCGGCAGCCTTGTTGTGCTCGTCTTTAGCCATGGAATCCTCGTTGGTTGTTAGCTCCCAGCCGGCACAAACTCACCGTCCCCGAAAACGTTCCAATAGTCGGATAGGCAGACGCAGGCGAAAAAGGAAATTGGGTGATCTGTCATGGTCGAGCTCGCGCGCAATCTCGCTTATTGGCACCTCTGAGACATGCCGAGCCGCACCAGCGACGTTCGCTTTGGGGAGGATCGGAAGTAATCGAGTTTAAAACGTCGCCCTTGTCATATCGTTCGGCGAAAAGAAAAGTGGATCGGTGTGGCGTTCGGTGAGCGCCCTCAAACCCTCACCGGCGGCGGGCGACGGCTATTCCCAACAGGAACGCGATTAGCAGTGAACCTAGAGGCGCTTCGCGCGCGATATTGCTTAAGACACTCAATGGCATACCGGGCTTTCGACCCGCTTCTATCGCGCCGCTAACTCGATTGACAGTAGCTTTCACAGCGTCGGAGACTTCCGCGATGGTGGATTTCGGTTCTGGAACGGGATCCAAGCCTTCGTGGACGAAAGAGGGCAGCGGGACGTCATCACTCACGATTTAATCTCCAAGCCAACAAGCAGCCAATCAATCGAAAGTGCGATTCTTCCGATATGGCCATCTTAGCCGTAATGTCGCGGCCGAGGGCGGCGCAGCGGGCGCGTCATCAATAGTGCCAGCGCAAAACCGATCCCGCCCGCGATCAACATCGAACCGAGCGGTTTCTCCTGCACCTTCTTCGCAATCGCTTGCGAGCCGTCACGGAAGGTGTCGCCGCTGTTCTGATAAGCTTCTTGGGCATAGCTGACGGCTGCATCCGAGGTTTCGCGCGCTACATCCTTGGCCTGACCGTACAGGTTCTGCGCCGCGCCGGTCGTCTCTCGGACGCGGCCGGCTGCCTGGGTCTTTGCGTCGCCGGCGACATTGCCGACGGTGCTCTCGACCTTACCAGCGAAATCCTTCGCCGAGCCGGCAATTCGATCGTTGTCCATAGCGGACACTCCCAGCGATGAAATCTCGGAGAGCCAACTGACAAGGTCTGTTTCGGTTCCGCGCGCGTAGAACGCCGGTCTGCAATCGTGGGCGGGCCAAAACCTCTTCCATTCCGAACTCGCCGCTCGACGGCATCGTAGCGATCAAATCAACTTGCCGATTGGCGCTTGTGATCTGGAACGGGCATCCAGCCTGAACGCCGGCCTCCCCCCGGAGTTGAGGCGGCCTTACGCTATCGACTGTCGCGTTGATTTTCTGTCGATTGGGCGAGTCTCAGCCATTCCTCCGCGACGCGTAGCCACGCTTCCTTGTCGAGGGTGCTGACGGACTTGGCCGCCGGCTCCCGGCACTCCTCAGCCTGTTTACGAAACCTGGCTGCCTCGTCGCCAGACATGATGACTAGGGCTCAACCGGGGCTTCGAAAGCTACAGCGCAAGCAAAACAGCCCGCCTTGACCGTTCAGGCATAGACTGCGCGCTGGCGTTGCCGTCCGACCAGCACGCTGATCAAAAGCAGGTTGAGAAGGTTGGTGCCGATGCCGACCGCGAAGGCGGGTGCATAATATCCGAGATGGTCGTAGATGAGGCCGGCGAGCCAGCCGCCGGCGGCCATGCCACCGCCGCTGAACAGCAACAGGGTCGGGATTCTCCAGGAGGCTTCCGATGCCGGAAACAGTTCACGTACCGCCAGCACATAGGCCGGGATGATGCCGGAAAAGCCGAGCCCGAAAGCGGCGGCCACCACGAACAGGCCGGCTTCGTTCTGCGTCAACAGAAAGGCCGTCATCGAGGCGGCCTGCCAGGCCGATCCGATCAGTACGGTAGCGAGGCCGCCGATCCGATCGGAGATCGCACCCCAGATTTGCCGGCTCACGAACGCGGTGCCGAGCAGCACCGACAGCATCACGGCGCTCATCGACCGGCTGATACCGAGATCGCTGCAAAGAGCAACGAGGTGGCCCTGCGGCATCGCCATCGCCATGCAGCACAGCACGGCGGCGCCGCACATTGCCGCGAACACCGCATTGGGCGGCCAGCCGAGGACGCGCGTTCTGTTCGAACTGGCACCGGATGGCGCCGCCGGATGAATGATCTCGGGTGGGCTGCGAAAATAAATCGACGCAAGCGGCACGACCAGAATGATCTCGGCCAGCGCATACCACAGCATCGTCTGCCGCCAGCCGAAATTGACGATGGCATGCTCGAATATCGGCGGCCAGATCGCACCGGCGAGATAGGTTCCGCTCGAGATCAGCGCCAGCGCCGAGCCACGGCGGCGGTCGAACCAGCGGCTGACATAAATGTACAGGGGTGCATTGATGCCGCCGATCCCGATCAAGCCGATGAACAGTCCGTGGCCGATCCACAGCGGCCAGGGCGGCCCAAGCGTCGAGATCGACAGCCCAACGCCGATCATCAGCGAGCCGAAGATGACCGTCCACCGCGTGCCGATCCGATCGGCGATCCGGGACATGATGATGCCACCGGCGCCGGTGCCGAGCCAGGCCAGCGAACTGGCCAGCGCCGGCACGGAGCGCGACCCGTTGACCTCGCCGGCGATGTCCTTGAGCGCCACCACGCCAATCCAGGCGCCGCCGAACGACATCCCGAGGATGAAGAGCGCGACCGAGGCTATGGCCCAGGACGCCC
Organism: Bradyrhizobium sp.; assembly: GCF_035484855.1. Classification (GTDB taxonomy): domain Bacteria; phylum Pseudomonadota; class Alphaproteobacteria; order Rhizobiales; family Xanthobacteraceae; genus Bradyrhizobium. The sequence continues at coordinate 34,049 of NZ_DATHOP010000190.1, forward strand.
TGGTCTCGACGGAACGTGGGAATTGCAACATCAGGAGGGGACTCAAAGGCCTGCGGATACCGTTTCCTTACAAGCCGCGGGGAATTTCACCACCCATATCCACGTGGGTCTGCTCTACCGCTGCACTGCGTCAAAATGCGTGAACCAATCCTGGGGCCCAGCCCGCTTGTCGCCATTGGGCGCGGGAGTATATTTGGCCGATGGCTGTCAGCTCCCCCGATCTGAAAGCGTTCCTGATCGCCACGCCTTTCTTCGGTGGCCTCTCGGACGCAGGCCTCGATCTCCTGGTCTCGATGCTGGTCGAGCGCCGCTTCGACGCCGGCGCCACTGTCGTGGCGGAAGGCGAACAAGGGCGCTCGATGTTCATCGTTCACTCCGGCAAACTGGTGGTGAGCCGGCTGGGGAATTCCGGGCGCGCCATTCGCATGTCGGATCTCGAACCGGGCGATTTTTTCGGCGAAATGACGCTGATCGAAATGCAGAACCGATCAGCCACCGTCGTCACCGAGAGCCCAACCGTATTGTATGAGCTCACGGCCCGAAACCTCTACACCTGCTACAAGGCCGACATCCATGCCTATGTGATAGTGCTGCAGAATATCAACCGCGAACTTTGCCGACGGCTCCGCCGCGCCGACAATCGCATTCCCGAACTGCAGACGCCGCACACGAACTGATGAGACAGATCGTAGGGCGGGTTGGAGGCGAAGCCGTAACCCGCCGCTTTGATTTACGGCCCGGAGCGGCGGATTACGCCGGAGCCTGTCATCGGGCCGCGCTTTGCGCGGACCCGTTGGGCTCCAATCCACCCTACGACCTTTCGCAAGAGTCCTGGGACGATTGGGTAGGGTCCCGCCGCCTGCCATTAAGGTAAACAAAGGGTTTAAATTGCCTGTCGCAGTTTAAGGAGGTTACCTCGCCCGCAAAGCCGCCGCTCTCTCAGCGCCGCGGAAAAAGCGGGAAGCGGCAATGGCGACCAACTGGCGGATCAGTTCATTCAACGGCGCGCTGCTTGCGGCCTATTTCATTCCGACCTGGACCATCGTCGCCTTCAAGATCATGGTCTCGCCGATCCATGCGCTTTTCGAGCGGCCGAACATCGCGGTCGGGCTGTTCATCAGCGATCATCTGCAGCTCGCCGCAACGGGCACGGTCCGCGTCGCCTGGCTGTTGGCGCTCGGCAAGCTCACCGTGGTTGCGTTCTTCGCGGTGTTCGTGATTTTGCTCACGCGCGCCTCGATCCGCAAGACCGGCGGCAGCGATGAAGCGCTGGCGATGGCGCTTGCGATCGGCAGCGTGATCAGCTTTGCCAGCATGGTGATGGCCTCCCAGGTCGGCGAGACAGCCGCCCTTCGACTGCACGCGACCGAACTGTTGATGCTGCTCGGCACGGGAATCGTGCTGCTGGTCGAACGTCCCGCGCAGCCGCAGGCCGAAAGCGCCGCGATCGCCGACGATCTATCCCTTCAGCAGTCCCAATTCCTCGAGCACCGCTGAGGCATTTCCTCATAGCGTTCTTCCCGTCATTGCGAGCGCAAGCGAAGCAATCCATCTCTCAGCCGTCACTGAACTCAGATGGATTGCTTCGTCGCAAGGGCTCCTCGCAATGTCGTTGCGGGAGTCTAGCGTTTCGCTGCCCTCGCAATGACGCTGTTAGAGTTTACCGCTGCGTCAAAAAGCCGACCACCGCGTCGGTGAAGACGTGCGGCTGCTCGACGTTGGAAATATGCGCGGCGTCGAGGATCGTCAGTGCCGCTCCCGGAATCTGGCTGCGGATGTACTCGCCGGCCGCGACCGGCGTCGACATGTCGTGGCGTCCGGCGATGACCAGCGTCGGGCTCTTGATCCTGGGCAGCAAGTCGCGCTGGTCGAGCGTGCTCAGCGCCTCGCAAGCCGCGATATAGCCCTGTGCCGGGGTCGCGAGCAGCATGGCCTTCAAATTCGCCGTGACCTGCGGCTCGCGCTCCCTGAAATCCGCGGTCAGCCAGGCGGCGATCACGGTGTCGGCGATCGCGGCGATGCCGCCTTCCTTCACGGCCTTGATGCGGTTGTTCCAATTGGTCGGATCGGGATAGTAGCAGGCGGTGTTGGAGAGGATGATCTTGCCGAAGCGCTGCGGCGCGTTGGCGGCGAGCCACTGTCCGACCATGCCGCCCATCGACAGCCCGCACCAATGCGTCTTCTGGATGTTGAGATCGTCGAGGATCGCCAGCACGTCGCGCCCGAACCGCTGCATCGAATAGGGTCCGGGCGGCACGCCGGATTTGCCGTGGCCGCGGCGGTCGTAGCGGATCACGCGGAATATTTGCGTGAGCGCCTTCATCTGCGGCTCCCACATCTGCAGGGTGCAGCCGAGCGAATTCGACAGCATCAGGGTCGGTCCGCCGTCGCGGCCCTCGACCGATACGTTGATGAGGCAACCGTCGGCGTCGATCATCGGCATGGCATACCCCGCGAGTTCGGTAGATGAAGACTCTATTCAAGACGATGGATTGCCGGGTCAAGCCCGGCAATGACGGTTTTTGGCAAATATGCATCGCTCGTCATCCCCTGGTCCCCTTCCTTTTGGGCCGAGCGTGCTTTACTTGGAGGACAACAGACCGATGATCCGGGAGGCAGCCCATGGCCATGACGATGAACGGCGAGGTTCAGCTGGCGGCGCCGCGCGAGGCGGTGTGGGCCAAATTGAACGATCCGGAAGTGCTCAAGGTCTGCATCCCCGGCTGCGAGGAACTGGACAGGACCGAAGACAACAGCGGCTTTCGGGCGGTGGCCAAGATCAAGGTCGGCCCGGTGTCGGCGCGCTTCAAGGGGCGCGTGACGCTGAGCGATCTCGATCCGCCGAACGGCTACAAGATCTCGGGCGAAGGCGAGGGCGGCGTTGCCGGCTTCGCCAAGGGCGGTGCCACGGTGGCCCTTGCCGACAAGGATGGCGGCACGCTTCTGACCTATGACGTCGAGGCGCAGATCGGCGGCAAGCTCGCCCAGCTCGGCCAGCGCCTGATCAACGGTTCGGCCAAGAAACTGGCCGACGAGTTTTTCGCGAATTTCGCCAGGGCGGTGCAGGGTTAGTCCGGCCAGGCCGATAGTGCCCGGCAAGTCATATCAGGCCATGCCTTAGGTGAGGTTGCTCATTGCCGGGATGGCTCATATTATGGCCTTGCAATGATTTTAACGACTGTGCTGCCGCCCCAGGCGGCGCAGATGAAGAGAGTGCTGAATGGCCAAGATTTCCCTGATCGTGAACGGCAACCCCGTCAACGCAAATGTCGACCCCCGCACGCTGCTGGTGCAGTTTTTGCGCGAGAATCTGCGGCTGACCGGCACTCATGTCGGTTGCGACACCTCGCAATGCGGCGCCTGCGTCGTGCATCTCGACGGCAAGGCGGTGAAGTCCTGCACCACGCTCGCTGTCATGGCCGACGGACACGAGGTCCGGACCATCGAGGGGCTCGCCGCCGACGGCGCGCCGCTGCATCCGATGCAGGAGGCGTTCCGCGAGCATCACGGCCTGCAATGCGGCTTCTGCACGCCGGGCATGATCATGACTGCGGTCGACATCGTCCATCGCAAGGGCCACGATCTTTCCGACCACACCATTCGCGAAGAGCTCGAAGGCAATCTCTGCCGCTGCACCGGCTACCAGAACATCGTTGTCTCGATCGCGGCCGGCGCCAAGGCGATGGCGAACTCCGATCTCGCATAACGAATTTTCGTCGCACGGCGTTTGGGGATCATTCATGTACGAATTCAAATATCATCGTCCGGCGACCGTGCGGCAGGCCGCCAATCTGCTGGCCAAGAACGAAGACGCCAAGGTGATCGCCGGCGGCCACACGCTGCTGCCGGTCATGAAGCAGCGGCTGGCGAGCCCGCCGCATCTGGTCGACCTCTCCCACATCGAAGGTCTCGACGGCATCGAGATGAAGGGCCGGTCGCTGGTGATCGGCGCCACCGCGACCCACCACGCGGTCGCGACCTCCGCCGTCGTCGGCGAGGCGATCCCGGCGCTCGCCGAACTCGCCGGGTTAATCGGCGATCCCGCGGTGCGCCACAAGGGCACCATCGGCGGCTCACTCGCCAACAACGACCCGACCGCCGATTATCCCGCCGCCTGCCTCGCGCTCGGCGCCACCATCGTCACCAACAAGCGCCGGCTGAAGCCGGAGGAATTCTTTCAAGGCCTGTTCACGACCGCGCTGGAAAGCGACGAGATCATCACCCGGGTGATGTTCCCGCTGCCCAAGAAGGCGGCCTATGTGAAATTCCGCAACCAGGCCTCGCGCTATGCGCTGGTCGGCGTGTTCGTGGCCAAGCGGCCCTCGGACGTGCGCGTCGCCGTCACCGGCGCCGGCTCCGACGGCGTGTTCCGCGTCGCCTCCTTCGAGGAAGCGCTGAAGAAGCGATTCTCGGCGAAGGCGCTGGACGGGTTGACGGTGCCCGGCGACGGGTTGAACAGCGACCTGCATGGCAGCGCCGAATATCGCGCGCATCTGATCGCGGTGCTGGCGCGGCGCGCGCTCGAAGCCGCGACCGCCAAAGCCTGACATTGCAGGTCTCCGCCGAACCGGGATTGGTCTTGCCATGAGTGCATCGGCGCTGCCCACTTCCGTCGATGCGACGCTGGGTCTTTTGACCTCGCGGGGCTATCTCGCCGAGCGCTCGCTCGGCACCGTGACCTACCTCGCGCTGCGCATGGGCCGGCCGCTGTTTCTGGAAGGCGAGGCCGGCGTCGGCAAGACCGAAATCGCCAAGGTTCTGTCGGCGGCGCTCGGCCGCAAGCTGATCCGGCTGCAATGCTACGAAGGCCTCGATGTCGCCAGCGCCGTCTATGAGTGGAACAGCGCCGCGCAGATGATCGCGATCAGGCTTGCGGAAGCCGCCGGCGATACCGACCGCGAGCAGCTGTCATCGGACATCTTCGCCGAGCGCTACCTGATCAAGCGGCCGCTGCTGCAGGCGCTGGAGCCGGATGTCGCGGGCGCGCCGGTGCTGCTGATCGACGAACTCGACCGCGCCGACGAGGCGTTCGAGGCGTATCTTTTGGAAATTCTCAGCGATTTCCAGGTCACGATCCCCGAACTCGGCACCGTGAAGGCGCCGCATCCGCCGATCGTGATTATCACTTCCAATCGCACCCGCGAAATCCATGACGCCCTGAAGCGCCGCTGCCTCTATCACTGGGTGGACTATCCCAGTGCCGAGCGCGAGCTTGCGATCGTCAAATCGCGCGTGCCGGGAATTTCCGCAAAGCTGTCGGAACAGGTCGTCCGCTTCGTGCAGGCGCTGCGCGAGCAGGATTTCTACAAATCGCCGGGCGTGGCCGAGACCATCGACTGGGCCACCGCGCTGACCGAACTCGACGCCCGCTCGCTGACGCCGCAAGTGGTCGGCGATACGCTCGGCGCATTGCTGAAATACCAGGACGACATCGCGCGAATGCAGGGCGACGGCTTGCAGAAGGTTTTAAAGGAAGCGACGAGCGAGACGTAGGTTTGGCTTGGGAAGCAACGCAGTGCGCTCCCTCTCCCGCCCTTGCGGGGGAGGGTCGGGGTGGGGGCTCTCTCAGGTTACTCCATTTATGAAATTTGGCACTGACGGATACAGCGCATGCATATCGGACAGAGTGCTCGCTGCGGCAGCCCCCACCCCAGCCCTCCCCCGCAAGAGCGGGAGAGGGGGAGCACCGCCCGCGGTTTGGGAGAATCGTAGAACCAATGCCCATCGATCACCTCAATCCCCCGACCGGCCAGATGGCCGACAACGTCATCGGTTTTGCCCGCGCGCTGCGGGCGGCCGGGATTCCGGTCGGGCCGGGGGCGGTCATCGATGCCATGAACGCGCTGCAGGTGATCGATATCGGCAACCGTGCGGATGTCTTCACCACGCTGGAATCGATCTTTGTCAAACGTCACGAGCATGCGCTGATCTTTGCCCAGGCCTTCGACCTGTTCTTCCGCGCCGAGGAAGACTGGAAGCACATGCTGGATTCGGTGCCGCTGCCCGATCACGCCAAGAAGAAGCCGAAGCCGGCCTCGCGCCGGGTCCAGGAGGCTTTTGCACAGCCGCAGACGACCGAGGTGCCACAGGCCCAGGAGCGGGAGCTTCGGCTTTCGGTCTCCGACAAGGAAATCCTGCAGAAGAAGGATTTCGCGCAGATGAGCGCGGCCGAGATCGCCGAAGTCACCCGCGCCATCGACAAGATGAAACTGCCGCAGGCAGAACTCCACACCCGCCGCTATCGGCCGGATGCGCGGGGCCTGCGGCTCGACATGCGCCGCACCTTGCGCGGCAGTTTGCGTACCGGCGGCGACATCATCGACATCCATCGGCTGGGGCGGATCGACAAGCCGGCGCCGATCGTGGCGCTGTTGGATATCTCGGGATCGATGAGCGAGTATACGCGCCTGTTCCTGCATTTCCTGCATGCCATCACCGACGCGCGCAAGCGGGTCTCGGTGTTCCTGTTCGGCACCCGGCTCACCAATGTGACGCGGGCCCTGCGGGCGCGCGATCCCGACGAGGCGCTGGCGAGCTGTTCGGCCACGGTGGAGGATTGGGCCGGCGGCACCCGCATCGCCACCTCGCTGCACACCTTCAACAAATTGTGGGGCCGGCGGGTGCTGGGGCAGGGCGCGATCGTGCTGCTGATTTCCGACGGGCTGGAGCGCGAGGCCGACGACCGGCTGGCATTCGAGATGGACCGGCTGCACAGGTCTTGCCGGCGCCTGATCTGGCTCAACCCGCTGTTGCGCTATGGCGGCTTCGAAGCCAAGGCGCAGGGCATCAAAATGATGCTGCCGCACGTTGACGAATTCCGCCCGGTGCATAATTTGAGTTCCATCGAGGGGCTGATATCGGCGCTATCCTCCGCCCCGCCGGTGCAGCATCGCAGCCTGATCCGCCCCGTAGCAGCCTGAAAGAGGATCCCATGCTCAATCGCGACGAAGACATTCTCAAGGCGGCTGAGGACTGGCAGAAGGCCGGTCACGGCGTGGCGCTGGCCACCGTGGTCGAGACCTGGGGCTCGGCGCCGCGCCCGGCAGGTTCCTCGCTTGTGATCAACGACGACGGCACGTTCCTGGGCTCCGTCTCCGGCGGCTGCGTCGAGGGCGCGGTCGTGACCGAAGCGCTGGACGTGATCGCCAGTGGGCAGCCGAAGATGCTCGAATTCGGCGTGGCCGACGAGACCGCCTGGAATGTCGGGCTGTCCTGCGGCGGCACCATCCGCGTCTTTGTCGAGAAAGTAGGCCAGTCGTGAAGCTCGAAACGCTGCATCAGCTCAATGCCGAGCGCGTCGCGCGCCGGCCGGTCATTCTCGTCACCGACACCGCCAATGGCGAGCAGCGATTGGTGAAGGCCAAAGACTTCGCTGCCGACCCGCTGCGTGCCGAGCTTGCAAAGCAATTGCGCATGGGCAAGAGCGGCATGGTCGAGGCTGGCGGCAAGAAGCTGTTTCTCAACGTCTATGCGCCGACCGCCAAACTCGTCATCATCGGCGCGGTTCATATCAGCCAGGCGCTGGCGCCGCTGGCGCGTGCGCTGGACTACGACGTCACCGTGGTCGATCCGCGCACCGCCTTTGCGAGCCCCGAGCGGTTTCCCGACGTGCCGCTGATCGCGGAATGGCCCGATGTCGCGCTGCCGCCGCTCAACATCGATCATTATACCGCCTTCGTGGCGGTGACGCATGATCCCAAGATCGACGATCCGGCGCTGCTGCATGCCTTCGAGCGTGACTGCTTCTATATCGGCGCGCTCGGCTCGCGAAAGACCCATGCCAGGCGTGGCGAGCGGTTGCGGGCGCAAGGCGCCAAGGAAAGCGACATCGCCCGTATCCACGCGCCGATCGGGCTGTCGATCGGCGCGGTGTCGCCGTCGGAGATCGCGGTCGCCATCATGGCCGAGATCACGGCCGTGCTGCGGCTGCCGAAAGAGGCCAAAGAGGCCGCGGCATGAAATTCGGTCCGGCCAGCCCGATGGAAGCGATGGGCGGCGTCACCGTCCATACCTTGCGTCAGGGATCCCTGGTGCTGAAGAAGGGCACCACCATCGGCCATGCCGAGGTCGAGGCGCTGACGTTGGCCGGGGTGAAAGAGATCGTGGTGGTGCGGCTCGAGGACGGCGACGTCTCCGAGGACGCCGCCGCCGCCAGCATCGCGCAGGCGGTGGCCGGCGAGGGCGTCAATGTCGAGCGCGCCTTTACCGGGCGTTCCAACCTGTTCGCGGCAAAACCCGGCGTGCTGGTGGTCGATCGCGCCAAGGTCGATCGCATCAACGCCGTCGATGAAGCCATCACCTTTGCGACGCTGGCCGCGTTCAAGCCGGTGGTCGAAGGCGAGATGGTGGCGACCGTCAAGCTGATCCCGTTCGGGGTCGAAGCAAAACTTTGCGATGCCGCGGTCGAAGCGGCCCGCGGCGGCGCGCTGCGGATCGCGCCCTATATGATCAAGCGTGTCGGCATCGTCTCGACCTTGCTGCCGGGGCTGGCGCCGAAGGTGGTGGAGAAGACGCTGCGGGTGACGGCCGAGCGGCTGGCGCCGGCGGGTGCTGCCATCATCGCCGAGCGCCGCGTGCCGCATGAGGAGACCGCGCTGAAGGCCGCGATCAGGGAATTGCTTGGGCTCGGCGCCGAACTCGTGATCGTGTTCGGCGCTTCCGCAATCGCCGACCGGCGCGACGTGATTCCGGCGGCGCTGACCGGCATCGGCGGCGCCATCGAGCATTTCGGCATGCCGGTCGACCCCGGAAATCTGCTGCTGATCGGCAATGCGCAGGGCATCCCGGTGCTGGGCGCGCCCGGCTGCGCGCGCTCCCCGGTCGAGAACGGATTCGACTGGGTGCTGATGCGCCTGCTGGCGGGGCTGAAGGTCACGCGCGCCGACCTCACCGGCATGGGCGTCGGCGGGCTATTGATGGAAATCGTGACGCGGCCGCAGCCGCGCACCAAGCCTGACATCGAGGGCAACCGCAACGTCGCCGCGGTCATCCTCGCGGCCGGACGCTCGACCCGGATGGGCGGCCCCAACAAGCTGCTCGCCGAACTCGGCGGCAAGCCGCTGGTGCGGATCGTGACCGAGCAGGCGCTGGCCTCGAAAGCGAAAGGCGTCATCGTCGTCACCGGCCACCAGGCCGGCGAGGTCGAGAAGGCGTTGCGCGGCCTGAAGGTCACCTTCGTGCACAATCCGGATTTCGCCGCGGGGCTCGCTTCTTCGGTCAAGGCGGGCATCGCGGCTGTGCCTACCGGCGCCGATGGCGCGGTGATCTGCCTGGGCGACATGCCCCTGATCGATTCGCAGCTGATCGACCGGCTGATCGAGGCTTTCGCGCCGGACCGCGGCCAGCTGATCGCCTTGCCCGTCAGCGATGGCAGGCGCGGCAATCCGGTGTTGTGGGCGCGCCGCTTCTTCAACGAATTGATGACGCTCGACGGCGACATCGGCGCCCGTCATCTGATCGCCAAGCACGGCGAGGCGGTAGCCGAAGTCCCGGTCGAGGGCCACGGCGCGTTCCTCGATATCGACACCCCGCAGGCGCTCGCGGATGCGCAGCAGAGCAGGCGTCAGCCCGAGCGGTTATCCTAGGTCAGGCCGCCACCCCAAATTTTCAACCCCTCGTTCACCAAGTTGAAACGTCCTCTCCCGTAGATTTGCGGCGAACCCGCCTCGGGGGAGGGGATTTTGATCGTTTCGACCGCCGCAGCGCAACGCCGCGCGCTGTTTCTGTTTGCTCTGACGCTAGCGATCACCGGCACCCGGTTCGCAACCCAATCCTGGGCGGCCGGCGCGTTTGCGATCGGCAAATGCGGCGCCTATGGCCAGGCCTATGATTTCGGCGGCGAGGCTGCCGCGCGCGCCGCGGCGCTGAAGCAATGCAAGGGCGACTGCACGGCCGTGACCATGAAACGGGCCTGCGCGTCGCTCTCGATCGACATGAAAAATCCCTGCGGCCCCTATGGCTACGCGGTCAAGCCGCACATTTCCGGCTCGCTCAACGAAGCCACCCGCAAATGCTACGAATTCGGCGGCAAGGAATGCGTGATCCGCGCCTGGGCCTGCGACGCCAAGGGGTGATTCCATCAGCCGGCATTCCGGGCGCATCCAACGGGTCCGCACAAAGCGCGGCCCGATGACAGGCTCCGACGCGGACCGGGCCAAGGCATCAGCCCATCAATCAGGAGTGGTCGGCGGACGGCGGCTTCGGTGCGCCTGACGGACTCACATCGGACATCGCGCCATATCCGAAAAGTGCCACAACCGGACTCATGCGCCGCAAAAAGCGGACATTGCCCAATGCAGTCGGCATGTCTCAAAGGTCGGGCAGTGTCCTAATTTGAGGCTCGTCAGGAGTGGATAACAAGCCGGATTAGCCCGACTAGGGCTATTATCCCGCCGACAAAAGTGGCGGCAAAGGCAAACAGGCCCAGCCCGACCGGCATCGCATAGCGATCGTACGCCTCGACAATCCACAACGGCACCCATGACACGACTGCGATGAAAATGCCCACGAATATCGAAATCAGGTTTCCCTTCATTTGGGAGCCGCCCTTCCCATTGGTCAGTCATGATAGCCGATCGAATCGGAAGCATTAGATCGAGTCTGCCGCAATATCCGAAACCCGGCGATGACCGGGTCTGCCCCCGCTTTACCGCGGAAACCGACATCCAGCGAAGCTGTCGACGGCGTGCGAGAAGTCCCAAAGACGGAAGTGACAGCCGCACTATTCAATGACCTCGTCGGCGCGAACGAAGACCGACGGCGGTACTGTTAGCCCGATCGTGCGGGCAACCTTATTGTTGATGGCCATCTCGAAACGGGTCGGCTGCTCGAATGGCATCTCAGCCGGGCTGCCGCCGGAGAAGACACGCACGACAAAATCGGCGGTGCGCAGTCGAAGCTCGGCAAGATCGGGGCCATAGCCGATAAGACAGCCATCGGAGGCCATGGCGCGCCATTCGCAGATCGTTGGGAGGTGCCGCTCCAGCGCGAGGAGCGCCAGTTGCACTGCGTCACGATGGAATACGGGCGAGGACTGAATGACAATGCCGTCAACACCTGCATTGTGAATGGCATCAAAGATCGACTGATAATCGGCCGGACTTTTTGCCTCGAAACTGACGATTTCAACGCCGATGTTTTCGGCCGCGCGCCTGTACTCGTCCTTGCGCGTCATCCCGTCCTCGTCCGCTACAAAAGCGAACTTGTGAGCGCCCGGGATCGCATCATGCAAAAGCTCAATTCGCTTCTTGTCACCCTCGGATGCCAGCATGGCTATGCCCGTGACCTCACCTCCGGGCCGTGACATGCTCGCCGCCGCACCTTCCGCGACCGGATCGATGGTGAAAGATGCAACAATAGGCGTTTGAGGCGCCGCCTTCATCGCGGCCGTAATTGCCCTCGGGGAAACGGCAATGATCACGTCGGGTTTGGCCGTGGCGAGGTCTTGCGCGAGCCGGGCAAGCTGCTCGGAATCAACATTGCCGCCCCACCGCGGCAGCACAACGAGATTCCGGCCCTCGACGAATACGCGTCGCGCCAATTCAGGAATCATGACGCTATGCATCGTGGTATCGGCCGGCCAATCAAACGGCGTAAGCACGCCCAGCCGCCAAATGCGCTCTTCGGCTGAAACCTGGCCCGCAAACAGCATCAAGCCAAGCAAGAAAAAAATTCGACTCATTCGATCACCTCGGCACTGAACTCCTTGAGGTCGTACTTCCGGTCTGCCCCCAACTCCGGACATTCTCAGCGGAAGTTGGCATGTCTCAAACGTGCCGAGATACGACATGGCCGGGATTCTGCACCATATTTTTTGCACCGAAAAAGCTCTTTCCGATCGGCGGTCTTTCAGTACACGCACGGAAACGCCTGGAGCGTGGAAGGCAGCTTCAGCTTCAAGGATCTTCCACTACCCAATCTGGCTGAATGGCAGGGCGACATGCTATCATGATGCTATGCTCTCTGACAAACTTCCCCTTCTGAGTTTCTCCAGCCCATCGGCATTCAAGCGTTGGTTGGCAGCCCAGCCCCGCAACTCTCAGGGTGCTTGGTTAAAATTCGCCAAGAAAGGGGCGGCAAAGGCAACAATTAGCAAGTCGGACGCCATAGACCTTGCCCTCGCGCATGGCTGGATTGATGGGCAGTTGGGACGTGTAGATGAGTTTTACTTCAAGACGCGTTTCACGCCACGGAAACCAAAGAGCGCCTGGTCGAAAATAAACTGTGAACGCGCCGAGCGGCTGATCGTGTCCGGCCAGATGACACAACAAGGGCTGGCGCAGGTTGATGCGGCAAAAGCGGACGGGCGATGGCAAGCCGCGTACCCATCGCAGAGCACGGCCGCTCCCCACGCTGATTTGGAGGCAGCGCTGCATGATGATCCGCGGGTTCGTAAGGTGTTTGACGCTTTGGACTCGGCGAATCGCTACGCCATTATCTATCGGGTTCACCAAGCAAAGACCGCCGAGAAGCGCGCGGCGAAGATCACGGAACTCTTGACCATGCTTCGTCGCGGCGAAACGATCCATCCGCGCAGCGTCAAACGTTCCTCGAATTCATAATTCTTGATTTCTGCACCTGAAACCAAAGCGGCGCGAGGTCCGTCCCAGGTCAATCGGATCATTTTGGCCGACGGCCGGCTACTTCCGTTCTTCCTCTGGAAACGGACATCCCCGGAGCCGGTCGCCACGTCTCAAAGGTGCCAATTTCGGAAGTGCGGCGACTATTCAATGACCTCGTCGGCGCGGCCAAGCAACGACAGCGGAAATACGATGCCGAGTGCTTTAGCGGTCTTGAGATTGATGACCAGCTCGATTTTTGTGGACTGCTGAACCGGCAGATCGGCTGGCCTTTCGCCCTTAACAATTCGGCCAGCATAAAGGCCGGCGATGCGAAGTGCTTCAACGATGCTAGTGCCATAACTCATCAGACCGCCGACCTCCGCAAACTCGCGCAGAGAATACATCGTGGGCAACTCATAACGTGCTGCCAATTCAACAAGTTTGTCCCGTCGGGTGTTGAAGAAAGGATCGGCGCCGACCACGAGCGCGCTTGCATGCTGTTGAGCCAGCATGTCAAAGGCCGCGCCCAAATCGCTGTCGTTGCGGGCCTGAACGATGACCATTTTCTGCCCAACAGACTCCGCGGCTGCAAGCGCATTTTTTGTCTGACTTCCGGCATCCGCGAGGGTAGGGTTCACGAGGAAGCCGATCAACGCTGCATTTGGAACCGCTTGGTGCAAGACCTCAAACTGTTTCGCGGCCAACTTACCAATCAAATTGGTCACGCCCGTGACGTTGCCGCCGGGCCGGTTGAAACTGGCGACAAGGCCAGCCTCGACCGGATCGCCACCCATTTCGAAGACGATTGGGATGGTTGCAGTTGCCGACTTGGCCGCTATGGCCGCAGTGATGCCGCCTATCGCGACAATCACGGCGACCTCGCGACGGACCAGCTCGGACGCTAGCACCGGCAGTCGCCCGTATTGATCCTCCGCCCAGCGGTACTCAAACGCGACGTTCTTACCCTCTATGTAGCCGGCTTCCATCAGGCCCTGGCGAACAGCGGTCACTCGAAAAACATCGGATTGCGGCGACCCGGTTCCGAGAAATCCGACCACCGGCATCGCTGCCTGCTGCGCCACCGCCCCGAACGGCCACGCCGCTGCTCCGCCGCCGATTAGACCGATGAACTCGCGCCGTCTCATGCCCACCCCCGTTCGACGGGCGGCATCGTAGCGGCTGAGGAGCGTCCGGGAAGAGACAAAAACTACTTTGCGCCCGAAATCTCGCAAGTGCGGTCGATGACTGTTGTGAGTCAATCGCGTCATTTTGGCCGACGGCCGGCTACTTCCGCTCTTCCCCTGGAAACGGACATCCCCAGAGCCGGTCCCATGTCTCAAACCTGCCAGACTCGGACATCGGCAACTCGCCTATTCGATCACCTCGTCGGCGCGGCCAATCAGCGCCAACGGGATGGAAAGACCGAGCGCTTTTGCAGACTTTAGATTGATGACCAGCTCGACTTTCGTGGACTGTTGCACCGGCAAGTTTTCAGGCTTTTCGCCTTTGAGAATACGCCCGACATAAATGGCGGCCAACCTTCCGGCATCGATCGGATCCGCACCATAGCTCATAAGGCCGCCAGCAGTCGTGGCCACGCGGATGGGGTAAACCGTTGGCACTGCATGTTCTGCGGCCAGAGCCACAAGACGAGCGGAGTTGCCGAGAAACAATGCCTCGCCGCTTACTACGATGCCAACAGGCCGCTCAACTGCAACGGCTGCAAAGGCCGCATTGGGTTGCGTGCTGATGAGCCCGCGTCCTAACATGCGCTATTGCGCATCTGAGAATCTCGAGATTCGCCTATTGCACATCTGAGGTTCGCGCCATCGCGCGCTCCTGCATTAACACCGGAGCAAATCATGCAATTCGACACCAAGATCGCGGTCGTGATCCGGACCGATCTCGAGGCGTGGCAGAAGTTGAACGTCGCCTCGTTTCTCGCCGGCGGCATCGCAGCCTCGTTTCCGCCATGCGTCGGCGAGCCCTATCAGGACGGCTCCGGTACCCGATATCTGCCGCTGATCGGCCAGCCGATCCTGATCTACGGCGCCGACCGGCCGCAGCTCTCCCGCGCGCTGGAGCGGGCGCTGGCGCGCGACGTGCGGCCTGCGCTCTATACCGAGGACATGTTCAGGACCACCCATGATGCGGCCAATCGCGAGGTGGTGAGGGCGGTCGCCCGCGCCGATCTCAACCTGGTCGGGCTTGCCATGCGCGCCGAGCGCAAGGTGATCGACAAGATCGTCGATGGACTGAAATTTCACTCCTGACGGTTTCACGACGACCTCGCGCAGCTCGGGGGCGCTGCTTCATAAACGTGCATGGTTGCTGGGCAACAGGTCGCATGATGTGCGACCTTCTAACGACGAACGGCGGCCGCAAGGCGCTTGACATCGGTCGGCGCTGCCCGTGTGATGGGCGCCAACAAGACCAAGAAAAACCCGAGAAAATTCCAAGACACAGTTCTTCCAGGGAGGTTGTGATGCCGATGCCTAGGGCTGCCCGTCTGTTCGGTGGGCTGATCGCGGCTGTCGCGGTGCTGGGGATGGCGCTTTCCGCCCACGCCCAGGAAAAGAAAATCAAGATCGGCGTGGTCTTCGACCTCACCGGCCCGCTCGCGGGCGGCGGTTCGGAGCTCGAATATCTCGGCGCCAAGATCATGCTCGACCACTACGCCAAGACCGGGGTCGAGGGCTACAAGGTCGAGGCGGTCTATGCCGACGCCCAGAGCAAGCCGGATGTCGCCATCAACGAGGCGGTCCGCCTGCTCGAGCAGGAAAAGGTCGACATGCTGTTGGGCTTCTTCTCGTCGGCGCAGTGCGTGCCGGTGGCCGCCCGTGTCGAGCAGCTGAAGAAGTTCATGTGGATCACCACCTGCATTTCGTCGGCCGTGATGGATAACAAGAACTTCAAGTACATTTTCCGGCCGCAGGCGAGCGGCGACCAGTTCGGGCTGATGACGATGGATTTCATCGCCAACAATTCGATGTCCAAGTTCGGCAAGGAGCCGAAGGATCTGCGGGTCGCCATCATCCACGAGGATGGCGCCTATGGCGTCGACGTCAGCAAGGGCAACGAGGCCGGCGCCAAGAAGGCCGGCTTCAACGTGGTGCTGGACGAGGGTTATTCCGCGACCGCGCCCGATCTGTCCGCGCTGGTGACAAAACTGAAGCGGGCGCGGCCCGACGTGATCTTCCACACCGGCTACAATCCGGACATCACGCTGTTCTTCCGGCAGGCGCGCGAGCAGGGCCTGAAGTTCGGCGCCATCGTCGGCCATGGCGCGGGCTACGGCGTCTACGACAAGCTGAAGGAAGGCCTCGGCCCCGATGCCAACTATCTGTTCGACACCGACCCGATCTCGATCTGGCAGGCCAAGCCGGAAGGGCTCGATCCAAAGCTGTTGCCGGTGATCAAGATGATCGGCGAGGAGTACGACAGGCTCAAACCCGGCGCCTCCATCCGTTCCGCGCATGTCGGCATCGCTGCCTCGAACACCTACGTCTTCCTCAACGACGTGCTGCCGCGTGCGATCAAGAAATATGGCGGCGTCGATTCCGAGGCCTTGCGCAAGGCCGCGATGGAAACGGATATTCCCGAGGGCGGCACCATGCTGGGCTACGGCGTCAAATTCTTCGGCGAGGGTACTGAGATGGCCCACCAGAACGAGCGCTCGTTCCCGGTGGTGGTCCAGTATATCGACGACAAGGCCTATGTGGTCTGGCCGAAGAGCCAGGCACAACGCGACACCGTATTGCCGTTGCCGGCAGGCACGACCTACAGCTACAAATAACGGTCCTGAAGAACGGAAGGGGCCGTCGTGCTGGTGGTTGAGGGGCTGGTCAAGCGGTTTGGCGGCTTTACGGCCGTCAACAAGGTATCGTTCAAGGTCGATCAGGGCGAGATTCTCGGCCTGATCGGCCCGAACGGTTCGGGCAAGAGCACGATCTTCAACATGCTCTCCGGCACGCTTTCGCCGTCGGCCGGTTCGATCCGCTTTGCGGGGGCGGAGATCGCGGGCCTTCCGCCTTATCGCATCATCAATGGCGGCATCGGCCGCACCTTCCAGATCCCCCGTCCATTCCACCGGCTGACGATGTTCGAGAACGTGGCGCTGGCCGGCTATTTCGGGCAGGGCCGGCACAGCCGCGCCAGGGCCGAGGAGGCCGCGGAGAAGGCACTTGGCATGGTCGGCCTGCCGGCGGATCGCCGGGCAAGCGTCGACGGCCTCGGCGCCGCCGGCCTCAAGAAGCTGGAGCTTGCGAAGGCGCTCGCGACGGGTCCGAAACTTTTGCTCGCTGACGAAAGTCTCGGCGGCCTCGACGAGACCGAAATGGACCAGGCCGCCGACATGCTGCGCAAGATTCGCGACGAACTCGGCATCACCATCATCTGGGTCGAGCACATCATGGGGGTGTTGATGCGCGTGGTCGACCGCGTGATGGTGCTGGATCACGGTGAAAAAATTTCGGAAGGCTTGCCGCGCGAGGTGTCGAGCGATCCGCGGGTGGTCGAGGTCTATCTCGGCACCGACGCCCATGCGACCCAAGCCGCCGCCGCCGAAGCGCGGCGATAGCGGAGCCATCGCATGCTTCAGATGAGATCGATCGACGCGGGTTACGGGACCTTTCAGGCGCTGTTCGGCGTCGACCTCGACGTCAGGGCGGGCGAGGCGGTCGGCGTGATCGGCCCCAACGGCGCCGGCAAGACCACCTTGATGCGGGTGATCTCCGGCCTGATCCGGCCGCGCGCCGGCACGATATCGATGGAAGGCGTCGACATCCTGAAGACCCCGGAGCATCGCATCGTCAGTCTCGGGATCGCGCATGTGCCGGAAAACCGCCGGCTGTTTCCGCGGCTTTCGGTTACCGACAATCTCAAGATGGGCGCCTTCATGCCGGAAGCGCGCGCCCGCTACGCCGAGCGGCTCGACTTCGTGTTCGATCTGTTCCCGCGCATGAAGGAACGCCGCAACCAGCTCGCCGGCACCATGTCGGGCGGCGAGCAGCAGATGTGCGCGATCGGCCGCGCGCTGATGTCGGACCCGAAATTGCTGCTGCTCGACGAGCCCTCCGCGGGGCTTGCGCCGGTCGTGGTCCAGCAGGTGTTCGAACTGGTGAAGCGAATCCGCGGCAACGGCCTGACCGTGCTGATCGTCGAACAGAACGTGCAGCAAGTGCTGCGCGTGGTGGACCGTGCCTATCTGCTCGAGGCTGGCACCATCCGGGCCTCGGGCAGTTCGACCGACATGCTGCAAAACGACACGATCCGGCAAGCCTATCTTGGAGTCTAGGTGAGACGATGACGGGATTTTTCGATATTTTCGATATCTACCTGCTCGAGGCCGTCGTGAACGGCATCCTGCTCGGCGGCGTGCTGGCGCTGCTGGCGCTCGGCTTGAACCTGATCTTCGGCGTCATCGACGTGACCTGGATCTGCTACGCCGAACTCGTCATGATCGGCATGTACGGCATGTATTATCTGGTGCAGTACTTTGGACTGCCCTATTACGCCGCCGCACCGCTGACGATCCTTTTGGTCGCAGCGCTCGGCGCGCTGCTGCATCTCTTGGTAATCGCGCCATTGCTGTCGGCGCCGCCGATCAACCAGCTGCTCGCCACCGGCGGCGTGCTGTTCGTGCTGCAGAGCTTTGCCACCGTCGCCTTCGGCATCGATTTCCGCAATCTGGGCATCCGGCTGCCGGTACTGCAGTTCATGGACATGCATTTGAGCTACGCACGCCTGCTGTCGTTCGCCGCAGCGCTGATCGGCATGGTGCTGGTGTTCCTGTTCATGAAGCGGACCTTTCTCGGCACCGCCATCCGCGCCATCTCGCAGGATCGCCAGATCATGGCGCTGATGGGCGTCGATACCCGCCGCATCTATCTCATCA
Source organism: Bradyrhizobium sp. (assembly GCF_035484855.1). Taxonomy (GTDB): domain Bacteria; phylum Pseudomonadota; class Alphaproteobacteria; order Rhizobiales; family Xanthobacteraceae; genus Bradyrhizobium. The sequence continues at coordinate 52,505 of NZ_DATHOP010000190.1, forward strand.
CCTCGGCGATCGGCGGCGGGCTCGCCGGGCTCGCCTCCTGCCTGCTGGTGCTGCAATACGACGTGCATCCGTTCGTCGGCCTGTCGTTCGGACCGATCACCTTCCTGATCTGCGTGCTGGGCGGGCTCGGCAATTTCGTCGGCGGTTTTGTCGCAGCCTTCGTGTTCGCCGAGATCATCTCGCTCGGCGGGCTGTTCTCCGATCTGGAATGGGGCTACGTGCTGGCCTTCGCCTTCTTCATCGTGATGATGTTCATCCGGCCCGCCGGGCTATTGGCGAGGCGTTCGTGACCGCACGCCGGCTTGCCCAGGGGATCGCGGGTGTCGCGCTGATCGCGCTGCCGTTCGTCTATCGCGATCCCTATCACCTGCACATCCTGATCCTGATCCTGATCTGGTCGTTCGCCTATACCTCATGGTCGATGATGGGCCGCTTCGGCCTGGTCTCGCTCGGCCATGGCGGCTTCATGGGGGTGGGCGCCTATGTGACGGCGCTGTTGTGGAATCATCTTGGCATATCGCCGTGGCTCGGAATTCCCGTCGCGATGGCGGCCGCCGCCTTGCTCGCGGTGATCGTGGCCTATCCGTGCTTCCGTTTCCGCATCACCGGGCACTATTTCGTGCTGGTCACGCTGGCCCTGTCGGGCATCGTATTGCAGGTCATCACCGCGACGCGCGACTATACCGGCGGCTCGCTCGGCTACACGCCCGACCGCACCAGGGGCAGCCATCTGCTGGCGCTGCAGTTTGACGACAAGACCACCTGGTACCTGATTGCGCTCGCGGTGTGGGCGGCGGGCCTCTTGATCTGGCGCTGGGTCGACCGCAGCATGGATCGCTATGCGCTGGAGGCGATCTCCGAGGACGAGGATGCCGCAGCCGCCGCCGGCGTCAACGTTACCTGGGAAAAGCTCAAGATCACGGTGATCTCGGCGCTGATGACGGCGCTGTCCGGCGCGCTCTACTGCCAGTACCAGATGTTCATCTCGCCCGACACGGTGAGCGGCATTGCGGTGTCGCTGCAGATGGTTTTCGCCGCCATCGTCGGCGGCCTCTATATGATGCTCGGCCCGACCGTCGGCGCCGTCATCACCATCATGCTGGCCGAGGTCCTGCGCATCGGCTTCGGCACCGGCGCCGTCGGCTGGGACAATCTCGTCTATGGCGTGCTGCTGGTGCTGTTCATCATCTTCCTGCCCAAGGGCATTTTGGGCAGCATCGTCGAGCGGCTGAAGGCGCAGCGCAGGAAGAAGCTCTAAGGCGCGGATTTTTGGCCGTGGCGTCCGGACGTTGCCGCTCTCGTTGGGTCCGACCGCTCCGCTTGCGCGGCCTGCGGCGGATCAACGCCGATTTCTTCCGATTTGAAATAACGGCGTAGTGAGAATGCGGTCCGGTCAGTTTATTGACATTGACTGACCAGTCAGTCATATTTGACCTATGTCAGGTTCCAGCACCATCAAAGGCGCCCCCGCCAAGCCGGCCAACCGCCGGCGTGGGGGGAAGACTGCCGTGAACCATTTGCCGAAGCCGGATGTGGCACCAGGCTCGCCGCCATCCAGCCGCGCCGCGCGCGCCGCGGAGCGGCGCCAAGCCATCATGGAAGCGGCGCTGGACGAGTTTATTGCGCGCGGTTTTACCGCGACCAGGCTCGACGACATCGCCAGGGGCGCCGGCGTCGCCAAGGGCACGATCTACCTGCATTTCAAGGACAAGCAGTCGATGTTCGAGGAACTGATCCGGACCGCGATCGTGCCGCTGATCGGCCGCCTGACGTCACCGCCGCTGCCGGGGGCGTCGGTTCGCGCGACGCTCGAGGGCTTTGCCCGGACCTTCATCCAGGAGGTCGCCTCCACGCGGCGCGGCGACATCGTGCGCCTGATCGTCGCCGAGGGTCCACGATTTCCAGGCATCGCCGACTTCTACTACCGCGAAGTGATTTCGCGCGGCCTTGCCGGCATGCGTGCCATGATCGAACTCGCCGTTGCGCGCGGCGAGATCAGTCAGCCGGAATTGGCGCGCTTTCCCCAGATTGTCGTGGCGCCCGCGATCGTCGCCGTGATCTGGAAAAGCTTGTTCGAACGGCATGCGCCGCTGGACGCGCTCGAAATGCTGCGCGTGCATCTCGATCTGATTTTTGGCGAACGGAGGACGGCATGATGTCGTCACGAATAGTTTTGCGAGCGCTCGTGGCGCTGGCGCTGGCGGCAGGGCTCGCCGGCTGCAACCCGCCGCGCGATCCGGGCTTCCAGGGCTGGGTCGAGGCCGACATGATCTTCGTCAGCCCCGACGAATCCGGCCGCGTCACCGAACTCAATGTGCGCGAGGGCGACGAGGTCAAGACTGGCGCGCAACTCTATTCCGTTGACGATGATCTGCAGCAGGCCGACCTCAACCAGAACAACGCAACGCTGGCCAACGCTAGGCAGAGCTACGACCGCGCCAACTCCCTGAGCAAGACCGGCTCCGGCACCCAGGCCAATCTCGACGCCGCGCTGTCCGCGCTGCGCGTCGCCGAAGCCCATGTCAACACCTCGCAGACCCGGCTTTCGCGCCGCCTCGGCTATGCGCCGGTCGACGGCGCCGTGCAACAGATCTATTTCCGCGAGGGCGAAACCGTGCCGGCGCAGCGCCCGATGCTGTCGATCATGCCGCCCGGCAACATGAAGATACGATTCTATGTCCCGGAGCCGAAGCTGCCGAAACTTGCGATCGGCGACGAGGTGCGCGTCAGCTGCGACAATTGTTCGCCCGATCTCACCGCCAGGATCTACTTCATCTCGACCATGGCCGAATACACCCCGCCAGTGATCTACAGCCTCGATGAACGCGACAAGCTGGTCTACCTGATCCAGGCGCGGCCCTCGCGGCCCGATTCGCTTCGCGTCGGCCAGCCGATCAGCGTCTACCTCAACGCCAAAACGCCGGTGGCGGACCAGCGATGACCGGATTGTCTGCTTCCGCCCACGATATCGCCATCGACGTTCACGGCCTCTCAAAATCCTTCGGCGGCCGCGAGGTGGTGCATGACCTCAGCATGCAGGTGAAGCGCGGCACCATCTACGGCTTCCTCGGTCCCAATGGCAGCGGCAAGACCACCACCATCCGCATGCTCTGCGGCCTGCTGACGCCTGACAGCGGCGAGGGCACCTGTCTCGGCTACGACATCCGGCGCGAAGCGGACAAGATCAAGCTCCAGGTCGGCTACATGACGCAGCGCTTTTCGCTGTACCAGGATTTGTCGGTGCGCGAGAACCTGGAATTCGTCGCCAGGCTCTATGGCGTGCGCGATCCGCGAAGCACCGCGAGCGACATGATCAAGCGGCTCGGGCTGACCGGGCGCGAAGAGCAACTCGCTGGCGAACTCTCCGGCGGCTGGAAGCAGCGGCTTGCGCTTGGCGCCTGCACCTTGCCCGATCCGCAATTGCTGCTGCTGGACGAGCCCACCGCCGGCGTCGACCCCAAGGCGCGCCGCGATTTCTGGAATGAGATCCACGGGCTGGCGGCCAATGGGCTGACGGTGCTGGTCTCCACCCACTACATGGACGAGGCCGAGCGTTGCCATGAGATCGCCTATATCGCCTATGGCCATCTCCTGGTTCACGGCACCGTGGACGAGGTGATCGCGAAATCGGCGCTGACGACCTGGACCGTGACCGGCGAGCATCTCACCGCGCTCTCCGCTGAGCTCGCGGGCCAACCCGGCATCGACATGGTGGCGCCGTTCGGCACGAGCCTGCACGTGTCTGGCCGCGACAAGGCCGCGCTGGAATCCACCATCGCGCCCTGGCGCGAGGCTCACGGGTTGCATTGGCAGCACAGCGAGCCATCGCTGGAGGATGTCTTCATCGAACTGATGACCCGCGCAAAGGATAATTTCCAATGAGCGTCGTCGGCATACCCGGTCACAGCCGCGACAGCATCGAGCGGCCCTTCGGCTTCTGGCGGCGCAGTTCCGCGATGGTGATCAAGGAATTCATCCAGCTGCGCCGCGACCGCGTCTCGTTCGCGATGATCGTGATGATCCCGGTGATGCAGCTTATGCTGTTCGGCTACGCCATCAACACCACGCCGCGCCACCTGCCGACCGCGGTGCTGCTGCAGGAGGACTCCGATCTGGCGCGATCGATCCTCAAAGCCCTGCAAAACACCGCCTATTTCCAGTTCACCCGCGAAGTGCACGACGTCGCGGAGTTCGACAATCTCCTGCTGTCGGGCAAGGTGCTGTTCGGCGTGGAAATCCCGCGCGGCTTTGAGCGCGCGGTGCGGCGCGGCGACCATCCCGCGCTATTGGTTGCGGCCGACGCCACCGATCCGGTGGCGGCGGGCTCGGCGCTGGGCGCGCTCGGCACCGTGGTGCAGACCGCGCTGCAGCACGATCTGTTCATCGGCGATCCGCCGTCGATGCCGTTCGAGATCCGCACCCATGCGCGCTACAATCCGGCAGGCTCCTCGCGGCTGAACATCGTACCGGGCCTCGTCGGCACCATCCTGACCATGACCATGCTGATCTTCACGGCGTTGTCGGTGACCCGCGAGATCGAGCGCGGCACCATGGAAAGCCTGCTGTCGATGCCGATCAAGCCGGTCGAGATCATGCTCGGCAAGATCGTGCCCTACGTGCTGGTCGGCTTCATCCAGGCCTCCCTGATCGTCGGCATCGGCGTGCTGCTGTTCGGGGTGCCGGTGCAGGGCAGCTTGATGCTGCTGGCGCTGCTGTCGACGCTGTTCATCACCACCAATCTTGCGATCGGCTACACATTCTCGACCATCGTGCAGAACCAGCTGCAGGCGATGCAGCTGTCGATGATGTTTTTCTTGCCCAGCATCCTGTTGAGTGGCTTCATGTTTCCTTTCGCGGGCATGCCGGTCTGGGCGCAATATATCGGCGAAGGCCTGCCGCTGACGCATTACCTGCGCATCGTCCGCGCCATCATGCTGAAGGGCGCGATCCTGCATAACCTGGAATATGACACGATCGCGCTGGTCGCGCTGATGCTGCTGGCGATGACAATCGCCGTGACGCGCTTCCGCCGAACGCTCGATTGAGGCAGGATGGTTGTTGTCATTCCGGGGCGCGCGCAGCGCGAACCCGGAATCTCGAGATTCCGGGTTCGATGCTTTGCATCGCCCCGGAATGACCGGGGAGAGTCATGCTGGGGATATGGCGCAGTAAGCCTGGCGGGCAGGGAGCAGCGGTCTCGGCCGAGTTCGAGCATGCGTTGAACCGGGAGGTGATGCAGACCGAACTCATCCGCGTCAAGGCGCTGATTGCGACCGCCATGCTTCTGCTGGTCGTGCTTTGGGCGGTCGATATCCTCGACCCCAACGGGCTGAACCACATCTGGCGCGGCCACTTCCGTCCGACCTACCTGGTCAGGATCCTGGTCCCCTTCATGCTGTTCGAACTATGGGTGCACCGGGCCATCAGCCAGCGCCTGAAGCTCGATCGCGACCTCTCGGTGATCAGGCGCTATGTCGGTGTGCTGATCGAAACCTCGCTGCCGACGCTCGCGCTCGCGGCGCATATCGAGAACATGGGACCGGTGCAGGCGCTCGGCTTCGTGATGCCGCTGGCCTATTTCATCTTCATCATCCTCTCGACCTTGCGGCTCGATTTCTGGCTCTCGGCCTTTACCGGCTTTGTCGCCGCCGCCGAGCTGTTCGGCATGGCGATGTTCTATCATCCGTTCCCGACCACCGATCCCCCGCCGGATATCTGGTATCACGGCGCGCGCAGCATGATCGTGCTGATCGCAGGCATTCTCGCCGGCGCGGTCGGCCTTCAGTTGCGCCGGCAGTTCGCCGCGAGCATCCAGGCGGCGACCGCGCGCGATCGCGTCACCAACCTGTTCGGCCAGCACGTCTCGCCGCAGGTGGTGGAGCGGCTGATGGCGGAAGGCACGGAAGCCGCCAGCGACATCCGCCGCGTCGCCGTGATGTTCGTCGACTTCCGCAGTTTCACCGAAGCCGCGCGGTCGCGCTCGCCGCAGCAGGTGGTCGATCGCCTCGATGGCGCGTTTGCGGTGCTGGTGGAAATCCTCGACCGCCATGGCGGCATCGTGAACAAGTTTCTGGGCGACGGATTCCTGGCGCTGTTCGGCGCGCCGTTCGAGGCGCCCGAAGCTGCCCAGCACGCCGTTGCCGCCGCGCGGGAAATGCTGGCGGCGATGGAGGGCATCAATGCCGGCAGCGGCTGGCCGCTGCGCATCGGCATCGGCATCCATTTCGGCGAGGTGGTCGCCGGCAATATCGGCTCGCCGCGCCGCAAGGAATATACCGTGATCGGCGACACCGTGAATTTTGCTTCGCGGCTGGAGGCGCTCAACAAGGAATTCGGATCGCAGCTTCTGGTGTCGAGCGCGGTCCGCAATGCGCTCGGCGCCGACGGCGGCGGTGCGGTCTCGCTCGGCGAGGTCGCGGTCAGGGGCTATGACGCGCCGATGACGGTGTGGCAATTGGGATAGGGGGGCTCTTGGATGCAGCGACGCTATGTCACCGTGGACGTTTTCACCGATCGCGCCTTCGGCGGCAATCCGCTGGCCGTGGTGCTGGACGCCCAGGGGCTGTCGACCTCGCAGATGCAGGCGATAGCGACCGAATTCAATTATTCCGAGACCACCTTCGTGCTGCCGCCCCAGGATCCCGCGCACGATGCGCAGGTTCGAATCTTTACCGTGCGCCACGAACTCCCGTTCGCAGGCCATCCCAATGTCGGCACCGCCTTCGTGCTGGCGACGCAGGCAGCAACGCCGCCGGCGCGGCTGCTGTTCGAGGAGAAGGCAGGCTTGGTGCCGGTCGAGATCCTGACCGAGAAAGGTCGCGTTGTCGCGGCCGAACTGACCGCACCCCAGCCGCTGAAGCGGTTGACGCAGCTGAGTGGGGAACAGGCGGCGGCCTGTCTTTCGCTGCCGGCATCGGACGTCAAGACGGATCGTCACCCGCCGCAGATAGCATCGGTCGGGTTACCGTTTCTGATGGTGGAACTGGCCTCGCGCGATGCGTTGCGGCGGGCCAAGCCGGATGCCGCGGCGTTCGCAAAGACCTTGCCGATCGACGGCAACGACGCGATCTATTTCTATACACGCGAGGTGCCGGCCAGCGAGATGCCGCTCGATCTGCAGGCGCGGATGCTTCATCCCGGCGCCAGCGGCCTTTGTGAAGATCCCGCCACGGGCAGCGCGACCGCGGCCGCCGCGGCGCTGCTTGCCGACCTCGCAACTCAGCGCGACGGCGAATTCAAGCTGCGGATCGGGCAGGGCGTCGACATGGGCCGGCCGAGCCTGCTGCTGACCCGCGTGCGCAAGGAAAACGGCGCCGTCGTCTCCGCGCATGTCGGGGGCGCCTGCGTCGAGATGATGGAAGGCACGTTCCGGCTGGCGGGCGAGGGGTGAGGCGGGCGCGAAGAGTTCCGCCGTCATTCCGGGATGGTGCGCAGCACCAGACCCGGAATCTCGAGATTCCGGGTTCGATGCTGCGCATCGCCCCGGAATGACGAGTCAGATTTGTTTCGCCGCCAGATTCTCCACCCTCACTCCGTCGCGTTCCCCGATGATTTCGGCGATCCACTGCCGGTGGCAGTGGCTGTGGTCGCGCTCGTAGCAGAGGATGCAGACCGGTCCGGATTTCTTCACCAGCGCCGACAGCTCGTCGAGTTCTTCCCTCGCCTGCGGCGTCTTCAGGTGCTTGGCGTAGATCCTGTGCAGCGTATCGAAATGCCCGCTGCGCGCGGCCAGGCGGCCATCCTTCGGCGTGCCGAGGCCGCGCAGATGCAGGTATGAAATGCCGCGCTCGTCGAGGCTTGAGGCGAGCTGGTTCTTGGAGAAGCCGGGCCGGCGCGAGGAAGCGACCGCGCGCACGTCGACCAGAAGCTTCACGCCGGCCTGTTCGAGTTCGTCGAGCACCGACTTGGCGGGTGTCTGCTCGTAGCCGATGGTGAAGAATTTTTTGGCCTTTGCCATCTGGCCTCAGTCTATTTCACGCGTTCGATCAGTTCCATCGCGCCTGCCGGCGCGCGCACCTTGCCCTCGTGGATCACATAGGCGAACACGTCGCGCGGGGCTTTCTTCGGCTTGTCCTTGTCGACCTTCGGCAAATCGTCCGGTTCGCTTCCCGCGGCCCAAGTTTGAAACCGATTCGCCCAGGCATCGAGCTGTTTTGGCGGATAGCAGGTCTTGATCTCGTCATTGCCCTTCTGCAGCCGCGCATAGACGAAATCGCCGGTGACGTCGGCAATCGCCGGATATTTGTGGTGTTCGGCGAACACCACCGGCGTTTCGAACTTTCGCAGCAGTGCGATGAAGTCAGGCACGCAAAAACTGTCGTTGCGCACCTCGACCACGTGGCGCAGCATCCTGCCTTCAAGCTTGCGCGGCAGCAGCTCGAGGAATTTGCCGAAATCCGCTTCATCGAATTTTTTGGTCGGCGCGAATTGCCAGAGCGCCGGGCCGAGCCGGTCGCCGAGCTCGAGCACGCCGGAATCGTAAAACCGCTTGATGGAATCGCCGGCCTCCGCCAGCACGCGGCGATTGACGGCAAAGCGCGGCCCCTTCACCGAGAACACAAATCCGTCCGGCACCTCGCGCGCCCATTTGCGAAAGCTCTCCGGCTTCTGCGAGCCGTAATAGGTGCCGTTGATCTCGATCGAGGTCAGTTTCGAGGCGGCGTATTCCAGCTCCTTCGCCTGCGTCAGTTTCTCCGGATAAAACACCCCGCGCCACGGCGCAAAGGTCCAGCCGCCGACGCCGATATAGATATGGCTGGAGGTCTTGGCAGGATTGTTTTGGGGCTTAGCCACGTCCTACCTCTTTCTCTTGGCACGAGAATTCTTTTGGCATGAAAGATCAGGTCCCAGTCGAGGCTGCCGGGTTTCGTGGTGATGCGGCAAATCCAGCCCTTGCACTTTCGGATAGCACCGACCCCGCGTCAATTCACTACATTATCGGCCGCGACAAGGCACGCGAACTTAACGCGGGAGGTTCGAGCAGCTGCCAGGCTGCGGTATGCCGCCAAGCGCCGAGTTGAGATGCAATCTAGGATTTATATTTTCAGAGTTACATTTATCGCAAATTGTGGTGCACTGTTGCAAGATACTTTCAAAAAGGTACGGCCTTGAGCGAATCGGAAAATCCGCGCCATCCGGGAACGGCGATGAAAGGATATTTTGCGCGCAGGCCGCGGCTGGCGGTAGCGATCGTCGTCATTCTTTGCGGCGCGGCACTCTTTTGCCGGTGGCTTTGGGCCGGATCGCAGAATCAGGACGCCTCGGTGGCCGCCTGCGTGTCGCACGGCGAGCCGGCGATTGGTTCGCAAGCCGTAGCAGACCCGATCGAGGCAGCCTACGTCTTTCTCGACACCCAGATGGACCGGTATCACAGGTCCACAGCGATCTATTCCGAACCGGGGTTCAGCGCCTACTATCCCGAGGGGAAAATGGGTGACGTCGACGATATCGTTGCCGGTTCCGATGTGTTGATGCCCGATACGGGTCGGGCTCCGCTGAGGATCGACTATCGGCCGCGGCAGTCGGGTGGACAAGGTTGGGCCGGCATCTATTTGCTCTACCCCGGCGGCAACTGGGGCCAGTTTCCCGGAAGGAACCTGACCGGCGCGACGAAGCTGTCGTTCTGGACTTGCGCCGAGCGGGAGATGCGAGCGGAGTTTTCCATCGGAGGCATCCGCGACCCCGGACTTCCCCATGCCGATTCGTTCGCAAAGGTCTCGACCGGCCCGCTCGTACTGACTTCGAAATGGCAACGCCACGAGATCGATCTCAGGGGTCGGGATCTTTCATCCGTGATCGGTGCCCTTAGCGTGGTATCGAGCCGCGATGGCGACGACGCTCCGCGCACATTCTTCATCGATCTGGTCACGGTCGATCTGCCTGCCCTCGACCAGCCGCGCTTCATCCAGAGTTACTATCCGGGAAGCTGCCGGGATGGCGGCTTGCCCAACAGGGCGGAAATCTACGATCAGGCGCTGGCGCTGCTTGCGTTCCTGGCGCGAGGCCGGCCGGACGATCTCGCGCGCGCCGAGCTGATCGCCCGTGCCATGATCGAAGCGCAAAGCCACGATCGGACCTTCAAGGACGGGCGACTGCGTAATGCCTACGCCAGCGGCGAACTGATCGATCCTCATTTCGGCACCACGCGAATTCCCGGCAAATACGATCGTGAGGTCGGAAAGTATCTCGAAGATGAAAATTCCGCGGGGACCGATACCGGCAACATGGCGTGGGCCGCGCTTGCTTTGGTGCAGGCACACGCGCTTCTGCCGAAGCGTCCGGGGGATCCGTATCTGAACGCCGCCAGGACACTCGGAAAGTGGATCATCGAGAACACCAAGGTCGACGACGAACTCGGAGGGTTTTCGGCCGGCGTTCAGGGGTTTGAAAAAGCGGCGGGAAATCCCGAAGGCCAGGTGCGGAAGGCCTATCGTTCGACCGAGCATAATATCGACCTGGAAGCGCTCTTCGAGCGGCTTGCCTCGATCGCCGGACCCGACTCCCCCGAAGGTCTCTCCTGGATGGCCGCGGCGGCGCATGCGCGGTCGTTCGTCGACGCCATGCAAAACAAGGCGCCGGACGCGCCGTATTTCTGGACGGGGACCGCGGCCGGCACGTCGATCAACGAAACGAACATTCCGCTGGACGTGCAGACCTGGGCTGTGCTCCGCACTCGACAGGCGGACAAATACCGGGGCGCACTCGATTGGGCCTTGAAGAATTGCACCGCGAAAGGGAGCAGCGATACGTTCGATTTCAATTGCAACGATGGCGACGGCGCCTGGTGGGAGGGGACCGCGCAGGTCGCGGCGGCACTGCACTGGCTGAAGCGCGATCGCGAGGTGGCGCCCGTGCTGGATCGGCTGCGGGGCGCGCAGCTGACGAACGGGCCGGTGCCCGGAGCGCTGCCGGCCGCGTCCCGTTGCGGGCTCACGACCGGTTTCCAGCAAGCCTATCTCTCCGGCAAGTCGTTGCCCTGGCTCTATCCGGACTGGCCGCATATCGGGACAACCGCCTGGTTCATCTTCGCAACGCTCGGCGTCAATCCATTCCATCTGGCCGACGGCCCCAAAGGCAAGCCTTGAAGTTGGCGCGGGGACGGCATCGTCCCTGCGCGCGATGCTCTTCTCAAGTACAGCCTGGGCGTGCTATTACGGAACTCGCCCGGTCGGGCGCGTTTTATCGGCGCGGCAGCAGCATGGCGGAATACCCGCTGCCGCGTCTTTCATGGTGGGGGCAACGATGAAGCGAACGGCAGTGCTGATCACGTTCTTGAGTGCAATGCTGTTGCCGATTTGCGCGTATGGTCAGAAAATCAGCATCGATTACGTAAGTGCGACGCAAGGAATCATTAGAGGTCAAGTGCGGGGCTTAACGCGGGCCGACTCCCAAATTATCCAAAACATGCGGGTTGTGGTTTATGTCCACACTGACAAGTGGTATAAACATCCATTTGCTACTGGGGCCTCGGACACTCGTATACCAAGATAGACACCAATGCGACGTGGTCGATTGCGATGGTACAGGATGAAGAGCGTCACGAACCGGACGCAATCGCTGCGCTGATCGTCGACGCATCGACCGTCACCCCCCCAAAACTCATGCCTGTTGAGCTCATGAGACTCACCTATCGGGATATCGACATAGAGGGACTTTGCCCGGAGCCAATTCATCTTTGCCCCCTTCAATGAAGCGGCTATCGTCGCACAGGCTATTGCGCGTTGTCTTGCGGCTGGCAGCGTGGTTCATTGCACTCGCCGTTGCCTTGTTTCCAGCCTTTGTCGCTAGCCGAAACCTGCCGCACACCGTTAGCCTGTTCGAATTGGGGAGGCTGCTCTACGCCAACGGGCATTTCGCGGATTTCTATTTTGCCGGAATGATCATGTCGGCATTTTCGCTGTCAAATCTTTGGGAAAACATCATCACCAAGTTCCTCTGGGATACAATCGAATCCGGCACTAAAACGATCGCGATTCTCGCGGCAGCGATATTTCCGCTGTTCTTGATCTTTCTGTTTTACGGATTGATGACCTACATGACCCTGATCAGGGACGAAATTATCCTGTCGCCGGACGAAGTGAACTTCGATGTTTGGGTAATTATAGTGGTGCTGTTGGTCAGTCTCGGCACCGAAGTCTTGATTGCGTTATCGGCGAAGCCGCATGCGTAACAAGATGATCCGGACGTGGATGCTGTAAAGGTTTGTCAACCTTCGAAAATGGGTCGCGATGCCTAGGGCCGCGTTTGAACTTGATTCTTGGACAACAGTTCCCAGTCCGGTATCTGCATCCCCAAAATTGATCCTATTCAGTCGCCCCCTCCCTAGGGGAAGAGGCTCGAAAAACCAGACCTTCTTGGCGCGTCGCCGGACTGTATCTATCGCCCCGTCTTGCTTCCCCTGGCCACCAGACGCTCCAGCGGCTTCAGCGTCTGCTTCGCGAGTTCGCCGTGCAGTTCGCCGATCTTTTGCGTCTCGGCCACGAAGGTAGCATAGGCCTGTTTAGCGAAATCGCGTTGCACCTCGATCGCCTTGTCCAGCGACCGTGCGCCGGTGAGCCGTTCGACGAAGCAGCGGGTCTCCTCCAGCGATTTCAGGGTGTAGTCGCCATAGGCATTGGCGATGGTCCGCAAGCTGATCGGGGCGGCATCCGCACGCACGGTCTCCGCTGCAGCCGGCGGGTCGATCACGGCAGCCTCGGGCGAGGCGGCCATGGCCTCGACCGGCGCCTCTTCGGCTTGTTCCGGTTCCGGGGTCTGCGGTCGCACAGGTTCCGCGCTCAGCGCTTGATCCGTCGCCACGCCCGGCGGCGGCTCGGATTTCTGTCGCCGCGCTTCCCCCTTCCGGTTTCGCCGCGCCGGCTTGCCGATCGGCATGTTCTGGTCTGTATCGGACATCTTTTTCCCCTGTTGTTCCCTGTCAAACCAAACGCACAGGCTCCGCCATGTTTGCGCTGGAATCGCGGTTCGGGTCTGTCACTTGCGCGGCACTAGCGTGTTGATATTTGGAATCGGGCCGCACGGAGCTTAAGATGGCGAAAAAAGGAGAACGCGATGCGGGCGCTCATGGTGGCAGTTTTGGCGATGACGGCTTCGGCCGCATTGGCCGACGAGATCGATGACGCGCACCGGCTGGCGGTGTCGGGACGCGACTCCTACTGGAACTGCCTGGCGGATCAATATTCCAGCAACCGCAGCCAGGGCATGTCGGGTGCGGATTTCACCGCGCTGATCGCCAGTGCCTGTCCGTCCGAGCGGCAGAATTTCCGGGTGATGCTGGTGGATTTCCTGTCGCGGCAATTCCCCGACGTCGACGCCGGCGCGCATATGACAACGGCGAACAACGCCATTGCCGCCGCGCAAAAGGATGTCGTGACGGCGTTCATCCATCACAAGGCGGCGGCGAAGTAGCTTGTCCCACTTGCGGCGGCTCGAACTCCATGACATGGACGCCGCGGCACGGATTCATCGCGCCGCCTTCGATCAGGCGCTGCCGGCGTTGGCCGGCTTGCATACGCCCGAAGCAGATCGCTGGTTTTTTCGGGAACGCGTGTTCCCCGGGTGCCTGCTTTGGGGTGCGTTCGATGACGCCGGGATGACCGGCATCGTCGCCTTCCGGGAAGGTTGGATCGACCAGCTCTACGTTCTGCCTGTGGCGCAAGGGCAGGGCGCGGGCACCGCGCTGCTGCAAGTCGCGCAAAACGCATTCGACCGGCTGCAGCTCTGGACGTTCCAGCGCAACTGGCGCGCGCGCCGGTTTTACGAGGCGAGAGGGTTTGCGCTGGTTCAGGAAACCGACGGCACCAGAAATGAGGAGAAGGAGCCGGACGCGCTCTATCTCTGGATACGAGCTTGAGGCGCCGACCGGCGAGGCCCAAAGTCGGTCTTCGCAACTCGACACAGGCCGGTTAAGGTCGGCCGAAGGCAAGACCCGGGGATGATCGAGATGGACTCGGAACGAATAGCAAGCATTTTGGGCGCGATCATAGCTGTGGTGGTGCTGGGGATGGCGGTCGTCTTTGGGCCGATCGGGCAATTCGGCAAGCCGCCAAAGCCGGCTCAGAGCGCGCAGCAGCCAGCGCAGCCGGCAGCGCCGCCGGTGAGGGGGCCTGTGGTGCGCGAAGTGCCGCAGTGAGCGCTGCCGGCGAAGGCGCCCAACAACACCTCTTGCGGAACCCTCCAATCATCCCTATGTAGGTTCCAACGGCGACGTCGATGCTTGATAGCTCCGGCGCTGGGACGACCACTGAATAGTCAGGCTGCGCCGGATGTACGCGCGCCCTCTGTTCGTGGTCGTTGGCATTTTGGGGCTTGTTTTGGCCCGTTTTTGCAGCCCCAGCGGCGTTTTTCCTGGAATGGTGCGTTGGCTTCCCCCGAGTCTATCGGCTATACGCTTGCCGGATGAACCAAGCCATCAGACCGGGCGTCGAAAACCCGCCGCAGGCCGTTGCCACGCCTCAGCTTTCGGTCGTCGTCCCCACCTTCAACGAGCGCGATAACGTCACCACGCTGTATCGGCGGCTGGAGGCAACGCTTTCCGGCATCGCCTGGGAAGTCATCTTCGTCGACGACAATTCCCCCGACGGCACCTGGGAAGTGGTGCGGGATCTCGCAGCCGGGGATAGCCGCGTGCGCTGTATCCGCCGGATCGGACGGCGCGGCCTGTCGGGGGCCTGCATCGAGGGCATTCTGGCGTCAAGCGCGCCATATGCCGCCGTGATCGACGCCGATCTCCAGCACGACGAGACGCAACTGGCAAAAATGCTGGCGCTGCTGCAATCGGGCGAGGCCGATCTCGTGGTCGGCAGCCGCTACATCGAAGGCGGCAGCGCCGACAGTTTTAATCGGCAGCGCGCCGGCGCCAGCCAGTTCGCCACCGAAGTGGCCAAGCGCGTGCTGCGGGTCAAGATTGCCGATCCCATGAGCGGCTTCTTCATGATCCGCCGTGATAAATTCGAACAACTGGCCCCGCAGCTCTCGACGCAGGGCTTCAAGATCCTGCTCGACATCGTGGCGTCGGCGCAGGGCGATCTGCGCATCAAGGAAATTCCCTTCACCTTCGGTTCGCGGCTGCACGGCGAGAGCAAGCTCGATTCCATGGTGGCGCTGGATTTTCTCGGGCTGGTGCTGGCGAAGCTGACCAACGACATCGTGTCGCTGCGTTTCCTGATGTTTGCGATGGTCGGCTCGCTCGGGATATTGGTGCATTTCTCGGCGCTGTATATTGCGCTTGAAGCCCTCCATCTGCCGTTTGCGGAAGCGCAGGCCTGCGGCGCGCTCTCGGCCATGACCAGCAATTTCATCCTCAACAATTTCCTCACCTATCGCGACCAGCGGCTGAAGGGCATTGCCATCCTGCGCGGGCTGTTGCTGTTCTATCTCGTCTGCAGCGTCGGCCTGCTCGCCAATGTTGGCGTTGCGTTCTCGGTCTACGCCCAGGAGCCGATCTGGTGGCTGGCGGGCGCCGCCGGCGCCCTGATGGGCGTGGTCTGGAATTACGCGATGTCCGGCCTGTTCGTCTGGCGCAAGCGATGAAGCTGCCGAAGAATCTGCAATGAGCGCGAACGAGGGGCGGCTCGTCCGCGACACGGCCCTGACCGTTCTGGCGCTGGTGGCACTGCGGCTGGTCGCCGCCGCCTACACGCCGATCACTTTCGACGAAGCCTATTACTGGATGTGGTCGAAGCATCTCGCACTCAGTTACTACGATCATCCGCCGATGGTGGCCCTGGTGATCCGGCTCGGCACCATGATCGCCGGCGACACCGAACTCGGCGTGCGGCTGGTGTCGATCCTGCTGGCGCTGCCGATGAGCTTTGCGGTGTTTCGCGCGGCCTCGATCCTGTTTGGCGGCGTTCGCGTCGCTTCGACCGCGACCATCCTGCTCAACGTGACGCTGATGGCGGCGGTCGGCACGCTGGTCGTCACGCCGGACGCGCCGCTGTTGGTCGCCGCAAGCTTCGTGCTGTTCTATCTCGCCAAGGTGCTGGAGACCGGCCGCGGCGCGTGGTGGCTTGCGGTCGGCGCCGCGGTGGGGGTGGCGCTACTGTCGAAATACACCGCGCTGTTCTTCGGTCCCGCGATCCTGATCTGGCTGGTCGCCGTACCAAAACTGCGGCGCTGGCTGGTGTCGCCCTGGCCCTATCTCGGCGGGCTCGTGGCGCTTGCGGTATTTTCGCCGGTCATCGTCTGGAACGCCGATCACCACTGGGTCTCCTTCCTCAAGCAGATCGGCCGCGCCCGAATCGAGGATTTCAGGCTGAGCTTCATCGGCGAGTTGATCCCGACCCAGATCGCGTTCGCGACGCCTCTGGTTTTCATCCTCGGCGCGATGGGACTCTACGCGCTGACGCGGCGCAAGGCCGGCGCGATGGCGGCGCGGGTGCTGATCAATGCGACGTTCTGGACCATCGTGGCGTATTTCACCTGGCATTCGCTGCATGCCCGCGTCGAGGCCAACTGGTTCGCGCCGGTCTATCCGGCGTTTGCGATCGCCGCCGCAGTCGCCGCAAATCTCACGCAATGGGGTTTTCGCGCGCAGCGCCTGGTCGACTTCTGCCTGCGCTGGGCAGCGCCCGTCGGCATCGTGATGTTCGCGTTGCTGATCGTGCAGGCCAACACCGGATGGCTGTCGGGCTATCGCCGCGACGCCACCGTGCGCAGCGTCGGCGTCGGCTGGCGCGAACTGGCCGACGGCATCGAAGCGGTGCGCGTTCGCACCGGCGCCACTTGCGTACTGGCGCCGGATTACGGCACCACCAGCTGGCTCGCGTTCTATCTGCCGAAAGGAACCTGCGTGGTGCAGCCGACGCAGCGCATCCGCTGGGTCAACATGCCTGAGCCCGATCCAAAGCTGCTTGCCGGAAAACTGCTCTATGTCGATGAGGCGCGGCCGGGCGGACGGCCGTATCTGAACCAGGATTTCGCCCGCGTCGAGCGGGTCGCGGAACTGCCGCGCATGCGCGGGCCACTCAAAATCGAAACCTACGCGCTCGATCTGCTCGAAGGCCCCAAAGGCGACGTGCTCGACCACTCGCCGCCGCCGGAACTGGAGTAGGGGCGGCTTACGTGCCCCGGATGCGGCGCACCGCTCTTGTGGTGCGCTGCTGATCCGGGGTCCAGGCCGTGGTGCGATGGGTCCCGGCTCTGCGGTGCAGCGCGTAGCACTGCTCCGCGTCCGGGACACGAAAGGTGGATTCACCCGCGAATCATCCCGCGTTAACCATGAACGATGGCGATGGCGCCGCGTCGACACGCGCACCCCGCAACATTCCGGCATTTTTACGGCAACAAATGCGTCGCGCGGTCCGTAGATTTGCGGAAATTTTTGCGCGCAGTTGTCTCGATTTCGAACACCCCAACATCGCTCTGCACTTAATCTGCATTTAACGAAAAATCGCCTTAATGACGCTCCGTGTCTCTGCGAAATGCATCGCCGGAACTTGAACGGTCGCAGCACTTCGAAGGGGAACAAAGTGAAACCGTCCTGGGCGCAGAGTGTATGAGTAAGAGTACCGGTGCGTTAGCTGCCCGGAAGCGTAAAAGTTCTTCCCGGAAAGCCATCTCTCACAATCTCCTCGGCGGGGCTGCGCTCGCGTGTCTTGTGCTCGCTTCCGGCTGGACCGTGTATTCCAATATTCTCTCGGCCAGCGTTTATCCGATGCTCGGCAGCGCGGGCTTCGACGAACCCGTCGTCAAGCGGCCGCCTGTTGTTGCCGCGCGCGGCGCGGCGCCGGATTTCAAGGACAGGTTTGCCTCGTTGTCCGAACCGCCGGTGATCGCAAAGCCCGCGACGGTGTCCGCGATCAGCGCGACCCAGTTCAACGAACGCTTCGCAGCCGCCGAGCCGCAAAGTGTTGCGTCCGCGGTTCCAGCCGAGCCGGCTGCCGCGCCAGCGCAAAAAATTCCTGCGCCGAAGCTCGCGGAAGCACCGAAGCCGGTGAGCGCGCCGAAACTGGCTGAAGCGCCGAAGCAGAAGGACACGCCGCCCGCGCAGGTCGCGCTCAATGTTCCGCCGCCGCCGTCAACTCCGGCCGAGGCCAGACCTGCGAAGTCAGGCAGTTCGATCCGCGACATGGCGCAGCGCGCCAAGGCGGCGGTGATGTCGATCGCGTCAAGCGAAAAACTCTCAATCACCGAAAAACTCTGGGGCAAGCAGCCCTCGCACGGCTCGCTGCTGGCTTACGCCTCAGCCGACGCCAGCATCACCGGCAGCATCGGCCACGAGCAAAATCCGGCACTCGGCGGCTCGGCGCCCTACGATCGCGACACCGCGGTCTACGATATCTCCGCGCACACGGTCTATTTGCCCGACGGCAGCAAGCTCGAGGCGCATTCCGGCCTCGGTTCCGACCTCGACGATCCGCGTTCGGCGCGCGTCCGCATGCGCGGCGTGACGCCGCCGCATATCTATGAGCTGAAGCCGCGCGAGGCGCTGTTCCACGGCGTGCCGGCGCTGCGGCTCACTCCGATCGGCGGTGAGGACGCGATCTACGGCCGAAGCGGCCTGCTGGCGCACACCTTCATGCTCGGCCCCAACGGCGATTCCAACGGCTGCGTCTCGTTCCGCGATTACAACGCCTTCCTCAACGCCTACCGCAACCAGGGCATCAAGCGGCTGGCGGTGGTCGCGAAGGTGGAGTGAGGCGGGGACTTTGGCGGAGCGCGCAATAGCGAAACGTATTGCGCCGTCAGGCCGAACGGCGCTATCACCAAACCATGCCCGAGCCCGATTTTCAGCCGACCCTGACCGGCCCGACGGTGGTCGTGAGGCCGATTACAGCCGATGACTGGTTCGAACTGTTCGCCGCCGGCTCCGATCCGGAAATCTGGAAGGTGCATCCGCGGTCGAACCGCTACACCGAGCCCGAATTCAGAAAATATTTCGACAGCGCGGTTGCCTCGAAGATGGCGTTCGTATTCGTCGACCGCTCGACCGGGGAGTTGATCGGCTCCAGCCGCTATTACGGCCATGAGCCCGAACTCAGCGAAATCGAGATCGGCTGGACGTTCGTGGTCCGCAAGTTTTGGGGCGGGGCCACCAATCGCGAAGTCAAGCGGCTGATGCTCGACCACGCCTTCACCTTCGTCGACACCGTGATCCTCTGGGTCGGCGAGCAGAACTGGCGCTCGCAGGGCGCGATGACCAAGATCGGCGGCCTCAAGCGCGAGGGTCTGTTTACCCGCGAACTGTCCGGCGCGACGCCGCACGTCATCTTCGAAATCCGCAAGAGCCGGTACGAGCAGGGCGGCCGGGCGCTGGTGGCCTGAGGTCAGGCGGCCGAGCGCGGCACGATCTTCTTGTAGCTGTGGGCCTTCTCGGCTTTCGAGAGGTCGTACGCGGCTTGCAGGTTCAGCCAGAAGCGCGGATCGGTGCCGAAATAACGGCCCAGCCGGATCGCCGTATCCGCCGACACATCGCGCGTGCCGCGCACGATCTCGGTGAGGCGGTTGGCCGGAACGTTCAGTTCTTTCGCGAGCGCCCGTGCCGACAGGCCGAGCGGCACCAGATATTCCTCCCGCAATACTTCCCCTGGATGAGTCCGCAAGCGTGCCATTGGTGCCTCTCAAGGAAGTTCGCCGAGCTTTGCAAGCTCTTGCTCTATGGCCGCCAACAGGGCGGGAAGCCGGTTATGTACGGTCCCCCAGACCAGACGCTGACGTACATCTTCGTAGTCATGCCTGTAGACGTTGCCCGCCCCGGCCATCTCGACCCACGGAATATCCGGGTGCCGCGCCTTCAGGTCATCGGGAAGTCGCCGCGACGCTTCGGAGATAATCTCCAGAGCCCGCGTCACCGCATAAAACAGAAGCTGATTGTCGCGGAACGCGTCGAAATCGACGCCCTCGATGAAAGCGCGCGCAAGCCCGATGTTGTCGCGGATGTCGAGCAGCCGCTTCCGCGGGCCAGACGACCTAGAAGGCATAAACCGCATCTGCCGTCACGGCGGGACGAACGTAGGATTTCAGCGCCTCGCGGTCGACGACATCGACCGTGCCGGCAAAAAGACCGGCGATGTAATTCTTCAAGCCGACATAGGCATAGACGTCCTGGACGGCCTCGGGCGCGATGTCGATCATGATGTCGATGTCGCTGTCAGGGCGATTGTCGCCACGCGCCCGCGAGCCGAACAGGGCGGCATGCGTGACGCCACGCTCGCGCAACGCGCGCTCGTTCTCCCGGAGCCGGTTTAGGATATCATGTTTGTTCATGTCTTTATCGTACCACAAAATTGGCGACAAAAGCAGCCCTCGATGATCGGCAAGTTGACAACAAAAACCCCGGCATCGCTGCCGGGGTTTTGCATTGTTGCAGTCGCCTGAACGGCTGGATCAGAAATCCATGCCGCCCATGCCGCCGCCCGGAGGCATGCCGCCACCGCCGCCGGCGTTCTTCTTCGGCAGTTCGGCCACCATGGCTTCGGTGGTGATCAGGAGTGCCGCAACCGAGGCTGCGTTCTGGATCGCCGCACGGACCACCTTGGTCGGGTCGATGATGCCCTTCTTGACGAGGTCGCCATATTCGCCGGTCTGCGAGTCGAAGCCGTAATTATACGACTTGTTCTCGAGGATCTTGCCGACGATGACGGAGCCGTCCTCGCCCGCGTTGATCGCGATCTGGCGGGCCGGCCAGGACAGCGCCTTGCGCACGATCTCGACGCCGGTCTTCTGGTCGTCGTTCTTGGTGCGGATGCCCTTGAGCGCCTCGGAGGCGCGCAGCAAGGCGACGCCGCCGCCCGGTACGATGCCTTCTTCGACGGCCGCACGGGTCGCATGCATCGCGTCATCGACGCGGTCCTTGCGTTCCTTGACTTCGACCTCGGTCGCGCCGCCGACGCGGATCACCGCGACGCCGCCCGCAAGCTTGGCCAGACGCTCCTGCAGCTTCTCACGGTCGTAGTCCGAGGTGGTTTCCTCGATCTGCGCCTTGATCTGCGACACCCGCGCCTCGATGTCGGACTTCTTGCCGGCGCCGTTGACGATGGTGGTGTTCTCCTTGTCGATCATCACCTTCTTGGCTTTACCGAGCATGGCGAGCGTGACGTTCTCCATCTTGATGCCGAGATCTTCCGAGATCGCCTGGCCGCCGGTCAGGACCGCGATGTCCTGCAGCATGGCCTTGCGGCGATCGCCGAAGCCCGGCGCCTTGACGGCGGCAACCTTGAGGCCGCCGCGCAGACGGTTGACGACGAGGGTAGCAAGCGCTTCGCCTTCGACGTCTTCCGCGACGATCACCAGCGGCTTGCCGGTCTGCACCACGGCTTCCAGCAGCGGCAGCAGTTCGTTGAGATTGGAGAGCTTCTTCTCGTTGATCAGGATGTAGGCGTCGTCGAATTCGACGCGCATCTTGTCGGCGTTAGTGACGAAGTAGGGCGAGATGTAGCCGCGGTCGAACTGCATGCCCTCGACGACGTCGAGTTCGGTCTCCAGCGACTTGGCTTCCTCAACCGTGATGACGCCCTCGTTGCCGACCTTCTTCATGGCGTCGGAGAGGAACTTGCCGATCTCGGCGTCGCCATTGGCGGAGATGGTGCCGACCTGGGCGATTTCCTCGTTCGAGGTGACCTTCTTGGAGTTCTTGACGAGATCCGCCACGACGGCTTCGACCGCGAGGTCGATGCCGCGCTTCAGATCCATCGGGTTCATGCCGGCGGCAACCGACTTGGCGCCTTCGCGGACGATCGCAGCCGCGAGCACGGTCGCGGTGGTGGTGCCGTCGCCCGCTGCGTCGGCCGCCTTGGAGGCCACTTCGCGCACCATTTGGGCGCCCATGTTCTCGAACTTGTCTTCGAGCTCGATTTCCTTGGCGACGGTGACGCCATCCTTGGTGATGCGGGGCGCGCCGAACGACTTGTCGAGCACGACGTTGCGGCCCTTCGGGCCGAGCGTCACTTTCACCGCATTGTTG
>NZ_DATHOP010000191.1:0-3030 GCF_035484855.1 Bradyrhizobium sp.
AGGCCTCGACATCATGATCGTGCGCGAACTCACCGGCGGCGTCTATTTCGGCGAACCGAAGACCATCACCGATCTCGGCAACGGCCAGAAGCGCGCGATCGATACCCAGGTCTATGACACCTACGAGATCGAGCGCATTGCACGCGTCGCCTTTGATCTCGCGCGCAAGCGCCGCAACAAGCTGACCTCGATGGAAAAGCGCAACGTCATGAAATCAGGCGTGCTCTGGAACGAGGTCGTCACGCAGGTGCATGACCGCGAATACAGGGATGTCACGCTCGAGCATCAGCTCGCCGATTCCGGCGGCATGAACCTGGTAAAATCGCCGAAATCGTTCGACGTCATCGTCACCGACAATTTGTTCGGCGACATGCTCTCCGATATCGCGGCGATGCTGACGGGCTCGCTCGGCATGCTGCCGTCGGCCTCGCTTGGCGAGATCGACGTCAAGACCAAAAAGCGGCGCTCGCTGTTCGAGCCGGTGCACGGCTCCGCGCCGGACATCGCGGGCAAGGGGCTTGCGAACCCGATCGCGATGCTCGCCTCGTTCGGAATGGCGCTGCGCTATTCCTTCGACATGGGCCAGCTTGCCGACAAGCTCGATGCCGCGATCGCAGCGGTGCTCGCCAGCGGCCTGCGCACCGCCGACATCAAGTCGGAGGGGACCACGGCGGTCAGCACGACGCAGATGGGCGAAGCGATCCTGAAGGAATTGCAGAAGCTGCACGCTTAGGAAAGATCGTCATGCCCGGGCTTGTCCCGGGCATCCACGTCTTTCTTCCTTTAAGCAAGCAAGACGTGGATGGCCGGGACGAGCCCGGCCATGACGACGTCGATTTCACTGACGCCAAAATCAATACAGCGGAATACCGCGCGGATAACCGCCCATGTCGGAGGGCGGATTGAGCGGCTGGCGGTCGATCGGGCGGTTGTTGTTCTCGCGCGCGAAGGATGGATAGCCAAGCTCCGGCGGAAAGGCGTAGTCGGTGAACTTGCGATCGCCGGGCAGGACTTCGACGCCGGCATCGAGCCAGGAACGCTTGGTGACATAGATGCGGGTGTGCGGCCCCTGCTGATAGGTCACGTTCGGACCGCTGGTCCCGTAATAGGGCCGGCCGCGGTCGTCGTATTGGCGCTTGGGCTGGGTCTGCGCGCTGGCCGGGGTCAGTGCGAGGCCGACGACGGCGGATGCCGCAAACAGCACCGCAAGCTTTTTCGCAACAGGGAAATTCCAGGTCATCGTGTCCTCACAGGCGGTACGCGCCGATTTCGCCGGCACTTTAGCGGCCGCAGCCATATGGCCACAAGGTCAAACGGGCCACAGTGCCGGACAATAATGCGGGAACATCACAAAAGTTGCTTGAAAACCAGCACCTTGGCGGCGGGGCCGATCACAACCCGCCGCGCAGAGCGGGGGTCTCCGCCGACGTCACCCAGTCCGCCGAACTGGCGGCGGGACCGCAATCGCCGCGCCGGAGTTCGGCGCGGGCGAACAATCCGGCCAGTTTCGGCTCGTTTCCGGCCGTGAGCAGGATCAGCCGGTTCAGCATGCAGCCGATTGCCGCCCGCCGGGCCGGCAAGGTCTCGCCCTGGCATGACCAGCCGGAAATCTCCAGACCGGGCCGATCGATCCGCTTGAGGAAACCAAGGCAGCCCCCGGCGTCACCGGGGCGGCGAAGCAGCATCACCGTGCCGAACTTGCTGTCGATCACGCCGGCTGCTTCCAGCTCAAATGGGCCGTTGGGGTCCATTCGGGCCGCAATGTCGGCTGTGTGGTTAGTGTCGCCGAATTCGCCCCCGGGGCGGTAGATTTGCAGCTCGGCCACCGGCCTTTCGCCCGGCGCCGCCCAATGCATGACGTCCTTGCGGCCGCCTTCGGGGTGCCGAAGCACCTCGTAGGTCATTGTTTTATCGGGAAAATCGGACTGACTGACGGCGAAGGCGGGGTACGAACGGTCAGCCACGCTCCAATCAGCTCGGGCCGCGGTCTCGACCGCGTCACCCAGCTGCAATTGGTCCCAGAGATGGATGCCGACGATGCCAAGCAGCGCCAGAGCGCCTACATAGGCCACCAGGCGCGCCAGCGTGGCGCAGCATTCATCGGCGAAGCTGGTCAGCGCCGGATGAATTCGGGTCGAATAAGAGGGATTGGCCTCAATGGCCCGAAACGATCGCATCAAACGCCCACGCCCGACCGAGAACCGCAAGCGGTCTCGCTGTATAACGTTGTCTTAACGGCGTTTCTCGCATAGAAGCGCTGCCTCTTCCCTTTCCGCAGGCGGCGGGGGCGAGGCATATTTCATCGGAGAGTGAACGATGGGTTACAAGATCGCGGTGGTCGGAGCGACCGGCAATGTCGGGCGGGAAATGCTCAACATCCTCGACGAGCGCAAATTCCCCGCCGACGAGGTGGTGGCGCTGGCGTCGCGCCGCAGCATGGGCGTCGAGGTGTCCTATGGCGATCGCACCCTGAAGTGCAAGGCGCTCGAGCACTATGATTTCTCCGACGTCGACATCTGCCTGATGTCGGCGGGCGGCGCGGTGTCGAGGGAATGGTCGCCGAAGATCGGCGCCGCCGGCGCGATCGTGATCGACAACTCGTCGGCCTGGCGGATGGATCCGGACGTGCCGCTGATCGTGCCCGAGGTCAACGCCGACGCGGTGAAGGGCTTCGTCAAGAAGAACATCATCGCCAATCCGAACTGCTCGACCGCGCAGCTCGTGGTCGCGCTGAAGCCGCTGCACGACAAGGCGGTGATCAAGCGCGTCGTGGTCTCGACCTATCAGTCGGTCTCGGGCGCCGGCAAGGACGCCATGGACGAGCTGTTTCAGCAGACCAAGGCCGTCTACACCAATAGCGAACTCGTCACCAAGAAATTCCCCAAGCGTATCGCCTTCAACGTCATCCCCGAGATCGACGTGTTCATGGAGGACGGCTACACCAAGGAAGAGTGGAAGATGATGATGGAGACCAAGAAGATTCTTGATCCCAAAATCAAGCTGACCGCTACTTGCGTGCGGGTGCCGGTG
>NZ_DATHOP010000192.1:0-17685 GCF_035484855.1 Bradyrhizobium sp.
AGATGCCATTGGCCATCAGGCTCGAACTGACATGGGAACCCTTGCCGGTCTGCATGCGCTTGTAGAGCGCGGTGACGATGGCACCATACAGCGCCATGGCGCAGGGATGGTCGCCCATGCCGGCGACCGAGCGCGCCGGCGTGGTGTCGGTGTCGGCGCGGACCAGGTCCATCAGGCCCGAGCGCGCCCAATAGGCATTGCTGTCGAAGCCGGGCTTGTTGGCCTCTTCGCCCTTTTCGCCGTAGCCGGTGAACGACGCATAGATCAGCCGCGGATTGAGCGGCGCCAGTTCCTCATAGGTGATCCCCAGCCGCTGCCGCACGCCGGGCGGAAAGTTGGTGATGAAGACGTCGGCCTCGGCGGCGAGCCGATACAGCACCGCCTTGCCCTCCGGCTTGCCGAGGTGGAGCGCCAGGCTCTTCTTGTTGCGCGACTCCAGCATCCACGCGAAATTGTGGGCGCTCGCCGGATAGCCCGGCAGGCTCGTCAAATTGCGATAGGGATCGCCCGTCACCGGCGGTTCGATCTTGATCACGTCGGCGCCGAAATCCGACAGCACGGTCGCAGCCGCGGGCGCTGCGATGAAGCTCGCGCAGTCCAGAACCTTGAGGCCCTCGAAGATGCCCTTTTCCATGGTGGCAGTCGCTCCCGGCATGTCTTGTGGGTTTTTATTCCGCGTTGTGGAATCGCTGTTTCGGCAGCGGATTTGAACGGGTGCATTTGACCGATGTTGGCGGCGGGATGCAACGGCAGATTCACCATCATTGCGAGCGCCAGCGAAGCAATCCATTGCGCGGCAAGAGCAAGTATGGATTGCTTCGTCGCAAGCGCTCCTCGCAATGACGAAAGGGCCATCTCACTCCGTATCAGACAATAACGTCGCGTTGCCGCCGGCCGCGGCGGTGTTGATGGTCACGGTCTGTTCGGTCGCGAATCGCGCCAGATAATGCGGGCCGCCGGCCTTCGGCCCGGTTCCCGACAAGCCAAAGCCGCCGAACGGCTGCACGCCGACCACGGCTCCGATCATGTTGCGGTTGACATAGACATTGCCGACGGCGAGCCGGTCGATCACCGCCTCGATCCGGTCGTCGATGCGGGAGTGAATGCCGAGCGTCAATCCGTAGCCGGATCGTTCGATCGATTGCAGCACGCGATCGAGGCCGTCGGCGGGGTAGCGCACCACATGCAGCACGGGGCCGAACACTTCCTCGCTCAATTCTGACGCGTCTGCCAATTCGAAGATATGCGGCGCGACGTAGTTGCCAGCAGGCGCGCTGCCAGCGAAATGCACGCGGGCCTCGCGCTTCATCCGCGCGATATGCGCTTCCAGCCGCTGCTTCGCTTCAGTGTCGATCACCGGTCCGATCTGGGTCGCGATCTCGCAGGGGTCGCCGATCGAAAGCTCGCGCGCCGCGCCTGCGATCATCTCGATCATGCGATCGGCGACGTCGTCCTGGACGAACAACAGCCGCAGCGCCGAGCAGCGCTGGCCGGCGGAGCGAAACGCCGAGGTGACGACATCGTCGGCGACCTGCTCCGGCAACGCGGTCGCATCCACGATCATGGCATTGATGCCGCCGGTCTCGGCGATCAGCGGCACGATCGGACCGTCCTTGGCGGCAAGCGCCCGGTTGATGATCCGCGCGACTTCGGTCGAGCCGGTGAAGACGACGCCGGCGATATCGGCATGCGCCGTCAGCGCCGCGCCGATGCCGCCGTCGCCGGGTAGCAGATGCAGCGCGGATGCCGGGACACCGGCCTCCTGCAGCAGGCGAACGGCCTCGGCGGCGATCAGCGGCGTCTGTTCGGCCGGTTTTGCCACCACCGCATTGCCGGCCATCAGCGCCGCCGTCACCTGGCCGGTAAAAATCGCCAGCGGAAAATTCCACGGCGAGATCGCGGCGAACACGCCGCGGCCGCGCAGCCGCAGGGCGTTGCTCTCGCCGGTAGGGCCGGGCAGCGCCTGGTCCGCGCCGAACAGCCTTCGTCCCTGGGCGGCATAGTAGCGGCAGAAATCGATCGTCTCGCGGACTTCCGAGACCCCGTCATCGAGCGTCTTGCCGCCCTCGCGCTGCAACAGCGCGATGAAATGCGCGCGCCGCTGCTCCAGCAGGTCTGCCGCACGCTGCAGGATTTCCGCGCGCGTCGCGGCGGGGGTTCGGCTCCAGGACAAAAATCCTTCGCGCGCGGCGGTGACGGCCTCGTTCGCCTGCTCCGGTGTTGGATCGACGACGCTGCCGACCGGCGTTGTCAGGTCGATCGGGCTGACGAGTGGTCGCGCCACGCCTGCCGCCATCCGGCCATTGATCAGCGGTGCCGCTGCGACAGGCATGGTTTCCGCCGCCATCGCGGCAAGCAGTTTGTTCAATGCCGCTCGTTCGCCGAATTCGATGCCGCGCGAATTTAGCCGTTGCGGTTGATAGAGATCGCGTGGCAGCGGAATCTTCGGATGCCGCGCGCCCGCGGGCGTACCGATGATTTCCGCAGGGCGCCGCAGCAGCGTCGCTACCGGCACCGAATCGTCCGCCGCGATCGCCACGAACGACGAATTGGCGCCGTTCTCCAGCAGACGCCGCACCAGATAGGCCAGCAGATCGCGATGACTGCCGACCGGCGCGTAGGTCCGATAGGCCAATCCGGGACGATCCTCACTCAGTTGTTCGTATAGCGCTTCGCCCATGCCATGCAGGCGCTGGAATTCGAACCCGCTTTCGGCGCCTGCCAGTTCGAGCACGGTTGCCACCGTCAGCGCGTTGTGGGTGGCGAATTGCGGGAAAATCCGCGGCCGCAGCGCCATCAGCTTTTGTGCGCAGGCGATGTAGTTCAGGTCGGTCATCGCCTTGCGCGTGAACACCGGATAATCGTCCAGGCCGCGTTCCTGCGCGCGCTTGATCTCGCTGTCCCAATAGGCGCCTTTCACCAGCCGGACCATCATCCGCCGGTTCAGTGCTCGCGCCAACCCTTCAACGTAGTCGATCGCGGCTTCGGCGCGCTTCTGGTAGGCCTGGATCGCCAGCCCAAAGCCGTCCCAGCCTTGCAGCGAGGCGTGGCTGAAAGCTGCCGCCATCACCTCCAGTGACAATTCCAGCCGATCCGCTTCCTCGGCGTCGACGGTGAAGTTCAGGTCGTAGGCCCTGGCGCGGCGCGCCAGATCGATCAGCCGCGGCACCAGTTCCGCCATCACCCGTGCTCGGCTCAACGCCTCGAAACGCGGATGCAGCGCGGAGAGCTTTACCGATATGCCGGGCCGGTCGGGCAGCGGCTTGTCGCCGGCGGTGCGGCCTATCGCCTCGATCGCGCTGGCATAGGAATTGAAATAGCGCCCGGCATCTTCAGCGGTGCGCGCGCCCTCGCCGAGCATGTCGAAGGAATAGCGCAGCGCGCCCGCCGCTTGCGCCCGCGCCAGCGCGGCGTCGATGGTTTCGCCCAGCACGAAATGGCTGCCCATCAGCCGCATCGCCTGCCGCGTGGCGGCGCGCACCGCGGGCAGGCCGATCCGTTTGGTCAATCGCCCGAGGGTGCCTTGCGGGGTCTCGCCGGGCTGAATCACCCGCGCCGACATCCCGAGCGCCCACGCCGACGCATTGACCAGGAAGGCGCTGGATTTGGTCTCGTGATGAACGAAGTCGCCCTGGCCGAGCTTGTCCTCGATGAAGCGGTCGGCGGTGCGGCTATCCGGCACCCGCAGCAGCGCCTCCGCGAGCACCATCAGCGCCAGGCCCTCCCTGGTGGAAAGCGCGAACTCGCGCAGCATGTCCTCCACCCCGCCGAGGCGGTCGTCGTGGGCGCGAATGGCCTCGATCAGCCGCGTCGCGGTGCGATTGATCCGACCGTCCTGCGCCGCGCTGAGATCGGCTGTTTTCAGCAGCCGCTCGGCAATGGCGCCATCGTCGGGTGCGTAAGCCGCGGTAAACGACGGAGGGGGCGAGGAATCGGGCATCTTGGCATGTCCCAGATTCTCTTATTCTATCACGCAGCCGACTGCCGTGCCGCGAAACCGCCGCGACGATGAACCTGCGGGTTTCCTGGATTGAAGCGGGCGGCCGACGGGCCGGCGGAAAGGCAGGCGCCGCCGGAGCCAATACGTTGGCCACGACAACGCCAATGCGCGCAAGAGCACCAGCCGCTCCCGCCCGCTCGCTGATTTTGAGATTTTAGGAAAGCTCCACTCCCGGATTACGTCCGAGAGGGTGCTGTTATCCGCGCCTTAAACCTTGAGGTTCTCGGCCGAGGTCTTGCCGCGATTGGCAACCTCTTCGTATTCCACCGTCTGTCCTTCGTTGAGCGTGGAAAGGCCTGCTTTCTCGACCGCCGAAATATGAACAAAAACGTCCTTGCCGCCACTCGAGGGCTGGATGAATCCAAAACCCTTGGTCGCGTTGAACCACTTCACAGTACCTTTAGCCATCGCGTCGTCTCCGCAGGATCAAAAAAGAAAAAACGGACTCCCGGCCCCGCAAACCGGCATGTCCGCCCGGCACACGATACGCGGTATAATGCAGGCTTGATAGCTTAAACCACAGCCCGATTCTGGCAAAAAACGATCATTATCAGGGCGCATTTGCGCATTTTGCGGGTTTCGGGAATATTTGACGCAGCAAAGTGGTGGCAAAACGCCGATCGTTGCAATTTTATTGAAACGGGTTCCCCCGCTGCGCCCGGCCCACGGATCCCTGCGCACGAGGTCGTGCTCCCGCCGTCTCGCGGCTGCCGCGATGCGAGAATAACAGCTGCCTGAGCACAGCGGCGGGCCTTGCCGGGCTGAAAAGATAACCCTGCATTTCGGCGCAGCCGAGGGTGCGGAGCAAATCCCGTTGCTGTTCGGTCTCCACGCCTTCCGCCGTCGTAATGATGTTGCGCGCCGCGGCGATGTTTACCACCGCCTGCACGATGCTTGATGATTCGACGATGGTGTCGACGAAGCAACGGTCGATCTTGATCTTGTCGAACGGAAATCGTTGCAGATAGCTGAGCGAAGAGTAGCCGGTGCCGAAATCGTCGAGCGCAATCCGTACGCCGGCGGCCCGGAGCTGATGCAGGATTGCGAGCGCGGCTTCATCGTCGCGAATGAGCACCGCCTCCGTGATTTCCAACTCCAGCCGGCTGGCCGGAAGACCGGACGCTGCAAGTGCCGCGACGACCTTGAGCGCAAAGGTGTCGTCCTTGAACTGGATCGGCGAGACGTTGACCGCGAGCTTGATGTCGTCGGGCCAGGTCGCGGCCTCGGCGCAGGCCGTCGCAAGCACCCACGTGCCCAACTCGCTTATCAGGCCGGTTTCTTCTGCGACGGGGATGAACTCGGAGGGCGGGATCATGCCGCGCTCCGGATGCCGCCAGCGCAGCAGGGCTTCGCATCCCGTGATCCTGTCATCCCGAAGATCGAGGGAAGGCTGGTAATGCACCTCCAGCGCGCCCGCTGCGATCGCCTGACGCAGATCCATCTCCAGGACACGGCGCGCCCTCACGCGCGCGTCCATCTCCGGCTCGAAGAACCGATAGGTCCGGCGTCCCGCGGTCTTGGCGGCATACATGGCGAGATCCGCGTTCTTCAGCAACTGGTCCAGATCGCCGCCATGCTGCGGTGCCAGCGCAATGCCGACGCTGGCGTCGGTGGAGACCTGGTGGCCGAGGCACTCATAGGGCTCGCGGATGGCGTGGTAGATTCGCGTCACCAGGTCAACGACATCCTGCCGGTCCTTGACAGCGGTTTGAACGACGGCAAATTCGTCGCCGCCCAGTCGAGCGACGAAATCCGACTCCGTGACACAACGGCCAAGGCTTGCAGCCACGGATTTCAGCAGTTCGTCGCCGATCAGATGGCCCAGCGTATCGTTGACGCTTTTGAACTCATCAATGTCGATATAGAACACGGCCAGTTGCTCGCCCTCACGCATCCGCGCGAGCTCGCGTCCGAGTTTTTCCTGGAACAGCGTACGGTTCGGCAGATCGGTCAGCGCGTCGTAATGCGCAAGGTGCGTGATGCGCTCCTCGGCGCGCCGGCGCTCGGTGATGTCCTCCAACGTCGCTACCCAGCCCCCCTGGGATAGTGGCCGGTACATGACCCGGATCGAGCCACCGTCTGCCGCATCCAGAATCGTTTGAAATATCTCACCTTGGGTCATCTTCTGGGCGAGAGCGGAGCAATACTGATCGACGTCGCCGCTGAACGACCCGGTATCCTTGCGATGCTGAAGCAGTTCGTGAATCGTACAACCTGGCTTCACCACATCGGTCGATACGCCAAACATCTCGACATAGCGCTGGTTGCAAACCACCAGCCGCTGCGACGAATCGAACAGCAGCAGGCCCTGTGTCATGTTGTCGAGCGCGGTGTCGAGGCGCTGCTTTTCCAGTTGATGCTGCTGCAGCAGCTTTCGAACAATGAGGGACAGGATCCCGATGATGATGAGCACCGATAGCCCGGCGCCGCCGATCAGGAATTGCGTTTGTTGCTGCCAGGCGGCCAGGGCCGCCGCCACGGTTGTCGTCGCGGCTATCGAGATCGGAAAATTGCTCAAGGCGCGGATCGAGGCCAATCGGTCGACGCCGTCGAGCGAACCGGTCAGACGCATCGTCCCGTGACTCGACTTCGATAAGATCTGCTGCAGCGGACCGTCACCGAAATTTCGTCCGATCATGTCTTCAACGTGAGGATAGCGGGCCAGCAGCGTTCCATCGCGATGGTACATGGAAATAGCCGCGTTTTCCCCGAGCACGACGGATGCGAAGAATTTTTCGAAGCTGGCCGGCGTGATCGCCCTCGTGACAAGCCCCAGGAATTCGCCCTCCGGACCCGTCACCGGCTGAGAGATGACGGTCGCCCAGCCCCCCTCGCCGAGGCGGCTCGGCACCAGTTCGACCAGAACCGGTCGCGCCGCGAAACCTGATTTGAAGGCCCTGAAGTAGGCTCGATCGGCGATCGTGATTGGCAGAACCGGCCACGCTTCCGACGAATTGATCAACGTCCCCTCTGCATCGAAGACATTGACGCCGGCGAAGTCCGAATATCCTGCGACCCTGGCTCTCAGCATCTCGTGCCATTCGGGGGTGGCCATCTGCCGCCTGAAGACCTCGGCCGAGCTTGTACCGCTTCGCTCGACCTGCGCAACGACGTCTTTCTGGATGACGGTGAAGTCGTCGAGTTGCTGGTCGAAGTGACGGGCAAGCAGCAGCACGGTGTTTTCCAGCTCGCGTTCGCTGCTTTGCAGCGCGCGCTCGCGAAAATTGTCTACCGTGACAACGGTCCCGATCGCGATCGCGGCGATCAGCAGCGCCCCGCACAGGAACAGCCAGCGGATCGGACCATCCGAAACCAGTGATTTGAGATCGAACAGGGAGTTTCCGCTGGCCTTCATTCGGTCCTCGACCCACGCCGGGGGCGGATCTTCGCCAGGCGCGGAGCGCGAGGGTATATCGCGCGAATGGAAGTGTGGTTACGAAGTCAGGTTAACGAACGGTTACCGTGCGTTTCGGCGCCGGAGAGCCAATTCGCGCGAAAGCTAGAAATGCGCGTCGATGGATGCCATGCGGTGGCGGATTTGCGACGGGTCGTCCTGCTGGCGGGACCACGACAGGTAGTAGGCGACCAGGGTGAGGAGAGCGATGCCGGCCGCGCTGACGAGGACCTGCGCCAGCAGGGAACCCGAACTCAACATCAGCGCGAAATGACCGACAAACGAGAGGAACACGCCGAAGCAAAACACGGCAATCGACTGCTGGCCGCATACGATCAACGGCTGGAGGATTTTCCACCTCAGTCCGGGCCAGTCCTTCGATACGTATCGCGTCACGATCAGCGTCGCGAAGATCAAATGCACGACGCGATACGGCGCGAGATTCATCCTGTCATTGGGGTTGAAGGCGTCGACCAGCGATGCCGGAAACAGGCTTGCGAATTGCGGAAAGCGGCCGGCCATTGTCATCGCCAGCGCAAAGACCAGATAGGCGATACCGAGATGGAACAGGGCCGGAAGCTTGATAAACGCGCGGCACTTTTCCGTTCCGCCAAGCGCGAGCCAGGCGCCGAACACAAACAGCAATTGCCAGCAAAACGGATTGAAGTACCAGTCGCCGTCGGGAAACGACCGCAGGTTCCAGTCGAACGCGTGCGCGGCAAGATACAGTGCAATGGAGCCGCCCATCGCGAGGTCGGGTTTGCGCAGCATCGTCCACAGCACCGGCGGAAAAAACGCCATCAGGATGATGTAGAGCTGCAGGATGTCGAGGTTGAGCGGCCTCGATCGCAGCAGCAGCCCGTAGGCCAATGTCCGGATCGGGTGGTCGACGAGGCCGGTGACGTTGAATTCGTAGATGATGTCGGGAGCGGCAAATCGTCCTGCCACGTCGGCGATCGTCACGATGTAGATCACGAACAGGATGATGTAGGCGACGTAGAGCTGCCACACCCGCTTGAAGATCCGGGTTGCCCCGACGACGAAGCCCCGCTCCATCGTCATCTTGGCGTAGACGATACCGGCGGCATAGCCGGATATGAAGATGAACATGTCAGCGGCGCCGCTGAACCCGAAGTTTCGAAGGGTGATCCAATTCACGACGTTGTTGGGAATGTGGTCGAGGAAGATGAACCAGTTCGCGATCCCGCGAAACAGGTCGATCCTGACGTCGCGTCCCTGCGCCTCGACCAGTATTTTGATGTCCATGAAGGCGGTTTCGTGCTGCGGAATCCGTTGGGGTCGCGCGAATCAGGCACGCGAAAGCCAGAAACCGTAGTGCAGATACGCCTGCGATCCCAATCGACTTTGCGTGAATGGAACGAGGACTGCGAGGGCAGAGGTCAAAGGCCGGACCTTGAGGGCTCGCAAACTAGGCCGGCAAGCCTGCCTCGCGAAGCGCAGCCGCCATCCGGTCGCGCTCACCCACCAAGCGGACAGGGAAGGCTTCTGCCGCATGAGAGACGCGAAAGTCGGGGTGCAGCCCCAGGAGTTGCGCCGCGGCCTGCCTGGCCTCGGCCTCTCGTCCGCCCGGAACGGCGTTTACGATAAATGCGCCAAGCGTATGCGCGTTCGCCGAAAACTGGATCGCTTTGCTCGCCGCCGCACACCCCTCGTCGTAGCGATGCAGCTGAAACAACGCGAATGAACTGCCGTTCCAGGCGCCAACCCGCAACGGATCGAGGGGACTGAGCCGGATCATCCGGTCAAAGCCTTCGACGGCGCGTTCGGCCTCCCCGCACATCAGCGCTACCCACCCCAGCGAATACCAGGCGACGGCAAGATTGGGATTCAGCGCGACGGCCTGTTCGACCATCGAGGCGCCGCGATCATATTCGTGTCCGAGATAGGTCAGGACGTGACCCGACCTCGCAAGCGTGAAAGCGTCGTCGCTCGCCACCTTCGATCCCAGATGAGCGAGCCGAAGGGCCTCGGTTCGCGCTTCGGCGCCAAGCGGCACGCCGCTGACTCCCTGTTCCAGCATCAAGGTCAATGCAGCCATGGCGTATGCGGGGCCATATGCCGGGTCCCGCTCGGAAGCCTTTCTGAACATTTCACGTGCCGCGGCCAGCGACCCCCGCCTGTTCGCCAACGCCATGCCGCGCAAATAGAAATCATAGCTGTCGAGCCTGTCGGTCGGCTTTTGCCGGGCCCGCTCGATCTCCGCTTGTTCGAGCGTCGGCGCAATCAGCCCGACCACGCTCGCGGTGACCTGGTCCTGCAGGCCGAATACGTCCTCGAGCGCACCGTCGAATTTGTCCGCCCACAAATGCCGTCCGGTCGCGGCCTCGATCAGCTGGCCGGTGATGCGAACCCGATTGCCGGCCTTCCTGACGCTGCCTTCGAGCACATAACGCACGCCGAGATCGCGTCCGACCTGCTTGATATCGACGGCTTTGCCCTTGTAGGTGAAGCTCGAATTGCGGGCGATCACGAACAGCGACTTGAAGCGCGACAGCGCGGTGATGATGTCCTCGACCATGCCGTCGGCGAAATACTCCTGCTCCGGATCGCCGGACATGTTCTGGAACGGCAGCACCGCGATCGAGGGCTTGTCGGGCACCGGCAGCGGCTGGCCCGCCGGGGCGACGCCGGGTTTCGCCAGAGCGACGGCGTCGGCGATCTGGATTCGCCACGCGCGCATCGGTTCGGCGATGTTCTTCAGCGTTTGCAGCCCCATGTCTTCGCAGGCGATATCGATCTTGCCGCGGATCTGACGCCGGGCGTCGTCGGACAGGCAGACGCCGCCGGCCTCGGCAATTCCCTCCACTCTGGCGGCGATGTTGACGCCGTCGCCGAAGATATCGTTGTCGTCAAAGATGATATCGCCGACATGAATGCCGATGCGGAATTCGATCCGCCTGTCCGGCGCGATATCGGCGTTCTGTTCGGCCATCGCGCGCTGGATCTCGACCGCGCAGCGCGACCCGTCCACGACGCTCGCGAACTCGGCGAGCAACCCGTCGCCGGTGGTCTTGACGATGCGCCCGTGATGGGCGGCAATCTGGGGATCGACAATGTCCTTCCGGACCGCCTTGAGCTGCGCCAGCGTGCTTTCCTCGCTGGCGCCCATCAGGCGGCTGTAGCCGGCGACATCCGCCGCCAGGATTGCTGCAAGTCGCCGTTCCACGCGCTTGTTCAAGACCGTTCCAACCCGGCACATCGACTGATGATGCCAGTATAGCGGCCCGATCTCAGGCCATGTCAAATTTTGCAATCGGTTCGACGGTGGAGTGCGCACGGATTACAAACCCGCGCGGCAGGGTTTCACGATGTTGCCGAGGTCCACGGAACCGGCCGCAAGCGCGGCGAGCGCCGCAACTCACGCCGCCCCTCAATAGGTCGCTGCGAGATATTCGACGATCTTCGGCACGTCGGCATCCGCGATCGGCGCCCCGTAGAGCTTGATCATCTTGGTCACCTCGGCCTGCCAGAAATCCTTCTTGTATTTCGGCCCCCGCGGCTGGGTCTGGATGTAGTCGGCGGAGTGGCAACCGGTGCAGTTGGTTTGCACCGTGTCGAGATTGGGGCCCGGCCTGAAGGCCGCGGTTTCCTCAGGCAGCGCATAGGAAATCGAAGCCGCGCCGACCGAACCGAAACCCGGAACTGCGATGGCAGCCGCAGCCAGCAGGGACGCAACGACGAACCAGCGGGTCATGATCATTCTCCTCACGCCGCGGTGACGCGAACGGTTTCGACGACGTTGCGCATATAGCCCGCCGGATTCCACGAGGGTTCGCCCGGCTGGGTGTCGCCGGCATTGTTGGTGGCGCGTACCTTGAGTTCGTGATCGCCGGCGGCAAGCTTGACCTTCAGCTTCCATTCGCGGAACGAATATTTGCCGAGATCCTTGCCGAGTTTCGCCTGTGTCCAGGTCTTGCCGCCGTCGATCGTAACGGCGACTTCCTTGATACCCTTGCCGCCGTCGAAGGCGATGCCCTTCAGCGTCAGCCCGCCCGACTTCAATTTGGCGCCGTCGGCGACGCTGGTGATGAAGGAGCGGACGTTATAGCGGTTGATCGGGATCGTCGCCTTCGGCGCGGTGCCCGGCTCGACGCAGGCGCATGGCGTGTCCGGAATCCGGTAGGCGGTCTTCATCCAGAAGCCGTCGAACACGCTGTCGATCACGGTGATTTCGTTGAGGTGCTTGACCCAATAGGTGCCGTAATAGCCGGGCACGACTAGCCGCAGCGGAAAGCCGTTGAGGAACGGCAAGTCGTCGCCATTCATGCCGTAGGCCAGCATCACCTCGCCGTCGCGCGCGTGGTCGATATCGAGCGCCTTGACGAAATCCGGCGTGGTGTCCATTACCGGCCCGTCCATGCCGTTGAACGTGACCTGTTTGGCGCTGCCCTGCACGCCGGCCTTGTCGAGCAGGGTCTTCAGCGGCACGCCGCGCCAGCGCGCATTGCCCATCGCGCCGTTCGCCAATTGCCCGCCGGCGACGCGCGGATTGAAGAATCCGCGGCTGTTGCCCGAGCATTGATTGACGGCCACCAACTCGACCGCGGGAAGTTTTCTGATGTCCTTCAGCGAAAGTTTCAGCGGATTGTCGACCTTACCCTTGATCTCGAGGGTGAATTTGTCGGGATCGATATCGAGCGGGACGCCGGCCAGATGATAGCGGACGAAGAAGGCGTTGTTCGGCGTGATCGGGCCGTCATTGAAGATCGAGAATGACGTCTCAAGTTGCGGCGGCCGGCTGGTCAGCCCGATCATCGGGCGCTTCTGCGGATATCTCACCAGCGGCCGTTCGCCATTGTCGAACGGCAGCGTCACGGTATCGAGCGCGAACGCTCTTGTCGAACCAAACCCCGTGGCGAGCGCTGCCATACCGGCGCGCCGCATCAATTCCCGTCTGTCGAGCATCGCGCTTCCTCCGAAGCTTGTTCTTGCCGAGGCCGGTCTCCACCGACTCGGGCGAGGAGTGTCCGCAGCGGCATTGCTTAAGTCAATTCATGCTTTCGGCGCGGGGGTTGCGTTGCAGCAATCCGAAGGTGCTGTTCGCTCGCGTTCGCTGCGATAAAAATCAAAACCCCGGCCGCGCGACGCGACCGGGGCTTGTTGACCTGAGGGAACCTCAGGTTCGATCAGTATCCGCAGATGTTGATGGTGCGCAGGCGATAGCCGAACGGGGTCAGCACCGGACGCGTCACATAGCAGCTGTCGTCGGCATAGCCGGCGCCGACCACGTCGACGCCGAAGCCGCCGAGGTGATGAAAGCCACCGAAGCCGTGACCAAAGCCGTGACCGAAGCCGCCGAAGCCGAATCCGTGCGCCGAAGCGGCCGTGGGAGCCAGCGCCATGGCGCCGAGGGAAGCTGCGGCAACCAGTACAAGAGTGAGTTTGCGTAACATGATCGTTCTCCTTCAATGATGCGCGCGCGGCGCGGGTTATGGTCTTTCAGCGGGTTGTAGTCTTTCTTGCCCAACGCCCATCAGTCGCGTCCTCGCTTGGCGCGGTTCGTTGGGTTCGCCGGCAATTTCATGAATGAACGTTCAGGTGTGTGATAGGTCACACAACGATGTCGCGCAGCTGTCAGGCTGCAACCACATCCACGTCGTCAACCAGTGTGGCCAGCGTCGATGCGCGGCCGACCGAGCGGACCATCATCGGCTCACTGCGCCCGCGGATCGTGACTTGGTGCTGCGGCAAGGCGTCGGCCGAAAGCCCTGCGGTAGCGTGAACTTCCTCCGAGACGATCGCCTCGCAGGCCAGCGTCTTCGTCATGTCCTGCAGCCGCGCCGCGACATTGACCGCGTCGCCGAGCGCGGTGAAGATCATGTGGTCGCGGTAGCCGATATCGCCGATGATCACCTCGCCGCCGTGGATGCCGATGCCGAAGCGGATCGGTTCGCGCAGGTCGTGGCTCAGGAATTGATTTAGCTCGTCGACATTGGCCGATATCATGGCCGCCGCACGCAGCGCCTGCCGGCAGGCGGTTTGCGGGCTCGTGCTCAGCCCGAACAGCGCCAGTTCGCCGTCGCCGAGGAACTGGTTGGGCTGGCCGCCGCATTGGGTCACGGCGGCCGATACAGCGCCGAGGAAGCGGTTGACGATGAAGACGGTATCGAACGGCAGCTGGTTTTCGGCAAGCTGGGTCGAGCCCCGCATGTCCACGAACATGCTGACGAGGTAGCGCTCCTGGCCGACGCGTTGCGGATGCGAGGCGTGCGCCGCCATCGCATGCGGCATGAAGAGCTGGAAGAACGACAGATCGGTCTCCGGCCTGAGCTGGCAGGCAAGACGGATCGAGGGATCGGTCGCGCCGACCCGGTTGAGCACGAAGGCCTCGCGCTGCGACGGCGATGGGAGCCCGCTGTGGTCGCCGATCACGCGAACGCGGCAGGTGGAGCAACGGGCGCGGCCGCCGCAAACGCTGGCATGCGGAATGTTGTGCCGCAGACTGGCCTCGAGCACACTGAGGCCCTTGGGGACTCGAACCGTCCGGCCGTTGCCGTAGGACAGGTTGATCATGCCGCCCCGGCGCTCGTTGATCGCGCGCGCGCCCCGCGCCAGCAGAGCGAGGCCAACCAGGCCGAGATAGAAGATCAGCAGATCATCGGCGATTTCATCGAGCACCTGCTGCTGGGCTGGTGTCCCGACCTGGGCTTGCGAAAGATTGTTCGTTCGCCACTCGGCATCGTCGCTGTCGGCGACGACGCTTCGTCCGGCCTGATAGAAGCCGAGCAGGGCCAGCGTCGGAACCAGCACCGCGGCGGCGAGCAGGAACGGGGCTGCGCGTCGGTAAAAAGCCTTCATCCGCAACCAGAAATAAAGACCGATGCAGCCGTGTGTCCAGGCAATGACCAGAACCGCCGACATCGTCCAGATCCGGTACGGCCAGACGACCCAGAACGCATAGAGTTCCTGCGGATAGTGCTTTTCATGGCCGAACAGGGCTTCGCCGACCCGCACCCCGACGATATGGGCAATGATGAGTGCCGGAATGCTCAAGCCGAGCACGAGCTGCAGCGGTTCGATCGCCCTCCAGCGAAATTGCCGGCGCTGGTAGAGCGCCCAGATCCCGAGACCGCTGTGCACGAACGCCGAGGCATAAAGCAGGATCGCCACGGGCGGAAATTGCCAGAACGCGATGTGGTAATAGATGCCGGCCGTCATCGCCTCGATCGAGATATTGCCGAGCGCGTGATTGAGGAAATGGCTGATCAGGTAGCTGAACAGCACCAGCCCGCAGGCGAAGCGGACCTGCCGGACGCCGATGCCGCGGACGAATCTTGTCAGTTGTTGCCAGGAAAATCGGGCCATGCGATCCGGACGAACGATTGTGCAAATACTAGATCGACGATAGTGGAGTTTAATTCCATCGGCGAGCATCTTTCGCGGCTTGCCCCGATCCGGCCGGGAGCGCCGCCGCCCATGTCAACACGTTGACACCTCGCGGCCAGTCGGAGAAAAGGCCTCGTGACGATTGCCGCCCCCGATGCCAGCCGCGCCAAACCGGACAGTCCAGCCTCCCGGCCATGGCTTGCCGTGGCCGTGCTGATGGCCGCGATGACGGCGTTGCGCGTGATCTACGCCTGCGTGATCGACCTGCGCACCGACGAGGCCTATTACTGGACCTGGTCCAAGGAGAACGTGCTCTCCTACCTCGACCATCCGCCAATGATCGCGTGGTTCATCCGTTTCGGCACCACGATTTTCGGCGACACCAATCTGGGCGTGCGGTTTGCCGGCATCCTCGCGATGCTGGTGACGCAGTTGCTGCTCGCCGATATCGTCCGCCGGGTGACCCATGATTTCCGCGCGGTCGTGCTCGCCCTGCTGCTGCCGGAGGCCGCCCTCTATTACGGGCTGCTGATGGCCAAGGTGTCGCCCGACATCGCGATGATCCCGTTCGCGGTGGCGATGCTGTGGGCGCTGGTCCGGCTTGCCGAAAGCGGCGACGGACGCTGGTGGCTCGCCGCCGGCGCCTTCGGCGGGCTCGCGCTGCTGTCGAAATTCACCGCCATCATGCTGCTTCCGGCGGTCGTGGCATTCATGCTGGTGCCCGCCTGGCGCCGGCGCTGGCTGTTCAGCCCGTATCCCTGGGGTGCGGCGCTGATCGCGCTGGTCGTGTTCTCGCCGGCGCTGATCTGGAACGCGGAACACGACTGGGCGACGTTCCGCTTCCAGTTTGTGCGAGCGGCGGCAACCCACGAATTGTCGTTGCGCACGCTAGGCGATTTTATCGGCCTGCAGTTCGGGCTGGTCGGCTTCATCCTGCTGCCGGTGGTTTTGTCGGGCGTGACGTTGACGGCGTGGCGGGGCTATCGCCGCGGCGATGCAGTCGCCGTTCTGCTGTCGACCGCGGTGATCGTGCCCTTCGGCTATTTTTTCCTAAAATCGCTGACCTTAAGGGTCGGCGACACCTGGCCGATGTTTTTGTGGCCGGCCGGATTTGCCGCCACCGCCATCAACGTCGCGATGCTGCCGCGCGAAGGTTTCCCCGCCTGGATGGTCAGGTCGACCATCCGCTGGGCCGACGCGGCGGTCGCCTCCGGCATCGTCTTCGTCGTTCTGGTGTTTCTCTACTACGTCGCAACCCCCTGGAATTTCATCGGCAGCATCGATCCGATCGGCGGTGAAGCGGGCTACCGGGAAGTCGCGGACCGCGCGCAGGTCGAATTGCAGAAGACCGGCGCAAGCTGGATTGCGACCACCGACTACCGGACCTATTCGATGCTGCGGTGGTATTTCAACGGCCGCGTGCCGGTGATCCAGATCAACGAGCGCGGCAGGTTTCAGGGCTTTCGCGATCCGGGCATGGATTTGGTCAGAGGTCATACCGGGCTCTATGTCGGACGCGAGCCCGACAACATCAGCCCGCTATGGGCGTCGACCACGGCGGTGCGGGAGCCGCTGGAACGGGTCGATCGCAGCTGGCGCGGCATGGTGATGGATACGTATGCGCTGGAAAAGCTGACCGGCTGGACGCCGGAGCTATCGCCGCCAAAGGATTCGCCGCTCTATCAATGGCGTGTGCTGGCGGGGGATGTTGTGCAGCCGTTGCGCCTCGTGGCCAGAGAAACGTCATTCCGGGGCGCGCGAAGCGCGAACCCGGAATCTCGAGATTCCGGGTCTGGTCCCATCGGGCCGCGCTTCGCGCGGACCCGCTCGGACCATCCCGGAATGACTGGATTGACCGGGTGAGCATCATGAGCGCCAACGTTCGTATCACTGCTCTGGCGATCTCACTTATCGCACTCGCCTTGCCGGCCACCGCCGCCGACTATCCCGACCACACCATCAAGATGATCGTGCCGTTCGCCGCCGGCGGCGGCACCGACGTGCTGGCGCGCATCATCGCGCAAAACCTCAGCAGCAGATGGGGCCAGCCGGTGGTGGTGGAAAACCAGCCGGGCGCCTCGGGCGCGATCGGCACGCGCGCAGCGATGAAGGCTGAGCCCGACGGCTACACGCTGTTGATGGCGTCGACCGGCGCACTGATGACGGTAGCCGCCGGTGCCGACGGCGACGGTCCGTTCGATGTCAACAAGGTACTCTCGCCGATCGTGATCGCCGCGGCGCCGCCCTATCTGCTGGTGGTCAGGCCGACCTTGCCGGTCAACACGACGGCCGATCTGATCCGGCTGGCGAAGGAAAAGCCGGGGGAGCTGACATTCGGCTCGTCCGGCGTCGGCGCCGCGTCGCATCTTTCCGGGCTGCTGTTTGGCAGCGAAACCGGGACCAGGATGCTGCACGTGCCCTACAAGGGCACCGGCCCCGCGGTGACCGATCTCTTGGGCGGGCGCATCGACGTGATGTTCGCGCCGGGACCGGTGGTGCAACCGTTCGTGCAGTCTGGCCAGTTGAAGGCCCTGGGGGTGACCGACACGCAACGATCCAAGTTCTATCCGCAGGTGCCCACTGTGGCGGATGCGGTCCCGGGCTACGAGTCGGTCGGCTGGTTCGGCCTGCTGGCGCCGCCGAACACGCCGCCTGCGATCGTCAAAGAGCTCAACGCGGTCATCGTCGCCGCGATGGCGACACAGGAATTCCGCGATCACCTGGCGACGCTCGGCGCCGAGCCGAAGCCGCAAACGCCGGAAGAATTCGGCCGCTACATCAATGCCGACGTTGCCAAATGGAGCAAGCTCGTGAAGGACAATGACGTGCAATTACCTGGAGGAAAGTGAAATATGCGTCTTGCAACTTTTGCCGATCAGTCGGCGACGCCGCGTTTCGGCATTGTCCGCGGCGATGACATCGTCGACGTCGTCGCCGCTGCGAA
>NZ_DATHOP010000193.1:0-3934 GCF_035484855.1 Bradyrhizobium sp.
GAAAAAAGACCCGTCCGCGAAGCGATTTGACCGCCTGACCCATTCGGAAGCCATCGGGGGCGGCTACAAGGTCATGGACGCCACCGCATTTGCGCTTGCCCGCGAGACGTCGCTGCCTATCATCGTGTTTTCGATCGCCGAGCCGGGGTCGATCGGCGCGATCCTGCGCGGCACCGGCCGCGGCACGATCGTCGCAGGCTGATGGCCGCGGACCGCAAGCCAGCCTTGTGGCCTCGGCAAGGATATCCAAGGAGGGGAGAGCGTTATGCCCACCGGTAAGTTCGACATCAACGAATTGAAACGCCGCATGCAAGGCGCAACCCAGGCACTCAAGCACGAACTCGGGGGCCTGCGAACCGGCCGCGCCGCGGCCTCGATGCTGGAGCCGGTGCAGGTCGACGCCTACGGCACCCACATGCCGCTCAACCAGTTGGCGACCGTGAGCGTGCCCGAGCCGCGGCTGCTCTCGGTGCAGGTCTGGGACCGGTCGATGGTCAAGGCCGTGGAAAAGGCGATCATCGATTCCAACCTGGGCTTAAGTCCCGCCACCGAAGGCCAGGTGCTGCGCCTGCGAATTCCCGAGCTCAACGAAGACCGCCGCAAGGAGCTGGTGAAAGTCGCGCACAAATACGCGGAAGCCGCGAAGGTCGCGGTCCGGCACGTCCGCCGCGATGGCCTCGATACGGTGAAG
Organism: Bradyrhizobium sp.; assembly: GCF_035484855.1. Lineage (GTDB taxonomy): Bacteria > Pseudomonadota > Alphaproteobacteria > Rhizobiales > Xanthobacteraceae > Bradyrhizobium. The sequence goes on from NZ_DATHOP010000193.1 coordinate 692, forward strand.
AACCTCGAGAAGAACCACGAGATTTCCGAGGACGATCAGAAACGCCTCGCCGCCGACGTGCAGAAGGCGACCGACGGAACGATTTCGGAGATCGATCAGCTGCTGGCGGCCAAGGAAAAAGAAATCCTCACGGTTTAGGGATCGACCGATGTCGAACGCCGCTGCTCCCGCGACTGACGGAACGGATCGATCCGATGCGCCGTTGCATGTGGCCATCATCATGGACGGCAACGGACGTTGGGCGGCGGCGCGTGGTTTGCCGCGCGCCGAAGGCCACAGGCGCGGCGTGGAGGCATTGCGTCGCGTGGTTCGCGCGACCCACGAACTCGGCATCCGCTATTTGACGATTTTTTCGTTCAGCTCGGAAAACTGGTCGCGGCCCGCGACCGAAATCGGCGACCTGTTCGGCCTGCTCCGGCGGTTCATCCGCAACGACCTCGCGACCCTGCATCGCGACGGCGTGCGGGTGCGCGTGATCGGCCAACGCGACGGACTGGAGCCGGACATCTGCGCGCTGTTGAACGAGGCCGAAGAACTGACCAAAGACAATACGAAACTCACGCTTGTGGTCGCCTTCAACTACGGCTCGCGGCAGGAAATCGCCGGCGCCGCGCAGCGGCTGGCGCGCGAGGTCGCCTCCGGCAAGCGCGATCCCGCCTCGATCGATGCCGACACGCTCGGCCGATATCTCGATGCGCCCGATATTCCCGATCCCGATCTGATCATTCGCACCAGCGGGGAACAGCGGCTGTCGAACTTTCTGATGTGGCAGGCGGCTTACAGCGAGCTGGTGTTCGTGCCGATCCACTGGCCCGATTTCGACAAGGCAGCCCTTGAGGATGCGATCGCCGAATATGCCAGGCGGGAACGCCGGTTCGGCGGTCTGGCCGCGAAAACCGGATCGTGACCGAGGGCGATGCCGCGTCGGCGGCGGCCGAGCAGGGTTCGCGCAATCTGATGCTGCGCGTCTTCGCAGCGCTGGTGCTCGCGCCGTCGGCGATTGCGCTCGCCGATGCCGGCGGATGGCTGTGGGCGGGGCTGGTCATGCTGGCTTCGATCGGCCTCTATGTCGAATGGCTGATGGTCGTCGGTGCGGTGCGCGAGAAACCCGTCGTCGCAACGGGAGGGGTCGCGCTGGCGCTGTCGGGGCTGTGTCTCGCTTCTGAACGGATCGATGCCGCGCTTATCGTATCGGCGATCGGCCTTGCGGCCGTGGCGCTGCTTTCGCCGCCACCGCGCCGCTGGAGCGCGGCCGGATTCCTGTACGCGGTAGTGGCGGAGATCGCATCGATCCTGGTGCGCCTCGATCAGACCTATGGCTTCGTCGCGTTGGTGCTGATCCTGCTCGTGGTTTGGGCGACCGATATCGGCGGCTTCTTCGCCGGACGCACCTTCGGCGGGCCGAAACTCTGGCCGCGGGTAAGTCCAAAGAAGACCTGGGCGGGCGCTGCCGGCGGTTTTCTCGTGAGCCTGGCCGTATCGGCTGGATTTGCGGCGCTTGGCCTTGCCAAAACAGGCCCCATATTGCTGCTCGGCGCGGCGCTCTCGATCGCGTCCCAGCTTGGCGATCTCCTGGAGTCCGCGGTAAAGCGGCGTTTCGGCGTCAAGGATTCGAGCCACCTCATTCCCGGCCATGGCGGGCTGATGGACCGCCTCGATGGCTTCGTGGCGGCGGTAGTATTTGCCGCGATTCTCGGGCTTTTGCGGGGCGGCATGGATGGCGTCGGCCGCGGTCTTATGATTTGGTGAGCATATGAGCGCTGTTCCGTTGCGTAACAACAAGGCTGCGGCATCCGCCGTGCGCACCGTGACGGTGCTGGGCGCCACCGGTTCGATTGGCGACAGCACCATGGATTTGCTGCGCGCCTCGCGCGACCGCTACCGGGTCGAGGCGCTGACCGCCAACAGCAACGTGCCGGCGCTGGCAAAGCTCGCGAAAGAATTCGGCGCGCGCTTTGCGGCCATTGCCGACCCTTCTCGTCTGGCCGACCTGAAAGATGCGCTGGCCGGCACCCGGACCGAATGCGGCGCCGGCGAAAGTGCTGTGATCGAAGCCGCCGCCCGGCCGGCGGACTGGGTGATGGCGGCCGTCAGCGGCGCGGCCGGCCTGAAGCCTGCGCTTGCGGCCGTGGATCGTGGCGCCACGGTTGCCCTCGCCAACAAGGAATGCCTGGTCTGTGCCGGCGATTTCTTCATGCAGCGCGCGGCGCGGGCGGGCGCCTGCATCCTGCCCGCCGATTCCGAGCACAATGCCCTGTTCCAGGCATTGGGGTCGGGAAACCGGGAAGAACTGGTCCGCGTCATCATCACCGCCTCGGGCGGGCCGTTCCGGACCTGGGCCAGCGCCGATATCGAGCAGGCGACGCTGGCGCAGGCGCTGAAACATCCGAACTGGACCATGGGCCAGAAGATCACCATCGATTCCGCCTCGATGATGAACAAGGGGCTCGAGGTGATCGAAGCCTCCTATCTGTTTGCGCTGACGCCCGACGAGATCGACGTGCTCGTGCATCCGCAGTCGATCGTCCACGGCATGGTCGAATTTTCCGACCGTTCGGTGGTCGCTCAATTGGGCGCTCCCGACATGCGCACGCCGATCGCCCATTGCCTGGGATGGCCCGATCGGATCGTCGGCCCGGCGGCGAAACTCGATCTTGCGAAGATCGGACAATTGACCTTCGAGGCGCCGGATTTCGATCGCTTCCCGGCGCTGCGGCTGGCTTACGAATCGTTAAGAACCGGACGCGGCGCAACTACGGTATACAATGCCGCCAATGAGGTTGCGGTGGCCGCCTTCATCGCCGGCAAGATCAGATTCGGTGCGATCGCACGCCTGGTCGAGGCGACGATCGAGGACTGGATCCGGTCCGGGAACCTGGCCCCCCTGACCTCTGCCGACGATGCCATCGCCGTTGACCATAACGCGCGAAATAAAGCTGCCACCCTCTTGCCTCAAATTGCCGCAAAGGCATCCTAGAAGGTTGGGGGCAGAGCCATTGGCTCTGGGTGAGGGGAACTAGATGTCTGAGTTTTTTCTGCATAGTTTCAATACGTTGAGCCATGGGCACATCGGATACGCCGTCCCCTTTTTGTTCGTTCTGACCATCGTCGTTTTCTTCCATGAGCTCGGCCATTTCCTGGTTGCGCGCTGGGCCGGCGTGAAGGTGTTAACCTTTTCACTGGGGTTCGGTCCGGAACTCGTCGGCTTCAACGACCGCCACGGCACGCGGTGGAAGATTTCGG
>NZ_DATHOP010000194.1:0-4307 GCF_035484855.1 Bradyrhizobium sp.
GTTTGTTGTTGCGATATTCGTGGCGATCGTCGGCTTCTACGTCCTAGTGTTTGTGCTGTTTAACTTCATATTTCGCTTCTCGTTAAGCGAAAGCGTATTGGCGGCGCTGGCTGCGTCTTCGCCGGCCGTTCCATTCATGGGTCCGGCTATCCTCGGAGACCTGTTCGGCAAGACCAGCGCCGTTACTATCGCAATCGCTTCTCTTGTCATCAATCTCATTGTCGTCCCGGTCACGATTCTCGGCCTGGCGCTGGGAAGAACACCCGTTGCGATAACGGGGTCGGCGACGACACGTCACTCGGCCTTCATCGAAAAGCTCCTTGAAACGGTCAAACAGCCGATTGTCTGGGCCCCTGTGCTCGCTTTTGTGCTCGTGCTGTGCAATGTCCGCGTCCCCTCAATTGTTGACCACGGACTTTCACTTCTTGGACAGGCCACGAGCGGCGTCGCGCTGTTCGCTTCCGGCATCATGCTTGCCGCCTACAAAATCCAAATCGATCGGACGGCATTATCGTTGGCGTTGTTGAAGAACATCGTTCAGCCTGCGCTGGTCCTGGTTGGCCTGCGCTCGCTCGGCTACGGCGCCCCGATCGTCCCCGAGGCGGTGCTGACAACGGCAATTCCATCTATGCCGATCGTGATCGTGCTTGCCGTCCAATACCATGTGTTGGAAGGGCGCGCCTCCTCTGCCCTATTTCTCAGCGTGATTGGCTCGATGTTCACAATCGGGGTTTTCATCGCCCTGACACAATAAGCGATTCTGCAGCGGAAGGAGACTTGCCATGACCCAAGTGGAAGCCCTCGCCAAATATGCCGCTCGCGCCTCGTTCGCCGATCTCTCGGCGCAGTCGCGCCAGCAGTTGCCGGTACACATTCTCGACTCGCTCGGTTGCTGTATCGCCGCCTTGGGTGCCGGCCCGGTCGAGGCCTGCCGCGCACAAGTCGCGGATTTCGGCGGCAACGGCCCGTGCGCGCTGATCAGCGGGGGCAACGCCAACCCAATCTACGCAGCGTTCTGGCACACCGCGCTGGTGCGCTACGTGGACTTTATGGACAATTTCCTGGCGCCGACCGAGACCTGCCATACAGCCGATAACTTTGGTGTGGCGCTGACCATTGCTGACTATGTGGGCGGTAGCGGGCGCGACCTAATGCTGGCAGTGGCGCTGGCGTACACAGTGCAGTCGCGCTTTGTTGATCACGCTAACTTCATGACGCGCGGCTTCGACCACACCGCACAACTCGCTTTCTCGCTCAATGCCGCCGCGGGCAAGCTGCTCGGCCTGAGCGAGCCGCAGATTGCGGATGCCATCGCCATGGCAGCGGTGAGCGATGCCTCATTCGCCGTCGTGCGGGCCAAGCCGCTATCGCAGTGGAAAGGGTTGGCCTCAGCGCAGTCAGCGCTGGGTGCAATGAACACCCTGTTTCTGGCACGTCGCGGCGTGGAGGGACCGCTGCAGGTGATAGAAGGCCCCAACGGCATCGACAACTTGCTGCACATGCAGATACACATCGACTGGGACAAGCAAGGTTACGAGGGCGTTTTGGAGAGCACCATCAAAAAGTACAACTCCATGATCCATACGCAATCCGCGGTCCATTGCATGGTTGAACTCGTCAGACAGAACAAACTCGACCCCGGCAAGGTAGTTTCGATCGAGGCCAACGTGATCCGGATCGCCTATGATTTTGCCGGCGGCGGCCTCTACGGCGTGGACAAGGTCGTCAGGACCAAGGAACAGGCGGATCACAGTCTGCCATACTTGCTCGCGGTGGCGTTGCTTGACGGCGATGTGATGCCGGCGCAATTCGAGCCAGACCGCATCATGCGCGCCGATGTGCAGCAGCTCCTCAAGAAGGTTTCGGTCCGGCCGGATCAGGAATTCACCGACCAATATCCTGCGAAGATGCCTGCCAAGATTATCGTCCGGCTACAGGACGGTAAGGTCATCGAACACGAGGTTCAGGATTTTCCAGGGCTCGCCTCCCGTCCCTTCACGTGGGAGGAGTCCGTCGAAAAGTTCGACAGACTCACGGCCGGTCACGCCGACGAAGGGACGTGCCGCGAGATCAAAGATGCCGTGCATTCTCTCGAAAACATTCAAGTTGCGGATCTGATGGCTTTGCTTGGCCGTGTGAAAGGCGTTGGCGCGCGGCACTGAAAGGGAATTACCAATTTCCGCCATTGACGCTGTGGACGGCTACTCCACAGCACGGTGAGTGTCATGAAGGTGGGTACCAGCATTCTTCTCGAAATTTGTGCAGTGCATGAGTCTCTTTTTGGCACCTAGCGGACATTGAAGATCTACCGCTCAATGCCCGCTTCCGGAGGAATAGCGGACATGTGTTCCTCATTTTATTATAAGCGCATCTCTAGATGATTTGCCGGGTCCGGCTTCCGGCGCCATGGGCCGGGCGCTTCTGCGCGCTGTAGGCGGCCTGCGCAACGGCCGGAGTCGCCCGCCGCAGGCTGCGGGTCTGCGGCGCATATTCGGCGGTCGCGATCAGCTGGGTGACGAAGTCGGCCCGCGACATCTGCTGGTCCGGCACGTGCGACCAGTGAACATTCGGCACCACCGGCACCAGCGCGACGCAGGCGGGCTTCTCGGCTGCAACCGCGCCGTCTTCCACCGTCTGGTCTGGTTGGCCGTTGCTTGACATCGCAATTCGAAATCCGGCTGAACTGTTACGTTTTGGGACGCTGCCGCCCGCTTCGATTCCTTGGTCGCAAGGGTCATGCCGTCTCGCCCCGGTTCGTTCCCGGCCACCGGCAGACGTGGTTTCCGGAATATTTATGAACTTTGCCTAGGGTAGCGGCCGAAACAGGCGGTATTCTTCAGACCGGGAATCACCCGGCAGTGTCCCGAAACGAGGCGACCGTGACATCGGTTCTTTCGAAAGCTTCGAACATCCTGGCCTCGCTCGGCCAGGCGGCCTTCGTCTGGGACATCGCCACCGACGTCATCACCTGGAGCGACCACGCCGAGGCGGTGTTTTCGGATATCCCGCCGGCCTCGCTCGCCAGCGGCGCCGAGTTTTCCAGGCTGATCGAGCCGGAGCGCTCGATCCGGTCCGATGCGCTGCTGCATTCGCCCTCGACGCAGCGCGGCGAAGGCGCGCCTTACCGCATCGAATATGGCGTGCGCAGTTCGACTTCCGAGCCCGTGCTCTGGATCGAGGAAACCGGCTGCTGGTTCGCCGGCCCCGACGGCCGGCCGGCGCGCGCGCAAGGCATCGTCCGCGTCAACAACGAACGCCACGCCCGCGACGAGCAATTGCTGCGGCTGTCGCGGCACGATCCGCTGACCGGCGAGCTCAACCGGACGCATCTGGTCGCAGCACTGGCCGAGGCCATCGAGGAAGCCGCGCGCTTCCGCACCTCCTGCGCCTTCATGCTGATCGGCATCGATCATCTGGCGCGCATCAACGACGCGTTCGGCTTCGATGTCGCGGACGCCGTGATTTCGGAAGTCGCCGCGCGGATTCGCATCCGCTTGCGCGGCGGCGACGTGCTCGGCCGCTTCTCCGGCAACAAATTCGGGCTGATCCTGAAGAACTGCACCGTCGAGGACATGAATGTCGCCGCCGAGCGGTTCCTGGCCGGCATTCGCGACGAGGTGGTGCCGACCAATTCCGGTCCGGTCTCGGTCACCGCCTCGATCGGCGCGGTCAGCGTGCCGCGCTACGCGCGCAACGCCAACGAGGCGATCAACCGCGCCCATGAAACGCTCGATGGCGCCAAGCGCCGCCGCGCCGGATCGTTCTCGCTGTGGCGTCCCAATGTCGAGCGCGACGCCCAGCGCCGCGTCAATATCCGCGTCACCGACGAGATCGTCACCGCGCTCAACGAGCGCCGGATCGTGATGGCGTTCGAGCCGGTGGTGGAGGCGCGTTCGCGTGATTGCGCGTTCTACGAATGCCTGATCCGCATGGAGCAGGATGACGGCCAGGTGCTGCTGGCGCCGGACATCGTTCCTGTGGCGGAGAAGCTCGGCCTGATCCGCCTGGTCGACCACCGCGTGCTCGAACTGGTGGTGGCGGAACTGGCGGCCGCGCCCAAGGTGCAGCTTTCCCTCAACATCTCGCCCGACACCACGATGGACCCGGACTGGTGGGCCTCGATCGAATCGCTGATGCGTGCGCATCCCGGCGTGGCCGAGCGGTTGATCGTCGAAATCACCGAAACGGTTGCGATCCAGGATATCGACGATCTCAGAGGCTTCGTCACGCGGCTGAAGAATTTCGGCAGCCGGATCGCGATCGACGATTTCGGCGCCGGCTACACCTCGTTCCGCAATTTGCGCAAG
>NZ_DATHOP010000195.1:0-28795 GCF_035484855.1 Bradyrhizobium sp.
GCGAGAGGGGCGTCTTCCTCCATGTCATCAAGAATGCCGCACCGACCGCGATGGCGGTGATGGGGCTTCAGCTCGGATACATGCTCGGCGGTTCGATCCTGATCGAGACGGTTTTCTCCTGGCCGGGCTCGGGACTATTGCTCAACTCCGCGATCTTCCAGCGCGATCTGCCGCTGCTGCAGGGCACCATCCTGGTGCTGGCGATGTTCTTCGTCATTCTCAATCTGCTGGTCGATATCGCGCAGGCGGCGATTGATCCACGGATCAAGCGGAGCTAGCGATGAGCGCGATAGCCGATGCGGTCCTGCAAGTGGCCCCCGCGACCAAGCCGCGGGGATACTGGGCAACCGTGGCAAGGCGTATCGTCCGCGACAAGATCAGCATGGTGTGCGCGCTTGTCCTGATCGCGATCTTCCTTTCCGCGATCTGTGCACCATGGCTCGGACTTGCCGATCCCTATCAGGGCTCGATGATCCGCCGGCTGCGCCACATCGGTACCGTGGGCTATCCGCTCGGTACCGACGAGCTTGGCCGCGACATGCTGGCCCGCCTGATCTATGGCGGGCGCCTGTCGCTGATCATTGGCATTCTTCCTGTCATCCTTGCCTTCGTGATCGGCACGTCACTCGGCCTCATCGCCGGTTACGTCGGCGGCAAGGTCAACACCGCGATCATGCGCACGATCGACGTGTTTTACGCTTTCCCCTCGGTGCTGCTCGCGATCGCGATCTCGGGCGCGCTTGGCGCCGGCATCGTCAACTCCATCGTGTCGCTGACCATCGTCTTCGTCCCGCAGATCACCCGCGTTTCCGAGAGCGTCACCACCAGCGTGCGCAACATGGATTTCGTCGAGGCGGCGCGCGCCTCGGGCGCCGGCGCCTCCACCATCATGCGCGTGCACATGCTCGGCAACGTGCTGGGGCCGATTTTCGTCTACGCCACCGGCCTGATTTCGGTGTCGATGATTTTGGCGGCCGGACTTTCATTCCTCGGCCTTGGCACCAAGCCGCCGGAGCCGGAATGGGGCTTGATGCTCAACACGTTGCGCACCGCGATCTACATCAACCCCTGGGTCGCGGCGCTGCCCGGCGCGATGATCTTTGCGGTGTCGATCTGCTTCAACCTCCTGAGCGACGGTATGCGCAGCGCCATGGACATCCGGAACTGACGCCATGATCGAGACAGCCGCACGCGTCGAATTGCTGGAGCCGATCGAGGACCGCGGCGGCGCTGCGCAGCCGCTGCTGCAGGTCACAGGGCTGACGAAACATTTCCCGGTGCGCGGCGATCTCTTCTCCAGGCGCAAGACGGTACGCGCGGTCGACGACGTTTCCTTCACCATTGCCAAGGGCGAGACGCTCGGGATCGTCGGCGAATCCGGCTGCGGCAAGTCGACCACCGCGCGGCTGTTGATGCACCTGATGAAGCGCGATGCCGGCGACATCATCTACGACGGCATGTCAGTCGGGCGAGCGCTGTCACTTAGGGAACTTCGCCGCGCCATGCAGATGGTGTTCCAGGACAGCTACGCTTCCCTCAATCCGCGCCTGACGATCGAGGAATCGATCGCGTTCGGCCCGAAGGTCCACGGCATGGCGGATGTTGCGGCCCGGGCGCTGGCGCGCGAACTGCTCGGCAAGGTCGGCTTGCGGCCGGAGACCTTCGCCAACCGATACCCGCATGAGATTTCCGGCGGCCAGCGCCAGCGCGTCAATATTGCCCGCGCGCTGGCGCTGTCGCCGCGGCTGGTGATATTAGATGAAGCGGTCTCCGCGCTCGACAAGTCGGTCGAGGCGCAGGTGCTCAATCTGCTCGGCGATCTCAAGCGTGAGTTCGGGCTGACCTACCTGTTCATCAGCCACGACCTCAACGTGGTGCGCTATATTTCCGACCGCGTGCTGGTGATGTATCTCGGCGAGGTAGTCGAACTCGGGCCGGTCGACCGGGTCTGGGACGCGCCGGCGCATCCCTATACAAAAGCGCTGCTGGCGGCGATGCCGTCGTCCGATCCCGACAACCGGACCGAGACGCCGCCGATCTCGGGCGATCCGCCCAATCCGATCGATCCGCCCAGGGCTTGCCGGTTTCACACCCGTTGTCCGTTCGCGGAGCCGCTCTGCGCAAATGTAACGCCAAAACTGACCGCACTCGATAGAATGGGCCATCAGGCGGCGTGCCATATGGCCATTCCCGGCTCAGGCCACAGCCGCGCGCCAAAGGGAGCGGATGCCGCATGACGAAACCGACACCGAAGGAAATCAAGGCCATCGCCGACGTCGCGGGCGTGCCCGTCAGCGCCGAAATCGCCGCGCGCATCGCCAATTCGATCGGGCCCGCGTTCGAAGGATTCGCCGCGGTCGCCGGCACGCTGCCGTTCGACCTCGAGCCGGCGACGTTCCTTCTCGTGCAAGCCCCGCAGGCCGCCAAATGAATATTCATCAAACAGCTACCGAACCGGCACTGCTGACGCTGACCGAGGTCGCGAAGGCGATCGCGCAAAAGCGCGTTTCGTCACGCGAGGTCACGCAATCCTGTCTCGACCGCATCAAGGCGTGGCAGCCCCGGCTCAACGCCTTCATGGCGATCGAGGCGGAGGAAGCGCTGGCCGCCGCCGATGCCGCCGATGCGGCACTGGCAAAGGGCAAGATCGGCGGCGCGCTGCACGGCGTGCCGCTGGCGCACAAGGACATGTATTACGACAAAGGCCGGATCGTCACCTGCGGCTCGAAAATCCGCCGCGATTTCGTCGCCACCACGACATCGACGGCGCTGCAGCGCCTGAAGGACGCCGGGACGGTCCGGCTCGGTTCGCTGCAGATGGCCGAATTCGCCTATGGGCCGACCGGCCACAACGCGCATTACGGGGCGGTGCATAATCCTTTCGCCATCGATCACATCACCGGCGGATCGTCGTCCGGCTCGGGTTCGGCGGTCGCCGCGCGGCTGACCTTTGCGGCGCTGGGCTCCGACACCGGCGGTTCGATCCGGATGCCCGCGCATTTCTGCGGCGTCACCGGATTGAAGGTGACCTGGGGCCGGATCAGCCGCGCCGGTGCGATGCCGCTGTCGCAATCGCTCGACACCGTCGGCCCGCTGGCGCGCACGGCGGAGGATTGCGCGCTGCTGCTCGGCCTGATGGCCGGCGCCGATCCGGAGGATCCGACCGCGAGCGCGGCACCGGTGCCGGACTACGCAGCCGCGATACGCGAGCCGATAAAAGGCCTTCGCATCGGCGTGCCCACCGCCTTCTATGTCGACGATCTCGATGCGGAAGTGGCAAAAATTCTCGACGAGACGATCGCGGTGTTGAAGCGCGAGGGCGCCGATATCGTCCCGGTCGAACTGCCGGACCAGCGCCAGCTCACCGCGGCCTGCCAGCTGGTTCTCGCCACCGAGGCCGCGGCGTTCCACAAGCGCTGGCTGATCGAGCGCCCCGGCGATTACGGCGCGCAGGTCCTGATGCGCCTGCAGAATGGACTGGCGATCCCGGGCGTTCTCTATCTCGAAGCGATGCGCTGGCGCGGCCCGGCGCTGGCGGCGCACAACGCGGCCGTCGCGGGCGTCGATGCCGTGCTCGCGCCGGTGGCGCCGGTCGCAGCTCCGACGATTGCCGAGAGCGACGTCGGCAACAGCCCGGATGCGGAAGCCGTCATCCAGCGGCTGACGCGCTTCACCCGCCCGATCAACTATCTCGGCCTGCCGTCGCTGTCGATCCCGTCGGGATTTACCGGCAAGGGTCTTCCGGTCGGCATGCAGCTGGTCGGCCGCTGCTTCGACGAGGCCATGCTGCTGCGGATCGGCGCCGCGTTCCAGCGCGTCACCGATTTCCACGACAGGGTGCCGAATTGACCAGCCTCGTCGAGGTCAACAACCTCAACATCCGCTTCACCGGCGATCGAACCGTCTATGCGGTGAACGATCTCTCGTTTTCGCTTCGAGAGGGCGAAGTACTCGGCCTGCTCGGCGAGTCCGGCTCGGGCAAGAGCGTCACCTTGCGCGCCTTGATGCGGCTATTGCCGAAGAAGCGGACGCAGATTTCGGGCAGCATCGAGGTCCTCGGCCGCGACGTGCTCGCGCTCGACGAGGAGGAATTGTCGGCGTTCCGCGGCCAGACCGTCTCGATGATTTTCCAGGAGCCGGCGCTCGCGCTCGATCCGGTCTACCCCATCGGCGCCCAGATCGCCGAAACCGTGATGCGCCACGAAGGCAAGAGCCACACCGATGCGATGGCGCGGGCGCTGGAGATGCTGGAAGTGGTGCGAATTCCTTCCGCCAGGCGGCGACTGGACGCGTACCCGCACGAAATGTCCGGCGGCATGCGGCAGCGTGCGATGATCGCGCTGGCGCTTTCCTGCAAGCCGAAAATCCTGCTTGCGGACGAGCCCACCACGGCGCTCGATGCCACCGTGCAGATCCAGATCCTGCTGTTGCTGCGCGAGCTGCAGCGCGAGTTCGGCATGTCGGTGATTTTCGTCACCCACGATATCGGCGTCGCCATCGAAATCTGCGACCGGGTCGCGGTGATGTATGCCGGTGAGATCGTCGAGCAGGGTCGGCTTGGCCAGATCGTGCGTGCGCCTGTTCATCCCTACGCGCGGGGGTTGCTGGCTTCCACCGTGCATGGCGCCAAACGCGGCCAGCGGCTGGAGACCATTCCGGGAACGCCGCCCTCGCTCGATCGCGCGCCGTCAAGCTGTTCGTTCGCGCCGCGCTGCGGCTTTGCGCAAGCGCGCTGCGTCGAGCGGCTGCCGCCCAACGTGCAGATCGGCTCCGACCGCATTGCGAGATGCATCCTGGCGGAATGCATTGGGACTGTTGCCGCGACGTGACAGCGGCCTGACCCTCGCGACCCCCGGCGGAATTGGAATGGTCACATCCGTCGATTATGGATAGGGTCGAAGGCGGCGCGGAACTGCGCCAGCGTGAAAAACCCCGGGGGAGTTGTTGTTATGAATATGTCCAATGAAGGCCTTCTCGTTATTCTATTCGTCGGCCTGGTGGCGGGCTGGCTGGCCGGCAAGATCGTGCGCGGCGCGGGCTTCGGCATCATCGGCGATATTCTGATCGGCATCGCCGGCGCCTTCATCGCCAGCTGGCTGTTTCCCAAGCTCGGCATCGCCATCGGCAGCGGCCTGGTGCGGGAGATCATCTATTCCGCGATCGGCGCGATCGTGCTGCTGCTGATCGTACGGCTGGTGCGAACCGGCGGCCGGTTCTAGCACGGGACTGGTGCGCTCGCTCGCCCCGCTCTTCGCGGGGAGAGGGGCTCTCTCCGCGAGTCCGATGTCAAATCTGATAATATGCTTCGCCCCTCACCCGGCGCGAGCCTGTCTGCGGGCGCGCATTCGCGCGACCCCTTGGCGCCAACCTCTCCCCGCGCTGAGCGGGGAAAGGTTGAGAGAAGCGTCCACTATGATCGCTTACTCGATCACCTCAACGATCCGATGCGTGCGCGGGTCGACCAGGACCGTGCGGTCGTTCACGACCGTGTAGCGATAATCCCGCACGCCATATTCCGGCGGCACGTCATAATAGGTTACGCCCGAATCCGGCAGCACGGCGCCGACCCGGACGTCCTCGCGATAGGCGTAGGACGGGACGTGCCGTTCGACCACGTAGCTACGGAAGCGCGGCCGCTGGTCGATGCCAAGGACGCCGTTGACGCCCCCGACCACGCCGCCAACGACACCGCCGACCACGGCGCCGACAGGGCCGGCGGCCCTTTCGCCCTCTCGCGAGCCCCGCTCGATGCCGCCGGGAACTCCCTGGGCATGCGTGACGGCGGGCAGCGCCATGGCGGCGGCAATAACGGCAATTCCGATAACACGGCGCATCATATGATCTCTCCCGATGGGTTGGTCCAAGGAGAAAGAACAAGCTCCGACAACCGATTAGGTTCCGGTTGTGGCGCCGCGCGCTCGCCCGCGACCTTCGCCGGAGCCATTTAGGTTAACCTGTCTTAATGGACGATGCCGGCAAGAAACGCTAAGATAAGGCATTGCGTGCCCAGATGAATCGGTGAATCAAGGGGGCACGCACCCCTCGTGAAGAGATCAGCATAGATGGCAGCCGTCTCCGGTGTCCGGCGTTCCGAACTCGGTGATGCGCTGCGCGCTTGCCGCAACGCGTTCCTCGGCGTCGGCGGCATGAGTTGCATGATCAACCTGCTGTACCTGACCGGTTCGCTGTTCATGCTGGAGGTCTACGACCGGGTGCTTCCCAGCCGCAGCGTGCCGACGCTAGTCGGCCTCGCCATCCTGGCCGGCGGATTGTACGCCGCGCAGGGCGTGCTCGACCTGATCCGGGGGCGGATCCTCGGCCGCATCGGAACCGCGCTCGACGAAACCCTCAACGCGCGGGTATTCGACACCATCGTGCGGCTGCCGCTGCTGGTCGGCTCGCGCAATGAGGGCCTGCAGCCGCTGCGCGACCTCGACAATGTGCGCTCCTTCCTCTCCGGCATGGGGCCGGGCGCGTTCTTCGACCTGCCATGGCTGCCGTTCTATCTGGCGATCTGCTTCGCCTTCCATGTCATGATCGGCCTGACCGCGCTGGTCGGCGCCATCATCCTGGTCACGCTCACCGTTATCACCGAATATCTGTCGCGGGCGCCGGCGCGCGAGGCGATGGGGCTCGCCGCGCGGCGCAACGATCTCGCCGCCACCAGCCGGCGCAACGCCGAGGTGCTGGTGGCGATGGGAATGACCGGGCGACTGACCCGGCGCTGGAGCGAAGCCAACGAGAAATATCTCGCCGGCAACCAGCGCGCCAGCGACGTCTCCGGCGGGCTGGGCGCCATCGCCAAGGTGCTGCGCATGACTCTGCAGTCGGCGGTGCTCGCGGTCGGCGCCTATCTCGTGATTCACCAGGAGGCCACCGCGGGCATCATCATCGCCGGTTCGATCCTGAGCGCGCGGGCGCTGGCGCCGGTCGATCTGGCGATCGCGCATTGGCGAGGTTTTGTTGCCGCGCGGCAGAGCTGGCACCGCCTCAACCGGCTGCTCGAATCGCTGCCGGCGCGCAGCGCGCAGACGCTGCTGCAGAACCCGTCGAGCCAGTTGTCGGTCGAGGCCGTCACCATCGTGCCGCCGGGCGACCAGAAGATCATCGTCCAGGACGTCACCTTTGCGCTGTCCGCCGGCAATGGGCTCGGCATCATCGGTCCGAGCGGATCGGGCAAGTCGTCGCTGGTGCGGGCGCTGGTCGGCGTCTGGATGCCGGCGCGCGGCAAGGTCCGGCTCGACGGCGCGGCGCTCGATCAATGGGCGCCCGACGTGCTCGGACGCCATGTCGGCTATCTGCCGCAGGATGTCGAACTGTTCGCAGGCTCCGTGGCCCAGAACATCTGCCGCTTCGATCCCGAGGCCAAGGCCGATCCCATCATCGCGGCGGCGAAAGAGGCCGGCGTCCACGAGATGATCATCAAGATGCGCGACGGCTATGACACCCAGATCGGCGAGCAGGGCACGTCGCTGTCGGCCGGCCAGGCGCAGCGCGTGGCGCTGGCGCGGGCGGTCTACGGCAATCCGTTCCTGATCGTGCTCGACGAGCCGAACTCCAATCTGGATACCGAAGGCGACGAGGCGCTGACGCGCGCGGTTCGCGGCGCGCGCGAGCGTGGCGCCATCGTCGTGGTGGTGGCGCACCGGCCGATCGGGATCGAGGGGGTCGATCTGCTGCTGGTGCTGAAGGACGGCCGCGTGCAGGCGTTCGGGCCGAAGGAGACCGTGCTCGGCCAGGTGCTGCAGCGGGTTGCGCCGCCTTCGCCGATCAAGATCGTCTCCGAAGGCGGAGTAGCCAAATCATGAGCGACAACGACTTGCAGGGATCGCAGCGATCGATCCGGACCCATCTGATCGTGGGGCTCGCGATCGTCGTCTTGCTGGCCGGCGGCCTTGGCGGCTGGGCCTCGACCATGGAGATCTCGGGCGCGTTGATCGCGCCGGGATCGATCGTGGTCGAATCCAACGTCAAGAAGGTGCAGCACCCGACCGGCGGCGTGGTCGGCGAAGTGCTCGCGCATGACGGCGACACCGTGAAAGCCGGCGACGTGGTGGTGCGGCTCGACGACACCGTCACCAAGGCCAACCTTGCGATCGTCACCAAGAATCTCGACGCATCGTATGCGCGGGCGGCGCGGCTGCAGGCCGAACAGCAGGGCATCGACAAGATCATATTCCCCAAGGAGCTGCTAAATCGCGCCGACGATCCCGACGTCAAGGGCCTGATGGCGAGCGAGACCAAATTGTTCGACGTGCGCGTCAACGGCAGGGTCGGGCAGAAGGCCCAGCTGCACGAGCGCATCACCCAGCTGAACGAGGAAATCGCCGGCCTCGAGGCGCAGGAAAAGGCCAAGGACCAGGAAATCGCGCTGGTGGAAAAGGAACTGGTCGGGGTCCGCCAGCTCTACGACCAGCATCTGGTGCAGCTGACGCGCCTGACCACGCTGGAGCGCGACGCCGCGAGGCTCAACGGCGAGCGGGCGCAGTTCGTCGCCTCGCGGGCGCAGGCCAAGGGCAAGATCACCGAGACCGAACTGCAGATCATCCAGGTCGACAAGGACATGGTCAGCGACGTGTCCAAGGACCTGCGCGAGACCAACGACAAGATCGGCGAGTACGTCGAACGCAAGATCACCGCGGAAGACCAGTTGCGCCGCACCGACATTCGCGCCCCGCAGGACGGCATGGTCGAGCAGTCGACCGTGCATACCGTCGGCGGCGTGATCACCGCCGGCGACGCCATCATGATGATCGTGCCGCAGACCGACGACCTGCAGGTCGAGGCCAAGGTCAATCCGCAGGATATCGACAAGCTGCAGATCGGCCAGAAGGCGCTGCTGCGGCTGTCGGCGTTCAACCAGCGCACCACGCCGGAATTGAACGGCGTCGTCAGCCGCGTGTCGCCCGACGTCACCACCGAGCAGCGCACCGGGACATCCTATTACACCATCCGCGTCTCGATGCCGCCGGAGGAAGTCGCCCGCCTCGGCGAGGTCAAGCTGATCCCGGGCATGCCGGTCGAAGCCTTTGTGCAGACCGGCGACCGCACCATGCTGTCCTATCTGATCAAACCGCTGCACGACCAGATGATGCGCGCCTTCCGCGAGAAGTGAGCAATGTCGTCCCTGCGAACGCGGGGACTCATAACCACAGGCGTGAATGGTTGTGCGAAAGCCTTCAAACAGCGTCTCTCTCAACAAGCGCCACGGCGTAGGGGTCCCTGCTTTCGCAGGGACGACGAAGTCGTGCCATTGGCTCCATCCAGGCTACGTCAACGACTGTTCGACACTGAGGAAACGCCAATGAAGCTGCCCCGAAGAGCCGTTCTGCAGCTGGCGGCAGGCGCTGTCGCGGTCCCGGTGGCTTCAAGGCTTGCGGGTGCGCAAAACCTTCCCGCCCGGCCGGCCTCGGAGCAGCCGGTCCATCCGCTCGCGGAACGGCTCGCCGCCTATGCCGATGGCCTGCGCTATGACGATATCGACGAGGCGACCGTCGAGCGGGTCAAGACGCATGTCATCGACACCATCGGATGCGGCATCGGCGCCTTCGCCGAGAAGCCGGTCGGCATCTGCCGCGAGGTGGCGCTCGCGGCCGGCGGCAATGCCACCATCATCGGCACCGACAGGCGCACCACGCCCGACCTTGCATCCTTCGCCAATGGCGCCGCCTTCCGCTACTTCGATTTCAACGACACCTATACGGGACGGTTTTCCGTGCATCCCAGCGACCACATCGCGCCATGCCTCGCGGTGGCGGAAGCCGAGCGCGCCAGCGCGCGGGATCTGATCACCGCGATCGTGCTCGCCTATGAGGTGAACTGCCGGCTGGTCGATGCCCTCGACATCGCCACCCGCGGCTGGGACCCGCCGGTGATGAGCCTTCCGGCCGTGGCGCTGGCCGCGGGCAAGCTGATGAAGCTCGATCCGCAAAAGCTGACGCAGGCGGTCAACCTCGCCATCAACGATCATATCCCGATGGCGCAAACGAGGGTGCAGACGCTGTCGGACTGGAAGGGATTCGCGGATGCCGAAGCCGCGCGCAATGCGGTGTTCGCGGCCCTGCTGGCGCGGGGCGGCCTGACCGGGCCGGCGCCGATCTTCGAGGGACAGTCCGGCTTCTTCAAGCAGGTGTCCGGACCCGGCAGCGTCGATGTCGACAGCTTCGGCCGGCGCGGCGTGCCGTTCCGGATCCTCAAATGCGCCATAAAACCCTATCCCGCCGTGATCTATACCCAGACCGCGATCGTGGCTGCCATCGAAGTGGCGAAGGAAGTGGGGTCGCTCGACCGCATCGCGGCGATCGAGATCGCTACCACGAGCCGCGGCCTGCAACGCACCGGCGGCGAGCCCGAAAAATGGGCGCCCAAAACGCGCGAGACCGCCGATCACAGCCTGCCCTACATCACGGCGCGCGCGATGTTCGACGGCGATATCACCAACGAAAGTTTTGCTCCGCCGATGTTCGGCGATCCAAAGATCCTCGCCTTCATGCAGAAGATCACGGTCCACGAGGACCCCGTTCTCACGGCCAGGATCGGCGCCGCCGTTCCCACTCGCGTGACCGCGATCCTCGCCGACGGCCGGCGCATCTCGCGCGAGGAGGACTACGCGCCGGGTTTTGCCGAACGGCCCATGACGCGAGCCGAAGTGGAACGCAAATTCCGCGGCAATGTCGGCACGCGCTGGCCGGCGGAACGGACCGACGAAATTCTCAAGGCGTTGTGGGCGCTGGATCGGACGGAGGATTTGTCCGTCCTGCTCGGCAAGCTTTCGCTGCAGGCGAAGCAGTAAACGCTGTCGGTCTCGCTCTTGCAGCGACCTCTCCTTTCGTCATTGCGAGGAGCGTTTGCGACGAAGCAATCCACACTTGCCTTGCTGCACCATGGATTTGCTTCGCTGCGCTCGCAATGACGACCTCAAGATCTCCGTCGTCCCTGCGAACGCAGGGACCCATAATCCCAGGCGGTAGCGGTAGCGCGAAAGGCGTCCAACAGCGTCTTTCACAATAACCGCCGCGGCGTATGGGCCCCGGCGTTCGCCGGGGCGACGATGGTCACCGCTACAGATTCTTCAACAACAGCTTCAGCGCCGTCGACGCAAACACATGCATGTTCGCGAGTCGGTCGGCGCTGCCGGTCTCCAGCGTCATTACCTCTTCCTGCGGTCCGGTGACCGCCATGCAGCTATGGCCGGCGGCGTCGCCATAGCGGTTGCCGGTCGGACCCGTGGCGCCGGTTTCCGACAGGCCCCAGTCGGTGGCAAAGCGCCGGCGCATCTGGCTCGCGAGCAATTTGGCGTAGGGCTCGGACGCCGAGCGGATGCCCTTCATCGCTTCATCGGAGATGTCCATCAATATGCGCCGCGCGTCGCGGGTGTAGATCACGCCGCCGCCGAGGAAGTAGGCCGACGCGCCGGGCACCGCGAGCAGCGATGCCGAGATCAGCCCGCCGGTCGAGGATTCCGCCACCGCAATCGTCTGCCGCCGCTCGACCAGGCGAGCGGCGACCTGTTCGGCGATCGCAACCAGTTCTTTCATCGCGTCTCAACTCCTGTGCAAAAGCTTTTTAAGGGATGGCCGCTCGGTGTCCGGCTTGTCGGCGAGCGAATGATAGACCACGCGAATGAAATTTCTGCTCGCGAGTCCGCTCATCGCCCATTTGGCATCGAGGTCGGCGAACGGCTTTGCGGCGATGACGTCGTCCTCGCTCTTGCCGTCCTTGACGAGCTTTTCCATGCGGTCGCGCGCGGTGACCAGCATGGTGCGGTATTCCATCAGCGCGGCCTTGTCGGCGATCGATCCGTGGCCCGGCACGATCCGGCTCTTGTCGTTGGTCATTTTCAAGTAGGTGTCGGCCGCGGCGATCATGCCCTTGATGTTGCCGCCGTTGGCGAAGTCGATGTTGGGATAGCGGCCGTTGGTAAAGGTGTCGCCGGTCGACAGCACGTTGGAGGTCTTGAACCAGACATAGGTGTCGCCGTCGGTATGGGCGTTGGCGATATGCTTGAGGTAGGCGACGCGGCCCGGCAGCCGGATCTTGAGGCTGCCGGTGTAGGTTTTCGAGGGCAGCGCGGCCTCCGGTGCGGGCGGTGTCTTGACGCCGGTCAGGCCGTTGGTGGTTCCGGCTGCAAGCCGCTTCTTGACGTTGTCATGGGCGACGATGATGACGCCGTCCTTGGCAAACGGTTCGTTGCCGCCGGTGTGGTCGCCGTGGAAATGGGTGTTGATGAGATATTTGATCGGCTGGTTCGAGACGGTGGCAATCGCGGCCCTGATCTTGTCATGCAGCGGCGCGAACTCGCCGTCGACCATGATGATGCCGTCCTTGGCCACCGCCACGGTGATGTTGCCGCCCTGGCCCTCCAGCATATAGACGTGGTCGCCGAGGTCGGTGGTCTTGATTTGGACCCCGGAGAAGTCCGGCGGCGGCGGAGGAGCGGCCGGCGGGGTTTGCGCCCATGCCGGCCCGGCCACCGTCATCACGGTTGCAACGACGGCTATTCTCACCCTGTTCACGGCAGTTCCCTCGCGGCGATTTCCGATGTCCTAGCACAGGATTGCATGGGTGCCGAATAGGTAGTGGCGGGCCCCGCCGATGGACGGCGAGGCCGGCGCGCCCTATGTTAGGACCACGCGCAACGTCGCGGAGAACGAGGAAATCTTGAGCTCATGACGTCGACGATTCCCGGCGGCGTGGATTGCGATCTGCATCCCGCCCTGCCTCATCTGACCAGCCTGCTGCCCTATCTAAACGATTACTGGCGCGACCAGGTCACCACGCGCGGCATGACCGACCTTGTCTCGCAGTCTTACCCTGCCAATTCGCCGATATCATCGCGGCCGGACTGGCGGCCGGCCCAGGGCAAGCCGGGCTCGAACCTGGCGGATATGCAGGCGCAGGCGCTCGACCCGTTCGGCACCGCGTTCGGCATCTGCAATCCGCTCTACGGCGTGCAGATGGTGTTTTCCGAGGACATGGCGGATGCGTTCTGCCGGGCGCTGAACGACTGGCTGGTGAAGGAATGGCTCGACAGGGATGCGCGGCTGCGCGGCTCGATCGTGATCCCGGTGCAGAGTATCGAAAAGTCCGTCGCCGAGATCGAGCGCTGTGCCAAAGACCCGCGTTTCGTCCAGGTGCTGATGCTGGTGATGGGAGACAATCCCCTCGGCAAGCGCGCCTACTGGCCGATCTACGCCGCCGCCGAGCGGCTGGGTCTCGCCGTCGGCATCCACGCCGGCAGCGCCTATCACAATCCGCCGACATCAGTGGGCTGGGGCTCCTACCACATCGAGGATTACGTCGCCCAGGCGCAGGCGTTCCAGACCCAGTTGACCAGCCTGATCGTCGAGGGCGTGTTCGCACGGCATCCTCGCCTGAAGATGGTGATGCTGGAAAGCGGTTTTACTTGGCTGCCGCCGTTCCTGTGGCGGCTGCACAAGTTCTGGCGTGGCATCCGCATGGAAACGCCGTGGGTCGATCGCGCGCCGCTGGAGATTGTGCGCAGCAATATCCGCTTTTCGCTGCAGCCGGTCGACGCGCCGCCGGACGCAGCGACATTAAATCGCCTGTTCGACCATATGCAGTCCGACGAATTGCTCCTATTCTCGACCGATTATCCGCATTGGCAGTTCGATGGCGATTTGGCGTTGCCCGAAGGGCTCTCCCCCGACCTCGTACGCAAGGTCATGATCGATAACCCCTATGCGACCTACGGCCGCTTGAAGCAGCCGGCGAGGGCATGATCTCGAAAAGTGGAGTCCGGTTTTCGGAAAAGATCATGCCCCAACGAAATAAGGAGATGACGCCATGAACATCCAGATTCGCGAACGCCCGGAGCCTGCTGCGTCCGTCAAGGCCAAGACTGCGATCGCCGATGGCGATATCCATCCCGCGCGCGCGACCCGGACCGAACTGTATCCCTATCTGGCAAAGCGCTGGCACGCCCATCTCGAGACCTACGGCAAGCATCCCTATCAGGGCATGATGGAAGGCCCGCCCTATCCCAAGGCGCAGCCGAACGCCTCGCGCCGCGACGCCTATCCGCCGGAAGGCGGCCCGCAGGGCTCGTCGCTGTCGTTCATGCAGAAGCAGCATCTCGATCCCAACAATGTCGCGCTCGGCGTGCTCAATCCGCTCAACACCGGGCAGGGCATCCGCAACCATGATCTGGCCGCTGCGATCTGCTCGGCGATCAACGACTGGCAGATCGATAAATGGACCAGCCAGGATTCCCGCCTGAAAGGCTCGGTGGTGGTCGGCAATGAGGACGGTCCGACGGCAGCCGCGGAAATCCGCAAGCGCGCCGGCGACAAGAATTTTGTGCAGGTGCTGCTGCTCAGCCGCAATGTCGAGCCGCTCGGCCAGCGCCGGTATTGGCCGATCTATGAGGCCGCCGAAGAGGTAGGGCTCCCGGTCGGCGTCCATGCCTTCGGGTTCGGCGGCAATCCGATTACCGCCTCGGGCTGGCCGAGCTATTACATCGAGGAGATGGTCGGGCACTCGCAATGCCAGCAGACCGCGCTGTCGAGCCTCGTGCTGGAAGGCGTGTTCGAGCGGCACCCGAGACTGAAGATGATCATGATCGAGGCCGGCTTCGGCTGGGCGCCGTCGCTGGCATGGCGGCTCGACAAGACCTTTGAGCGGCTGCACAGCGAGGTGCCGTATCTCAAGCGCAAGCCGTCGGAGTATATCCACGACCACATCTGGTGGACCACGCAGCCGATGGAAGACCCGGAAAAGCGCGATCATCTGTTCCAGCTGATCGACTGGATCGGCTGGGACAAATTATTGTTCGCCACCGACTATCCGCATTGGGATTACGACGACCCGTCGCGGGTGCTGCCGCCCGGCGTCAGCGACGCCAACCGCGACGCGTTCTATCTCGGCAACGCGATGAAGCTGTACGGGTTGGCGTAGCAAAAGATGGTTCGTCACGTCATCGCCCCGGTGAACGAGTTGCCGCCGGGCAGCCGCAAATTCCTCACCATCGACGAGCGCCCGATCGCGGTGTTCAACGTCAAAGGCGAATTTTTTGGGCTGTTGAACCGCTGCCCGCATCAGGGCGCGGCGCTGTGCGAGGGCCCGCTGATCGGGCTTGCGCAATCCTCCGATCCCGGCGAGATCGAATACACCAAGCTCGGCGAGATCATCCGCTGCCCCTGGCACGGCTGGGAATTCGACATCCGCACCGGCCAGTCCTACTGCGACCCCAAGCGTTTTCGCGCGCGGGCCTATCCGGTCAACGTCGAACCGGGCTCGGCCGTGGTGAAGGGGCCGTATGTGGCGGAGACCTTGGCGGTGTCGGTGGAGAGCGATTACGTGGTGGTGGATCTCTGATCGTCATTCCGCGGCGATGCGAAGCATCGAACCCGGAATCTCGAGATTCCGGGTCTGGTCCTTCGGACCATCCCGGAATGACAGCCGTGGACTTCCGTCATTGCGAGCGAAGCGAAGCAATCCATCTCTCAGCAAGCGTAGCCCGGATGAGCGAAGCGATATCCGGGACTCCTGCTTGCTCTGTGTCCCTCATGTCGCTTGCGCTCATGCGGGCTACGGCAATCCGCGCGAGCATGTGTGTCTCCCCGCGATCAAGACCGACGACCAGGGGACGGTAACAGCAGTTGTTTGACAATCGAACCAGAAAAACGACCTTGTCACTAGCCGATCTCGCCGGCGCACGCTATTGTCGTTCCACCCTAAGTTGTCGCGGCTGCAACAGACAGGTGACCCATGGATGGCGATCCCTCAAAGATCCCGGTTGAACCGATCCCCTTCGCGTACGGCCTGAGCCGATTTGCGCAAGCGCTCACCAAGGGCGAGGCCAAAATAGTTGCGATAGGCTCGTCGACGACGGCGGGTGAAGGCAACATCTCGGCCTATCCGGGGCGGCTGCTGTCGTTCCTGCAGAGCGCGTATTCGGGCGTCAACATCACCATGGTCAACAAGGGGATCGGCGGCCAGGAAGCGCCGGCCGAGTATCAGCGGTTCGATACGGATGTCGTCGCCGAGAACCCGGATCTGGTGATCTGGCAAGTTGGAACGAACGCGGTCTGGCAAGACCCGCACCAGAATCCGCCGCCACCCTCCTTCAACCAGACCACCGGCGCCATCCGCGATGGACTCGTCAAGCTGCGCGACAAGACGCAGGCCGACGTCATTCTGATGGACCTGCAATATTTGCCGGCCGTGCTGACGCCGGCCAAGAAGGACAAGGCGATCGCGATGGTCGAGTCGATCAGCGAACTGGCGCGGGACGCCGGCGTCAATGTGTTCCGCCGCTTCGCCTTCATGAAGGGCTTGCATCAGGTCGAGGGGGTCTCATTCGACCGGATGGTCGACCCGACGGATGACAGCAGGCTGCACGACAGCGACTGGGTCACCCAGCGCGTGGCATGGGCGGTGCAACTCGCCATCGTCGGCGGTGTCAACAAGGCACGGACATCGTAAGCGGTTGAGAGCCGGGTAGGTGAAGGCGCTCTTGCGCCTGTCTCGAAGGACGGTCGTGCAAGTCGCCCTTCGAGACGCGGCCGAGTGGCCGCTCCTCAGGGTGAGGGCATCTCACTGCGGCGTGCCATGCCCCACCATCCGCCGCTCCCGCGCATAGCGCACCAGCGCCGCGAAACGATAGAGCCCGTGCACGAACTTGCCATAGGGCATGGTGATGAACAGCGAGAACACCACGCCGAGATGCAGTGCCAGCAGCGGTCCCATCGCCGAGGTGTCGCGCAGCAACAGCAGCACCATGCCGGTGAGCGACGTCAAGAACAGCATGGCGATGAACGCGACATCCATGCCGGTGCTCGCCTCGTCGACCAGCACCGGATCGCGCCTGGATTTCTCGAACCACAGTCCCGCTGGCCCGATCAGAAGCCCGATGCCGCCCAGCGTGCCCAGCACGACCGGCAGATCCCACCAGGCATAGGGCGCCTCGCGCGCCAGCAGATAGTGATAGAGCGTGGCGACACAGGTCGCGGCGAAGCAAAGGACAAATCCGTAGAACGTCAGGTGATGATAGATCTTGCGCCGGTCGGTCGGCCGCTCGTCCTCGTTGACGCAGCCGACCCCGCCGCCGTCGAGATAGCGCAGCTGGCTGGCGTCCTTGATCGCCTGCCACAGCGAGGGCGGATCGGCCAGCGTGCCCATGGGCTCGCCGATATCGCGCCAGAACGCGCGGACGCCCATCACGAGCGCCACCATTGCATAGAGGAACGCAGCGCCGAACAGCACCGCCATCGCGGTATGCGGCATCAGGGCGTAGAATGCGCCGGGGCCGGTGTGGATGCCTGTGAGCACCTGGTGGTCATTGAACGCGGCGAAGCCGAAGATGAAAGCGGCGACGCTGAGCGCCGCGATGATGGCAATCGCGAGCCCGTTATTGGCGAACAGGCCGGAGGCCGCCCGCGGCCAGGCATAGGCGGCCCAGGAATCGGCGCGCGCGATGGCCAGCGTCTTCGGCACATTGACGTTGTACTCGTGCGGCGGCGAGAACTGGCAGTCGGTGTAGCAGGCGCCGCAGGCGTGGCAGAGATTGGCGAAATAATTGAGGTCACCGTCGGAAAACGCGCGGCGCATTTCCATCGCCGGAAATACCGCGCACAGCCCCTCGCAGTAGCGGCAGGAATTGCAGACCGTCATTAGCCGGTCGGCCTCCTCCAAAGTGCTGGTTCCGTGCATGTCGCGCCACTTCCGTTCTCGAGAAACCGCTCAGGGCTTTTTGGTCAGCCCCTTGCTTTCCAGCCAATTCTGGATTAGCGCGGCAATCTCGGTGTTGTTCTTGTCCATCATCATCATGTGCGAATTGCCTGTAATCCCGACCTTGGGCAGGTCGACGATATCGGCGCTGCCGCCGGCCGCCCTGATGCTGTCGGCGAAGGCGATGCCGGTAGCGCGGATTTTTGGCCAGCGCGAATCGCGATCGATGTAGTCGCCATAGATGAACAGCGTCGGGATGTTCTTCAGCACGTCGGCGCGGGAGGGATCGCCGACGCCGGCCGGCTCGACCGCGATCAGCGCCTTGACCTTGTCGGGCCGCGCCTGGGCGACCTTGAAGCCGAAGGTGCCGGCCTGGCTGTGGAACAGCAGGATGCAGGGACCGACGCGATCGATCTCGGCGATGTAGGCGGCGATGATGGCGTCATCGGTGGTGGTCCAGCGCGGCACGTTCTGCTTGACGAAGTTGTCGTAACCTTCGGCCGGAAACAGGCTGCCCGGCATCAATTTCCGCTTCGCCGGATCGGGATCGTAGGAGCCGGGCCCCGCGCCGATGCGAAAGCGCTCGAACGGGTTGCTGGTGGTGAGAAACACCGGCTCGCCCTTGAAGATATCGGGATATTGCGCCCAGCCGGCGCGGCCGCGCTCGACGGCGTCGGAATTGTAGACGCTCCAGCCTTTCCGCAGGAAATAGTTCAACCAGCCTTCGCGTCCGTCCGGCGTGGTCTCCCAGGTGACGCCGGTCAACCCGCCGCCATGCCACAGCAGCAACGGATAAGCGCCGGTTTCATTGGCGGGCAGAAAATACTGCACGTACATCTGTTCGACCTGATAGGTGCCGTTCGGATCGACCTTGGCCGGCACGCCGCCCGGCGTGAAGGTGATCTCCTTCACCGGCTTGCCCGAAATCTCGACCAGCCGGCCGCCGACATGGAACGAGCCCATGTCGCGGAGCGCAATCGGCTCGGCCGCGTTGGCCGCCACCGATGTAGCCATCATCAACATGGTCGCAAGGATTGCATGGGAAGTACGTGGCATGATCCCTCGCTTCGATAATCTTCTCCCTCTCCCCGCCCTTCGCGGGGTCGAGACGAGCGAAGCTCGCTCTTGGAGGGC
Source organism: Bradyrhizobium sp. (assembly GCF_035484855.1). Lineage (GTDB taxonomy): Bacteria > Pseudomonadota > Alphaproteobacteria > Rhizobiales > Xanthobacteraceae > Bradyrhizobium. Next base: position 18,826 of record NZ_DATHOP010000195.1, read on the forward strand.
TGGGGTGAGGGGCTCTCTCAGCGAGTGCGACTCGTTGAGAATCCCCCTCACCCGGATTGCTTCGCAATCCGACCCCTCCCCGCAAGCGGGGCGAGGTGATTCGAATTCCATTCTAGTTCCGCGCATTTTGCGCCGCTTCCCGTCCCGCGATCCGTCCGAACACGCTGCCGATGGTCATGCCGACGCCGGCCGCGTAACCCTTGCCGAGCACGTTGCCCGCCATGATCTCGCCGGCGGCGAACATGTTGGCGGAAGGCTTGCCGTCCTTCATCAGTATCCGCGCCTGCTTGTTCACGCGAGTGCCGAGATAGGTGAAGGTGATGCCGGGCCGCACCGGATAGGCGTAATAAGGCGGCGCCTCGATCCGGCGCGCCCAATGCGTCTTCGGCGGCATCACGCCCTCGGTGCGGCAATCGTCGAGGATGGTGTGGTCGAAGGTGCCGGGCCTGACAGCAGCGTTGAACTCGGCGACGGTCTTCTCCAGCGCAGCCGGATCGAGCTCGAATTTGGAGGCCAGTTCAGCGATGCTGTCGGCCTTGATCGGCGGAAACAGCGTCGGCATGAAGCTGGTGAGCACGCTGGAATCGAAGATGATATAGGCGATCTGGTCCGGCTGCGCCGCGACCAGGCGGCCCCAGATCGCGTAGCGCTTCGGCCAGATGTCTTCGCCCTCGTCGTAGAAGCGCATCGCGTGCTTGTTGACGACGATGCCGAACACGACGGAGTCATGGCGGGTGATGATGCCGCCGTCGAATTTTGGCGCCCGCGCGTCGATCGCGACCGCATGGCACTGGGTGGGATCGCCGATCTCCTGCACGCCCTTTTCAAGCAGGATTTTCAGAATCGAACCGCGATTATACGGCGTTCCGCGAATGAGAAAGTTGTCGGCGGCCTCGCCCCAATACTGCTTCAGCCATTCGATATTGGCCTCGAAACCGCCGGCGGCCGCGACCATTGCCGCGGCGCTGACTTTGGCGCGGCCGTCGCCCTGCTTCAGCACGGCGGAGAGAAACATGCCGTGCTCGATTTCCAGATCGAGCACTTCGGCGTCGTAGAGGATGTCGATGCCAAGCTGCTCGGCGGTGAGATAGAGCGCGTTCAGCATGGCACGGCCGCCGCCGAGGAAGAACGAATTGGTCCGCCCAAGACTGAGCGTGCCGCCGAGCGAGGGCTGCCAGCGCACGCCCTGCTCGACGATCCAGCCCAATATGTCCTTGGATTCGGCGATCATGTGGCGCGCCAGTTCCTCGTCGGTCTGGCCGCCCGTGATGCGCAACAAATCGTCCCAGAATTCGGCTTCCGGATAGGGCCCGGTCAGGATGTCGGTCGCAGCATCATGGGCGCAGCGCATGTTGCGGGTATGGCGGCTGTTGCCGCCCCGGTAGAATTTCGGCGCGCCCTCCAGCACCAGCACGGAAGCCCCCAGCCGCCGCGCGCTGATCGCCGCGCACAGCGCGGCGTTGCCGCCGCCGATCACCAGCACATCGTATTTGCGGCTAAGGTCGACCATGCCGTCTTGTTATCGTTGTTTGCATGGAAATCAAAGCCGCGAGCCATGCGATTGCGTGGCCCGCGGCTTCGGGAATCACCCCAACTGGGCTGCGACCGCCTGTTCGCGCGCTTCGACCGCGCCGCTGCGGTAGATCACGATGGCGGCGATGAAGCCGCTAGCCGCGGCGCACATCAGCCAATAGGCGGGAGACGCCTTGTCGCCGGTCAGTGCCGTCAGCTTCAATGCCGCAAACGGCGTGAAGGTGCCGAACAGCGCCGCCGCCAGCGCGAACGCCAGCGAGAAACAGGTGGTGCGGACATGCGCCGGCACGATCTCGACCAGCGCGCCCAGCATCGTGCCGCTGTAGACGCCGAAATACAGCGAGAACATCATTCCGACCGCCAGCATCTTGCCGAACGTCGGGGCGGCGGTGAGCCACATCAGCACGGGATAGGCGGTCACGAAAGAGAGGCCCGCAATGACCAGCAACACCGGCCTCCGGCCGATGCGGTCGGACAATGCGCCGCCGACCGGATTCCAGATGAAATTGGTGACCGCAACCATCAGGGTGACCAGCAGGCTGTCCTGGGCGGAGAGGTGCAACTCCTTGCCGAAGGATGGGGTAAAGACGGTCACGAAGTAGAAGGTCACGGTGGTCATGGCCGCCAGCATCATGCCGAGCAGGATGATCTTCCAGTTGACGGCCGCCGAACTGAAGACCTCCGACGTCGTCGGATGCTTCTTCATGGACAGGAACGCCGGCGTTTCTTCCAGCGTCCGCCGCAGCACGAAAATGACGGGAATGATGAGACAGCCGATGAAGAACGGAATGCGCCAGCCCCATTCCTCGATGGTTGCGGTGGGCATGCTCTGGTTCAGGATGTAGCCGATGGTGGCCGCGACGAAGATGGCGACCTGCTGGCTGGAGGATTGAAACGAGGTGTAGAAACCGCGGTTGCCGGGGGTGGCGATCTCGGACAGATAGACCGACACGCCGCCGAGCTCGACGCCGGCGGAAAAACCCTGCAGCAGACGGCCGATCAGCACGATGACCGGGGCGGCAACGCCGATGGTGGCATAGGTCGGACAGAATGCGATGATGATCGTGCCCATCGCCATGATGGCCAGCGTCACGATCAGGCCGAGGCGGCGGCCGATCCGGTCGATATAGGCGCCGAGCACGACGGCGCCGATCGGACGCATCAGGGCGCCCAGCCAGAATACGCCGAAGGTATTGAGCAAGGCGGCGGCCTCGTCATGCGAGGGAAAGAACGCCTTTGCGATCAGGGGCGCATAGAAACCGAACAGGAAGAAGTCGAACTGCTCGAGGAAATTGCCGCTGGTAGCGCGCAGGATGGCGCCGAGGCGCGACTTGATCTGAGGCGGCTGTGATGTGGATGTCTGCGACATGGCGAGTCTCTCCCCGTTTCGAAGTAGCTAGTGCGGAAAGGCTTTTCGCCAGCCGACAGTTACTCTCTTTGGCTTGGCAATCTGCCATGTCTGCAACGCCCGACCAACCGGAAAACGCCGAACGAGGCGGGGTTCGCCTCAGCAATGTGGATGATTTTTCAGGTTTTGTTCCGCGCCGGGCGTCGGACAGGCCGGGATTGGCGACAGCTTTTTGCGAAACCTAGCCGACCTGCGTCAATACGATCAGCACTACCGTCACGGTAATCGCCCCGCCGATCCGCGTGGCGATTTGCGCAAACGGCATCAGTTGCATGCGATTGGCCGCGGTGAGGATGGCGACATCGCCGGTGCCGCCCTGGCCACTGTGGCAGGCGGTGACGATCGCGGTATCGATCGGATACATTTTCATCCAGCCCCCGACGAAAAATCCTGTCGTCATGATCGCTACCACCGTCGATACGATCGTAATGACGTAAGGCACCGTGAAAGCTGCCACCAGTTTGTCCCACGGCGTCAACGCAACGCCGATGGCGAAGAGCAGCGGGTAGGTGACGGCGGTCGAGAAGAACTTGTAGACGTGAAAGGCCCCGACCTGCAGCGCTGGCGACACCGCCCGCGCCAGCTTCAGGAACACGGCGATCACCAGCATCACCACCGGCGCGGGAAAGCCAAGCACCCGCTGTGCCAGGGCACCGATCAGATACAGCGTCACGGCGGTAACGACGGCGGCTGCAACCGTCGTGACGTCGACGTGGTCGTCCGCATCCTCTTCCTCGAATTCCAGTTCGTCGTGCTCGCCCGGTTGCAGGCGCCCTTCGCCGGTGAGATGCGGATATTTCTTGCCGACGTAATTGAGCGTGCCCGCCAGCAGGATGGCCGTCAGGCTGCCGAGCATCACCGGCGGCAATACTTGGGCGAACAAATCGCCCTGCGCCTGGTGCAGGATTTGCGAATAGCCGATGGAGAGCGGGATCGCTCCCTCGCCCACGCCTCCGGCCATGATCGGGACCACGACAAAGAAGAAGGTATGGTAAGCGCCGAGACCGAACAGGACGCCGACGAGCGTGCCGACGATCCCGCCTGCGACCGAGCCCGCGGCCAATGGCACGAATATCTTGAGAAAACCCTTGATCAGGACGCCGCGGTCCATCCCCAAAATGCTGCCGACGATAATGCAGGAAATGAACAGATAGAGAAAGTTCGAATCCTTGGTGAAATCCTTCACCGAATCCAGAATGGAGTCCGGCAACAAATGATGAAATGCGAGATAGGACGGGATGAAGGTGGCAAAGATCGCCGCAGCGCCGATGTTCTTGATGATCGGGATTCGCTTGCCCAATTCGGCGCAAGTGAAGCCGCCCATCGAGAGCAGAACGATCGCCATCAGGATATCGGATGGCACTTTTCCCGTGAGAGCGAATCCGGCAATCACCGCGAACAAGATCACGAAAACCGGTACCGGAATGATGCCGATCTTGTAATCGACGATCGACCACCAGCCCTTGGGCCAGAAACCTTCGGTCGCGCCTTGCGAAGCGGGCGCTACGCCCTTGGCGTCCTGCAATTTCAGTCCCCCCATAAGCGGCCGGTGCGGAAAGGTTTTCACGCCGGCCGACGATTGTTTTTGTTGGTGAGACAATCTGCCATGTCCGCACGGCGCGACCAACCGGAAAACGTCGAACGAGCCGGGCTTTGCCCTCGTAACGTGGATGGTTTTTCAGGCTTTGTTCTGGACCGAGGCCTTCAGCCATTGCCGGAAGTCCCTGAGCTTGGGCGGATCGGCCCTGGCTTCCGGCGAGACCAGGTAGAAACCGGCGTCGGCCGGCAGCGCGATCTTGAAGGGAACCACCAGCCGCCCCTTGGCGATATCGTCGGCGACATAGGAGGTGCGGCCCATGGCGACGCCGTGGCCGTCGATCGCCGCCTGCACGGTCAGGAAAATCAGATCGAAGCTGACGCCGGCGTGCTTCGAGATGTTCGATGGCAGTCCCGCGGCCGTGAGCCACAGCCGCCAGTCGTCGTCGTAACCGCCGCTGGTGTGCAGGAAGGTGTGGTCGGCGAGGTCCTGCGGGCAGCGCAGCGGCTTGTCGCCGGCGAGCAGCGCCGGGCTGCAGACCGGGAACAGTTCATCGGCCATCAGCCAGTCGGCGCGGACGCCGGCCCAATGGCCGCGGCCGTAGCGGATCGCGGCATCGACATCGCCGGTGCTGAAATCGACCAGGCCGGTCGAGGTGGTGATGCGGACGTCGATGCCGGGATGGGCTTCCTGGAAGGTGGAGAGCCGCGGCAGCAGCCATTTGGCGGCAAGCGAGGCCAGCGTCGACACCGTCAGCACATGGCCGTCGTCCTTGCGGAGCAGCCGGTCGGTGGCCAGGCGCAGGTCGTTGAAGGCGGCGCGGACGCCGGGGAGGTAATCCCTGGCCTCCGGCGTCAGCGCCAGCGCGCGGTTTTGCCGGACGAACAGGCGAATCCCGAGTTCCTCCTCCAGCCGCCGGATCTGGTGGCTGATCGCGGTCTGCGTGACGTTCAGTTCGGAGGCGGCAACGGTGAAGCTCAAATGCCGGGCCGCGGCCTCAAACGCCCGCAATCCGTTCAGGGAAGGCAATCGGGCGGTCATTCGGCGGTCACCTATCCATGAGTTTATCTCATGTGAAGCGGCACAACATGTCGTTTGTCGAAAGGCCCGATTGCGCAGATATTCGCTTCAACAGCTTATCTTTAGGAGGACATCATGTCCATCTATTCGCATCATTCAATGACAAATCATCATGGTTCCGGGTTTCTCGCCCAGCTCGGGGAAACGTTCCACGTCTGGGGCGAACGCTGGCGCCAGCGCCGTGAATTGGCGGAATGGACCGAGCGCGACCTGCATGACGTCGGCCTTTCCAGGAGCGATATCGCGGGCGAACTCGAAAAGCCATTTTGGCAGGCTTGAACAGCAGCCAGGCCGGCGTCGCCTCCTGAAGAGGGACGCCGGCCGACGTCTTTCGGAACCGACGGAAATTAAGCCATGACCATGCTTCGCCTCGACGACCTCCGGCAACATTCCGACATACTGCGGCTGCGCAATGGCAAGGCGCTCGCGGTGCGGTTTGTCGAGCCCGGCGATGCCGAGGCGCTGCAGGCCTATTTCCGATCGCTGACGACCCGCTCGCGCTATAATCGTTTCCTCGGGGCCATCAGCGAGTTGCCGAAAAACCTGCTGGCGCACTTCACCCACGCCGGCGAGGACGACCGGTTCAGCGTGATCGCGACCATGACCATCGATGGTTTTGAGACCATCGTCGGCGAAGCCCGCTACGCTTATGACGGCGATCGTTTCGAGTTCGGCCTGTCGGTCGACGACCGCTGGCAGGGCCAGGGCATAGGCCAGGTGCTGCTCGGCAACCTGCAATGCCGCGCCGCAGCCTTCGGCGCGCGCCGGATGTTCGGCGATACCCTGCGCTCCAACGCGGCCATGATCGGCCTCGCCCGCAAATCCGGCTTTGCCTTCGCGCACAATCCCGACGACTGGAAGCTGGTGCGGTTCGAGAAGCAGATCGAGATCGCGCGGCAAGAGATTCCCTGCGCCAGCTGGCGGTTGGCGGCAACGCAGATCGCGTTACAACCGGCGGTTTGAGAGAATCGTAGGGTGGGCAAAGCGAAGCGTGCCCACCATTCAAATGGCTCCTTGTCGATGGTGGGCACGGCGCGAAGGCGCCTTTGCCCACCCTACGCTTCTCCTCACCATGAGGATTACAGGACGTCATCCTGAGGAGCATCGCAGAGCGATGCGTCTCGAAGGATGAAATCACCAAACGGCTCTATTTCCCGGTAAACATCGCCTTGCGCTTCTCGATGAACGCCTGCACCGCCTCGCGATGGTCGGCGGTCATGGTGGTGCGGATCAGGCGCTCGGCCTCGTGGTCGCGAGCCGTGGCAAAATCGAACAATAGCGCTTCGTCGAGATTGTCCTTCATGTAGCGCAGCGCGATCGTCGGGCCTTCGGCCATCGATTTCGCCAGCGCAAACGCTTCATCCTGCAGTCTTTCGTCCGACACCACGCGGTTGACGAGGCCGATTGCCTCGCATCTCGCCGCATCGACCTTGTCGGCGGTGAACATCAATTCGCGCGCCCGCGATGTCCCGACCAGCCGCGTCAGCAGCCAGGCGATGCCGTAATCGCCGCTTAAGCCCACCCGCAGATAGCCGGTGGAGACGAAAGCCGATTGCGCCGCGATGCGGATATCGCAGGCCATGGCGATGGCCAGCCCCGCGCCGACCGCGGGGCCGGGCAGGGCGGCAATCGTCGGCTTGCGCACCGAGATCAGCGCGCCGGTGAGCAGGCGCTGGCGTTCCTGCAGGTCCGCGATTTTCTCGTCATAGGACATTGCGAGCTTCTTCTGGTCTCTGTGGGCGCCCATGCCCTTGACGTTGCCGCCGGCGCAGAACGCCGTGCCCGCGCCGGTGATCAGGAGCGCGCCGACGTCGGGGTTCTCGCCGCAAGTCTTGATCATGGTGCGCAGCGCTGGCGTCAGGTTGTCGGATAGCGCGTTGCGGACCTCGGGGCGATTCAGCGTGATCACCGCGACGCGGTCGCGGATCGTGCAGCGCAGTTCGCTGGTGCCGGTGTCGATAATGATTTCGGTGGTCATGATTTCTCCTGTTCGTCCCGGCCGTCATTGCGAGCGCAGCGAAGCAATCCATGCCGCAGCAAGAAAGATGGATTGCTTCGTCGCAAGAGTTCCTCGCAATGACGGCTTATTGGTCCTGGTGCAGGCTCCTAAAACTTCTCCACCCACGGCCGCAATTCCAGTTCCCAGGTCCAGGCGCTGCGCGGCTGTTGCAGCACGTTCCAGTAGCTCTGCGCGATGGCGTCGGGATCGAGCATGGAATCGGGCCGGTCGGCGGCCTCGACACGCGCGGCGCTGCGGATGCCGCCGTCGATCACGAAATGCGCGATATGGATGCCCTGCGGCGACAATTCGCGCGCCATGCTTTGCGCCAAGCCGCGCAGCGCGAACTTGCCCATCGCAAACGGCGCCGATTGCGGATAGCCCTTGACGCTGGCGGAGGCGCCCGTGAACAGGATCGCGCCATGCCTGTTGGGCAGCATTCGCTTGACCGCCTGCTGCGCCACCAGGAAGCCGCCGAAGGCGCTGACGCTGATGGCGTGTGCGACCTCCGCCGGCACCAGATCGGTAAACGCGCCGCGCGCCCGCGCGCTGGCGTTATAGACCACGACGTCGGGGGCACCGATCTCGCGCTCCACCAGCCCGAACAGGCGCTCGACCTCTTCTGGCTTGGTGGCGTCGCAGGCAAAGGCGCCGGCACCGGTCTCGTTGCAGAGCGCGCCGAGTTTTTCGATCTGCCGCGCGGCGAGTGCGAGGCGGATATTTTGCTTGGCGAACAATCGTGCCAGCGACGCGCTCAGGCCCTCGCCGGCGCCGACGATCAGGGCGATTTTGTATTTTGGAATCTCCATGGCGTTTTCCTTATCGTGAGCGTTCAGCCGCGCAACCCTTCGAGGCAGCCTGCGGCGTCCAATACGGGATCGAGCGCTGCCTTGTCGGCTGCGTCAGCATATTTGGCGCGCAGCATGGCAAGCGAACGCGCGTGGTATTTCTGCGGCTTCTGGGTCCAGACCTTGCCGGCGAGCGTGACGCTGAACTCCTCGTGCGCGCCCGCCAGCGCCTTCTCATTGGCGCAGGTCCACGGCATGAATTGTGCCCCGATTTGTTTCTGCAAAATCGGCATCAAGGTCGCCGCCAGCGCCGTCCAAGCCTCGAATGCGCCTTCCGCCTTCGGCCACAACATGCGGTGCACCCAATCCAGCACATGCGGCGCGCCGCCGCCGATCAGCGCGCCTGCGGTTGGATCGGTCCACATCTCGTAGATCTGGCCCCACAGACCGAAATCGCCGTAGGCGGGCCGTCCGCCGAACAGATAGGGCCGCGTCGCGAGATGGGCGTCCAACAGCTTGAGCATATCGAGGAAGCCGGCCTCGATCTGCGGCGCGGTCGTCTCATTGGAGCCGACGAACCATACCCGGTCCACCATGCGGGCGCGGATCTGGCCGGCAAGCGCCGCGTGCTGCTCCTCGCTGGCCGCGGGTCCCCGCATCCGCGCGATCCGCCCGGCCGACGAGATCTGGTCGACGTCGCGGGCCCAGCGGTAGTGAAACATCCATTTGTTGCCCCACTCGTCGCCGAATTCCTCCACCAGCGCGGAAATGAAGTTGGCGACGGGATCGTCGGGATGGATCGAGGGCGCAGGATAAAGCTTCTCCATCGCGTCAATGATCGGCGTGGAATCCTGGATGCCCCTGCCGTCGGGGGTCACCACCAGCGGCACGATCGGCATTTTGGCGTGTTTCTCGAATTCCGCCTGGCTTGCCGCGCCGCGCAACACCCATTGATGCGGAATGGCCTTGTAGCGAAAATAGGATCGCACCTTGACCGAGTAGGGCGACATCTCGGCGCCGAAGATGCGATAAACCTCCGCCATGGGCCTTCCTCCTGATATGTTGTCGTGGCGGCTTTGGCGCCTGCCTTCTCTGAAATGATCTATATCATCTAAAACGATCATCTAAAACACCAGGTGGAACGAACAAGAGTTGCAGATGCACAAGCCAGTCAAACACGACGAAGTGATGCCGGCCGATCGGCCGGGATTGCTCGCGCCGGATACCTCCGGAATGAATTTCTACCGCGCCGATCCGGCGCTGACGGACCTGCTGCGGATTCATTTGCCGGATGCGCTGTTTCACCATATCGAGCCGCATCTCGACCGGCTGGGTGCGCTCGCCGGCGGCCATCTCGACGAATGCGCGCGGCTGGCCGACCGTCATGTGCCGGTGCTGCACCAGCGCGACCGTTTCGGGCGCGACGCGCAGTGGATCGAGTATCATCCGGCCTATCGCGAGTTGGAGAAGGCCGCGTTCGGCGAATTCGGCATTCATGCGATGTCGTTGCGCAAGGGCATTATGGGCTGGCCCGACAAATATCCCGTCGTCGCCAAGCACGCCTTCACATTTTTATTCAATCAGGCCGAGTTCGGGATGGGCTGCCCGATCAACGTCACCGACGG
>NZ_DATHOP010000196.1:0-15302 GCF_035484855.1 Bradyrhizobium sp.
GTGATGGCCAATGCGGGCATTGACCAGTCCAACGTGGCCTCGCCCGATGACCCTCAGCGGGCATTGCTGCTGCCGGTCGATCCCGACGGCAGCGCGGCGACATTGAGGGAGCGGCTGTCGCAACGGTTCGGCGTGCCGGTCGCAGTGATCATCAGCGACAGTTTTGGCCGTGCCTGGCGGCGCGGGACCTGCGGCGTTGCGATTGGCGCCGCCGGCCTGCCGTCGCTGATGGATCTGCGTGGCTCGCCCGATCTGCTCGGCCGCGAGCTTCAGGTCAGCATCACCGGGCATGCGGACGAGATCGCCGCTGCAGCGTCGCTCGTGATGGGGCAGGGTGCTGAGGGCCGGCCCGTCGTGCTCGTGCGCGGTCTGACATGGCGTGGTCCCGACAATAATGCGTCCGAGCTGGTGCGTCCGGCGGACGAGGACATGTTCCGATGAGCAAGCGACTTGTCGTGGCGCTGTCCGGCGGGGTCGGCGGCGCGAAACTGGCGCTCGGTCTGAGCCGCGTCCTGCCGGCCGACGAACTGCTCGTGGTCGCCAACACCGGCGACGATTTCGAGCATCTGGGCTTAAGCATCTCGCCCGATATCGACACGCTGACATATGTTCTGGCTGGTCTCGACAATCCCGTTACCGGCTGGGGCCGCCGTGACGAGACCTGGTCGTTCATGGACTCCATCGGCGCGCTCGGCGGCGAGGACTGGTTTCGGCTCGGCGATCGCGATCTCGCGCTGCATGTCGAGCGCACCCGCAGGTTGCGCCTCGGGCAGCGACTATCCGAGGTGACATCAGACATTTGCCGGCGCCTCGGCATCAAGGCCCGCGTGGTGCCGATGAGCGACGACCGCGTGCGCACCCGCGTGCGCGTCGACGCGGGCTGGATCGACTTCCAGGACTACTTCGTGCGCCAGCAGTGCCGGCCGGTCGTCCATGAGTTGGCTTTCGACGGCGTGACGCTGGCCCGGCCGCACGCCGACATCACGGCAGCGCTGCGCTCGGGCGAGGTGCGGGCCGTGATCGTCTGCCCGTCCAATCCCTTCATCAGCGTCGAGCCGATCCTTTCGATCCCCGGCATGCGCGATGCGATCAAGGCGAGTGGCGCACCTGTTGTCGCGGTGTCGCCGATCATCGGCGGCCAGGCCGTCAAGGGCCCGACCGCGAAGATGATGCGCGAACTCGGCCTCGAGGCCAGTAGCGCCGGCGTCGCCGCTCGCTACGGCGACCTGCTCGACGGCTATATCGTCGACCACGCCGACGCCGATGCGATCGGCACTGTCGGCGCGCGGGTCACGATCGCCAAAACCCTGATGACGAGCCTGCAGGACCGCCAGACGCTGGTGCGCGTGACGCTCGATGCGGCGGACGCACTGGCCTTGCTGCGATGAGCGACGTCTGGGCAATCATTCCGGTCAAGGAATTTCATGGCGCCAAGCATCGGCTGTCGGGCCTGCTGTCGCCGCCACAGCGCCGCCTTCTCGCCGAGACCATGCTGACCGACATGCTCGATGCCGTTGCCGGCTCGAGGCTTCTCGCCGGCGTGATGATTGTCACGCTCGATCCGCATGCGACGGCGCTTGCTGAGAAGATCGGCGCGCGGATCGTGACCGAGGGCGCGCGCGACGGCCATACCGGCAGCGTCAACGCCGGCCGCCGGATTCTCGCGGACGAGGGGCGTGGCGGCATGATCACGCTGCCCGGCGACATTCCAGCCACCCGCGCCGCCGAGATCGACGCGGTATTATCGGCGCATCTCGCCGCGCCCTCTTTCACGATCGCGCCGGCGCATGACGATCTCGGATCCAATGCCGTGGTCTGTTCGCCGCCGCAATCAGTGCCGCTTGCCTTCGGCGACAACAGCTACTTCCCGCACCTCGACGCCGCGCGTCGTCAGGGCATCGAGCCGACCGTGATCCGTCAGCCCGGCATCGCGGTCGATATCGACCATCCGGCCGATCTGGCGCTTTTCCTGCGCCTGCCGCAATCAGCCGGCACGCGTACCCGCACGCTGCTCGAGGAACTCGGCGTGCCCGCGCTGTTGGCCGAGCGGGGGATCGGGTAGAGGCTGGAATCACAAATTGGTATCGCCGCCCATCCTTCGAGACGGCCACCTCGTTACACTCGCCGGTGCTTTCTGCCCACGCCGCTGTCGGACCGTGCGCATCAAGAACAAGTCATATGGGCATAAAGCCCGAAATCGACGGTCCATGCGGGCACTTGCATCAGCTTGCGGTATCTGCGTCGCGCCTGCGCGCAGTGGCGCCGATAGTCCCGTGGATCACATCCGTTCACGGTGCAGAAGTGCCGTTCGATCTCGTTGAAGATGGCGGGGGTGAACCGGCCCTGTGCGACCATCGCGTTGACGAAGCCGCGATGCTCAACGAAATGGCACATGCGGCAGGTGGTTCGTAATCGGATCAGGCGCGCCGTCCGTGCCTTCGCATCATAGACCCACTCCTCATGCGCATGTCGCGCAGCTCCGACCGGGGCCGAGTTACAAAACTCGCATTTCGGTGCCTGCTCGAATTGAACGGCTCTCAGCTTGTTCCATTCCCCTTGCGTCAGATGCTTGTGCAGGTTCTCGCCCCACAGCGCCGCAGTCACCATCGAAATCGAAAGCTTGAAATCTGCCATGGACTGTCTCCCAGGTTTCGGTGCCAGCCCATCGAAGGGCGGCCCGATCCTCAGCGAGACGGCGGATTGCGCTCGCATGGGAGAATGGCGCTTGTAAATCTAGGACATGCTTACCCTTGCCAGCCTGTGCGCCGAGATGGACCGCTCAAAGCGCCGCCTGACGCCGCGCGCGGCGAGAGACTGGTGGACCAAGGGACTGTTGCCGCGACCACGCCGTCACCGCCTCGGCCGTGCCAACGGCACGGAGACCTATTGGCTCGAAGCGCGCGTTTTCGAGCAAGCCAAGACGGCCCATGATCTGCTCGCACGACACAGTCGAACCTACACGGCTCTGATCGGATTGTGGCTCTCCGGCTATCCGATTGATCTCAAGCTTGTCCGCTCCGCCTGGAAGACTCTCATTACGCGTAATCACCCTCGGCGCGATGCACGGGCGGGCCGGATGCCGCTAGACGATGCTGTCGGACGGCTCGCCGCGAGAGTGGGGCCGGCGCTGCTGCAGCCCGACGCTCCTGCCGACATCAAACGGGCGGCAATTGATTTCTCCAACGAATTGCTTGGGGCGTTCTTTGGCGTTCGCGACGAATCCGCGGTATGCGGCCTCGCCGAAGCGGTGTCAGAGACCGTCCCCTATTGGCTCAACAAGGCTTCGCAACCAATGACCCTCGATGATGCAAGTATCGAATGCCTCATGGTTCACGTTCGGAGATGGTTCTCGTTGCCGACGCAGCGCCAGATCCTGCGTTCGGGGACCAACCATGAGTTCGTCCGAGCTCGTCGTGTGATCCGCGTTGCGTTCGGAACGTTTGGCCGAACCGCACGCGGTCTTCCGGCAATTCAGCGCGAAGAACTCCGCAAGTATGGATGCATAGCCGTCATTGTTCTTGGTCGACCTTTACTGCTTCCGTTGATCGCCCTTCTAAGGGATCCTTCGGTTCCTCACCTAGTTCCGATGCTCCTGCACCTCAGCCGGGAGATCAAGCGGCAGCCGTTGACCCGAAGGCCACAAAATCCTGGGCCCCGGCCCCGTCGCTGATCATGAAGAGGCTGACGAAGGTTGCCGACATAAAGCCGTCCGAACGACGGAGGGCTTTTCACCCGCTCAAATTAGTAGCAGGATGACTGCTCGACCGAGGGCTGTGCTCGCTGCCCTCAGATTTTGGGTGGGGATCAGCAAACAGCATGCCCGGTTCGACATTTCAGACCAATCCGTTTGATCTACACAAGCTCCTCGATGATTGCCAAAAAGGCATTATCCAACTGCCTGATTTTCAGCGCAGTTGGGTTTGGGATGAGGATCGGATCAAGAGCCTCATCGCCTCGATCTCACGCGCGTTCCCAGTCGGGGCGTTGATGTCCCTCGACACGGGAGGGCCGGTCAATTTCAAGCCGAGACCAGTCGAGGGGGCGCCAGCTGAAGCTCGCAGCGTTACGCCGCAATCGCTTTTGCTGGATGGCCAGCAGCGCATGACCTCGCTGTATCAGGTCACGTTGCGTGACAAGGTAATCGAAACGGAAACGCCGAAAAAGAAAAAGGTGAAGCGTTGGTTCTACATCGACATCCGGAAGGCCATCGATCCGGGCGTTGACCGCGAAGACGCGATCGTTGGCGTTCCTGAGGACAAGATTATCCGCAGCGACTTCGGGCGTTCGGTCGACCTGGATCTTTCAACGCCCGAGCAGGAATATGCTCATCTGATGTATCCCGTCACGAAGGTTTTCGATTGGGACAAGTGGCAGGATGGGTTCGATGCCCATTGGCGTGGCGATCAGCATGAGGCCGTGCGCGAGGAATTCCGGCAGTTCAAGCGAGACGTGCTGGAAAACTTCAAATACTACCGCATCCCTGTTATCGCGCTGGACCGATCGACTTCAAAGGAAGCTGTCTGCGTCGTCTTCGAAAAAGTAAACACGGGCGGCAAGCCCCTGGACGCATTCGAGTTGGTCACCGCAATGTATGCGGCCGCAGGGCACGAGCTTCGCAAGGACTGGTATGGCGACGACCATACGGAAGGACGCCACCACCGTTTCGTCGAGGCAATGCGTCCCGCAGGCGCCAAGAGGGGCATCCTTGGCGAGGTAGGCAACACTGACTTCCTGCAGGCCGTTTCGCTTTTCTATACGCGCGACATCCGCCGTGCCGCCGAGGCCCTGGGCAGACAGGGCAAGGAGTTGCCTGCCGTTTCCGGCAACCGGCAGGCCCTGCTCAACCTGCCGTTGTCCGAATACAAGAAATATGAGACCCGGGTGGAGCGCGGCTTCGTGCAGGCCGCGAAGTTTCTCCACATGCTTCACATCTATCGGATATATGATCTGCCTTATCAGTCGCAGGTCGTGCCGCTTGCCGCGATCCTGGCGGACATTGGCGATGCATGGGAGCATGAAGCGGTCCGGGCCAAGCTTGAACAATGGTACTGGAACGGCGTCTTCGGCGAGCTCTATGGTTCGGCGGTGGAGTCACGGATTGCCCGGGACTTCATGGAGGTGCCGCCGTGGCTCCAGGGCGGCCCCGAGCCCTCGACGGTCAGCGAGACGCTGTTCCGTGCGGACCGGCTCAAGTCCATGCGCATGCGCCTGTCTGCAGCCTATAAAGGCGTCAATGCGCTTCTCATGAAGGTAGGCGCACAGGATTTTCGTTCCGGCCAGAAGTTCGATCACACGGTGTTCTTCGGCGAGAACGTCGACATCCATCACATCTTTCCGCAGGATTGGTGCAAGAAGAAAAACATCTCGCCGAAGATCTATGACTCGATTATCAACAAGACACCACTATCGTATCGCACTAACCGGATCATTGGCGGTGTTGCGCCGTCGGACTACCTTGCCAAGCTGGAAAGAGGCAGCGACACGACACCGTCTATAGACGGCCAGCGGCTTGATGCTTATCTGAAAACTCACTTGATCGACCCCACGTTGCTACGAGAAAATCTGTTTAACGACTTTATGGCGGACCGCCAAAAACGGCTCCTTTCGCTGATTGAGCATGCGACTGGCAAGTCAGCTTATGCGGGAACGGCACCCGAGGAAGGCGTGGATGTTGACGGAGATGAAGACAGCCTTGAGGCCGAATACACGATAGCCGCAGAGTAGTTGCGCGCCCGCCATCGCGGGCCGGGCTCTACTCGCTACGCTCCCCGAGCCGAAGTCTCGGCCCTCCGGGTGGCAATCTCTCGCGCAAGACTCTTTTGAACGCCTCGCCGGGGGCACTCGGTCCCGGGTCCCGCCGCCATTGCATGTTGGCGTCGCTATTCCTGCCCCTCCTGCGGGTGCCTTTTAACCGGTTTCGGGGCCCTCGGATTCACTCCGCTGCGCTCCGTCTGACACGCTACCTCTTTTGGGGCCATGCGCCAGCGGCGCACGCCCGGCTGACTTACACGCCCCTGTCCGAGGAGCGGGTGGTATATTCACAGCATATGATTCGCCGTCGGACGAAATATTTACGCCCGGTCCGTTCTGGAGTTCGAAATATGCCCGAAAGGCTAGAGACCGTTCAATCGCTGGCCGACCTCCTCGAGCACCTCGGTGCTCCGCATCGGCTTCCAGAAGACTGGATCATACTGTGCGACAACGATGATCTCCGCTTGATGCCGCGACAGGCGGCAAAAAGGTTACTCACAGCGGCGAAGAGGGAAACGGCGCGTCGATGGTTGCGTGAGCGCTTTGATCCCAGTGAAATGGACCTTGAACTCTCGCAGGAACGCGAAGATGACAACCCCACGGATGAATTTGACGAGAGGTTGTTAAAACAACGAGCCGTCACTTCGATTGACGATGTCGTATCGACGGTCAACTCGTTACGAGAAGCCCGGCCCAATCTTGCATGCGATATCGCCATGCCAGCGGCTCACGAGGCGACGGTCGCCGCCCGTGTAGCATTTGGCTATTCAAAGGAGCGACCAAGCCAGTCCGATTGTTTTGACGAAGATGTCCGCCGCCAGTGCCGACGCATTATCAACGAGGTCTACAGATGCTTTGAAAAGTCGTCAGGCCCCGTGGTCTACGTGATGAGCGCTGGCGACCCAGAATTTGTGAAGATTGGATTCACCACCAGCCTTGAAGGGAGACTTAGGTCGCTACGGACTGCTTCGCACGTCGAACCGATCGTTCACGTAGCTATTCCAGGTACGAGGTCACTTGAACGGGATCTCCACAACCGATTTGCATCCGCTCATCAGAATCGCGAGTGGTTTCGGCTGACCGACGAAATCGCGGCCTTCATCGCATCGGAACGAACGAAGTGCGAAAGTCTACGTTGATAGGCGGAGGCCGAGAGTGTACGAGACCATCGATCGCCACGCGCCTGTCGGATTTTACAATCTCGCCGAAGACTTCTACAAAGCAGCAATTCTATGCGCCACGGCGCGGGAAGAGCGCACAGTGCGGTTCAAGTTCAGCCACGTGCCGTACTACTTGCACACGCATTCGATTGAGCTGGCGCTGAAAGCCTATCTGCGCACGCGCGCCATAACGGAAGCCGAACTCAAAAAATCTTTCCGGCATGGATTTATCGATCTTCTCGCCAAATGCGAGGAGCTGGGGCTGAAATTCCGCAAGCCGAAGCGCACGCGGGAGCTGGTGCACTTCCTAAATGAGCTGACCAAGGATC
Organism: Bradyrhizobium sp.; assembly: GCF_035484855.1. GTDB lineage: Bacteria > Pseudomonadota > Alphaproteobacteria > Rhizobiales > Xanthobacteraceae > Bradyrhizobium. Next base: position 7,241 of record NZ_DATHOP010000196.1, read on the forward strand.
AGGCCCTCCGCTATTTCTATGGGGGCGCCAAGCAATTGCCGGAACTGCACGAAATGCGCGAAGGAAACGAACGCATCCTAGCCGCCGTTCAACCCGCGTGTGTGAAATCAATTAAGACCGGCTAGTCCTTGAACCAGCCGCAACTCTGACTAATTTCAGCCGGAAATAGTCCGTCTTGGTTCGACCGATCCGAGGAGGCTTCCGTGACCAGAGTCTCACAGCATACCGATATTACCGACCGTCAGTATGAGAACGGCGCGCGGTTTCCGGACGGCTTTACGCCTGATTTCCACCCCAGCTTTCGTGACGACCGGCGGATGCCGAAGGAAGACCTATTTACTTGGACGCCGCCCGAGCGAGACCGTCATCTCGACGGCGGTTTGTTTTTGAAGCTCGATAAGGCCTGCGGTCAACTAACGGGCCTCGATCGCTACGTTCCGCTCATTATCTTTTTGATGGTCGAGACCGGTTTGCGGCTCGAAGAATTGTGTGCCGTCAAATGGGAAGGCGTATCGCTCGATAAGCGCCGTATGGACGTACCCAAACCGCGTTGGCCGGAAGAGCACGAGGCTCGGGCTATCGTCCTTTCGGTGAGGGTCCGCATGTATCTTGAAGAACTCGCCCTGGCGTTAAAGGAGGATGGCCGGTTCGATCCGCTAGCCAACATCATACCGATTGGTGCGTCCGCAGCGCGCAGAGCATTGGAGGACATCGTGAACCGGGCAGAGGTTGTGCTTGGCGAGCCCCTTTTCGTAGCGCTGCATTCCGACGCGGAATCGAGATTCAAAGAAGCCCGGCTGACCAAGACCGAGAGAGACATAATGCTTGGATCGGCGTTGCGGATTTTGCCGGGGTCGCAAGGTGACCTCGCCTCTATTCAGAACAAGCTCGATTGGCATTTCCTTGACGGCAAAACTTACGAGGAAGCCAAGCACAATCTCCCGATAATCCCGGCAGACCAAATTATTTCCGGGAGGAAAATGATGGCCAAATGGGGTGTGCTTGAAATCCCCGAGGCAAGCCCGACCGTGATCCGGCATTTTCCAAACGTGGTCCTTCGCATCCTCGCTGCGTGAATGCGGTCTGACACTAGTCTTGAGCGGGATGAGGTCAGGTTGGACTTTTCTCTCCTGCCCCTGATGCAGCGCAGCATGAGGGCTGCGAGCCGGGGTCCACTCTACTTTGCATGGGGTTGTTTTCGCGATTTTTTGTCCAGGCCCTGCCGGGCACCGCCACATCATGCTCTAACCGACCGCCGCCTTCTTGCGCGGCGGCGTCAGCACGATCGGTTCCAGGTCGGCCGCGATCATGGATGCCGCTCGACGATCTTCCGCGACCTGCCGATAGAGCGTGTCGCGTTGCATCGGGTCGCGGCCAATCGAGCGGATCAGCGCTTCCATCTCGTGAGGCGGAAACTCCTGGCCGTGCTGGGTGCCGGCGGCGCGCGAGATGCTCTCGTTCATCAGCGTGCCGCCGAGATCGTTGGCGCCGGACTTCAGGCAGATCGCGGCGCCCGCCGGTCCCATCTTCACCCAGGACGTCTGGATGTTGGGAATCAGCGGATGCAGGGCCAGCCGCGCGACGGAATGCATCAGCACGGCTTCGCGGAACGTCGGGCCGGGGCGCGCCATGCCGAGGCGGTACATCGGCGCTTCCATGTGGACGAAGGGAAGCGGCACGAACTCGGTGAAGCCGCCGGTCTCGGCCTGCAAGTCGCGTAGCGCGAGCAGGTGTTTCGCCCACGAACTCGAGGTCTCGACGTGCCCGTACATGATGGTCGAGGTCGTGCGCAATCCCGCCCGGTGGGCTTCGCGCTGCACCTCGAGCCATTGCCCGGTGTTGATCTTGTCGGGGCAGATGATGGCGCGTACGTCATCGTCGAGGATTTCGGCCGCCGTTCCGGGCAGGGTGCCGAGACCGGCCGCCTTCAGCTTGGCGAGGAACGCGGGGATCGGCAGTCCGAGCGTGGCGGCACCTTGCGTCACTTCCAGCGCCGAGAAGGCGTGGATGTGCATCCCGGGGACGACCGCCTTGATCGCCCGGCAGATCGCCTCATACGTGGCGCCGGTGTAGTCGGGATGGATGCCGCCTTGCAGGCACACTTCGCTCGCCCCGCGATCCCACGCCTCGATCGCGCGGCGCGTAATTTCCTCGATGGCGAGATCATAGGGTGAGCCGCGCAGATCCTCGTGGGTGCGGCCTTTCGAGAAGGCGCAGAACTTGCACCGGTAGTAGCAGATGTTGGTGTAATTGATGTTGCGGTTGACGACGTAACGCACGACGTCGCCGCTGACCGCGCGCCGCAGCGCGTCGGCGGCCTGCGTGACGTAGCGGTAGTCGGCGTCGCGTGCCGCGAACAGACGCACGATGTCATCAGAGGCGAGCCGCTCGCCCGATGTGACACGCTCGACGATTCCAGCGATGCGAGCGTCGACGCCGCGGGCCAACACCAGCGGCGCCGGTGGCGGTTTGGTGTTGCCCGCTTCCCAGTCGTCGTCGCGCGCAAAACCTTCGGCATCGCTCATGCGCCGCGCGCGGGTGGCGATGCCGGGAGCCAGCCACGTATCGGCGTCGCGCAGGTAGGCGGGGTAGACGGCCAGTCGGTTCACCAGCAGCTTGCCGACGTCCGCGCTCTTGCGGGCGAGTTCGGCAATGGCAGGCCACGGCGCTTCGGGGTTGACGTGATCGGGCGTGACCGGCGAGATGCCGCCCCAGTCGTTGAGCCCCGCGCCGACCAGCTTTTGATAGACCCCGGGCGACAGATTTGGCGGCGCCTGGATATTCATCTCCGGCCCGAGAACGAGACGCGCCGTTGCGATGGTCCAGAGCAGGTCGTCGAGATCGGGTTCTTCGGAGTTGGCGAGCTTGGTATCGGGCTTGGCTCGAAAATTCTGGACGATGACTTCCTGGATATGACCATGGGCGGCGTGCAGATCCCTGATCGCCCGCAGCGCGTCGATCCGCTCGTCGCGGGTCTCGCCGATGCCGATCAGTATGCCGGTCGTGAACGGAACCTTCAGTTCGCCGGCCAGGCGCAGGGTCTCCAGCCTGACTGCGGGATGTTTGTCGGGCGAACCGTAGTGAACGCCGCCCCGCCGGCAGAGCCGCTCGCTGGCGGACTCCAGCATGATGCCCTGGCTGGCCGTCACCTCGCGGAGAGCGGCGATCTCCTCACGCGTCATCACGCCGGGATTGGCATGCGGCAGCAATCCGGTCTCGCGCAGCACCAGCGCGCACATCGCGGTCAGATAGGAGATCGTTGTCTCATGGCCGAGCGCCTTCAATGCCTCGCGCGCGGCCTGGTATCGCAGCTCGGGCTTGTCGCCCAGCGTGAACAGCGCTTCGGTGCAACCTGCGGCGGCGCCAGCGCGCGCGATGGCGAGTACCTCGTCGGGTGAGAGGTAGACCGGCTTGCCCGCGCGCGGCGGTTGCGCGAAAGTGCAGTAGTGACAGACGTCGCGGCAGAGTTTGGTGAGCGGAATGAAGACCTTGCGCGAGTAGGAGATCAGCCTTCCGTGCGCGGAATCGCGCAAGGCCGCGGCTTCTGTCATCAATTCGGCCAGCGGCGCGTCGAACCGCCGCCTCGCCTCTCTACCGGATGTCGTCATGAACCGTCGTCTCCGCCCGCAGAGGGTCGCATGTCATCGCGGGACGTACTTGCCGCCACCCGCCGGCGGCTGCATGGTGTCGCATCGACGCCAGCGATGCAATGCCAGGAAGGATGCAACAAATGTTGATCGGCTTCAACGCACCGACCGCCGGGCCCCTGTCGGCCGCGGATAACCTTACCAAGATCGTGGTCGGCGGCGAGGCGATGGGCTTCGACTACGCGACGTTCAGCGACCACGTCGTGATTCCGACGGCGATTGCGGCCGAATATCCCTACAGCGCCTCCGGGGAATTCCCCAGCGGCGCCCGCAACGAGCGGCACGAACAGCTGACGGAGATCGCCTGGATCGCCGCGAAAACGACGCGCCTGCGTCTGGTAACCTCCGTCATGGTGGTGCCGCATCGACCGGCCGTCCTGACCGCCAAGATTCTTGCGACCATCGACGTTCTCTCGGGTGGCCGGCTGACGCTGGGTATCGGGGCGGGCTGGATGCGCGAGGAGTTCGAGGCCATCGACGCGCCGGACTTCGATGCGCGTGGAAGCGTGACTGACGAATATGTGCGCGCCTTCGTCGAACTCTGGACGCGGGATGCGCCCGTCTTCGACGGCAAGCATGTCCGATTCTCCAATATCAGTTTCGACCCAAAACCCGTGCAGAAGCCGCATCCGCCGATCTGGGTCGGAGGCGAGAGCGGTCCGGCGCTGCGGCGAACGGCCCGCATCGGCGATGCCTGGTATCCGATCGGTACCAACCCGCAGAACCCGCTCGATAGCCTGACACGTTTCAAGGTCCAGGCGGCACGCCTGCGCAAGATGACCACCGAAGCGGGTCGCGATCCCAAGGCGGTGGCCTTAAGCCTGCGCGTCACGGTATTCGGCGAGACCGCGCCACCGCAGGCAAGTGATGGCGAACACCGGCTGTTCGCCGGTCCGCCGGCGCTCATCGCCGCCGACATCAAGGCGCTGCGCGACATGGGCGTCGGCTGCATCGATTTCGGGTTCGGCGGCTCGACAGCCGACGAAGTCCTCGCGGCCATGCAGAAATTCAGGGCCGAGGTCCTGCCGCTCGTCTAATCGTCTCAGTTGCCGAGCTGGCGGATCAACGTTGCCCAACGGTCGAGCTCCGGCAGGATCTTATCGCCCTTGGCGGAATCGAAGGCGACCACTACGCGTGAGACGCCGTCGTCGCGGTCGCGCTTGAGCAAATCGAGGTCCTCCCTGGCGCCCCAGATCGTGATCGGCACCGACGCGAGATCGCGGCCGGCCTCGGCCGCCATCTCGCGGAATTTTGGCAGCAGGGCCTGCACGTCGGCATATTGCGTGCGCTTGCGGTGAGGCATCCAGCCGTTGCCGTAGCTTATCGCCCGCCGCGCGCCGTACGGGAAGGCGCCGCCGACCAAGATCGGCGGATGCGGTTTCTGGACCGGTTTCGGCCAGGTCATCATCGGATCGAAGTTCACGAACTCGCCATGATACTCGGCCTTTGATTTCGTCCAGATCACCTTCATGGCCTCGACACGTTCGCGCGCCAGCTTGTGGCGGCTCGCGAAAACGGTGCCGTGGTTGGCCATCTCGTCCTCGTTCCAGCCGTTGCCGATGCCGAACAGGAAACGGCCGCCCGAGACCTGGTCGATCGAGGCGACCTGCTTGGCGGTCTGGATCGGGTCGCGCTGGGCGATCAGGCAAATGCCGGTCCCGACCAGCAGCGTCCTGGTCACCGCCGCAGCCGCACTCAACACCACGAACGGGTCCATCACGTCGTAATACTTCTTCGGCAGATCGCCGCCACTGGGGAAGGGCGACTTGCGCGTCAACGGAATGTGGGAGTGTTCGGGCACCCAGAGCGAATCGAAGCCGCGCTCCTCCAGCGCCCGCGCCAGTTCGGTCGGCGCCATCGAATAGTCCGTGAAAAACATTTGCCCGCCGATCCGCATGGTTCTCTCCCTTGTGGCGTTGATCGCCGTCCCTATGGCCGGCGATAGTTCTAGTGTCGTTATCGATCGGTGATGGTGACCTTCGGACGTCTCGGCCACCGCGCCTCCGCGCGCGGCAGCACTTGCTCGATCAGCAGACGGGTCTGCGCCAGGATGGCGTCGTCATCGCCGCCCAGTGGCCGCAAGATGAATTTCGACACGCCGGCGTCGACATATTCGGCGATGCGCGCAAGGATCGTGTCGGCGTCGCCGGTCGCGAACGCCTGCGTGGCGTCGCGTCCGGTGCGTTTGGTGTAAATCTCCATCGCCCTGCCGATTCCGGGTGCGTCCCGGCGGCCGAAGTGGAACGCGAAGCCGGCGCCGTAGTGATCTTCGTCGATCGATCGGCCGGCTTCGCCGGCGGCGGCCTTGATCGCGGCCACGACGCGACCGGCCTCAGCCGGCGGGTCGCCGCCGGACTGCCAGCCGGTGCCGATGCGCGCGGTGCGCCGGATCGCCGCGTCGCTCGAGCCGCCGATCCACATCGGCAGGTCGGGCTGCACGGGCTTCGGCGCGATGGTGACGCCCTTCAGTTTGTAGAAGGCGCCGTCGAAGTCGACCTGGTCCTCTCGCCACAGGCGGCGAATGATTTCCAGGCACTCGTCGGTCTTGCGACCGCGCGTCTTCCTGTCCACCCCGAGCGCCTCCCATTCGGGTCCGAGTGGGCTGCCAATGCCGAAGGCCGGCAGCAGGCGGCCGTCCGACAGCACGTCGATGGTGGCGCACTGCTTGGCCAGCAGCACGGGGTCGCGGAACGCCAGCGAGACGACGTTCATGCCGAACCGCATGCGCCGCGTGCGCCCCGCCAGGGCCGCCATCGTGGTCATCGATTCAAGGAACGGCTGACGGCCGACGATCCGGTCGGTCTGCCAGATCGAATCCACGCCGCCGGCCTCACACATGTCGATCCAGCGCCAGTACGCCGCCGCGCCGGAAAACGGAAACTCCGCACAGCCCAGTCCGATCCCGACACCCATGCGCCCCGTCCTTCCGTCCGTCCTAGGCCGCCGCCGCCGCGGCTTTGACGCGCGGCGCCACGTCGCGCACGAAGCGTTCGAGACTGCCGTTCATCTGTTCCGGCCGTAGGCCCGGCGGCACTGCCCAGGTGACGAGGTCGGTGATGCCGTACTCGCGCACGAAGGATGTCAGCTCCTTCACGCAATGCTCGACGTTGCCTACCACCCATGTCTGCGGGATGCTGGCCTCCCGCGTGTTGCCCGAAACGCCACCGGCGGCGCTCTCGTCCTTGTTGAAGCTGCGATAGATCTGGCCGCGATAGCGCTCGGCGGCGCGCACGGCCGGCCAGTCGCGTTCGGCGTCGTCGGTCACCAGGCAGGAGCGGATGATGCCGACGCGATAGAGGTCGGGGTTGCGGCCCGACGCCTTCAGCGTCGCGCGCCACGGATCGAGCACCATGGATCGCGCGCCCTGCGGCAGGAAGTTGCTGTCATTGCATGCCGCGCGCTGCGCGCCGGGCTCCGACATCGCAGCGATCCAGAGCGGCGGGCCACCGGGTTGCACGTAGCGCGGCCTGATCACCACGTCGTCGAAATCGTAGCGCTTGCCATGGAAACTGAACTTCTCGCCGGTGAAGCAATGGCGCAGCACCTCAATGCCTTCGTCCGTCAGCGACACGCGGCGCGAGACGGGTAGACCAAAGCCGCGGAACTCGTGCGGCGCGTAGCCCATGCCGACGCCGACCTCGATGCGGCCGTTGCTGATATTGTCGAGCACCGCAAGGTCCTCGGCCAGCCGCACCGGGTGGTTGAACGGCAGCAGGCAGACGTCGCTCGATAGTCGCACATGTTTGGTGCGCGCGGCGATCGCCCCCGCCATCGGCACCCACGAAGGCAGGTAGCCGTCATCGAGGAAGTGGTGCTCGGTGAACCACACGAGATCAAGCCCGAGGCGATCGAGCATCACCACCTGGTCCATGATCGCGGCGTACAGGCTCGGCATGTCCATGCCCGATTCCGGCGTGTTGCGGAAATCGTAGACGGTGCCGACGCGAAGGGGTGGACGCATGACGCTTGTTCTCCGCTGCTTAGGACGTTTGCCGGCTCAGTTCAGCCGCGCGGCCTTGGCCATCACCTCGATGGCCTCGGGCTGGCGCGTTCGCACGGTGAGCGAATTCGCGCCGCTGTCCTCCCAGGCGCGGTAGCGTTCGCGGATGCGCGCCGGTGGACCGACCAGCGATTTCAGATCGACCCACTCGTCGGGCACGGCGGCGGTGGCTTCGGCCTTGCGGCCTGCGAGGTACAGTTCCTGGATGCGTTGGGCGGCGTCGCCGAAGCCACGCCGGACCATGATGTCATTGTGAAAATTCTTGCTCCGGTGTCCCATGCCGCCCACATAGAGCGCCACCTCCGGCTTGAGGCGCGTCAGCGCCCCTTTCACGTCGTTGTCGACCTCGACATGGACGGAGGCCTGGATGGTGAAATCCTTCAAGCTCTTGCCGTTGCCGGCGCGGCGGAAGCCT
>NZ_DATHOP010000197.1:0-34326 GCF_035484855.1 Bradyrhizobium sp.
CAAGAAATCGGCGCGAAGATTTAAATGACCGAGATTCCGAGGCGCGCTACGGGTTTTCTTCACCTCTCCCTCAGGGAGAGGTCGGCGCGCAGCGCCGGGTGAGGGGTTGTGCTCCATCGATAGACCGTACCCCCTCACCCCAACCCTCTCCCCACGGGAGAGGGAGCGCACTGCCGTTGCGGCAGCCTTTATCGTCAAACAGCGTTTCGACAGGAGAGCGGCGCGATGAAGCATTTCAATCTTTCGGCCTGGGCGGTCAGCCATCCCGCTTTGATCCTGTTCCTGGTCATCGCGCTCGGCGCCGCTGGTTTCTTCTCCTATGAGCGGCTCGGCCGCGCCGAGGATCCGTTCTTCACCGTCAAGGTGGTGAACGTCTCGGCGATCTGGCCCGGCGCGACCGCCGCCGAAATGCAGACCCAGGTTGCCGATCCCATCGAGAAGAAGCTGCAGGAACTGCCCTATTTTGAAAAGGTGCAGACCTATTCGAAGCCGGCGTTCACGGCCATGCAAGTCACGTTCAAGGATTCGACGCCGCCGAAAGACGTGCCGTATCTGTTTTATCTGCTGCGCAAGAAGCTCGCCGACGTGCAGGGCGAGTTGCCGGCCGGTCTGCTCGGCCCGGTCGTCAACGACGAGTTCTCCGACGTCGATTCCATCCTCTACATGATGACCGGCGACGGCGCCGATTACGCGCAGCTGAAAAAGGCCGCCGAAGGCATGCGGCAGCGGCTCCTGAAAGTGCCGGGCGTGACCAAGGTCGATCTCTACGGCACCCAGGACGAGAAGATTTTCGTCGAATTCTCGCACGCCAAGCTGGCGACGCTGGGCATCACCCCGCAGGCGCTGTTCGACTCGCTCGCCAAGCAGAACAATGTGGTGCCGGCCGGCACTGTCGAAACCTCCGCGCAGCGGGTGCCGTTGCGCGTCACCGGCGCGCTCGACGGCGTCAAGGCGGTGGCCGAGACGCCGGTCGAAAGCAACGGCCGGGTGTTTCGCCTCGGCGATATCGCGACCGTCAGCCATGGCTATGTCGATCCGCCGACTTTCGTGGTGCGCCAGGAGGGCAAGCCCGCGCTCGGCATCGGCGTCGTCACCGCCAAGGGCGCCAACATCCTCGAACTCGGCAAGGACGTCGGCGATGCGGTTCACGAATTCATGAGGGCGGTGCCGCAGGGCATCAATGTCGACCAGATCGCCGACCAGCCGAAAGTGGTCGAGCACGCCGTCGGCGAGTTCGTGCACTCCTTCATCGAGGCGCTGGCGATCGTGCTGTTCGTCTCCTTCGTGGCGCTGGGCTGGCGCACCGGCATCGTGGTGGCGGCCTCGGTGCCGCTGGTGCTGGCGATCGTCTTCATCGTCATGAATTCGATGTCGCTCGACCTGCACCGCATCACGCTGGGCGCGCTGATCATCGCGCTCGGGCTACTGGTCGACGACGCCATCATCGCGGTCGAGATGATGGTGGTGAAGATGGAGCAGGGTTGGGACCGCGTCCGCGCCGCGTCCTTTGCCTGGGAATCCACCGCATTTCCGATGCTGACGGGCACGCTGGTGACCGCGGCGGGTTTTCTCCCCATCGGCTTTGCCAATTCGGCGGTCGGCGAATATGCCGGCGGCATTTTCTGGATCGTGGCGATCGCGCTGGTGGCGTCCTGGTTCGTCGCGGTGATCTTCACGCCCTATATCGGCGTCAAGCTGTTGCCGAACATCACGGTCAGCCACAATCACGACCCGCACGCCGTCTACGAGACCCGGGTCTATCGCGTGCTGCGCAGCATGATCGCGTGGTGCGTCGAGCACCGCCTCAAGGTCGTGCTGGCAACCGTTGGCGTGTTCGCGCTGTCGATCGTGGCGTTCGGCTACGTGCAGCAGCAATTCTTCCCGCTGTCGGAACGGCCCGAGCTGTTCCTGCAGCTTCGCTTGCCCGAGGGCACCGCCTTCAATGTCACGCAAAATTCCGTGAAGAAGGCCGAAGCGCTGCTGAAGGACGACCAGGATATCGCGACCTACACTTCCTATGTCGGGCAGGGCTCGCCGCGCTTCTGGCTCGGCTTGAACCCGCAGCTGCCGAACGAGGCCTTCGCCGAGATCGTAATCGTCGCCAGGGATGTCCAGGCGCGCGAGCGGATCAAGGCCCGGTTGGAAAAGGCGGTCGACGACGGCGCCTTGACCGAGGCGCGCGTCCGCGTCGACCGCTTCAACTTCGGACCGCCGGTCGGTTTCCCCGTCCAGTTCCGCGTCATCGGCCCGGATCCCGCGGTTGTCCGTGACATCGCCTACAAGGTGCGTGACGTCGTCAGGCAGAATCCGAACGTCAAGGATCCGCAGCTCGACTGGAACGAGCAGTCGCCCTACCTCAAGCTCGTGGTCGACCAGGATCGCGCCCGCGCCCTCGGCCTCACGCCGCAGGACGTCTCGCAGGCGCTTTCGATGCTGATTTCCGGCGCGCCGGTCACCACCGTTCGCGACGGCATCGAGAAGGTCGAGGTGGTCGCCCGCGCGGTGCCGGGCGAAAGGCTCGATCTCGCCCATGTCGGCGATCTCACCGTGACCTCGCGCAACGGCGTCGCGGTGCCGCTGACCCAGATCGCCAGGATCGAATATGCCCACGAGGAGCCGATCATCTGGCGGCGCAACCGCGACATGGCGATCACCGTGCGCGGCGACGTCGTCGACGGCGTGCAGGCGCCCGACGTCACCAACCAGATCTCGCCAAAGCTGCAGGACATCCGCGATCACCTCGAGCCGGCCTACCGCATCGAGGCGGGCGGTGCGTTCGAGGAATCCGCCAAGGGCAACGCCTCGATCTTCGTGCTGTTTCCGCTGATGGTGATCGTGATGCTGACGCTGCTGATGATCCAGCTGCAGAGTTTTTCGCGGCTGATTCTGGTGTTCCTGACCGCGCCGCTCGGCATCATCGGGGCCTCGCTCGGCCTGAACCTCGCCAATCAGCCATTCGGCTTCGTGGCGCTATTGGGGCTGATTGCGCTCGCCGGCATGATCATGCGCAACGCGGTGATTCTGGTCGACCAGATCGAAACCGACGTCGCCCACGGACTTTCTCGCAAGGAAGCCATCATCGAGGCCACCGTGCGGCGCGCCCGCCCGGTGGTGCTGACCGCGCTCGCCGCCATCCTGGCGATGATCCCGCTATCGCGCTCCGCCTTCTGGGGCCCGATGGCCATCACCATCATGGGCGGATTGTTCGTTGCAACCTTCCTGACCTTATTGTACCTGCCGGGCCTCTACGCCCTCTGGTTCCGCAAGAGCCTTGAACAAACCGGCGTGAGCCAGCCGTCCGATCTTGCGCCGCAGCATGGCAGCCACGCGAGGCCCGCATTTCCGCTTGCTGAAGCCGCTGAATAATTGAACATTGAGAACACCGATCGAGCACCGACATGACGCTGGTTTCCGAACATATCGAACCCGACACAAGGGAACGGATTCTCGTGGTGGCGGAGCGCCTGTTCCGCGAAATCGGATATCAGAAGACCACGGTCGCCGACATCGCCAAGGTGCTGCGCATGAGCCCGGCGAACGTCTATCGCTTTTTCGATTCGAAAAAGGCGATCCACGAGGGCGTCGCGCGCAGCCTGATGGGTGGGGTCGAGGACGTCGCCCAGGCGATCGCGGCCAGGCCGGGACCCGCGGCCGCCCGGCTGCGCGAGCTTGTCATCACCATCCATCGCATGAACTCGGAACGCTATGTCGGCGATTCCAAGCTGCATGAGATGGTCGAAGTGGCAATGGAGGAGAGCTGGGAAGTCTGCGTCGCCCACATGCACCGGCTGACCGAGTTCATTGCCATGGTGATCGCCGACGGCACCGCCTCAGGAGAATTCGAGGCGGCAGACGTGCCGCTGGCGGCGATCTGCACCTGCACCGCGATGATGCGGTTTTTCCACCCGCAGATGATCGCGCAGGGCATCAACAAGCCGGGGCCGTCGCTGGACCAGATGGTCGATTTTATTCTTGCGGGGCTGTCGGCGCGGGGTGAGGCGGGCAAGGCTGCCTAATCCCCGTCATTGCGAGCGCAAGCGAAGCAATCCATTTGCATCACATGACGAGATATGGATTGCTTCGTCGCTTGCGCTCCTCGCAATGACGGTTAGATTTGAGCCGAAACAAGGAAATACCGCCGTGGACGCAACCAGCCCGAAAGACCTGCACTTCTACGAGCCGAAAAACGGCCATGGCCTGAAGCACGATCCCTTCAACGCCATCATCGCTCCGCGCCCGATCGGCTGGATTTCGTCGCGCGACGCCAAGGGCAACGTCAATCTCGCGCCCTACAGCTTCTTCAACGCGTTCTGCTACACCCCGCCCATCATCGGCTTTGCCTCGACCAACTGGAAAGACAGCGTCGCCAATATCCAGGAGACCAAGGAATTCGTCTGGAATCTCGCCACCATGGATCTGGCGCAACAGATGAACGCTACCGCCGCGCATGTCCCCCACGACGTCAACGAATTCAAGGTCGCCGGCCTGACGCCGATCCCGAGCCGGTTCGTCAATGTACCCCGGGTCGCCGAAAGCCCTGTTACCTTCGAATGCAAGCTGTCGCAGATCATTCAATTGCAGGGCGCCGACGGCAGGAAGGCGCAATCCTGGCTGACGCTTGGCGAGGTCGTCGCCGTCCACATCGACAAGGCCATGATCAAGGATGGCGTCTACCAGACCGCGCTGGCCCGCCCGATCGTCCGCGCCGGCCGCAAGGGCGACTATTTTGAAATCCGCCCCGAAGCCATGTTCGAGATGGCCCGGCCGGATTGATTTATTCTTTAGTAGCCCGGATGGAGCGAAGCGTAATCCGGGGTTATCTCGCAAGTGATCTGTCCCGGATTGCGCTTCGCTCCATCCGGGCTACGATTCTGTGCTAACGGAACCGATGCGCTGGATCGCCGTTATCGGTCTCCGGCGCATTGGATCAATTTCGCTTTAGTTGCAGTGCGAAGTGTTCACGCAATTCCCACGCTTTCCGCTACAATGGGCCGTCTTTTGGCATAAGCGTGACCGCTAGCCGCGCGGCCAGCACCCCCCACCACGAGGACATCGCCATGAGCTTTCGCCGCGATTTCATCACCAAGCCGATCTTTGCCTGGGCGCACGGCGTGCTGCCCGCGATGTCGGACACCGAGCGCGAGGCGCTGGAGGCGGGCGACGTCTGGTGGGATGCCGATCTCTTCACGGGAAATCCCGACTGGTCGAAGCTGCTGGCGAACGCGCCGGCGACCCTGACGGCGGAAGAGCAGGCCTTCCTCCATGGCCCGGTCGACGAACTCTGCGCCATGCTCGACGACTGGAAGATCAACTGGGAATGGCGCGACCTGCCGCCGGAAGCCTGGGACTTCATCAAGCAGCACAAGTTCTTCGGCATGATCATTCCGAAGGAGCATGGCGGGCTCGGCTTCTCGCCCTATGCGCATTCCGAAGTGGTGCGCAAACTTTCGTCGCGATCGCTCACCGCCGCCGTCACCGTGATGGTGCCGAATTCGCTCGGCCCCGGCGAACTCCTGATGCGTTTCGGCACCAAGGACCAGCAGCAGCAATGGCTGCCGCGGCTCGCCGATGGCCGCGAAATCCCGTGTTTCGGCCTGACCAGCCCGGAAGCCGGCTCCGACGCGGCCTCGATGATCGACTCGGGCATCATCTGCAAGGGCACCTTCGAAGGCAAGGAAGTGCTGGGGCTGCGACTGAACTGGCACAAGCGTTACATCACGCTCGGCCCGGTCGCAACGCTGTTGGGCCTCGCCTTCAAGGCCTATGACCCCGATCATCTCGTGGGATCAGAGAACGAACTCGGCATCACCGTGGCGCTGATCCCGACGCATCTTGCGGGCGTCTCGATCGGGCATCGCCATCTGCCGGCGATGCAGGTGTTCCAGAACGGCCCGAACTGGGGCCGCGATGTCTTCATCCCGATGGATTACATCATCGGCGGGCAAGAACGTCTCGGCCAGGGCTGGAAAATGCTGATGACGGCGCTTGCCGCCGGTCGCGGCATCTCGCTGCCGTCGCTGTCGGCCGCGGGTGCCGCCTATGCCGCCCGCACCACCGGCGCCTATGCGCGCATTCGCGAGCAGTTCAACGTGCCGATCGGAAAATTCGAGGGCATCGAGGAGCCGCTCGCGCGCATCGCTGGCACCGCCTACCTGCTCGACGCAGCGCGGCGGCTGACTTGCACGGCGCTCAACCAGGGCCATCATCCCGCGGTCATTTCTGGGATCATGAAGCTGCAGGCGACCGAGCGGATGCGGATCGCGATCGACGACGCCATGGATATCCATGGCGGCAAGGCCGTGATCGACGGGCCGCAAAATTATCTCGGCAATCTCTATCGTTCGGTGCCGGTCGGCATCACCGTGGAAGGCGCCAACATCCTGACCCGCAATCTGATCGTGTTCGGGCAAGGCGCGATCCGCGCCCATCCCTATCTGCTGGAAGAGATGAACGCACTCGGCGACGCGGATCGCGCGCGAGGGCTGGATGGCTTCGACAAGGCATTCTGGAAACATATCGGTCACAGTATCACGACGCTGTTCCGCGCCTGGGGCCGCAGTTGGACCGGCGGGCTGTTCGCGCCGGCGCCCGACGCCGGTGAGGCGACCGGGTTCTATCGCCAGCTCTCGCGCTATTCCTCGGCGTTCGCGCTATGCGCCGACATGGCTTTGCTCACGCTCGGCGGCGCCCTGAAGCGCAAGGAAATGCTGTCGGCGCGGTTCGGCGACATTCTTTCGGAGCTGTACCTGCTTTCCGCGGCGCTAAAGCGCTGGCAGGACGAGGGCCGTCAAGTAGCGGATTTGCCGGCGCTTGAATGGTGCATGGCGAGCGGTATCAGGACCATCGAAAATCGTTTTGCGGAAATCCTCGCCAACCTGCCCAATCGTTTCGTCGCGGTCATTCTCAAATTCGTGATCCAGCCGTTCGGCGCCCGTGTGCTCGGACCCTCCGATCTCGTCACCCACCAATGCGCGCAGCTGGTGCTCGAGCCATCCGCGGCGCGCGATCGGCTGACGCCGGACCTGTCGCATGTCGACGACGACCGCGGCGTGGCGCGGCTGGAAAAGGCGTTCCTGCTGGTCACCGGCGCCGAGGATATCGCAAAAAGGATGCGCGCCGCGCAGCTCCACGATTCGAAGGAGGCGGTGAAGAAGGGCGTCATCACCCAGGCCGAGGGTGACCAGCTTGCAGCGGCACATGAGGCGGTTGCGAAAGTGATCGAGGTCGACGACTTCGCACCCGAAGAGCTTTCGCCGATTTACAAGAAGCCTGCCGAAGTGCATCAGTTCTTTCAGGAACTGGGTGAAACGAGGGCGGCAAGCTGATGACGCGACCGGTCTTTATCGTCGACGGCAGCCGGACGCCGTTCCTGAAAGCGCGTTCCGGCCCCGGCCCGTTCACGCCGGTTGATCTCGCCGTGCAATGCGGCCGGCCGCTATTGGCCCGGCAGCCGTTTGCGCCAACGGCGTTCGACCAGGTGATCCTCGGCTGCGTCAATGTCATTGCCGACGAGATGAACCCGGCCCGCGTCGCGGCCCTCCGGCTCGGCATGGGTGAGGCAATGGTGGCCTTCACGGTGCAGATCAATTGCGGTTCCGGCATGCAGTCGATCGACACGGCCTACCGCTACATCCAGGAGGGTATCTCCGATTTGATCCTGGCCGGCGGCGCCGAGGCTTTGAGCTACGCGCCGCTGGTATGGCCGCAAGCCGGCGTGCGCTGGTTCGCCGGCTTAGCCGGCGCCAAGGGCATCCTGGGCAAGCTCGCTGCGATCGCGAAAGCGCGGCCGGCTTATTTCAAGCCGATCATCGGGCTGGAGCGCGGGCTGACCGATCCGATCACCGAACTCAACATGGGGCAAACCGCCGAAGTGGTCGGCCATCTCTTCGGCATCACGCGGGAGCAGTCGGACGCCTACGCGGTCGAAAGCCACAAGCGGCTCGCCAATGCGCAGGCACAGGGTTTCCTGAAAGGCGAGGTCGAAACCGCGTTTGCCCGTGACGGCCAATTCTACGACCACGATGACGGCGTGCGACCGGACTCCTCGGTGGAGACACTCGCAAAACTAAGGCCGGTGTTCGAGCCGCCCTGGGGTCAGGTCACCGCCGGCAACTCCTCGCAGATCACCGACGGCGCGTGCTGGACCATCCTGGCCTCCGAAGACGCGGTCAAAAAGCACGGCCTGACGCCGAAGGCCATGATCGTCGACAGCCAATGGTCGGCGCTCGATCCCTCGATCATGGGCCTGGGTCCGGTACTCTCGGCGACCGAGCTGCTGAAGCGCAACAAGATGACGCTCGCCGATGTCGAGACCTGGGAGTTGAACGAGGCTTTCGCCACGCAAGTGCTGGGCTGCCTCGCCGCCTGGAACGACGACAAATTCTGCCGCGAGATTCTGGGGCTGGAGGGCGCGGCCGGCGAGATCGACCGCGCCAAACTCAATGTCGACGGCGGCGCCATCAGCCTCGGCCATCCCGTCGGCTGCAGCGGCAACCGCATCGTGCTGCATCTCGTCAATGCGATGAAGCGGCTCGGCACCAAGCGCGGCATCGCCACCGAATGCATCGGCGGCGGGCAGGGTGGGGCCATGCTGATCGAGATGGTGTGATCATGGACAGCCGCATCCTCGACGTTCTCGCAGATCGGGTGCTCGCACTCGGGCCGAAGCCCGACGAGAACAGCCCCTGGCGCAATTTCAAGCTCACCCGCGACGCCGACGGCATCGCCTGGCTGTTGTTCGACCGTGCCAACGCCAGCGCCAATACGCTGTCGGCCGACGTCATCGAAGAACTCGACACCATACTCGCGGCGCTGGAAGGCCAGCGTCCGACGGGACTGGTCATCCGCTCGGCCAAAAAGTCCGGCTTCATCGCCGGCGCCGATGTCAACGAGTTTCGCGGCGCGACCGATCCCGGCGCCGTCGAGACCGCGATCGGCCGCGCGCATGCCGTGATCGACCGCCTCGAGGCCTTGAAGGTGCCGACGGTCGCCGTGATCCATGGCTTCTGCCTCGGCGGCGGCCTCGAAGTCGCACTCGCCTGCCAGTCGCGGATTGCGATCGACGGCGCGCGTTTTGGCTTTCCGGAAGTGCTGCTCGGCCTGCATCCGGGCCTGGGAGGCACCGCGCGCTTCACGCACCTGGTCAACCCGACGCAGGCGATGACGCTGATGTTGACGGGAAGGACGATCGATGCGCGCAGGGCAAAATCGCTCGGGCTGGTCGACGCGGTGGCGCAGGAGCGGCATGTCCGCAATGCGGTAAAGGACGCCGTGTTCGGCCGGTTGAAACGCGCGAAGCCCGGTCTCCTGAACGCCCTCCTGAACTTCACCCCGGTGCGCGGCTTCCTCGCCTCCCGCATGCGCGCTGAAGCCGAGAAGGCCGCGCCGCATGAACATTATCCGGCTCCTTACGCGCTGATCGATCTCTGGGAAAAGCACGGCGGCGACAAGCGGGCAATGCTGGCGGCGGAAAAGACCTCGTTCGCCAAGCTGATGGTGACCCCGACGGCGCAGAACCTGATCAGGGTGTTCTTCCTGCGCGAGCAGATGAAGAAGCTCGCGGGGTCCGGCAACAAGGTCGAGCACGTCCATGTCATCGGCGCCGGTGCCATGGGCGGCGACATCGCGGCATGGTGCGCCAGCCAGGGCCTGCGGGCGACGCTCGGCGACGTCAAGCCGGCGCCGATCTCGGGCGCGATCAAGCGCGCCTCGGACCTGTTCGGCAAGATCATGCGCAAGAAGACCGAGATCCGCGACGCGATGGACCGGCTGATGCCCGATCTCGACGGCGAGGGGGTGCGCAGCGCCGATCTCCTCATCGAGGCGGTGCCGGAAAAGCTCGAACTGAAGCAGAAGGTCTATGCCGGCCTCGAGCCGAAGATGAAGCCGGGCGCGATTCTTGCCACCAACACCTCGAGCATTCCGCTGCAGGACTTGCGCACCACCTTGCAAAAGCCGGAGCGGCTGGTCGGGCTGCACTTCTTCAATCCGGTGTCGCGGCTGCAACTGGTCGAGGTGATCAGCCATGACGGCAGCGATCCCGCCGTGCTCAAGGAAGCGCTCGCCTTTGTCGGCGCCATCGACCGGCTGCCGCTGCCGGTCAAGAGCTCGCCCGGATTCCTCGTCAACCGCGCGCTGACGCCGTATATGCTGGAGGCGATGGTGATGCTCGACGAGAACGTCGACAAGCGCACCATCGACGCCGCGGCCGAGAAATTCGGCATGCCGATGGGCCCGATCGAGCTTGCCGACCAGGTCGGCCTCGATATTTGTCTCGATGTCGGCGACATGCTGCGCTCGAAATTCGGCGATTCGCTGCCGCCGACGCCGGCCTGGCTGCGCGACAAGGTCGCCAAGGGTGAACTCGGCCGCAAGACCGGCAAGGGGTTCTATGTCTGGAAGGACGGCAAGGCCGACAAGTCGCCGGCTTCGCCGTCGACCGCGCAGCCGACGGAAGAAATGATCGACCGGCTGATCCTGCCGATGTCGAATGTCTGCGTCGCGGCCTTGCGCGAGGGCATCGTCGACGATGCCGACGGCGTCGATGGCGCCATGATCTTCGGCACCGGCTATGCGCCGTTCCGCGGCGGTCCCCTGAATTACGCCCGAACCCGCGGGCCGCAAAACATCGTCGATGCCTTGCGCGCGCTCGCCACCAGGTTCGGCGGCAGGTTTACGCCGGATCCCGGCTGGGAGAACTTCAAGTGACCGACGCGGCAGCCGTTCACGCCCCTGCGAACAACGAGATCGAGCCCTGCGGCGATCTCTGCACCCGCACGTTGGCGATGCCGGCCGACACCAACCAGAATGGCGATATCTTCGGCGGCTGGCTGCTCAGCCAGATGGATATCGGCGGCGGGGTGTTCGCCTCCAAGATCGCAAAGTCGCGCACGGTCACGGTCGCGATCGAAGCGATGAATTTCCGCAAACCGGTGTTCGTCGGCGACCTCGTTTCCGTGCATGCGAGCCTTGTCAAGGTCGGCAAGACCTCGGTCACCGTCCATCTCGAAGCCTGGGTGCTGCGCCGCAAGGAGATGCATTCGATCCTGGTGACCGACGGCAATTTCACCTACGTCTCGATCGACGAGACCGGCCATCCGCAAGCCATCAAGCAGGACGAGCCACCGGTTATGGCCTAGCCCGTCCGGCTGCCTCACGCCGGCGTGAGCCGGTTTCGTGGCGGGGTTGCGAGGAAACCATTGAAACGAACGAAGAAACCGTTTCTGCTCTCCCATGAAGACGGCCGGCAACATTGCGCGCGCATGGTCAGGATTATGCGGTGGAGTATACGCGGATGCTCGCTGAAAAGTTCATGCTGCTGCTGGAGGCACTCAGGGCTCGTACCAGCTACGCCGATGGAAGCCCGCGCGTGATCAGCACCTCGCCGCACGTGCCGGTTCAGTTGCCGGGCAGCCCCACCAAGTAGCGGTATTGCGGGAGAGCGAAGGGCGCCGTTCCGGCGAGACACATTGGTGCTGCCTGCTGCCTGTGCTCGGAACTTTTTGCCGTTCTTTCCGTTGTTGGCCCGCGCTGAGGTATAGGGCCGCTCGGAAAAGAAAATGTCAGACACCTACATCATCGAAGTCTCCTCAAAGGCCGCTGGGATCGTCGTGCGAACCGACGGCGGGTATCGCTTCTTCGCCGCCACCCACCGTTTCAATCCGCTGGAAGGCCAGATCTTTCGAAACGCCCGCGAGGCCGAGCGCGCCGCGATCCGGCTCGCCAATGGCGAGCTGAGACGGGCCGCGTAGGCTAACCTCCGCGCTGCCGCTGCCCGAGATGGGCAAGGTCCAAAGCCCGAAATTCCAATTCGTTAAGTACAGAAGTGAACTTACGCGGGCGGTCGCTTGGTGTTTTGTGGCGCGAGAGCGGCTGGGCTTCGCGAACGTCGTTGCGTCCAATGGAATACAAGGGAGTGGAATATTCCATCGTTCAATTGGTGGATGGCGCCGGTTGGCGATGGCAAATCAGATTTGGCGATGGCACGACCAAAACCGGCGTGACTCCGGCAAGCCGGGCGATCGCGGTCAAACTGGCCGAAAACGAGATCGATCGCGCCCTGAGAGACAGCGAGTAGGGCGTCTCCGCTACGGCAACGGGTAAGGAGGCAACCGTTGGGGAAGCAAGTGTCCGGCACCGAACCGACACGGGTGCGCATCGATGCCATGATTTGCGCATGACCTGTTACGCCTTCCGTATCCGCCAGGGCTCCTATTCAAGCGATCTCGCCGTCGATCTGCCGGATGATGACGCGGTATGGCAGGAGGCTGCAAGCGTGTGCGCCGACCTGATCAGCGACACCGTCGCTGGGCTCAGGGACAATCCCGAATGGCGGCTGGAAGTCCTGGATGCGTCGGGCTCGCTGCGCCATCTTTTTCGGCTGACCTCCGAAACCTTCGATCGCTAAATTAGAGCCGCCGCGGGACGCCGGGCGCGATCGTGGTGGACTTGAGTCCGGGACCGAACAGACACGGCAATCATTCCATGAACGGAATCGCATTCCTCCACGGGCATGGTTTCGCGTTGCCGTGGGCGGATGGGTGGCGGGGATGGCAGAGTACCGGGTGTTTCCGGTCGGGCTCGACGGACATTTCGTGGGATCACGGGCGCTGACATGCGCCGGTGATGCAGAGGCAATCGAGCAAGCCATGCGGCTGGTCGATGGTCACGATGTCGAACTCTGGAGCGGCGACCGCTTCGTCACCCGGCTTGCTTACAAACCGAAACAACCGCCATCCGGGAAGCCTTGTCGACCGTAGCGGTGCGGCATCGTCCCTTATATCACAACGCCTGCACCGCGCCCTTCGCCCAGAATTCAATTACGGTGACAGTGCACTTAATTACTCGCCTCGGCAATGGCAATCATGTAATTACGGTGACAGTGCACTTAATTACTCGCCTCGGCAATGGCAATCATGCGCGATCCTCCGGCCCGGACGGTTTTGGCCCGCGCTTGCCTGGTTTGAGAAGGCGCCCGGTCATGCGCTCGAGGCGGGCGACGAACCGATTGTCTCCGAGCGGCCGGCCAATGCTCTCCGCGGCACGCAGGCGAGCGAACAGATCCGTCTCCGGTTCGTTGCCGAGCAGGTCGGCGAAGTCGGGGAAGCGATCCCTGACCGGCTTTAGCGCGGTGATGCCATCGTCTTTGCGGCGCAGATGCGCGCGCGTGCTCGACCAGCGCCAGTCCTGAGCGCGCTCCACCAGACGCGCCCGCACCGGATTGAGTGACACATAGCGCAGCGCGGCGGCGAGATGTTCCTCGTCCATGGCAACGGCGCCGAACCGGCCCTGCCAGAAATGACCGCTGCGCTTGCGCCGTGCCTGGATGACGCCGGCGTAGGTTCGGTGCACGCGCGCAAGCGCGCGGCGCAATCCATCGGGATCGGAGGGCACCAGGATCAGGTGTACGTGGTTCGGCATCAGGCACCAGGCCCACACCTCGATCTCGGCGGCGCGGCAATGTTCGGCGAGCAGGTCGCGATAGAGCGCATAGTCGGTCTCGCCGAAGAAGGTCCGCGCGCGGCCATTGCCGCGCTGGGTGACGTGGTGCGGATGATCGGGGACGACGACGCGGGCGAGACGAGCCATGCCGCAGGATAGACGTGAAGGGGCGGCAAGTCAATTGAATGCACTGTCACCGTAATTTCGTAATTGGTCACCGACCGCTTCGTCACCCGGCTTGCTTACAAACCGAAACAATCGCCATCCGGGGAGCCTTGTCGACCGTAGCGATGCGGTAGCGCCCCTTGTATCACAACGCCTGCACCGCGCCCTTCGCCCAGAATTCTCGCAGCTTGAATTTCTGGATCTTGCCCGATCCGGTCAGCGGGAAAGCCTCGACCACGAACCAGTGTTTCGGCGTCTTGTGATGGGCAAGCGAGGCGCGCATGTAGTCCGACAGCTCGTCCTTGTCGATTGCGGCGCCGGGCGCCGGGCGGATGAAGGCTGCGACCTCCTCACCCCATTTTTCATGCGGCAGGCCGATGACGGCGACCTCGCCGACCTTGGGATGGCGGAACAGCAATTCCTCGAGCTCGCGCGGATAGATGTTCTCGCCGCCGCGGATGATCATGTCCTTGAGCCTGCCCTCGACCGTGCAATAGCCGCGCAAATCCATCGCGCAGAGGTCGCCGGTATGCAGCCAGCCGTCGGCATCGATTGCGGCTGCGGTCGCCTCCGGCATCTCGAAATAGCCGAGCATGACGTGATAGCCGCGGGTGCAGAACTCGCCGATTTCGCCGATCGCGCAGGTCTTTCCGGTGTCGGGATTGATGATCTTGTTCTCCATGTTGGGCAGCGGCAGGCCGATGGTACCCGCCTTGTCCGCGATGCTGTCGTTGGTCATGGTCTGGGCCGCCACCGGCGAGCATTCGGTCTGCCCGAACACGATGGTGAAGGGCGCGCCGAGCTCCTCTTCGAACCGGGTGACCAGCGCGGCCGGTACCGTCGAGCCGCCGGAGCAGATCGCCTTGACGGAAGAAAGATCGGTTGAGGCGAAGGAGGGATGTTCCAGCATCGCCACCAGCATGGTCGGCACGCCGACCATGGCGTTGCCGCGATAGGTCGCAAACAGCTCGAGCACGAGGCCCGGGTCGAACGCCTCCAGCAGCACCTGCGTTGCGGCCTTCGACACCGAGCCGAGCACGCAGCAAACGCAACCGCCGGTGTGGAACAGCGGCATCGTCGTCACGAAGACGTCGCCGGGGTCGACCCCGATGCGCTCGGCGGTGTCGGCGCCGTTATTGGCAAGTCCGCGGTGATGCAGCAGCGCGCCCTTCGGAAAGCCTGTCGTGCCCGAGGTATACTGGATCATCACGGGATCGGTCGGCTTGACCGCGGGAAGCGCGATCGTGCTGTCGTCGCCGGCGGCGATGAAGGCCGGCCAGTCGTCGAACGAGATGATCTCGCGCAGTTCGCCGCAGCGCGGGGCGACCTCGCGCGCCGTCTCCAGCATCGGATTGCCGCGAAACGAAGGCACCACGAACACGCCGGCCGCGCGCGATTGTTTCAGCACATATTCGACTTCGTTGGTGCGGAATCCGGGATTGACGGTGACCAGCACCAGGCCCGCCATCGCCGCGCCGAATTCGAGCATCACCCATTCGGGGAGGTTTTGCGCCCACACCGCGATCCGCTCGCCCGGCTTGAAACGCGTCAGTAGCGCCCGCGCCGTGCGCTGCGCCTCGGCATGGAGCTCTGAATAAGTCCACTGCCGGCGCAGTGCGGGATCGGGGACGCCCGCGATCAGCGCGATCCGCTCCGGCGCCGATTTTGCCGCCTGTTCGAGCAAGCCGCCGAGCGTGACATCGCGCACCGCAGGCGCCCTCGGTCCGGCGACGTAGGATTCCGTCAAAGCCATTGGTCCCTCCCCAAGCCGGATGTTGCCGGCGTACGGCGCCGTTGACCGGCGATTGCTGCGACTATGACATCAGGAGTTTGTCATTGCAGCCGGGGAGCCGGGATTTTTTGCACGCGTCCGATAAAACAAGAGGACCTGGGGTGATCCCAGGCCCTCCCCGACGATCGGCGCTGCGCCCGGGATCAGGCGTCATATTCCTTCGAAATGTCCTTGCCAGTGTAGTCGGGCATGAACGCCGCCGCCACAATTGTCACTACCGCACAGGCAGCGATGTAAATGGAAATCGCATAGCCGGAGTGGTAGGTGGCAAACAGCGCCGTCGCGATCAGCGGCGCCGGTCCGCCGGCGATGATCGAGGCGAGCTGATAGCCCAGCGAGGCGCCGCTGTAGCGCAATCGCGGCGTAAAGGCCTCCGCGATCAGCGCCGCCTGCGGCCCGTATTGCATGTCGTGCGGGATCAGCGACAGCACGATGGCGACGAACACCGCCACGGGAGCTGCGGTGTCCACCATTCCGAAATACAGGAAGCCGAACAGGCCCGTGGCTACCGCGCCGATCACATACATCTTCCGTCGGCCGATGCGGTCGGAGATGTGGCCCGACAGCGGGATGGTGATGAAGGAGACGCAGGAGGCGACCAGCACCGCGGCCAGGATCAGATCGCGCGACATGTGCAAGGTACCGACGGCGTAGGCGAAGATGAAGGCGGTGAAGATATAGAACGGCGCCTGCTCGGACATCCGCAGCAAGGCCGACAGCAGGATCTCCTTCGGATGCCGCTTGAAGACCTCAATGACCGGGGTCTTCTCGATCTTCTTTTCGTCCAGGAGCTGCTGGAATACCGGCGTCTCGAGGATGCCAAGGCGGATCCACAGTCCGACGCCGACGAGAACGATCGAGAGCGCGAAAGGAAGCCGCCAGCCCCAGGTGATGAACTGGTCGCCCGTCAATTGGCTGAATGCGAGGACGGCAAGGTTTGAGAGGAACAGGCCGCAGGGCACGCCGAATTGCGGCCAGGAAGCCACCAGGCCGCGCTGACCGTGGGTGCGCGACCATTCCATCGCCAGCAGCACCGATCCGCCCCACTCGCCGCCGACGCCGATACCCTGAAACACCCGCAACACCGTCAGGATGATCGCGCCCCAGATGCCGATTGACGAATAGGTGGGCACGAAGGCGATCAGGAAGGTCGCGATGCCCATGCACAGCAGCGTGGCGATCAGCGTCGCCTTGCGGCCGATGCGGTCGCCGTAGTGGCCGAATATCGCGGCGCCGATCGGGCGTCCGACAAAGCCGATGAAATAGGTGGCGAAGGCCGCGAGCGTCGCCGTCAGGACATCCTGGTTGGGAAAATAAAGCTTGCCAAAGATAAGCCCGGCTGCCGTGCCGTAGAGAAAGAAGTCGTACCATTCGATGGCGGTGCCGATGGTCGATGCGATCACTGCCTTGCGCAACTGGGCGTTATGATCGGATTCGGACAACGCCCCGTGCGTGACTGCCATGGTCATTGAATATTTCCCCTTTTGGTTGGTCGTCTCTCCCGCGGGAACCGGTTCGTTCCGGTTCATTTTGACGGATGCTACAATCAGCTAGCGGCAACCGAAAGACACATATCGTCGAAGGCCGTCATATTGCTGCACTGCAAATTGTGCGAAGCCGGTTTGGACCTCGCGCAACTCGGTGTGACAAAAGATTTTCCAGGCTGGAGCGGCATCCAGCGCCGCAATGTCCGCTATACTGCCGTTGTCGGGGCGACGGCGAGTTGAAAATGCCTGGCTGCTTTCGCGACGTGTCGGAGAACTGAATGCGGATCAGAATAGTCCTGGCGGCGCTGGTGATGCTGTTTGCTGCCGGAAGCGGCCGGGCGGAAGACAACAGGGCCTGCATATCGAAGGCCACCGAAACGTTGCCGCATATCTCCGGCATTGTGGTCAAGAAGACCCGGACCCGGCCGGTGCCGCCGGCGATCCTGGCGACGTGGCAGGGCCAGACGCGGCCGATCATGGTCGACCTCGATACGGTCGCGGGCGACACGGTGGAAACCTATTCCTACATGTGCGTGGTGACGAAGGGGGCAGCCTTCGTGCGCCGCGTGATGGGCTAGCGCTAGGTCCGCGCGACGCCTTAACCAGGATTCCCCTATCCTCGCCGGGCTGCCCTTGCCGCCGATCTGACGCGTTGACCGGATGACGGAACGGCCGCACCATGGGCCGCGCTCTTGTCTGCGAGGTGCCGTCATGACCGGCCTGACCCATCGCCAGAATGAAATCCTCAACATCGCCCGCGCCTTTGGCCGGGTGATGGTGGAGGACCTCGCAAGGCGTTTCGAGGTGTCGGCGCAGACCATCCGCAAGGATCTCAACGATCTCTGCGACCACCGCGCGCTGACCCGCATCCATGGCGGCGCCATCATCGCCTCCGGCGTGGAAAACCTCGCCTATGAGGCGCGCCGCTTCGTCGCCGCGGAGGAGAAGAAGGCGATTGGGGCCGCCGCCGCGGCGCTGATCCCGAACGGCTGCTCGCTGTTCATCAACATCGGCACCACAACGGAAGAGGTCGCGAGCGCGCTGACCTCGCATCAGGATCTGCTGGTCATCACCAACAACCTCAATGTCGCGATGCTGCTCTATCGCCACCCGCGCATCGAGGTGATCGTGGCCGGCGGCGCGGTGCGGCGCGCCGATGGCGCCGTGATCGGCTCGACCGCGATCAGCCTGATTGGCCAGTTCAAGGTCGACTACGCCATCATCGGAGCGTCGGCGATCGACGAGGAGGGCGCGCTATTGGACTTCGACTACCGCGAGGTGCAGGCGGCGCAAGCCATCATCGCCAATGCCCGCAGCGTGATGCTGGTCGCCGACTCGACAAAGCTCCGCCGCAGCGCGCCGGTCCGCATCGCCCATATCAGCCAGATCCAGACCTTCGTGACCGACATCGCGCTGCCGGCCGGGCTCGCCAATGTGTGCCACACCCGCGGCATCGAGGTGATCGAGGCGATGCCGAAGGCAGCGCCCGATATCGACGAGCCGGCGGTGGAAGCGCCTTCGACCGTTACGCGGCTAAGATAGGTCAGGGGCAATGCCCCGGTGTCCCGAAGGCGGCGAGGGCTGACACAGTGGAAAAAAGATCACCGCTTTTGGCGAAGCTTCATCGATTGAGATAGCAAAACCGCTGGATTAGCGTCGTCCTATTTTGGGCCTTCGGATATCTGCGACATCAAGATGTCAGGACCAATAATAACGGGCGGGACCCCTCTGCCAGTCTCGGATTTAGCTACTATGGCGAAGGGATAGGATTCTTCTCTGCCGTCAGGCCACACAAAGATAATCGAGCCAAAATAGCTTGCCCATGTGATTCCAACCTTGGTATTGTTTTGTTCGGGTTCTCCCCACTGTATTATTTGTTGGTTTCCTTCGACCGCGGTCACATGACCGATCGTAACATTTGCTTTTTCATCTCGATCAAAGTGAGCAATCGAACCGATTTTAATTCGGTTCGATTGAGAGTGTTCCGTTTATTACGACCGGAGGTTCTATTCCACCAGTCTGACCATAGGTCACGTAAACTGAGAGAGGACCGTCTGATCGGGTGAAACGCCCCTGTAAGGACAGGCGTTCCTTATTGCTCCAGTCGATAGTCGCGGCGCGTATTAGGCGCTCCAATGTTGACACTCGCGAAGGCGACGACCCTGATTTTAGAATCTCCTTAACCGGCACCGCGGATTTAGATGATTCTGCGAGAGATCGTGGGGTTCTATCGAGAAAGAGCGAAAAGACACCTACTAGGATCGCGATAACGCCGCCAAAAATGGCAATCAGCCCAAAAGACATTTGCTTACTGCGCTTTCTAGGCGGCAAGAGAGTAGCAGGTAGCTTTTCGTCCAGCACCGCTTGCAAATCGGAGATTCTGTTTTGCTGGTGGGTTAGGCGCTCATTCAAGAATATCCGCGTTATCGTTAACCCGAGAAGAAATCCAAATCCCAATACCGCCGCAAATGCATCAGGGGACATCATTAGGATGCCCCACCTATCCGCAATGATCCTACCGAATCCCAGTGGGTCCATGGGCGAAAGCTACCCGCCGCAGCACGCTAGAGGCGAGTCAAAGCACGCGAAATCCCCCTTTAAATCCGCTAGGTGTGTGCCATTCCAAAATTGAGCGAACAAATCCTCCATCACGTTCCAAAATGGATCTCTTGCATCCAGGTTCCCTTTTCTCTTGCTTTCACATTTGGTTGTGATTTATTCAAAACTGAAAGCGAAATCGCCAAAGTGAACCGGCGAGCGCCAGGAAATCGCCTTTGGATCGAATATTCGACCTCGCGATCATTGGAGGCGGCGTTAACGGCTGCGGCATCGCACGCGACGCGGCGGGCCGAGGCAATTCGGTTTTCCTTTGTGAAATGAACGACTTGGCGAGCGGGACGTCGTCCTTCTCGACCAAACTGGTGCATGGCGGGCTGCGCTATCTCGAATATTACGAGTTTCATTTGGTTCGCGAAGCGCTGATCGAGCGCGAAATCCTCTGGCAGATCGCGCCCCACATCATTCGCCCGCTTCGTTTCGTGCTACCGCATCATGATGGGCTGCGCCCGACCTGGCTGTTGCGGCTCGGATTGTTTTTGTACGACCATATCGGCGGCCGGCACCTGCTGCCGCCGACCCGCTCGGTCGATCTCAGAACAGACGAGGTCGGAAAACCGCTGGTCCCCGGCCGCTTCACAAAGGGTTTTGAATATTCCGACTGTTTTGTCGATGACGCGCGCCTCGTGGTGCTGACCGCGCGCGATGCCGCCGACCGCGGCGCCGACATCCGCACGCGGTCGCGCGCGGTCGAGATCCGGCAGGAGAACAGGATCTGGCGCGTCACGGTCGAAAACACGCTCACCCGCGAACACACGGTCATCAGCGCCCGCGTGCTGGTCAATGCCGGCGGTCCCTGGGTCGAGCAGGTGCTGGCCTTGGGTGCCGGCGTCAACGCTCGGGCAAAAGTGCGGCTGGTGCAGGGCTCGCACATCGTGGTGCGGAAGCTGTACGAGCATGACCGCGCCTACATGTTCCAGAACAGCGACGGGCGGATCGTGTTCGCGATTCCCTACCAGGAGGATTTCACGCTGATCGGCACCACCGATCGCGACTACGAGGGCGATCCGTCGAAGGTGAAAGCCTCGAGCGAGGAGATAGAATATCTCTGCACTTCCGTCAGCGAGTATCTGGCAAAGCCGGTCAGTCCGCAGGACGTCGTCTGGACCTATTCCGGCGTGCGTCCGCTCTATGACGATGGCGCCAGCGAAGCCAAGGCCGCCACCCGCGAATATGTGTTCGAACTCGACACGCCCGGCGGCGCGCCGCTGCTGTCGATCTATGGCGGCAAGATCACGACCTACCGGCGGCTGGCCGAGGAGGCGCTGCAACGGCTGGAGCCCTATTTGCGCGGCGCCGCGCCCCGCGAGGACTTGAAGGCGCGCGAGGGCTGGACCGCGAAGTCGCCGCTGCCCGGCGGCGACATGGACGTCTCGGCGATCCCGGCGCTGACGGCGGAACTGCAGCGCAGCTATCCGTTCCTCGACACCGCGCATGCCAACCGGGTGGCACATGCCTACGGCACCCGTGCCGGCAAGATGCTCGGCAACGCCAAATCGCTCGACGATCTCGGCCAGTCTTTCGGCGCCACCTTGACGGAGCGCGAAGTCAGGTACCTGATGTCCGTGGAGTGGGCCTTGACCGCCGAAGACATCGTGTGGCGGCGATCCAAGCTCGGATTGCGACTGTCGGCTGCCGAAATCACCGCCCTCGACGACTGGATCGCGGCGCATCATGTCCCCCTCGAAAATCCCTTGCGGGAAGCGGGAGGGCGGACATGAGCGTTACCCTGCCTGCGGGTTGATGCGAGATTGCCGCCAGATTTTCCAGACCACCGGGATCACCATAACAACGGCGCTGCTGCGTCGAAACGACGATCAGAAAAGTAGCGAGACCTCAACAGGATCAAAAAAATATCGAGTCTTCTTCGTCGTCTTGAACGGCACGAACCGTAGGCATCTTCGGCCGGAACTTCGAGGTTGACATTGCGGTTGAAAATTTGGCGTAATGCTTTTCGCTTCCTTGTTTCTTAGTTGATTTCGCAGGTGGATCATGCTTCGCCGTGCCTTGGTTGCAATTCTTGCCGCGGGTGCGGCAACGCTGCCCGCGGCGTCCTTTGCCTACGAAATCAAGGCGAAGGCTTCCGAGTCCGCGTTCGAGGCAAAGCTGCGCCCGGATATTCTGGGTATCTCCACCGACTCCACGGCCGACACCGCGCGGGCGATCCTGTCGACCTTCAAGGACCGCACCGATGCCAAGATCGACATTCAGCAGGAGAAATTCGGGGATACCGCTGTCAGCTATATCGCGGCGCTGAATTTCAATTCTCCTTCCGGCCCGAAACAGACCGGTGAAATGCTTTCGGTCAGCTTCTCCTCGCCCGCCAGCGCCAACCGCGCCTATTTCATAGCGCGAAGCCTGACGTTCGCGCAGGACCAGCAGCCGCCCAAGGCCGAGATGATCAAGCAGGTCATGGATAAATATGGCGCGCCGACCATCGTCGGTGACCATCATCTCTATTACATCTATCGCGCCGGCAAGACCGTATCGGTGGGAGCGAAATACAAGGACACCTCGGCACTCGAGGCGATCGACCGTCCGCTGGATCCGAGAGCCGCGATCAAGCTCGATGACGCCAACGGCCACGGCAGCTGCGTGGCCGGCGTGAAGCGTTCGCAGGCAAAGGACAAAACGCTAAGCGCGATGCTGGTCGAGGCAAAGGGCGCCAACTGCGATGGCGCGCTGGGCGTGGAACTGGCGCCGGGCATCTCGCCGGACCGGGTCGGAATTGCCCAATTCACGCTGGTGGATTTCAAGCGCATCATCAGCGCGGCCACGATCGATAGCGACGCGCTAGTTGCGGAGAAGAACGAGCGCAATCCGACGCCGCAAGGCAGCGCTCCGAAACTTTGATCCGTACCGGCCTGGAGGCGATGATCCAGCAGCGCCTCGCTTTACTGTGCCGCGTCGAGCGCCTCGCTTAAGCTCGGATAATCCGTATATCCCTTGGCACCGCCGCCGTAGAAGGTGGCCTTGTCCGGCGCATTCAGCGGTGCGGCGCGCCTGAGGCGCTCGACCAGATCCGGGTTGGCGAGGAAGGGTTTTCCGAATGCGATCAGGTCGGCCGCGTCTGCCGCCAGCATTTTGGTCGCAAGTTCGAAATCATAGCCGTTGTTGGCGATGTAGGCCTGCTTGAAGCGCTTGCGCAAGGATCCATAGTCGAACGGCGCGACGTCGCGCGGCCCGCCGGTGGCGCCTTCGATGACGTGGATGTAGGTCAATTTCAGCGCGTTGAGATGATCGACGATATAATCGAACAGCGGCTGCGGATTGGAGTCCGAGACGTCGTTGGACGGCGTCACCGGCGAGATGCGGATGCCGGTGCGCTCGGCGCCCGCTTCCGCCGTCACCGCTTTTGCCACTTCCAGCATCAGTCTGGCGCGGTTTTCGATCGAGCCGCCATAGGCGTCGGTGCGCGTGTTGGTGCCGTCCTTGGCGAATTGATCCAGCAGGTAGCCGTTGGCGCCATGAATCTCGACGCCGTCGAAGCCGGCCGCCAGCGCATTCGCGGCGCCGCCCCGGAAGTCTTCGATAATGCCGGGAATCTCTGCAAGCGTCAGCGCGCGCGGTTCGGAAATCTCGGTGAAAGTGTTGTTGACGAAGGTCTTGCCCTTGGCGCGGATCGCCGACGGCGCCACCGGCGCGCCGCCGTCGGGCTGCAGCGAGGTGTGCGAGATGCGTCCGACATGCCAGATCTGGATGAAGATGCGCCCGCCGCGCGCATGCACGCGCTCCGTCACCTTGCGCCAGCCTGCGACCTGTTCTTTGGAATAGATGCCGGGGGTGTCCTGATAGCCCTGGCCCTGCTGCGAGACCTGGCTTGCCTCGGTGATCAATAGTCCGGCGGAGGCGCGCTGACCGTAATATTCGACTGCCAGCGGGCTCGGCACCATGCCCGCGACCGCGCGGTTGCGGGTCAAGGGCGCCATCACGAGGCGGTTCGGAAGCATGATCGGGCCAAGCTTGAAGGGCTCGAACAGTTCGGTCGGCGTGCTCATTTTTGCAGCTCTCGGTGATTGGCGAGTAGGGCGGGGAACGTCAAATCCCCAGTGAAGTGTGCATTCCGGAGGCTCACGGCAAGCCGCGAGCCATTCAGCGGACGCAGATTAGCTGCGAGATTCCGGGTTCAGCCCTGCGGGCTGCCCCGGAATCACGGCCGGAAAATCAACTCACCCCGAGAAAATCGCGCTTGCCGATTTCCACGCCGTTGTGGCGCAGGATGCCGTGGGCGATGGCGGCGTGGAAGTAGAAATTCGGGAACGCGAAGTTGTTGATGAACTGCTGGCCCTTGAGCGTCATCGTGTTGGTGGGGCCGACCGGAAAGCTGACATCGCGCGCATCGGCGCCGTCGAACTGGGCGGGCTTGAAGGCCTTCAGATAGTCGATGGTTTTCGCCAGGCGCTGCTTCAGCTCGTCAAAGGTCTTTTCGGTGTCCGGCGTGGTCGGCACCTCGACCTGCGCCAGCCGTGCGCAGCTCTTGGCCGCGAAATCGCAGGCCAGTTGAATTTGTTTGCTGAACGGCAGCATGTCCGGATAGAGCCGCGCGGAAAGCAGCACCTCGGGCGCGATGTTCTTGGCCTTGCAGTGAGCTTCGGCCTTGGTGAGGATGCCGGTGAGGCCGCCGAGGATCTGCAGGAAGGCCGGTACGGTAGCGTCGTAGATGGACATGTGAGACTCTCTTTCTTTTTTTGTTGTCATTCCGGGGCGATGCGGAGCATCGAACCCGGAATCTCGAGATTCTGTTTACTGTCATTGCGAGCCAACGGGTCGCGCGAATGCGCGCCCGATGACAGGCTCCGCGAAGCAATCTATGTTCTTCGGGAAAAGAGAGAATGGATTGCTTCGTCGCTTTGCTCCTCGCAATGACGATGGCGGCGTTCCGCCGTGGGGCCCTATCGCACAGCCGTGGCGCCCTGCGGAACGGCCTGCGCGCGCGGCACGCCGCGCATCCGCGCCAATAGTTCGGCGGTCGGCCAGGAATCCGCCGGCAAGCCGTATTTGATCTGCATCGCCTTCACGGCGCTGCGGCTTTGCTGGCCCATCACGCCGTCGACCTTGCCGACATTGAATCCTGCGCGCACCAATAATTGCTGGAGCTCGCGCAGCTCGTTGAACGGCAATTGCGCCACGGGGGCTGCCGGACGCAGCATCGGCGGCGCGCCCGCGATGCGGGTGGCGAGGTAGCCTGCCGTGGTCGAATAGATCAGCGAGTTGTTCCATTCGGTATAGGCGGCGAAATTGGCATAGGCGAGAAACGCCGGCCCGGTGCGGCCCATCGGCAGCAGCAGCGAGGCCGGCAGGTCGTCGTTCGGCAGCGCCTTGCCGTCCGGATAGGTGACGCCGAGTTGCGTCCATTTCGTGCGCGGCAGCTGGATGGTGAGATCGGCCTGATCCCATGGAAAATTCGATGCTGCGGACACCCGCACTTCCTGCAGCCAGGGTTCGCCGCGCCGCCATTTCAGCCCGCTGGCGATGTAGTTGGCGGTCGAGCCGATCACGTCGGCCGCGCTGTGCAGGAGATCGCGGCGGCCGTCGCCGTCGTAATCGACCGCATAGGTGAAATAATGCGTCGGCAGAAATTGCGTCTGGCCGAGTTCACCAGCCCATGAGCCGACCATTTCGTCAGGCGTGAGATCGCCGCGATCGATGATCTTCAGCGCGGCGATGGTCTCGCCGACGAACCGCTCCGAGCGGCGGCAGTCGTATGCCAACGACACCAGCGATGGTAGCGTATGAAGATTGCCCAGCTCGGCGCCAAAGCTGCTCTCCAGCCCCCAGAAGGCGGCAATCACGGCCGGCGGCACGCCATATTCCTTTTCGGCGCGGTTGAACGCTGCCACATGCATCCGGATTCGCGCCTGCGCGTTTTTTGCCGCGCCATCCGACGCCCTGTTCCGGGCGAATTCGGTGAACACCTGACCGAACACGCGCTGGCCGCGGTCGCGGTTGACGATGCCCTGGTCGTAGACGAGGTAGGGCGAGGCTTCCGCGAGCGCGCGCTGCGACACCCCGGCCGCGGCCGCCTGCTGTTTTAGGTCGGCGAGGAAGCGATCGAAGGTCATGCCGTTGTGGCAGGCGGCCGCAGTGCGCGAGACCGGCGCGGCGACGGGTCTCGCCGCAGGCGATTGGGCGCAGCTCGGTTGCGGCCCGCCGAGCAGTGTCAGCAGGATGCCGGCAAGAAATGGTGCCGTTGGAAACTTTCGCATGCGGTTACCGATTGGCTTGAAGTCGGAGGCGATCGTCGTGTCCTAGCATCCCCGCCAGGCAACGTCATCAGCCACGCCCTGCGGGGCGGACCAGCCAACCTGCGCCAGGGGTCACGGCCCGATGCCGGTGCGGACGGCCATGGCTTACCGAGGGCTTCGTCATGGGCTATCATGCGTTCGGATTGAATGGGATCGGGGGAGATTGCCATGCGGTTCCTCATGCTGGTCGCAAGCTTGCTGGTGGCTGTCGTCGCGCCGGCGTTTGCCGATGCCGCCAGCGAGTACCAGGCCGGCCAGACCGCCTACGACCAGAACAATTACGCCGAGGCTATCAGGCACTATTCAAATGCGATCAAGCTCAAGCCGGACTCCCGCGCCTATGTGGCGCGCGGCAACGCCTATGACGACAACGGTCAAATCGACCTCGGGATTGCCGATTACACGA
This sequence comes from Bradyrhizobium sp., assembly GCF_035484855.1. Taxonomy (GTDB): domain Bacteria; phylum Pseudomonadota; class Alphaproteobacteria; order Rhizobiales; family Xanthobacteraceae; genus Bradyrhizobium. Next base: position 26,152 of record NZ_DATHOP010000197.1, read on the forward strand.
CGGCGATCGCGATCTCTCCCAAATATCCGGATGCATATTCGAATCGTGGCGTCGCCTATTATCGCAAGAAGGAGTACGACCGGGCGCTCGGCGATCTCGGCAAAGCGATCGAATTGAAACCCGATTCCGCGTTCAGCTATGTCACCCGCGGCAATGTCTACGACGACAAGGGTCTTCCGGACCAGGCGCTCGCCGACTACTCCACTGCGATGCAGATCGATCCGAAATTCTACCGGTCCTATGGCGAACGGGGCTCGGCCTATGGCCGGCTCGGTCGATTGGACGAGGCGATCACCGATCTCACCAAGGGAATCGAACTGAATCCGCGCTACACCTTTGGCTATCTCATACGCGCCCAGATCTACGAGAAGAAAAATGATCGCGACAAGGCGATTGCCGATTACCGCCAGGCGTTGGCGCTCGACCCTGCCCGTGCGGTCGCGCGGCAAGCCTTGCAGCGGCTTGGGGTCGAACCCTAGCCGCGGATGGCTTTGAATTGAATCGGCAACGTGCGAGTTCGGATCACCTCGCCCCGCTTGCGGGGAGAGGTCGGATTGCGAAGCAATCCGGGTGAGGGGGACTCTCCGCGAGTCCCTATGTCGAGAAAGCCCCTCACCCCAGCCCTCTCCCCGCGGAAGAGCGGGGAGAGGGAGCGTTAGCGCTGCCGGCTCGACCTAATCTCATCATTCTCTAGCCGCGCGTGTCTGGCCCGCTCACGGGTGACGCCGGTGCTGTGCGACCATCGCTACGCGGTGCCCTCCGTTCGCATCTCGATCGAAGGCAGCGGCTCGTCGTGAATCTTGGCCTCGAAGCCGCGCAGCCGCTTATAGATCGAGATCAGCTCAACGATCGTGCTCCATGCATTGATGAGGTATTGAAACGAGCTACGCACTTCCGCGAACGCACTCAGGATCTGTTGCATCAGGCCGAGCGTGATCTTGCCGGCGACCAGCGTCGGTGCGAGCAGGATGTAGGGAAAAATGACGTCGGTCTGCAGATAGACGTAGCGGCCGACGTTGAAGTACATGAAATTCAGGTAAAGCCGAAAATAGTTCGTCCTGACGTTGCCAAACAGGACGTTCAATGTCGGAGGGTCGGCTCGCGCCGGATCGTCTTCGCCAAGCACCAGTTCCTTGCGATAGGCGGCTTCGACGCGCTGGTTGAAAAACTCGATTCCGGGCAGGCGGATGCCGATCAAGGCCAGCAGCCCGGTTCCAAATACCGACCAGATCACCGCGGCGAACACCAGTGAATAGGGGATGGACCCGACCAGGGGCAGCTCGGTGATATTGCCGGACAGCGTGACCAGAATCGGCAGGAAAGCCACGAGCGTCAGCACGGCCCTGATGAGATTGACGCCTAGACTCTCCATTGTCGTCGCAAACCGCATGGTGTCTTCCTGCACCCGCTGCGAGGCGCCCTCGATGTTACGAAGCCGGGGCCAGTTTGCGACATAGTAGCTGTTCATCGCCGTGCGCCAGCGGAAGATGTAGTGGCTGACGAAGAAGCTCGTGAGCACCGAGACCACGACGCCGACCGTGGCGATGCCTGCGAACGTTGCCACTCCGCCGTACAATTGTTCCAGCGTCACCGATCCCGGTTTCGTAAGCGCCGATTGGATCAGATTATAGAATGGCCCGCGCCAGCCGTTGATGGCGACGCTGAGCTCGACCTGAAAGTAGGAGGTGAACAGGATCAGCGCCGAGCCGATGATCGACCACGGTGCCCAGGGATGCGGTGAAAAAACCATCCAGGCGCCGGCAAAGATCGCGACAAAGAGTGCGAAATAGAGGTCGAACCAGAGCTCCCGCCCGGACAGGAACATCGCGATACCGATGGGCAGCTGTTCGGATGAGCCGACGAGATCGCTGGCAAAGCTGTACCACAGCGCCATCGCGATCGCGGTCCAGACGATGGCCGATAAGAAGAACAGTTTTGGTCGGGGAAAAAATGAAGCGAACATGGGCGTGGCTATCCGGGTCAGAGGATTTGTCGAGACGGCATCCGGGCGCCCGAGGGCTGGACGCCAAAGCGCTGCGGTCAGGGGATCGCGAGCCAAGGCTAGCGATAAGCGGCGCCTTACGCCATCCCGTCGGGCGGGCCAAGCCGCGCTCGATTAAAAGTTCGAAAGGAAGCCGCGCCATGGACGCCGTGGCGCAATAGCAACCGATGGCGCGCCTACAAGAACCTAGCGCAGGGAGGCCATCAATCCTGCGGCGACGCGCCGATTGCCCTCCGCCGTCAGATGCAGGCCGTCGCGCTGCAGCAGTCCGGCCTTTGCTGCCGCCATGATCAGGCCGCTGGCATCGACAATCCTGATGTGGCGCGCGCGAAGCCTCTGTTGGATGCTGGCGACGTTGGCGCGGTGCATGGCCGGCGAAACGCCATGATGCCCGTCATTCAACATGAAAAGGCTCAAGATGACGATCCTGGTGCCTTCGGGCACGGAGCTGTCGACGCGCGAGAGGATCTGGCTGGTGGTCTCACCGCTGACGCCGGCGTTGGTCACCTGCGTCGCGGAGCCCCTGGCCTGCAGCATGGCCTGAAGCTGGGACGGAAACGATTCCGATGACGGCAATCCGTATCCCGCGGTAGCGCTGGCGCCGAGGGCCACGATCTGCGCCGAGCTGCAGCCGGCCGCGGCGAAAAAAGCTGTTGCCGCGATCAGGACGATCCAGGCGATCCTTGTGCTCATGAGGCCATTCCACACATCCGGGGCTCCCAGCGTAGGGCGCCATGGAAATTATTGCCAGTTGGCGCCGATGAAAAACATCGCACATCGCTACCAGACCGCGCAGGTCACCGCGCAGCAGCTTGTCGCCTGCCGCAGTGCGAAAGCGGATTGCGCGGAGCCTGCGATCCGCGCGGCGAGCAGAAGCGTCGCTCGACAAACCCGGCCGTGACTGCAAGACTACCCTCACACAACAGGAGCTGGAGGAAACCATGAATATCGATCGTCGCAGGCTGGCTGCGTTGCCGGCGCTTGCCGTTGGACTCCTAAGCGTGGTCCCGGCGTTGGCGGCTTCGGCGGATGAAGAGGCCGTCGCGAAGAATGTCGAGGCCTTCCGCGCGGCTCAGGTCGCCGCCGATGCCAAGGCGCTCGACGCGCTCTGCGCGCCCGAACTCAGCTACAGTCACTCCGATGCAAGGATCGAGGACAAGACGACCTTCATCGCCAACGCCACCAATGGAAAATCGAAGTTTTTGTCGCTGGCTTACGAGGACCCTAAAATCCGTGTCGTCGGCGACGCGGCGATCGTGCGATTCCATTGGGTCGGCGAGAGCGAGGCGGTGCCCGACGGCAAGAAGAGCTCCACCAATCTCCACATCCTGATGAACTGGCAGAAGCAGGGCGCGGACTGGAAACTCCTGTCCCGGGCGTCGACCAAGCTCTGATCGCGTCAAGCCGGACATTTTGCCGCCGCGGCCTGCAAACGGGGGAGCGCGTGAAACATATTGCTGTAGCGCTGGTGTCGGCTCTGTCCGTCATGGCCTGCGCCGTCGCCCGCGCCGACGGCCCGGCCGACGACGCCGCCGTCCGCAATCACGTGACCTGTTACCCCTTCGGGATCGACAAGATCGGCCGGGGCGACCGCGACGGCGGCCTCGCCATCTGGAAAGAATGTTTTGCCTCGAATTTCGAGTTCTCGGCGTTCATCGGCCGAGGCGAACCGACCAACTGCCCGGGCCCGTCCTGCCCGTTTCCGAAGGACATGACATCGATCGACATGCGCGCTGCCTTCGCCAAGCGGGCCTTCGACGGCGGCGGCTTCGTCAAGACCTCGCATCACCTGACCAATGTGACGGTCTCTTTCCCCGGCGCCGATCGCGCCATCGTCAACGCCTATGTTCAGGCCTGGCACTGGAAAGCCGACAATACCGTCGTCGTCGCGCCTGGCACCTGGGATGTGGAACTGACCCGCACCGACGGCAAATGGCTGATCACCAAGGAAAAGCTGGCCGTGGCAGGTGCCGCCGTCATCACTCCGCCAGCGCCCGTGCCCGCAACGGCGCGCTGATCGATTTCTGATTTCAGAATTTGTCTCGAATCGCCCCTCACAACTCGCGCGCATTGGAGAATGCGAACGACGACACCCGTCTCGTGTTCTCGTCGAGGATCAAAGTGCGGGTGATCGGCGGCTCGGCACGCTGGCTGCAGTTTTCGCGTTCGCAGAGCCGGCAATTGACGCCGATCGGCGTGCCCTCGGTTTTCTCCAGATCCATCCCGCTGGCGTAGATCAGCCGGGAGGCATGGCGGATTTCGCAACCGAGCCCGATGGCAAAGCGCGGCTGGGCCTGCGGGTGCGGCGCCACCGGCCGGCGCACGACTTGCGCGATCGAGAAATACCTGACGCCGTCGGGCAGCTCGATGATCTGCTTGAGCAGCCGGTCCGGCGTGTCGAAGGTCGAGTGCACGTTCCACAGCGGGCAGGTGCCGCCGAATTTCGAGAATGGGAAAGTGCCCGAGGAAAACCGCTTCGACACGTTGCCGGCATTGTCGACGCGCAGCATGAAGAACGGCACGCCGCGCGCGTTCGGCCGCTGCAGCGTGGTCAGGCGATGGCAGACCTGTTCGAAGCCCGAGTTGAATCGCTGCGCCAGCACGTTGACGTCGTAGCTCAGCGCTTCAGCCGCGCCATGAAAAGCCTGATACGGCATCATCACGGCGGCGGCGAAATAATTCGCCAGCGTAATCCGGTAGAGCCGGCGCGGCGTGTCGTCGAGCGGACCGGCGCGACCAACGATGGCCTCAAGGCTGGCACCGCATTCGGCAATCCCTAGCTGGAAGGCGAGCTGGAACGCGCGGCCGGGTGCGTCGATCAATTCCGAAATCAGCAATTGCCGGCGATGACGGTCGAACCGCCGCAAGGTCTCGCGCATCACATCGACCGGCATGATGCGGGTAACGATCGAATGCTTCTCACGCAAGCGGGTGCCGAGGGCTGCGAACAACTCCTCGGAGGACACGTTCAATTCGTCGCGCAGGGTTTCGGCGGCCTGTTCGAGTTCGGGGAAATAATTGCGGTTGGCCTCGATCAGGTCGCGGACGCGCTCGATCGGGTTGGCCTCGAATCGCGTGCCCTCGTCGCGGTCGGCCATTTGGGCTGCGACCATCGTCTCGCCGCGGCGGGCCTCGGTATAGGCCGCGTACAACCGTTGCAGCGAATGGGTCACGCCGGGGCATAATTCGGCGAGATCGCGGAGTTCCTGCTTCGGCAAATCGATCTGGCGGAACAGCGGATCGGAGAAGATCTCGTTCAGTTCGGCGAAAAACCGGTCCTCGTCGGCGCTGGCGAGATCGCGCAAATCGAGGTCATAGGTCTCCGCCAGCCGCAGCAATATCTGCGCCGTCACCGGGCGCTGATTGCGCTCGATTAGGTTGATATAGGAGGGCGAAATGCCGAGTCCCTCGGCGATCTGGGTTTGCGACAGGCCGAGCTGCTGACGGATGCGCCGGAATCGCGGTCCGACGAACAGCTTCTTTCCGGAACCTTCCGCCATGGCAGCCTCGCTGACTGACTTTATAACAAAAATGACAAAATGACATCCATGACAAGTTCATATGTTACATGTCATCATCATTAGAATGCAAGGAGCATATACGAATTAAGAAGATTAGCGTTTAGCTCCCGTCACGTTTCGCGGCGCACTGTCACGAATGTCGATTGGAGAATACGAAAATGGCGAAGACTTTTGAACAGCTGGTTCCCGCGCCCAAGGGGCGTTTCGATGGCATCAGCCGCCCCTATAGCCCCGCCGAGGTGGAGAAGCTGCGCGGCTCCGTGCCGATCGCCTGCACGCTCGCCGAGCGTGGCGCCAACCGGCTCTGGGAATCGCTGAAGAAGGAGCCTTTCGTCAATTCGCTCGGCGCCGTCACCGGCAACCAGGCGATGCAGCAGGCGCGCGCCGGCCTGCCCGCGATCTACCTCTCGGGCTGGCAGGTCGCCGCCGATGCCAACACCGCAGGCGCGATGTATCCGGACCAGAGCCTCTATCCCGCCAACGCCGGCCCGGAACTCTGCCGCCGCATCAACCGCACCTTCCAGCGCGCCGATCAGATCGAGCACTCCGAGGGCGGCGCCAAGATCGACTGGTTCGTGCCGATCGTGGCGGATGCGGAAGCAGGCTTCGGCGGCCCGCTGAACTCGTTCGAGATCATGAAGGCCTATATCGAGGCAGGCGCTGCCGGCGTGCACTTCGAAGACCAGCTGGCTTCCGAGAAGAAGTGCGGCCACATGGGCGGCAAGGTGCTGATCCCCACCGCAGCCCATGAGCGCAACCTGATCGCGGCAAGGCTCGCCGCCGACGTCTGCGGCACGCCGACCTTTGTGCTGGCGCGCACCGATGCGGAGAGTGCGAAACTGATTACGGCCGATGTCGACGAGCGCGATCGCGAGTTCATCACCGGTGAGCGCACCGCGGAAGGTTTTTTCCGCCTCAAGCCCGGCAGCGGTCTCGCCCATTGCATCAAGCGCGGCATTGCGTTCGCAAAATATGCCGATCTGCTGTGGTGGGAAACCTCAACCCCGAACCTCGAAGAGGCCAAGGAATTCGCTGAGGCCGTGCACAAGGTCTACCCCGGCAAGATGCTGGCGTATAACTGCTCGCCTTCATTCAACTGGGAAGCCAATATCGACAAGGCGACGATTGCCAAATTCCAGCGCGAAATCGGCGCGATGGGCTACAAGTTCCAGTTTGTCACACTGGCGGGCTTCCACTCGCTCAACCACGGCATGTTCGAACTGGCGCGCGGCTACAAGGCCGAGGGCATGGCGGCCTATTCCCGCCTGCAGCAGGCCGAGTTCGCTTCCGAGAAGCACGGCTATTCGGCGACGCGCCACCAGCGCGAAGTCGGCACCGGCTATTTCGACCTGGTCTCGACCACCATCACCGGCGGCACCTCGTCGACCACGGCGCTCCACGACTCGACCGAAGCCGCGCAGTTCAAGAAGCAGGGTTCGGAAATCCACATTCAAGCGGCTGAATAGAAGGAGGCCATCATGACAAGCGGCAGCAATTTCTGGGTGATCGGCGGCGAGTTCGGTTCGATGAACTTCCACAAGCTGGTGGAAGGCTCGGCCCAGGTCAAAGGTCCGTTCAAGACCCGCAAAGAGGCCGAGGACTGCTGGCGCGAGGTCTCGGAAGAGAGCCGCCACAAGGCTGGCGTGCGCTTCTCCATCGTGGAAGAACCCGCCCGCGTCGTGGCCTGATCGGCCAGGCCAAACAGCTAGAAGAAAGACGTCCAAGGACGAAGCGGTCCCATCCGGACATCCGGGTGGGGCCGCTTGCGTCTTCCGGTAAGCGCGCTTTCTTCTCCCTCTCCCGCACTTCGCGGGGGGTGGGGGTGCTTCCGCAAGCACTGGCGCCAATTGAGAGAGCCCCCACCCGCCGCGCTCTGGCGCGCAATTGCGCTGCCGAGCGCGTCGACCCTCGGGGTCAAGCCCGAGGGCAGGCTCTCCCCCGCAAGCGGGAGAGGTTGAAGAATCAAAGGCGTAAGCCATTGGCAACAAACGGCCTTTGCGGAAAACGTGGTTACTGATAGGTTAACCCCGGGTGGGACCTTCAGCATAAGGCGACCAAGCGGATGTCAGACGCGCCAAATACCGGAAGCCAGGCCGCCAGCGAAACGCGCCCCATTCGGTTGCGCGACGCGTTGCGGCAGGCGCGGATTGAGGCGGCCGACCGCACCGGCGTGGTCGTCGATCTGCGCGATGCCGAAGTCGCCCGGCTCGAAATCCTCAACGAGGCGCTCGATCCGCTGTTTGCGCAAATCCCCGACACGGTCGACCTGTTCGATCGCGGCATCAGCCAGGGCGAAACGCCGCGGCTGTGGATCGACGTCGTCGCCCATGTCCTGATGGGACGCGACAAGCGCATCTATCGCTTCGTGCAGGACACCCGCTACGGCCGCAAGGTGCTGACGGAATCGCACGACGTGCCCGTCATCGTGAAGGCAGTCACGGATTATATCGCGCGCCGCATGGTCGAGCGCGAGCAGGCGCTGGTGTCGACCGAGGTGCCGGAACCTGAAGTGGAGGCGAAGCCGCGGCGCCGCGGCGGCTTCTGGACCTTCGTGCTCGGCTTCATCGTCGGTGCGGCCGCGCTGTTCGCGTTCGCGCTATACGCCGCCTTGCATAATCTGTGAACGTGCCTAGAGCAGCCGCGTGCGGCCGA
>NZ_DATHOP010000198.1:0-26441 GCF_035484855.1 Bradyrhizobium sp.
CGATTTCTACGGCGAGAAACTGGACAAGTCATTTTCCAAGTTTCCCGAAACCGATCTGCGTTTCGTCCTCAACGGCATCAACGGGCCACAGAGCGGAATTGCGGGAATGCTGCTCAAGCCGTGGGACGAGCGGGTGCGCTCGTCGATCAAGCTGAAGCCGCTGGTGCAGGCGCAGCTTAGCAAGATCGAGGGCGTCAATGCGTTTGCCTTCAACCTGCCGCCGCTGCCCGGCGGCCCCGGCGGATTGCCGGTGCAGATGGTGATCAATTCGACCAACGGATTTCAGTCGGTCTATGACCAGATGGTGAAACTGAAAGACGCCGCGCGCAAGAGCGGCCTGTTCATCGTCTCGGACAGCGACCTCGACTTCAACCAGCCGGTGGTGCGGGTCAAGATCGACCGCTCCAAGGCGAGCGATCTCGGCATCACCATGCAGAGCATCGGCGGTTCGCTGGCGACGCTGCTCGGCGGCAACTATGTCAACCGCTTCAACCTTGAGGGCCGCTCCTATCAGGTGATTCCGCAGGTGCCGCGCGATCAGCGGCTGTCGCCGGAGGCGCTCGGCCTGTATTTCGTGCCGACCTCGGCCGGCCAGCAGGTGCCGCTCTCGACCGTGGTCTCGATCGAGACCGGAACCGACCCGAACGCGCTGACCCACTACAACCAGCTGAACTCCGCGACCTTCCAGGCGGTGCCGATGCCGGGGGTGACGGTGGGAACGGCGGTCGATTTCCTCGAGGGCGTCGCCAAGCAACTGCCGGCCGGGTTCAGCCACGACTATCTCGCGGATTCCCGGCAATATGTGCAGGAAGGCAACCAGCTCGCGATCACCTTCGGCTTCGCGCTGATCATCATCTTCCTGGTGCTGGCGGCGCAATTCGAGAGCCTGCGGGATCCGCTGGTGATCATGATCAGCGTTCCCATGGCGATCGTCGGCGCGCTGATTCCGCTGTTCTTCGGCATGGCGACCATGAACATCTACACCCAGGTCGGTCTGCTGACGCTGGTTGGCCTCATCACCAAGCACGGCATCCTGATGGTCGAGTTCGCCAACGAGCTGCAGCTCAATGAGGGCCTCGACAAGCGCTCGGCGATCGAGATGGCGGCCCGCATCCGGCTGCGCCCGATCCTGATGACGACCGCGGCGATGGTCACCGGCCTGTTGCCGCTATTGACCGCCTCAGGCGCGGGCGCGGCGAGCCGGTTTTCGATCGGTCTGGTCGTGGTCGCCGGCATGTCGATCGGCACCCTGTTCACGCTGTTCGTGCTGCCGGCGGTCTATGTCGCGATCGCCACCGATCACAGGGCTGCGGCCGAATCCGAGCGCGCCAGGGAGATCGCGGAGTTCGACCTGGGGACACAGGGCCTGAAGCCCACGTAAACGCGGGCGGTTGATCCTCCCGCATTGCGGCAAGAGACAAGCCCGTCGCTTCTTGCTAGCTTGGCCGGGATGAGCATTTCCGTGCACCCCGACACGCCCGAAGGCCGGACGCTGGCGGCAGCGCCTGCCGCGGGTGCGGCCGCGACAGCAGTTCCGGTTGCGACCCGGATCCGCAGCCGGCTGTTCACCAAATATGTCGCGCTGTTCGTCGCGGTGGTCGGCGTCGCGCTGCTGTCGAACGGGATTTTCGAGGTTTTCTTCTATTATCGCGAGCACAAGGCGGCGCTGATCCGGATTCAGCACGAACAGGCGGAGGCCGCCGCCGCCAAGATCGGCCAGTTCATCAAGGAGATCGAGAGCCAGCTCGGCTGGACCACGCAATTGCCGTGGTCGGCCGGCTCGATCGAGCAGCGCCGGTTCGACGCCTTGCGGCTGCTGCGGCAGGTGCCGGCGATTACCGAACTGGCGCAAGTGGATTCCACCGGCAAGGAGCGTCTGCGGGTGTCCCGGCTCGCCATGGACGTCGTCGACTCCGGGCTCGACCTTTCCAAGGACCCGAAATTTACCGAGGCGGTCGCGCACAAGGTCTATTACGGGCCGGTCTATTTCCGCAGGGAGTCCGAGCCCTACATGACGCTGTCGCTGGCCGGCACCCGCAAGGACGCCGGCGTCAGCATCGCCGAGGTCAATTTGAAACTGATCTGGGACGTGGTGTCGCAGATCAAGGTCGGCGAGCACGGCCATGCCTATGTCGTCGGCCCCGGAGGGCGCCTGATCGCGCATCCCGACATCTCGCTCGTGCTGCGCAACACCGACATGTCGAAGCTCGTGCAGGTGCAGGCGGCGCAGGCCGGCAGCACCAGCGCGGACCTCGAATCGCTGCAGGGCACCAAGAACATCCAGGGGCAGGAGGTCTTGACGGCGTCCGCGCCGATTGCGCCGCTCGGCTGGACCATGTTCGTCGAACTGCCGGTGGAAGAGGCCTACGCCTCGCTGTACCTCGCCTTGCAGCGGCTCGCGATCGTGCTGGCGGCGGCATCGATGTTCGCGGTGCTTGCCGGGGTATTCCTGGCCCGCCGCATGGTCGGCCCGATCCAGGCGCTGCGGGCGGGCGCCGAGCGGATCGGCAGCGGCGATTTTGCCCAGCGTATTTCGATCAAGACCGGCGACGAGCTCGAAGGCCTCGCCAACCAGTTCAACGACATGGGCGCGCGGCTGCAGGAATCCTATGCCGACCTGGAGAACAAGGTCGAACAACGGACGGCTGAGCTGAGCGAATCGCTCGAGCACCAGACCGCGACGGCCGAAATTCTTTCGTCGATCAGCGCTTCGATGACCGACACCAAACCGGTGTTCGACGCGATCGTGCGCAATCTGCTGAGGTTGTTTGGTACGCGCTTCGCCGTGGTTCAGACATTGCATGATGGAATGGTTGAAATGCCCGCCGTGGACGGCGATCCGGGTTTCCAGAGGTTGATCGATCGATATCCGCGGCCGCTCGCCGACGATACGGTGGGAGGCGTGGCGATGCTGTCCAAGCAGACCATCCAGTTCTCTCCCGTCCTGGGCAATCCGGCGGCGCCCGCCACCGCTCGGGAATTCGCGCGCGATTTCGGGTTCGATTCGGTGATCTTCACGCCCATGCTGCTCGGCGACAAGGTGGTTGGCGCAATCGGCACCGCGCGGCACGAGCCGGTGGGATTCGATGAAAAGCAGATTGCCCTGATCGGAGCCTTTGCCAACCAGGCCGTGATCGCCATCGAAAACACCCGGCTGCTCAGGGAATTGCGTCGGCGCACCGACGATCTCAGCGAATCGCTGCAGCAGCAGACCGCGACCGCCGACGTGCTGAAAGTCATCAGCCGCTCGACCTTTGATCTGCAGGCGGTGCTCGACACACTCGTTCAATCTGCGGCCCGGCTTTCCGAAGCAAACTATTCATTTATTTTTCGCCGAGAGGGGGAGGAATACCATTTGGCCGCCAGTCATGGCTTTGCTTCCGAATACCGGCAGTGGATGGAAAGCCAATCGATTACCGTCGGACGGCAAACGTTGGTCGGCCGAACCGCACTCGAAGGGCTCACGACCCACATTCCCGATGTATTGGCTGATCCGGAATATGCTTGGACCGAGTCGGTGGCTCGTGGCGGCTTTCGAACGATGCTAGGGATTCCGCTCATGCGCGAAGGAATCCCGATTGGTGTCATTGCCGCATGCCGCTCCACAGTGGCGCCTTTCTCCGACAAGCAGATCGAGCTTGTGAATACCTTCGCTGATCAGGCGGTCATCGCCATCGAGAATGTGCGGTTGTTCGACGAGGTTCAAGCGCGTACGACGGACTTGCAGGAATCGCTGGAACAGCAGACAGCGACCTCGGAAGTGCTCAAGGTGATCAGCCGCTCGGCGTTCGACCTGAAATCGGTGCTGACGACCCTGACCGAATCCGCGCAGTCGCTGTGCGGCGCATCGCTTGGCATCATTCTGCTGCGCGATGGCGAGGTGATGCGGCTGCAGGCCGAAGCCGGCTGCACCCAGGCTTTCGTCGATTTCATGAACGCCAACCCGATCAGGCCCGGCCGCGAGACGATCACCGGCCGGGTCTTCATGGAGGGCAAGCCCGCCCACGTCCCGGACGTTGAGCTCGATCCCGATTATGATTTTGGCGCGGCTCCGGCGATCGGCGCCTACCGGGCGGTGCTCGCGGTGCCGCTGATGCGCGACCGCGCGGTCGAAGGCGTGCTGCTGCTGGGAAGGCCGGAACCCGGGCCGTTCAGCCAGCGCCAGATCGATCTGGTACAGACCTTTGCCGACCAGGCGGTCATTGCCATCGAGAACGTGCGCTTGTTCGAACAGGTGCAGGCACGCACCAAGGAGCTCTCGCTTTCGCTGGAAGACCTGCGCACCGCGCAGGACCGCCTGGTGCAGACCGAGAAGCTGGCTTCGCTCGGCCAGCTCACTGCCGGCATTGCCCACGAGATCAAGAACCCGCTCAATTTCGTCAACAATTTCTCGGCGCTGTCGGGCGAGTTGATCGACGAATTGAACGACGTGCTGAAATCGGCGCCTCTCGACGACAAGGTGCGCGAAGAGATCGACGAGCTCACCCATATGCTGAAGGGCAACCTCGAAAAAGTCGTGCAGCACGGCAAGCGCGCCGATTCGATCGTGAAAAACATGCTGCTGCATTCGCGCGAGGGCTCCGGCGAACACCGGCCCGCCGACATCAACGCCATCGTCGAGGAGAGCCTCAATCTCGCCTATCACGGCGCGCGCGCCGAAAAATCCGGCTTCAACATCACGCTGCAGCGCGACCTCGATCCTGCCGCCGGCATGATCGACCTCTATCCGCAGGAAATTACCCGCGTCTTCCTCAACCTGATCGGCAACGGCTTCTACGCCGCGACCAAGCGCAAGGAATCGGGTGAGGAAGGTTTCGAACCGTTGCTGACAGCGAGCACGAAAAACCTCGGCAACAAGGTTGAGATCCGGATTCGCGATAACGGAACCGGTATCCCGCTGGAAGTAAAGGAGAAAATGTTCAACCCGTTTTTCACCACCAAGCCGGCCGGGGAGGGCACCGGCCTCGGCCTGTCGATGAGCCACGACATCGTGGTGAAACAACATGGCGGCAAGATCGACGTCGATACCGAGCCTGGCGTATTCACTGAGTTCATTATTACGCTGCCGCGGACGGCGGCGGCACAATCTCATCCTGGAGGCACCAATTGAGCGTTTACATACTCGTCGTCGATGACGAGCCCGATGTCGAGGCGCTGTTCCGTCAGCAATTTCGCCGCGACCTGAAATCCGGACGCTTCACGATGGAATTCGCGCCATCGGCGCCCGCTGCACTGGCTCGGATTGCCGAGATCAACGACCCCTCGCTGATCCTGATCCTGTCCGACATCAACATGCCCGGCATGAGCGGACTGGAAATGCTGCCCAGAGTGCGCGCCGAGCGGCCGGACGTTCCCGTCATCATGATCACGGCCTATGGCGATGCCGAAACCCGCCGCAAGGCGATCGAAAACGGCGCGATCGGCCTCCTGACCAAACCGATCGATTTCGCGCTGCTGCGCCATGAGATCGATTCAAGGCTCGGGCAAGCCGCATGACCGCCACCATCCTCGTCGTCGATGACGAGCCCGATCTCGAGGCTCTGGTGCTGCAGAAATTTCGCCGGCAGATTCGCGACGGCGCTGTCAGCTTCATGTTCGCCCATGACGGCATCGAGGCGCTGGCTTCGATCGAGCTGCATCCGCATGTCGACATGGTGGTGTCCGACATCAACATGCCCCGGATGGACGGGCTGTCGCTGCTGGCGAAGCTGCAGGAGGCCGAGGAAAAGAAATCGACGGTCATCGTCTCGGCTTACGGCGACATGAGCAACATTCGCACCGCAATGAACCGCGGCGCATTCGATTTCCTGACCAAGCCGATCGATTTCGGCGATCTTGAGATGACCATCGACAAGACCATCCGCCACGTCGAGATGATGCGCGAGGCGCGCCGCCGCCAGGCCGAGGCCGAGCGCGCGCATGCCTCGCTGTCGCGCTATTTCTCGCCGCAGATCGCCTCGCGGCTTGCCGCCGTCGGCGAGGCCGACGGCATGGCGGTGCACCGGCGCGAGGTCGCGACCATCTTCACCGACATCACGAGCTTTACGACGCTTGTGGAAACGGCATCCCCCGAAGTGCTGGGCGAATTGCTCAACGAGTATGTCGGCGGCATGACCGACGTGGTGTTCGCACATGAAGGCACGGTGGCGAAGATCATCGGCGACGCCATCCAGGTGCTGTTCAACGCGCCCGGCGACCAGCCCGATTATGCCGCTCGCGCGGTTGCCTGTGCGCAGGATCTCGATATCTGGGCGCAGGCGTTTCGCGAGCGCTGGAAGGAGAAAGACGTGAATTTCGGCGCCACCCGGATCGGCGTTCACGCCGGCCCCGCGCTGGTCGGCAATTTCGGCGGCAGCCGCTTTTTCGATTACACCGCCTATGGCGACACCATCAACACGGCGGCGAGGCTCGAGGCCGCCAACAAGCACTTGGGCACCCGAATCTGCGTCAGCGCCGCGATCGCCGACGGCACTCCCGACTTCAGGGGGCGGCCGGTCGGCGATATCATGCTGCGCGGGCGCAGCGAGCCGCTGCGCGCCTACGAGCCGCTGCCGCAGGCGACCTTCGAGGCACCGGCGGCGAAACAATATTCCGATGCGTTCGCCAAGCTCGAAGCCGGCGATGCCGGCGCGATGCCGGCCTTTGCCGCCTTGGTCGGGCTGCACGCCGACGATGCGCTGGCGGGATTCCATCTGCGACGGTTGCTCAACGGCGCCAAGGGCGTCCGCATGCAACTGGAATGACAAGATCCGGAGGGAACGGACATGACGAGTGATTTTCTGCCCGGCAATTATCGATTCATCCCGGGGGTGTTTCAATATTCGGGCGGTGCCGCTGCGGACCCCGGCTTTGAAATCGAGCGCGTGCGCTTCGACAAACCGGTGCCGCTGGCGGAAGGTTTCAAGCAGATCGCGCAATACATCAAGGCGGCGGGCAGGCCGCTGACGTCGTTTGCCGCCTGCGAGCTGCGCTCGCCGGCGGCGTTCACGGATCAAGGATTTCGCGATTTCAACCTGCACTACGTCAAGACGCTCGCCGAATGGGGATTGTACGACGGCAAGACCAATCCGGTGGCGCGTAGCAATGTCTGTCCCGAGATCGATCCGCCGGCCGAGCCGTCGTTCTATGCCTTCTCATTCACGCGCCCGAGCGAGAGCACGACGCCTTCCTTCGTCATCTCCGGCAGCGGCGAGGCGCGCGAGGGAGGCGCAACCTATTCCGAGCGCACGGTGCGGTACCGCGACCTCAGCCCCGACGGTTTCAAGGAAAAAGTCGGTTTCGTGGTCGACGCCATGGAACGCCGCATGGGTGAGTTCGGTTTCGGCTGGAAAGATGCAACGGCGGTGCAGACCTACACCGTGCATGATTTCCACCCCGTCTTCGCCGACGCCCTGGTCCGCCGCGGCGCGGCGCGATCGGGCCTGACCTGGCATTTCGCCCGGCCCCCGGTGATCGATCTCGAATACGAGATGGATTGCCGAAGGGTGATGCGGGAGATGGTGATTTAATCCGTCATTGCGAGCCGTTGGCTCGCAATGACGTCACCGCTCCCTTGGATCGAGCGCGTCGCGCAGGCCGTCGCCGACGAGGTTGAACGACAACACCACGAGGAAGATCGCAAGCCCCGGCCACAGCGCCATCCATGGCGCGTTGGTCAGGAAGCGCTGCGCGGCGTTGAGCATGCTGCCCCAGGACGGGGAGGGCGGCTGCTGGCCCAATCCGAGAAACGACAGCGCGGCTTCCGCGATGATGGCAGCCGCTATCGACAGCGTCGCCTGCACCAACAGCGCCGGCATGATGTTCGGCAGAATGTGAAACAACGCGATGCGCCAGCGCGGATTGCCCATGGCGCGCGCGGCCTCGACATAGTCCTCGACCTTGACGCTCATGACCTGGCCGCGCGTCAGCCGCACGAAGATCGGCGTGGTGGTGACGCCGATGGCGATCATGGCATTGCCGAGGCTCGGGCCAAGGAATGCCGCCAGCGCGATGGCAAGGATCAGGAACGGGCAGGCCAGCATGGCGTCGGTGATCCGGCTGATCAGGGCGTCGATGAATCCGCCGCGATAGCCCGACAATAGCCCGAATGGCACGCCGACCCCAAGCGCGATCCCGACCGAGATCGCACCCGCCATCAGTGAGGCGCGGGCGCCGAAGATGACGCGGCTGAGCACGTCGCGGCCGAGATCGTCGGTGCCGAACCAGTGCAACGCAGACGGTGGCTTGCGCACCAGCGTCCAGCTGGTCGCGATCGGGTCATAGGGCGCGATGACAGACGCGAACGCCGTGAGCAGGATGAAGGCTGCGATCACGACCATTCCGACAACGGCGCCCTTGCGCGCAAGAAGCCGGCGCAATGCACGCCGCGCCGGGCTCTCCAACTCGTCGGAGGCGGTAATGGGAATGGCGCCGATCACAGCATCGGTCATGCGTCAGGCCCTCAGCCGCGGATTGACGAGGATATAGGCGATGTCGGCGATCAGGTTCAGCGTGATGTAGATGGTCGCCGTCACCAGCACCACGCCCTGCACGACGGCATAGTCGCGGTTGAACACGGCATCGACGATCAGCTTGCCGAAGCCGGGAATTGAAAAGATCTGCTCGGTCAGGACCGCGCCCGACAGCAGCGTGCCGAGTTCGAGCGCACCCAGCGTGATGACCGGCGTCAGCGCATTGCGCATGGCGTGCTTGAGGATGACGGAGCGTTCGGAAAGCCCCTTGGCGCGGGCGGTGCGGACATAGTCGCTCTCCAGCACCTGCAGCATCGCGCTCCTGGTGTGGCGCATCAGGATGGCCGCGATCGCGTTGCCGAGCACGAAGGCGGGCATGATGGTGGCGGCGAGGCTGGCGCGCCAGTCTTCGGACAGCGGCACGTAGCCCGACGCCGGCAGCCAGCCGAGCTCGATCGAGAACAGGAAGATCAGCATGATGCCGAGCCAGAAATTCGGCGTCGAGATGCCCCACAGCGCGAACAGGTTGGCGCCATAGTCCCACGCGGTGCCCTTCTTCACCGCCGAGACGATGCCGGCGGGGATGCCGATCAGGAACGCGATGATGATCGCCATCGATGCCAGCTGCATCGTCACCGGCAGCTTCTGCTCGATCAGCTCGCGCACCGGAACTTTGATGCGCAGCGACTCGCCGAAGTCGCCCGACAGCACGCCCTTGACCCAGTAATAATATTGCACCGGGATCGGCCGATCGAGCCGGTATTGCTGACGGATATGCTCGATGACTGCGGGATCGCGCTCTTCCCCGGCCATGATCAGCGCGGGATCGCCGGGCAGCAGATGCTGCAGCGAAAAGATCAGGATCGACACGAAGAACAATGTCGGGATCAGCTGCAGCAGACGCTTGCCGAGAAAATTCAGCATGGGCGTTTTCCGGGCGCGATCACCTTCACCTCAGCTTCAACCCGACCACGCGCACCAGCCCGTCCGGCAACTGCTTGTAGCCTTCCAGCCTGGTCGTGTGTGCGATCAGGAGTTTGCGATGATAGAGATAGATGATCGGCTCGTCGTTGAGCACGATTCCGGTGAGTTTTTCGTAGATCGCCTTGCGCTGCGCCGGGTCGCTGACGAGACGCGCAGCCTCGAATAATTTGTCGGCCTCCGGGTTGGAATATTTGCCGTCGTTCAGCGGCGCGCCGCTGTGCAGGAAGACGTAGGAATTGCCGTCGGGATCGATCCGGCCGCTCCAGTTGATCTGGTACGCCTGGAATTCGCCGGCCTGGGCCTGCTTGAGGGAGGTCGCAAATTCGATGACGCGGATTTTCAGATCGAAGCCCGCTTCCGCCGCCATCGACTGAACGACCTGGGCCACCGCCTCGGCCTCGGCGCCCTTCGGCACGATGTAATCGACGCTGATCGGCAACGCCGCGCCGGATTCCTTCAGTAGCGCTTTGGCCTTGGCGATGTCGCGGCCTCGAACCGGAAACGCCGTTTGATAGTAGGGATGCGTCGGGCTGACCCACTGATTGCCCGGCGTGAATTCGCCATTGAACACGACCTGGTTGATCGCCTCGCGGTCGATCGACAGGTCGAGCGCCTGCCGCACCTTCTCCGACTGGCTGAGCGGGCCCTTGTTCTTGTCATTGTTGACGTTGATGGTGAGGCCGAGATAGCCGAGTTCGGGCGCGGTCGCCAGCACGAGCTTCGGGTCGGCGCGCACGTCCTTGATGTCGGTCGCCAGCACGCGTTCGATCAGGTCGAGCCCGCCGGATTTCAGGTTCGCCAGCCGCACCGTGGCATCGACGATCGGCAGGAACACCACGCGGTCGATGAAGATGTTGTCCTTGTTCCAGTAGTCGGCGAACTTCTCGAACACCATGCGGTCCTGCTGCACGCGTTCGACGAATTTGTAGGGCCCGGCGCAGACCGGATGCAGGCCGAACTTGTCGCCTTCCTCTTTGGCGGCCTTCGGCGAGACCATCATGCCGGCGCGGTCGGTGAGTTGCGCGATCAGCGGCGAGTAGGGCGTCTTCAAGACGAGCTTGATGGTCAGGGGATCGACGACGTCGACATGGTCGAGCGCGGTCAGTTCCGGCTTGCGGAACGAGCCCTGCATGGTCAAATGCCGCTCCAGCGAAAATTTCGCGGCCTCGGCGTCGAGCGGCTCGCCATCCTGGAATTTCACGTTTGGCCGCAACTTGATGGTGACTTCCTTGCCGTCGGCGGAGGTCTCGTGCGACAGCGCGAGCTGCGGCACGATGTTGAGCTTTTCGTCGATGTCGAACAGCTTGTCGCAGAAGGCGCCGAACACGATGCGGCCGACATAGGTCCGCGCCAGCGTGGGATCGAGAATATCGGGATCCTCGGCAAGCCCAATCCGCAGCGTCGTCTGGGCCTGGGCTGCGGCCTGAAGCGAAAACAACAGCGCCACAGCCGTGGCCGCCAAACGCAGGATCTTCATCGGACTGGTCTCCATATCAACGACTTCATGCGACTGCCGGCGGCGTTGCCCCGACTATATCAACCCCGGCCCGGGAGGCTACTTCCCCATGGTCGACGAACGCCGCCACCAATCGCTCCAGCGCCGGCGAAAAGCCGCCATCGGCAGGGACGATGCCATCCGGCGCGGGCAATTCCGCCGTGCGGTGACAGGCGGTCAGATGTCGGTCGCCGAGCAATGGCGGCGGCTCGACGCGGCAGCGCTCGATCACGTAGGGGCAGCGGGTATGGAAGCGGCAGCCCGCGGGCGGATTGAGCGCGCTCGGCATCTCGCCCCGCAACAGCAAATGGCTGCGCTTGGCCCGCGGCTTTGGAACGGGGATCGCCGACAACAGCGCGCGGCTGTAGGGATGGCGCGGCGAGGCGAACAGCGCCTCGGTATCCGCGGTCTCGACGATGACGCCGAGATTCATCACGGCGACGCGGTCGGCGATGTGCTTGACCACCGCGAGGTCGTGCGAGACGAAGATGTAGGCAAGCCCCAGCCGGTCCTGCAGGTCGCGCAGCAGATTGAGGATTTGCGAGCGGATCGACACGTCCAGCGCCGACACCGGCTCGTCGCAGATGATCAGTTTCGGCTCGACCGCGAGCGCACGCGCAATCGCGATGCGCTGGCGCTGGCCGCCGGAGAATTCATGGGGATAGCGCCGCGCAAAGCGCGGCTCGAGCCCGACCAGCCGCAGCAACTGCTCGACCCGCTCGCGGCGGCCAGCCGACGGCACGAGGTCGTGCAGGCCGAGCGGCTCGGTCAGGATCTGGCTCACCGTCATGCGCGGATTGAGCGAGGCATAGGGGTCCTGGAAAATGATCTGCGCGTCGCGGCGGAAGCCGCGCAATTGGTTGGCATCGAGCGCGAGCAGATCGCGGCCCTCGAAACGAATACTGCCGGCGTCGGGTTCGATCAGCCGCAGCACCAGCCGGCTGACGGTGGATTTGCCGCAGCCGGATTCGCCGACCAGCGCCAGCGTCTTGCCGGCCTCGACCTCGAAGCTGACGCCGTCGACCGCTTTGACAAAGGCCGTCGGCCGCCCGAACACCGACCGGCTGGCCACGAAATGTTTTTTGAGATTTTCGACCTCGAGCAGGGCGGTCATGCGGCGGCCCTTCTATCGTGTCCCGGGCGCAGCGCAGCGTGCAACGATGCGCTGCAGAACCGGGACCCATTTTGCAACCAGCCACATCTGGGCCCCGGTTCAGCGGTGCAACACTGCGCTGCGCTTGTGCTGCGCCACGCCCGGGGCACGAGGCGAGATGACAGGACCATCACGACACCAGCCTCTCCAGCGGCGCCTTGATGCAGCGCGACCAGTGCGCGGGAGTCACCGCGACGAAAGGTGGGGGTGCGGCGACGCAGGGTTCGCTGACGAAGGGGCAGCGCGCGGCGAAGCGGCAGCCGGCGGGCGGCGCGGTCATGTTGGGCACCACGCCCTCGATGGTGGCGAGATGGGCGATGCGGCGGTCGAGCCGCGGGATCGAGCCGAGCAGGCCGACGGTGTAGGGATGCTGGGGGGAGGCGAACAATTCGTCGACGCCGGCGCGCTCGACGATCTCGCCGGCGTACATCACCGCGACCTCGTCGCAGACTTCGGCGACCACGCCGAGATCGTGCGTGATCAGGATGATCGCGGCGCCGCTTGCCGCCTTCAATTCGCGCATCAAATCCAGGATCTGCGCCTGCAGGGTGACGTCGAGCGCGGTGGTCGGCTCGTCGGCGATCAGGAGTTGCGGGTCGCAGGCCAGCGCGATCGCGATCATCACGCGCTGGCGCATACCGCCGGAAAGTTTATGCGGATATTCGTCGATGCGCTTTTCCGGCGAGGGAATGTGCACGCGCCGCAACAGCTCGATCGCGCGCTCGCGCGCGGCGCGGCGCGAGCCGCCGCGGTGGCGCAGGATGGTCTCGATGATCTGCTCGCCGATGGTGAAACTCGGATTGAGCGAGGTCATCGGCTCCTGGAAGATCATGGCCAGCCGATTGCCGCGCAGGTCGCGTAGCGTCTGGTCGGGCACATCAAGCAGGTCGAAACCGTCGAACCGGATCACGCCTTCGACCTCGGCAGAATGTTTCGACAACAGGCCCATGATGGCCAGCGACGTCACACTCTTGCCGCAGCCGGATTCGCCGACCAGCCCGAGCGTCGCGCCCTTGGCGACATCGAGATCGACGCGGTCGACCGCATGCGTGATGCGGCCGTCGTCGCCATGGAAGGTGACCCGCAAGCCCTCGATCGAGATAAGCGGAGCCTTGGTCATTGCTCGCCCGAAATCGCCGCTTCGATTCCAGCATCGATGATCTCGCGATCGGTGATGCCGGCGGGATTCGTGCGGGTCGGCAGGAACTTTCGGAAATGCACCCAGCGCTCGCGGCTGACCGCTTCGAGCCGTTCGAGCTCAGTGAGCGGATCGGCATGGTCGTCGACGCGCAGGTCGAGTTCGGACCACTCCTCCTCGCCATGGATCAGAAGCGCCGCCGACTGCTTGCCGCGCTTGTCGCCGCCGGCAGCTTCGCCCGCGCGCATCGCGGCGAGCAGGCGTCGCGCGAACGGCAGTTTTTCGTTGGCGAGATAGGCTTGCGCGGTATCGTCCAGCACGGCTGCACCCGCCAGCATGTTGCCGGCGATGGAAAAGCCCTGGCCCTCGACATGGCCGCACCAGCCGACGCAGTCGCGCCCCGTATGGGAAGCGATGCGGAGATGAGCGTCCATGATGTGAAGCTGCCGGCTCTCGCGTCCCGCATCACCTGCGATCAGGGTGCTGACGATGTCGCGCGGCTCGCGGCCGTCGCGCAGGAGTTTTAGTCCGTCGATGCCGTAATAGGGATTGACCAGCGCCTGCGTCGCGATGCCGCCGAGGCGAGCCGCGATATGCGGCACGCGGGCGCCGACCGCGAAGAAGCGGGTCGCAACCGCAATTCCGAACTGGCCGGTGGAATTATCGCGGGCGATGATCGACCAGGTCATCTGTGCCTACAAGCCATCTACTGCCCTTCAGCGTCCGGCCGCGTAGCCCTGCATGCCGCGGGGGTTGGCGGCGGCGCGCCGGCGGCGGCCGATCTTCGAGGCGGCGGTGAGGCGGCCCTCCGACCAGTCGGGTCCGGTCTCCACGATATGTCCGCGCCTGGTCAGGTTATCGACGGTCGACTTCGTCACGCGGTTCTCGACCACGAGCACCCCGGGCCGCGAGGTGCGTGGCCAGAACGAAATCGGGAAATGCTCGGAATGCCAGGCTGGCGCGTCGATCGCCTCCTGCAGATTCATTTTGGCATGGACGTGGCGCAGGAAGAACTGCGTGGTCCATTGATCCTGCTGGTCGCCGCCGGGCGATCCCCAGGCGAGGTACGGCTCGCCGTCGCGCAGCGCCATGGTCGGTGACAGCGTGGTGCGCGGGCGCTTGCCCGGCGCCAGCGATGCGGGATGGTTCTCCTCCAGCCAGAATATCTGCGCGCGGGTGCCGAGGCAGAAGCCGAGTTCCGGGATCACCGGTGAGGATTGCAGCCAGCCGCCCGACGGCGTTGCCGAGATCATATTGCCGGCGGCGTCGATGATGTCGAAATGCACGGTGTCGCCGCGCACCTCGCCGAACCGGCCGACCGTGGGCTCGCCGGCGCCCATTGCGCCGACCGCCTCGCGGTGGCCTTCGGCGCGGCGAAGTTTCACGACCGACCCAAAACCTTCGACCGAGCCGGGGAGGAAATCGAGCGAGGCCTTTTCCGAGATCAGCTTGCGGCGCTCGTCGTTGTACGCATCCGACAACAAGGTCGCGATCGGGATTTCCGAGAACTTCGGATCGCCGTAGAATTTTTCGCGGTCGGCGAAAGCGAGCTTGGCGCATTCGACCTGCAGGTGGATGAATTCGGGACCGGCCGGATCGAGCCCGTCGAGCTGAAATCCCTTGAGCAGCGCGAGCTGCTGCAGCATCACCGGTCCCTGGCTCCAGACGCCGGGCTTGCAGACGGTGTAACGGCCGTAGTCGTAGGTCAGCGGCGCTTCGACGGATGGTTGCCAGCGCGCCATGTCGTCGGCGCGCAAGACGCCGCGGTGCGGCGAGCCGCTGACATCCATGACCGCTTGCGTGCGGCAGAACTCGTCGATCGCTTCCGCCACGAAACCGTGCGACCAGGCCTTGCGGGCGCGCTCGATCTGGGCGATCCGGTCGCCGCCTGCGCTTTCGGCTTCCTTCAGGATGCGGGCATAGGTTTCCGACAACGTCTTGTTGGTGAAGAGCGTGCCGGGTTTTGGAACCTCGTTATTGGGCAGGTAGACCGCGGCCGAGGTGGGCCAGTGCTTCCGGAACATCTGCTCGACCGTCCTGATGGTCGCGGAGGCGCGTTCCACCAGCGGATAGCCGTCGCGGGCATAGGCGATGGCGGGCTCGAGCACGTCGCGCAGGCGCAACGTGCCGTAGTCGCGCAGCAGCAGCATCCAGGATTCAAAGGTGCCGGGAACGCAAGCCGCCAATAGCCCGGTGCCGGGCACCATTTCGAGGCCCTCGCTGCGGTAATGCGCGATGGTGGCGCCCGCGGGCGCCGGCCCCTGGCCGCAGATCACCTCGGTGCGGCCGCGCTTGACGTCGTGCACGATGATTGGCACGTCGCCGCCGGGCCCGTTGAGATGCGGCTCGACCACCTGCAGCGTGAACGCGGTGGCCGCACCCGCGTCGAAGGCATTGCCGCCCTTTTCCAGCGTCGCCATCCCGACCGCCGTCGCGATCCAGTGGGTCGAGGTCACCACGCCAAACGTGCCTTCGATTTCAGGCCGTGTCGTGAATGGATCGGGATTGATCTTGCTCATGGGAATCCGGAGTTGCGCGGGGGAGAAGCGGGCGCACTTGACCACAGCCGGGACGGCCTGCCAACCGGCAGCAGACGCAGCCCTGCTCGCATCTCTGTGATCATGCCGGTACCGCGGCGTCAACCGGATGGTTGACGGCGTGGCAGGCCACGCCGTCGATCAGCGCGGGGGCCTGTTGGCGGCACAGATCGAAGGCCAGCGGGCAGCGCGGGTTGAAGGCGCAGCCCGGCGGCGGATCGATCGGGTTGGGGATTTCGCCCTTGACCGGAATCCGCTGCCGGCCGGACATCGCCAGATCCGGCACCGCGCCCAGCAGCATCTTGGTATAGGGCATCCGGGGATTGTTGAAGAGCTCGCGCCCTTCCGCGATCTCAACGATGCGGCCGAGATACATCACGCCGATGCGGTTGGCCATGTGCCGGACCACCGCGAGGTTATGGCTGATGAAGAGATAGGTGAGACCGAACTTGTCCTGCAGGTCGCGCATCAAATTGAGGATCTGCGCCTGCACCGAGACGTCGAGCGCCGAGGTCGGCTCGTCGCAGACGATGAACTCGGCCTCGGAGGCGAGCGCGCGGGCAATCGCGATCCGCTGCCGCTGGCCGCCGGAAAATTCATGCGGGAATTTCAGGCCGTCGTCGGCATGCAGGCCGACCAGATTCAAGAGTTCGCCGACCCGGGCCACAATGTCGCGCTCGCTCTCGATCAGGTCGAAGGCGCGGATCGGCTCGGCGACGATGGCGTCGACCCGCAGCCGCGGGTTGAGGCTCGCATAGGGGTCCTGGAAAATCATCTGGATGCGGCGGCGCAACTGCTGGCGCGCCTGCGCCTGCTTCGCACCCGTCATCGCGACGCCGTCGATCATCACCTCGCCCGAGGTCGGCGGCAACAGCCCGACCACCATCCGCGCGACCGTGGTCTTGCCGGAGCCGGATTCGCCGACCAGCGCAAAGGTCTCGCCCTTCCTGATGTCGAAGGTGACCCCGTCGACCGCCTTCAGGAATTCCAGATGGCCGCCCTCGATCACGCGGTTCAGCCACGGTTTTGAGACGTCGAACACGCGGCGCAGGTTCTTGACGTCGATGAAGGGCGCCGCCGTCATGCCGCGGTTTCCTTCGCGGTTTCCGCAGCAGTGGTGTCATAGAGATGGCAGGCGACGGCTTGCGTGCCGTGGCGGATCGGCTCCGGCCGCTCGATCCGGCAACGGTCGAACGCAAACGCGCAGCGCGGGTTGAAGGCGCAGCCCTGAGGGATCGCGGAAAGCCGCGGCATCGAGCCGGGAATCTGGACCAGCCGCGCGGCCTCGCCCGAGAGCGTCGGGATCGCGCCCATCAGGCCCTTGGCGTAGGGGTGCAGCGGGTTCTGCACGACATCCTGCACCGGGCCGATTTCGGCGATCCGCCCCGAATACATCACGGCTACCCGGTCGGAGGTCTCGGCGATCACGCCCATGTCGTGGGTCACCAGCATCACGGCGGTGCCGTGATCGCGCCCGAGCCGTTTGATGAGGGAGATGATCTGGGCCTGCACCGAGACGTCGAGCGCGGTGGTCGGCTCGTCGGCGATGATCAGTTCCGGCTCGGCGCAAATCGCCAGCGCAATCACGACGCGCTGGCGCATGCCGCCGGAGAATTCGTGCGGATAGGCATCGATGCGTTTCTCGGGCGCGGGAATGCCGACCTCGGCCAACAAATCGATGGCGCGTTTGCGCGCGGCGGTCTCCGACAGGCTGAGATGGGTCCTGATGGTCTCGACCAGCTGGTCGCCGATCCGGTACAGCGGATTGAGGCTGGTGAGCGGATCCTGAAAGATCATGCCGATCCGCTTGCCCCTGATGCGGCGCAGCTCTTCCGGCGGCAGATTGTCGATGCGCAGGCCCGACAGATAGATCTCGCCGCCAGCGATCCGCCCGGGCGGATCGATCAGGCCGATCACGGCGAGCCCG
Source organism: Bradyrhizobium sp. (assembly GCF_035484855.1). Classification (GTDB taxonomy): domain Bacteria; phylum Pseudomonadota; class Alphaproteobacteria; order Rhizobiales; family Xanthobacteraceae; genus Bradyrhizobium. Next base: position 17,685 of record NZ_DATHOP010000198.1, read on the forward strand.
GTGACGGACTTGCCGGCGCCGGATTCGCCGACCACGCCGAGCACCTCGCCCTTGGCGATGTCGAAGGACACCCCGTCGATGGCATGGAGCGTGCGGTGGCGGGTGACGAACTCCACCTGAAGGTTACGCACGGAGAGGACGGGTTCGGTCATACGGTGAGCCGCATGGTGGAAACTGCGTTTGTCATCGCAGTTTCGGGTTGAGCGCGTCGCGCAGCCAGTCGCCGAGCAGGTTGATCGACAGGATCAGGGCCGCCAGCGCAAAGCCGGGGAAGGCGACGATCCACCACTCGCCGGAAAACAGATAATTGTTGCCGATCCGGATCAAGGTGCCGAGCGAGGGCATGGTGTCGGGCATGCCGGCGCCGAGAAACGAAAGCGTCGCCTCGGTGATGACGGCGAGCGCGAGGTTGATGGTGGCGATCACCAGGATCGGTCCCATCGTGTTCGGCAGCACATGCCGCATCATGATGACCGGCGCCGGCAGCCCGATCAGTTGCGCCGCCGCCACATAATCCTTGTTCTTCTCGACCATGACCGAGCCGCGCACGGTGCGCGCGTATTGCACCCAAAAACTCAGGCCGATCGCAAACACCAGCACCAACAACGTGCTCATGGCGTCGAGCCGGTTGCCGAACACGCTCTTGGCGACACCGTTGACCAGCAGCGCGATCAGGATGGCGGGAAAGGTGAGCTGCACGTCGGCGATGCGCATGATCAGCCCGTCGATAGCGCCGCCGAAATAGCCGGCGATCAGGCCAAGCACGATGCCGAGCGCGCCCGAGAACAGCACGCCGAGCACTCCGACCGCGAGCGAAATGCGCAGGCCGTAGAGGATGGCGGAGAACACGTCGCGGCCCTGCTCGTCGGTGCCGAGCAGGAAGGGCGACTGTCCGTCGGCGGTCCATAGCGGCGCGATCCGCGAATTCATCAATTGCAGCTGCGCGGGATCGAACGGATTTTGTACGGAAATGACGGGTGCGAAGATCGCCGCCAGAAAAAACAGCAAGGTCACCGCGGTCGCGACCATGGTGAGGCGGGATCGACGAAACGAATAGAACAGGTCGCTTTCGATCGCGCGCTTGAACCAGCCCGCCGCCGGCGCCAGCCGCGCGGCCTGTGCGCTCGGTTCGGCTTGATGCGGGACGACGGCGTCGGACATGGGGTTCTCGGGCTCAGGCCGGACGGCTGATGGTGGAGCGCAGGCGCGGATCGACGATCGTGTAAAGGATATCGACGACCAGGTTGATGGTGACGAAGATCAGCGAAACCATCAGCAAATAGGCGGCCATGATCGGAATATCTACATTCTGCACGGCTTGCACGAACAACAACCCCATGCCGGGCCACTGGAACACGGTTTCGGTGATGATCGCGAATGCAATAACCGAGCCAAACTGAAGGCCTGCGACCGTGATCACGGGAACCAGCGTGTTCTTCAGCGCGTGGCCGAAATGGATCGCCCGCGTGGTCAAACCGCGCGCGCGGGCGAAGCGGATATAGTCGGTGCGCAGCACCTCGAGCATCTCCGCCCGCACCAGCCGCATGATCAAGGTCATCTGGAACAGGCCGAGCGTGATCGAGGGTAGAATCAGCGCCTTCAGGCCGGAGAGCGTGAGCAGGCCCGTGGTCCACCAGCCGATATGCACCACCTCGCCGCGTCCGAACGAGGGCAGCCAGCCCAGCGTCACCGAGAACAGGTAGATCAGGAGGATGCCGATCAGGAAGGTCGGCAGCGAAATGCCGATCAGCGAGACCGCCTGGAACAGCTTTGCCAATAGCGAGTCGCGCTTGAGCGCGGAATAGACCCCCATCAGGATGCCGAACACCATCGCCAGGATGGTGGCGCAGGTGGCGAGTTCCAAGGTTGCCGGCATCCGTTCCTTCAGCAGGCTCGCAACCGGCTGGCGGAACTGGTAGGAGACGCCGAATTTGAACTGCGCGGCGTTGGCAAAATAGCGCGCGAACTGCAAGACGACCGGGTCGTCAAGCCCGAGAGACTTGCGGATTTCGACGCGCTCCGCGAACGAGGTGTCTTGTGACACCATCTGGTTGACCGGGTCGCCGGCGAAGCGGAACATCGAGAACGAAATGATCCCGACCGCGATCATGACGCCGATGGCCTGGATCGCCCGGCGAAGAGTGAAAGCGAGCATGTAATCCTTTCACTTCTTTTGAGTCTTTTGAGGCTGGATGGGGCTCGCGTCATTGCCAACCCCGAACAAAAGTCCCGGAAGGCGCGATGCCACCGGGACCTGTTTGTCGAACGAGCCTACTCCTCCTGTTTGGTCGCCCAGTAGAGCAGCACCTCGTTGTCGGCGCGCTGGGTCAATTTCACTTTCTTCGACACGCCCCACGCCAAAGCCTGCTGGTGCAGCGGAATATAGGCATAATCCTTCGCCGCGATTTCGAACGCCTGCTTGATCAGTTGATCGCGCTTGGCCGTGTCGGTTTCGAGCAGCACCTTGTCGGCGATGGCATCCATTTGCTTGTTGCAATAACCGCCGAGATTGGCCTCGCCGCGCGGGGACTTCGGATCATCGCGGCAGCCCATGATGTCGTAGAGAACGTTCTGGGAATCCATCGTCGCCGGGGTCCAGCCCAGCAGATAGAACGAGGTCTGGAACCCGCCGGGCTTCAGCACCTTGGCGAAATATTGCTGCTTGGGCTGCGCCAGCAAGTCAACCTTGACGCCGATCCGCGCCAGCATGCCGACCACCGCCTGGCAGATCGCGGAGTCGTTGACATAGCGATCGTTCGGGCAATCCATCGTCAATTCGAAACCGTCGGGATAGCCGGCTTCCGCGAGCAGCTTCTTGGCGCCGTCGGGATCGAATTTTGGCCGCGTGAAATCCTTCGACAGTGCGAACAGCTGCGGCGCGATCATCAGCGCAGACGGCGTCGAGAGGCCGCGCATGACGCGGTTCTTGATCAGGTCGACGTCGATGGCCTTGAAGAACGCCTCGCGGACGCGGATATCCTTGAACGGATTCTTGCCCTTGACGTTCGAGTACAGCAGTTCGTCGCGGGACTGGTCCATGCCGAGAAAGATCGTGCGCAGCTCCGGTCCGACCAGCACTTGCGCATTCGGGCTCGCATTGACGCGCGCGATGTCCTGGATCGGAACCGGCTCGATGACGTCGACTTCGCCCGACAACAATGCGGCAACCCGCGTCGCCTCCGAGGCAATCGGGGTGAAAATGATTTCCTTCAGATTGTGCTCGGGCTTGCGCCACCAGTTCGGATTGGCCTTGAACACAGTCTTGACGCCGGGCTGATGGCTCTCGACGATGAAGGGGCCTGTGCCGTTCTCGTGCAGCGAGGCATAGCTCGGCGTGGTTGCCGAAGCCGGCGTCGGCGCCACCGAGTTGTTCTCCTCGCACCACTTCTTGTCCATGATGTACCAGCCGTCCCATTGCGAGATGAGAATGGGGTTCGGCGCGTCCAGCTTCACATCGACCGTGTAGTCGTCGATCTTGATGAACTTGGCGTCGACCGGCACATTGGTCCCGAAATTGGAGCCCTTGGCGCGGACGCGATCGGCGGAAAAGATCACGTCGTCGGCGGTGAACGGATCGCCATTGTGGAATTTGACGCCTTTGCGCAGGTGGAAGCGCCAGCGGGTCGGCTCCGGCGTTTCCCAGCTTTCCGCCAGCGCCGGAATGATCTTCAAATCCTTGTCGCGGGTCGTCAGGCCTTCATAGAAATGCGCATGATGGGCGATGGTCGTGGATTCCTTGAGCGTATAGGGATCGAGCGATTTGAGGTCGCCCTGGTTGGCGTAGCGTAGCGTCTGGCTCGAAGCCGGTGACATCGCGAAAGCGGCGATCGAGACGATCGTCGCTGCAAGCAGGGTTTGACGTACCGACATTTGTTCAAATTCTCCGCTGTGGCGCGCTGTTCCGCTCTGCGATATCGACGGCCCTGGCCCAATCCATGTTGCCAGAGTTTAGCCGCCGCGCAAGCGCGATTTCCCCAAAAGCCGCCATGGTTTGCGCCGACACACCGCAACGGCTAGCTTTAGTCTAAGCAGCGCGCGCAAGCGTGCGACATTCAACTTTCGGAGTGCCGGGATGGCGGAACTGAAGGCTGACGTGCTCGTATTGGGCGCGGGCATGGTCGGCGTCGGCGCGGCGCTGCACCTGCAAAAGCGCGGACGGGACGTCGTCCTGGTCGACAAGCACCAGCTTGCCGGCGAGGAGACCAGCTACGGCAATGGTGGGTTGATCGAAAGTGCCTCGGTCTTTCCGTACATGTTTCCGCGCGATTTCGGAGAGATCCTGCGCACCGCGATGAACCGCGCGCCGCAGGTGCGTTACGCCGTCTCCGATCTGCCGGCCTTCCTGCCGTGGCTCGTGCGCTATTACCTCGCCTCCGCGCCCGATCGGGCGCTTGCTGGCGCGCTGGCGGTGATGCCGCTGATCCGCAGCAGCCTGATCGAGCATGAGGCGCTGATCGCGGAAGCCGGTGTGCCCGAACTGATGCGGAAGAGCGGCTGGATCAAGATGTTTCGGAGCGAGGCGACGCTTGCCCGCGCGGTGCGTGATTTCGAACGGGCCAAACAATACGGGGTTCAAGGCGATATTCTCGACGACGCGGCGATTCACGAGCGCGAGCCCCATCTGTCCGGCGAATTCGCCGGTGCGGTTCATTTCACCGAGCCCGGATTCGTGCTCGATCCGGGCGGCCTCGCCAAGGCCTATGCCGCGCTGTTCCAGCGCAAGGGCGGGCGCTTCGTGGTGGCCGATGCGCGGACGCTCGAACAGGACGCCGGTGGCCGATGGAGCGTCGCCACATCGGACGGCAGACTGAGCGCCCGCGAGGCCGTGGTGGCGCTCGGACCCTGGTCCGATCTGGTGACCGGCCCGCTCGGCTATTCGCTCCCGTTCAACGTCAAACGCGGCTATCATCTGCATCTTGCGTCGCGCGGCAATGCCGTTCTCAATCATCCCGTGCTCGATACCGATCTCGGCTATTTGCTGGCGCCGATGAATCGCGGCATTCGGCTCACCACCGGGGTCGAGTTCGCCCGTCGCGACGCGCCTCCGACCCCGGTCCAGATCGCACGCGCGCTGCCGCGGGCGCATGCGCTGTTTCCGCTGGGCGAGCCGGTCGATGCCAAGCCATGGATGGGCGCGCGGCCCTGCCTGCCCGACATGCTGCCGGCGATCGGCAGGGCGCCGCGCCATCCCTCGCTGTGGTTCGATTTCGGCCATCACCATCACGGCCTGACGCTCGGCCCGGTAACCGGCCGGCTGCTGGCGGAGATGATGACCGGCGAGAGGCCGTTCGCCGATCCCGCCCCGTTCGCGGTCGAGCGCTTCGGTTGACCATGTCGGCGGAATATCGCCTTCTGACGAGACCTTGTACTATCGAGCCGCTTGCGCCGCGCCGGCTGTCGCGGCGATACTGCCGCAAGAGCATGATCCGGAACAGTGGATGCCCGGTTTTCCGAAAAGATCATGCTCAATCAATATGGGGCGGGATGACGATTCGAAGAAAAGTCATCGCGCTCCAGGTCTCAGAACGCCGTCAGGAGCCGACATGAAGATAAACGTCGAAATCGACTGCACGCCGCTCGAAGCGCGGCAGTTTTTCGGGCTTCCGGACGTGCAGCCCATGCAGACCGCGGTGATGGAGAACCTGCAGAAGCAGATGATGACCAATATCGAAAAGGTTTCCCCGGAGGCGCTGATGCAGAGCTGGTTCACCTTCGACCCGAAGCTCGCCGAGCGGTTTTCCGACATGTTCGTGACGCTCGCCGGCCTCGGCGGGACGCGTACCAATGACAAGAAACCCGGCGACAAGAAGTAGCGATGGCGGATGATCGAAACGATGCGCCGGCCTCAGGCCGGCTCCGTGCGCCGGGTCTTCCCCTGCTGCTCGCCGAGGCGCGCGGCATCTTCGAATTCAACGCCAGCCTGTGGCTGTCGCCGCTGTTGCTGCGCGCGCACAGGGGCGACGGTCATCCGGTGCTGACGCTGCCGGGGTTTTTGGCCGGCGATCTGTCGATGGCGCCGATGCGGCGATATCTCACCGAACTCGGCTATGACGCCTATGCGTGGCGGATGGGCCGCAACACCGGCGGGCTGGCGCGGATGCGGGATGCGCTGCACGACCGGCTCGCCGAGATTCACGGCAAGACCGGGCGCAAGGTCTCGATCGTCGGCTGGAGCCTGGGCGGGGTTTATGCGCGCGATCTGGCGCTGCGGGTGCCCGAGATGGTGCGCTATGTCGTCACGCTCGGGAGCCCGTTCGCCAACGACGTTCGCGCCACCAACGCCACGCGGCTGTACGAGGCGCTGTCGGGCGAAACGGTCGATGGCGATCCCGAAATGCTCAAGGCGATTTCCGGCGACCTGCCGGTGCCGACCAGTTCGATCTATTCGCGCACCGACGGCATCGTGAACTGGCGAACCTGCCTGGTGCGTCCCTCCGCCACCGCCGAGAATATCGAGGTGCATCTGGCGAGCCATGTCGGGCTCGGCGTCAACCCGGCCGCACTTTGGGCGGTGGCGGATCGGCTGGCGCAAGGCGAGGGCCAATTCGCTAGATTTGACCGATCGGGGCCCTTTGCCATTGCCTATGCGCCCCCGGAAAATGCACAATCCTGAGCTAGCGTCCCCGAAGCCGGGGGACGTTCGAACGCCCAGAAGCGCTAGCAAAGGCGCCGCGTGACCTGACACCGGGAGGCAATGATGAGTGACGCCAAAAAACTGTCGTCGATGGACGCGTCGTTCCTGTACCTGGAGACGCCGGAAATGCCGATGCATGTCGGCAGCATGGCGATCTTCCGGCTGCCGGAGGATTACAAGGGCGATTTCTTCGAGGAGTTCAAGGCGATGATCGCTTCGCGGCTGCATGTCGCGCCGATCCTCAAAGCGCGCCTGGAAAAGGCGCCGCTCGATATCGATCATCCCTCCTGGGTCGAGGACGACCAGTTCGACATCGACCGCCATATCTTCCGCGGCTCGCTGCCGGCGCCGCACGACCGCGCCACGCTGGAGCGCCTCGTCGGCTGGATGCACGCCAAGCTGCTCAACCGCGCTCGGCCGCTGTGGGAATTCTATGTTTTCGAAGGCATGAAGGACAACGAGATCGGGCTCTATTCCAAGATGCACCATGCCTGCATCGACGGCGGCGCCGGTGCGGCCTTGACCAACATGATCTACGACGTGACGCCGGTGCCGCGGGTCATGGAGCCGCCGACAGCGAAGGCAAAGGTCGGGCAGGAGCCGCGCGACATCGCCGCCAATCTCGTCGATTCCTATCAGCAGCTCTGGACCAAGCCGTTCGACGTCTCCGCCGCCGCCAGGGGCATCGAGCTGCCGCGCTCCGGCAAGAGCGACCTCGGCTCGATCCTGTTCGACAACGCCATGTTCCAGATCGAGAGCGCGGTGAAGTTCGCCGGCAGCATCCCGACCATGCTGAAAAGTGTTTCCGACGTGGTCGGCAAGATTTCCGATCCGAAATCGCGCGACTCGATCGCCGGCATGATGTCGCCGCCGACCATCCTGAACAAGTCGATCTCGTCCGAGCGCAGTTTTGCCGGCGTGTCGATCCCGCTCTCCCGCGCCAAGGCATTGGCGAAACAGGCCGGCGGCAAGCTCAACGACGTCGTGCTGGCGATCTCCAGCGGCGTGGTGCGGCGCTATCTGATGGAGAAGGGCGCGCTGCCGAACAAATCGCTGACCGCCGCGGTGCCGATCTCGCTGCGCGAGGAGGGCAACACCGACGCCAACAACCAGGTGTTCGGCATGATCTGCTCGATCGCGACCAATGTCGAGGATCCCAAGACACGGCTGGAGACGATCATCGCGCAATCCACCAAGTCGAAGGAGATGTCGCATCCGCTGCGCGCGCTGATGCCGCAGGTCTCCAACGTCTCGATGCTGGGGGCGCCGATCCTGGTCCAGATCCTCGCGCTGTTGTACAGCCGCTCCAGCCTGTCGGACGTGCTGCCGCCGGCGGCCAACATTACGGTGTCGAACGTGCCGGGGCCGCGGCAGACGCTGTATGCGGCCGGCGCGGAGTTGCTGCACATCTTCCCGGTGTCGATCTCGACCCACGGGATTGCGCTCAACATCACCGTGCAGAGCTATCGCGACCAGCTGGATTTCGGCTTCATCGCCGGCGCCAACATCATTCCCCATGTGCAGGTTCTCTGCGACATGCTGCCGGAGGAATTCGCCACGCTGCAGGCGGCGTTCGCGCCGCCGGCCGACCTCAAGAGTGCGGCAAGCTGAATAAGAAATAAGGGACGTGTCATGATCGAAATGCCGCCGCTGCAGTTCGCCGAGACCAACGGCATCCGCATGGGCTATTACGAGGCCGGCCCGAAGACCGATACCCCGCCGGTGATCCTGTGCCATGGCTGGCCGGAACTGGCGTTTTCGTGGCGGCACCAGATCAAGGCGCTGGCTGACGCCGGCATCCGGGTGATCGCGCCGGACCTGCGCGGCTATGGCTCGACCGACCGCCCGGAAGCGATCGAGGACTACGACATGGAGCACCTGACCGGCGACATGGTCGGCCTGCTCGATCATCTCAAGATCGACAAGGCGATCTTTGTCGGCCACGACTGGGGCGGTTTTATCGTCTGGCAGATGCCGCTTCGCCACATCGATCGCGTCGCCGGCGTGGTCGGGATCAATACGCCGCATACCAACCGGGCGCCGGCGGACCCGATCGAATTGCTGCGCAAGCGGTTCGGCGAGCACATGTATGTCGTCCAGTTCCAGGACCCCGCGCGCGAGCC
>NZ_DATHOP010000199.1:0-7255 GCF_035484855.1 Bradyrhizobium sp.
CGTCACGGCGCACCACGCTCTTGTTGCCGCGGGCGCGGGCCGCTGCGGGGTCCTCCATCTGCTCGCACACCGCGACGCGATGGCCTTGGGCGATCAAGCGATGCAGATAGTCGTCCGAGCGCTCCACCGGCACGCCGCACATCGGGATATCCAGCCCCTGATGCTTGCCGCGCTTGGTCAGCACAATACCAAGCGTTTTGGAGGCGATTTCGGCGTCCTCGAAGAATAATTCGTAGAAATCGCCCATCCGGTAGAACAACAACAGTCCGGGATTGGCGGCCTTTATTTCAAGGTATTGTTCCATCATCGGCGTGACGCGCGCGGGCGCTTCCGGTGCGGCCTCCGTGGCCGGCGTGGAATCTGCAGGTATGGGGATGGATTGCTGGATCGTCATCGGGGCGCAAACTACAAAATTTCGTCGCCCGATCCTATCTTGGTCCAGGGTTTTCCACGCCCTGTGGATGGCCGCGAGCGCGGCGCGGAACAACATCCTTCGAGACGCGGCCAAGAGGCCGCTCCTCAGGATGACGGCGGAGTGTGAGGCGAGAGGCGCGGAGGAGAATTTATTTCGCCGTCGGATCGACCGCGGGCTCGGCGATATGTACCGCGCCCGCTCGACGGAGGTGGATGGTGGCGATATCGTCGGCATAGACCTTCTGCCAGCCGTCGATGTGGTCGAGCAGCTTCGTCGCCGCGCTCTGGGTGCGCATGAGGGTCGCGTCGATCTGGTACTGCTCCAGCAGCCGGAACAGGTTTTCCGGCTCCATCAGGCCGCTTGCGGCGTTGTGGTCGACGAAGAATTTTTCGCCGTAGAGTTCGGTGCGGCCGTCGATGAAGGGCGCAACGCCATTGGCGATCAGGTAGCCGCCGAAATCATAATCGTTGAACACCCGCGCGACATTGAGTTTCTTCAGCGCCACCACCGCAGCGACCGGCGCGCTGTGCGGATGCGGCTCGAAACGATGCACCGAGGCAAAGGCAAACGTTCCCGCCGCCAGCAACACGGCGAGCCCGGCGAATACCACGCCGCGCGCGCGCGGCGCGGTGGTTGCGGCCTCATTACCGCCGATCTGCCGCGCCAATGGGGCGGCCAGCACCAGCGGCCCTAGCAGCGCCAGGATCTCGCCGGCGCGCCCCTGCGACAGCGCCATGTGAACGAGACCGAGCAGCAGCAGGATGCGCGTCGGCGGCAGTTTGATGCCGCGCCAGAGCGACAGGCCCACGCCGAGCAAGAGGCAGATTTCCAGCGCGCCCAGGCTGCCGAAATCGGCGGGCTTCCATTCCATGATCAGCGGCAGCGCGCTGCCGAGCTCGAGGATTTTCCGCGACGCCAACAGCGCATTCCAGCCATAGGGCGTGCACCAGCTTGCGATCAGCGCGGCGATGCCGAACGCCGCCCAGCGCAGCATCAGCGTTTTGCGCGCCGGCACCCCGGCGCTCACGATCGCATCGAGCGCGATCGGTCCGACCAGCACCAGCCCAAACACAAAGCCGCCATGCAGATTGGCCCACAGCGCCATCAAGGGCAGCAGCCAGAACGACGGCGCCGCCCGCCGGTCGGCGGCGGCGATCAATCCGGCCACCCAGGCCACCATCACCGGCATCGCCAGCACATGCGGACGCGCCAGCAGATGCGGCACGGTCAGCGCCAGCGCGGCTGCGACGAACACCAGCGTGGTGCTTTCGCTCAGATGCCGGCTCACGAATTTGGCGAACAGCGCGAAGGTCGCCGCGATCGCCGCAGACGAGAGCACCACCGGCCCGCTCCAGCCGAACAGCGCATAGCTTTTTGCGAAAAGCACCTGCGCCAGCCACTGCGTCGAGATCCAGGGCTGGCCGCGCATGGTGAAGGAGAACACGTCGGTCTCGGGCACCGCGCGGTGGTCGATGATCCACTGTCCGACCGTGATCTGCCATAGCGTGTCGGGATCGATCAGGAGCCGGTTGCCGGCCAGCAGAAACAGCGCGTAGACGCCGATGCCGACCCATAGCGGCGAGAGCCCGCGCAGCGGGGCTGCCACCTCGGTCGAATGGGCAACGGACAGGGTCATCGGCGCGCCCGGATTTCTCGGTTTCTCGCCGGGATCGAAGCACGCCAGGGCATAATGCTTGGTAAAGCCGCTCACCGCGAATGTGGCCAAAAGCCCGAGAAAGCCGGGTTTTGGCCACATCAATGCCCCCCGTTTACGGGAATCGGTAGCCAACGATTAACCGCGGGTCACAAGATCGCCCGCACTGGGGTTTTGGCTGGATGAAACGTCCGTTAACGCTTGCATGGCTGTTGGCCATCGCCGTGCTGAATTTCCCGGAAACCGCACTGGCGCAGCGCGCCCGGTACGAAGCGATGGTGGCAACCCATGCCAGGGCCAATGCAGTGCCGGCGGTGCTGGTGCATCGCGTGATCCTGCGCGAGAGCCGGTATCAGGCCGACCTGATCGGCCGCGGCGGCACCATCGGGCTGATGCAGATCAAGCTCGCCACCGCGCACGCTCTCGGCTATGCCGGCGATGCCGAAGGCCTGCGTGATCCCGACACCAATCTCGCCTATGGCGTCAAATATCTCGCCGGCGCCTATCGCGCCGCTGATGGCGACCATGCCCGCGCCATGCACCTTTATGCCAGCGGCTATTACGACGTCGCCAAACGCCAGCGGCTCGAACGTATCGCGTTCTCAGGCATCGAGAGTTGCGGAAATCCCATTCCGGCGCCCGCCGCGGCACGGGCGAAACTGCCCGGCAACGGCCCCGCCGAAGCGCGCGCGCAGCAGGTTCCGGACCGCTAGTGCGGTGCAAATCGGCAATGCCCGCGTTGACACGCCCACCCATCGGCCTACATTAACCTCGTTCCGAGGGGAGCTCCGATGAGGAGCTGAGAGACCGCAAGCTTGGACCTGTATCTTACGGGTCCGGGACCGCGGTGACCCTTTGAACCTGATCCGGGTCATGCCGGCGAAGGGACAGGGATGTACCAGAGTTCGAGGCCACTGCGGGGGGATTCCCCCGTTTCCATCATCGGCGCGGGCATCGCCGGCGCGTGGGCCGCGCTGTTGTTCGCGCAGGCCGGCCGGGCCGTCACGCTGCACGAGCGCAGTGACGAGGCGATGACGCTCTCGACCAGCCACTGGGCCGGCGGTATGCTCGCGCCCTGGTGCGAGGGCGAAAGTTCCGAACCGGTCATCAGCCGGCTCGGCTTGCGCGCGCTCGACCTGTGGCGCGCCGAATTGCCGGATACGCCCTTCAACGGTTCGCTGGTGGTGGCGCATCCGCGCGACCGCGCCGATTACGAACGCTTTGCCAGGCTCACCACCGGCCACCGGCGGCTCGACGCGCGCGGGCTTGCCGACCTCGAGCCCTCGCTGGAGGGCCGTTTCCGCGACGCGCTGTTCTTTGCCGGCGAAGGCCATGTCGAGCCGCGCCGTGTGCTGCCGAAACTGCACCAGCGCATCATCGCCGCCGGCGGCACCATCAAGTTCAACAGCGAACCGAAACCTCAAGAGATCGACGGCATCGTGATCGACTGCCGCGGCCTGTCCGCACGCGACAGCGAGCCGGCGCTCCGCGGCGTCAAGGGCGAGATGATCCTGATCGAAACCAGCGAGGTATCGCTGGCGCGCCCGGTGCGGCTGATCCATCCGCGCTGGCCGCTCTATGTGATCCCGCGCGAGCAAAACTTGTTCATGCTGGGCGCGACCTCGATCGAGGCGGAGGATACCGGCGTCAGCGTCCGCTCCGCGCTGGAACTGTTGGGCGCGGCCTATGCGGTGCATCCGGCGTTCGGCGAGGCGCGCATCGTCGAATTCGGCTCCGGCTTGCGGCCGGCCTATCCCGACAATCTGCCGCGGATTGCTATTCGCGACAATCACATCGCGGTCAACGGCCTCTATCGCCACGGTTTCCTGATCGCGCCGGCGCTGGCGGAACTGACGCTCGGCTACGTCGCGCATGGCCGGATCGACAACGAGGTGATGCAATGCGCGTGACCGTCAATGGCGAGGCGCGGGATGTGTCGTCGGCCAGCGTCGACGCGCTGCTCGCCGAACTCGACTACGAGGGCACCCATTTCGCGGTCGCGCTGAACTACGACGTGGTGCCGAAGAGCAGGTGGCACCAGACGCCGCTGAAGTCAGGCGACGAGATCGAAATCATCACGCCAAGGCAGGGAGGGTGAGGATGAAGGTCGCGGCGCCTCTTTCTTACCTCGCCCCGCTTGCGGGGAGAGGTCGAAGCCGAAGGCTTCGGGTGAGGGGGACTCTCCACGAGTCGCGCTTGCCGAGAGAGCCCCTCACCCCAACCCTCTCCCCGCAAAGAGCGGGGCGAGGGAGCGCAGGCACCGTTCGGAATAAACGAGAAGCATAGATGCCAAAATTCTACGACCGCGAATTCTCCTCCCGCCTGCTGATCGGCAGCGCGCTGTACCCCTCGCCCGCGATCATGCAGAGCGCGATCCGCGCCTCGGGCGCCGAGATCGTCACGGTGTCGCTGCGGCGCGAATCCGCCGGCGGCAAGACCGGCGACGCGTTCTGGTCGCTGATCCGCGAGCTCGATGTCACGGTGCTGCCGAACACGGCCGGCTGCCGGACCGTGCGCGAGGCCGTGACCACGGCAAAGCTGGCGCGCGAATTGTTTGCAACCAGCTGGATCAAGCTCGAAGTGATCGCCGACAACGACACGCTGCAGCCCGACGTCGTCGGCCTGGTCGAGGCCGCTGATATCCTGATCAAGGACGGGTTTGAGGTGTTCCCCTATTGCACGGAAGATCTTTCGGTGGCGACGCGGCTGGTGGATGCGGGCTGCAAGGTGGTGATGCCCTGGGCCGCGCCGATCGGCAGCGCCAAGGGCATCATCAACCGCGACGCGCTGAAACTCCTGCGCGAGCGGCTGCCCGACATCACGTTGGTGATCGATGCCGGCCTCGGCGCGCCGAGCCACGCCACTGAGGCGCTGGAACTCGGCTATGACGCGGTGCTACTCAACACCGCCATCGCCAAAGCCGCCGAGCCGGTCGCGATGGCGAAAGCGTTTCGCCTCGGCGTCGAGGCCGGCCGCGCGGCTTATGAAGCTGGCCTGATGGAAGCCCGCGATTTCGCCTCCCCTTCAACCCCTGTCGTTGGGACCCCGTTCTGGCATGCCGTATCCTGATCGATTCTATCCGGTGGTGGACAGCGTCGCCTGGGTGGCGCGGCTGGCGCTGCTCGGCGTCGGCACGATTCAGCTGCGCGCGAAAAACCTCGACGACGCCGAGGCGCTGCAGACCGTGACCGACGCGCTGGAGATGGTGAGGGGCACGGCTGCAAAGCTCGTGGTCAATGATTACTGGCGCGCCGCGATCGTGGCCGGCGCCAAACATCTGCATCTCGGCCAGGAAGATCTGGCCGACGCCGACCTCAAGGCGATCCGCGACGCCGGCCTGACGCTCGGGCTTTCCACTCACGACGATGCCGAGCTCGAAACCGCGCTGCGCGCCGAGCCCGATTATATCGCGCTCGGACCGATCTTCCCGACCACGCTGAAATCGATGCGCTTCGCGCCGCAAGGCATTCCGAAGATCAGCGAGTGGAAAAAGCGCGTCGGCGACATCCCGCTGGTTGCGATCGGCGGCATCAAGCTCGAACAGGCTCCTGCGATCTTCGCCGCCGGCGCGGACTCGATCGCCGTCGTCAGCGACGTCACCCAGAACCCCGACCCCGACGCCCGCGTCCGCGCCTGGCTCGGCATCAACGCGGAGGCGGTGTGATGTCCGCCACGCCAAGCTGTTTGACCCGTCACCCTGAGGTGGCCGCCTCTTCGGCGGCCCTCGAAGGGCGACGGCCCGGCTGCATCCTTCGAGGCTCGCAAGGGCTCGCACCTCAGGATGACGCATACGACTCGCTGCATGCGACCAACAAATTCACAGGAGGATAGGCCATGAACATCCGCTCCAATCCCGACACCACCCTTCCCGCCGTCACCACCGGGCCGCTGCCCGCTTCGCGAAAGATCTTCGTCACCCCCGACGAGGCGCCGGATGTGCGCGTGCCGATCCGCGAGATCATCCTTTCGGAAGGCGCCGGCGAGCCGAATCTTCCCGTCTATGACACCTCCGGCCCCTATACCGATCCGTCCGTGGTGATCGACGTCAACGCCGGCCTTTCGCGCAACCGCATCGCATGGGTGAAGGAGCGCGGCGGCGTCGAGGAATATCAGGGGCGCGAGATCAAGCCGGAAGACAACGGCAATGTCGGCGCCTCGCACGCGGCAAAATCCTTCACCGGGCATCACAAGCCGCTGCGCGGCGTTGATAACCACATGATCACGCAGCTCGAATTCGCCCGCGCCGGCATCATCACCAAGGAGATGATCTACGTCGCCACGCGCGAAAACCTCGGCCGCAAGCAACAGCTCGAACGCGCCGAGGCGGCGCTCGCCGACGGCGAAAGTTTTGGCGCCTCCGTGCCGGCCTTCGTCACGCCGGAATTCGTGCGCAGCGAAATCGCGCGCGGCCGCGCCATCATTCCCTGCAACATCAACCATGGCGAACTGGAGCCGATGATCATCGGCCGCAATTTCCTGACCAAGATCAACGCCAATATCGGCAACTCCGCCGTTACTTCATCCGTGGAAGAAGAAGTCGACAAGATGGTGTGGGCGATCCGCTGGGGCGCCGACACCGTGATGGACCTCTCCACCGGCCGCAACATCCACACCACGCGGGAATGGATTCTGCGCAACGCGCCGATCCCGATTGGCACCGTTCCCATTTACCAGGCGCTGGAAAAGTGCGACGGCGATCCCGTCAAACTGACCTGGGAGCTCTACAGGGATACGCTGGTCGAGCAGTGCGAACAGGGCGTCGACTACTTCACCATCCACGCCGGCGTGCGGCTGCCCTACATCCACCTCACCGCCAACCGCGTCACCGGCATCGTGTCGCGCGGCGGCTCGATCATGGCAAAATGGTGCCTGGCGCATCACAAGGAGAGTTTCCTCTACACGCATTTCGAGGACATCTGCGACCTGATGCGCCAATACGATGTGTCGTTCTCGCTCGGCGACGGCCTGCGCCCGGGCTCGATCGCGGATGCCAACGACCGCGCGCAATTCGCCGAGCTCGAGACGCTCGGCGAACTGACGCAGATCGCCTGGAAGAAAGGCTGCCAGGTCATGATCGAGGGCCCCGGCCATGTGCCGCTGCACAAGATCAAGATCAACATGGACAAGCAGTTGAAGGAATGCGGCGAGGCGCCGTTCTACACGCTGGGGCCGCTGACCACCGACAT
>NZ_DATHOP010000200.1:0-37322 GCF_035484855.1 Bradyrhizobium sp.
TTCTGTAAAGACTGAATCTAGAATTCAAGGAGACTACCCATGCTGCTCTCGATCATCCGATTGATCCAGGCGTTCCGCGATTATCAGCGCAATGTCGCCGAATTGTCCCAGCTCACCGATCGGGAACTGGCCGATATCGGCCTCGATCGCTCGGACATTCCGCGCGTCGCAGCCGGCACCTATAACGGCTGATCCGCGCCTATCAGCCCGCCTACCGAACGGATAACGCCCGCCTTTGCCGCGGGCGTTGTCGTATCTGCCGCTACGCGCTACCTCTGTTGCCCATGACAGGCACCAAATCCCACACCGACCCCGTGCATATCGTTGGAGGGGGCCTCGCCGGCTCCGAGGCTGCCTGGCAGGTCGCGAATGCCGGCGTGCCCGTCGTCCTCCATGAGATGCGCCCGCACCGGATGACTGAGGCGCACCGCACCGAGGATCTGGCGGAACTCGTTTGCTCGAATTCGTTCCGCTCCGATGACCCCGCCAACAATGCGGTCGGCCTGCTGCACGCGGAAATGCGCCGGCTGGGCTCACTGATCATGCGGGCCGCCGACGCCAACCAGGTACCGGCCGGCGGCGCGCTGGCGGTCGATCGCGACGGATTTTCCGCCGCCGTCACCGGGGCTCTCAACGACCATCCCCTGATCGAAATCCGTCGCGCCGAGATTGCCGGCCTGCCGCCCGAAGGCTGGCGCAACGTCATCGTGGCGACCGGGCCCTTGACGTCGGCGCCGCTGGCGGAAGCGATCCGCGTACTCTCGGGCGAGGATGCGCTGGCGTTCTTCGATGCGATCGCCCCGATCGTGCACCGG
This sequence comes from Bradyrhizobium sp., assembly GCF_035484855.1. Taxonomy (GTDB): domain Bacteria; phylum Pseudomonadota; class Alphaproteobacteria; order Rhizobiales; family Xanthobacteraceae; genus Bradyrhizobium. The sequence continues at coordinate 816 of NZ_DATHOP010000200.1, forward strand.
GATTCCATCGACATGTCGGTGGCCTGGTTTCAGTCGCGCTACGACAAGGCAGGACCCGGCGGCACCGGCGCCGATTACATCAATTGCCCGCTGACGAAAGAGCAATACGACGCCTTCGTCGATGCGCTGGTTGCGGGCGAGAAGACCGACTTCAAGGAGTGGGAAACCAACACGCCCTATTTCGACGGCTGCCTGCCGATCGAGGTGATGGCCGAGCGCGGCCGCGAAACGCTGCGCTACGGACCGATGAAGCCCGTCGGCCTCACCAATCCACATGATCCGACCGTCAAGGCTTACGCCATCGTACAGTTGCGTCAGGACAACAAGCTCGCCACGCTCTACAACATGGTCGGCTTCCAGACCAAGTTGAAGCACGGCGCGCAGCAGCGCGTGTTCCGCACCATCCCTGCGCTCGAAAACGCCGAATTCGCCCGGCTCGGCGGCCTGCATCGCAACACCTTCCTGAATTCGCCAAAACTGCTCGACGCCCAATTGCGCCTGCGCGCAGAACCGCGGCTGCGTTTTGCCGGGCAGATGACCGGCTGCGAGGGTTATGTGGAATCCGCCAGCATCGGGCTGATCGCCGGCCTCTATGCGGCAGCGGACGCGCGAGCGGCCTCGCTGGCGCCGCCGCCGCCGACCACGGCGCTTGGAGCATTGCTCGGTCACATCACCGGCGGCCATATCGAAACCATCGAGCCGGGCAGCCGCTCGTTCCAGCCCATGAACGTCAATTTCGGGCTGTTCCCGCCGCTGGCCAGTCCACCCACCCGAAAGCCCGACGGGACGCGGTTGCGCGGTAACGAAAAGACGGTGGCGAAGAAGCAGGCGATCAGCGCACGGGCGCTGATTGATCTCGACCGCTGGATATCAGATCATCTGCAGATCGCTGCGGCCGCGTGAACGCCTCATGAGCTTACCGAAAGACGACGCCGCTACGTTGTCGGCGCGATGGACCGAAGGCGTGCTATTGAAGCGCGACGTGTTTTCCACCGTCGAGCGCGGCCGCTTTCGTGGCGATCACGGCGAAGTCGAGGCCGTGTTGCGCCGGCTCGATTTCGTGCCGTGGTGGTCCTATATCCCGGCGCGCCATTTGTTCGCCCGCGAGCGCAAGGCGCTGGCCAAGGCGCGCGGCCTGAATATCGGGCCGGAACTGCTATGGGCCGGCCGCGAAGCGCTGGTGCGCAGCTTCATCGATGGCGTCGCGCTGCATCTGGCCAAACCCCATGGCGACGTCGGCTATTTCCGATCCGCCAAAATGGCGCTGCGCCGGTTGCATCGCGCCGGCGTCTGTCACAACGATCTTGCCAAGGAGCAAAACTGGCTGGTGGGCCGCGATGGCCGCGCCTATCTCACTGACTTTCAGTTAGCGCACTGCTTCCGCACCCGCGGCGGGCTGTTTCGCCTCGCCGCCTACGAGGATCTTCGGCATCTGCTGAAGCACAAGCGCAGCTATGCGCCGGAGGCGCTGACGCCGAAGGAGCGCAAGATTCTGGCGCGCAAATCATTGATCGCCAGCGTCTGGCTTGCGACAGGGAAGAAGGTTTACCGCGCCATCACCCGCGGGCTGTTCAATTTCACCGACCGCGAGGGCGGCGGCCGGCGACTGGTCAATGACGCGCCGGTGCTGGCCGAATTGATCCGGAAAAATCCTGAGGTCCGCGATACCGCGATCGTCGCTTTCGCCGACCGTCGCACCGGCGTCGGGCTCTATGCCTTCGTCGAGGCCGACCACACAGTGCTGGAAGACCAACTGCGCAGCGACCTCGCCGCTGCGAAGGGCCCAAAACCACCGGAGCATATCCAGGTGGTGCAGGCGTTGCCGCGCGATGCAAACGGAAAACCCCGCACCGAAATCCTGCAGCTCGTCGCCATGAACCAGCTCGACCTGATCGAGCCGATGATGAAGAGCGAGGCCGACCGCACCTTCCTGAAGGACATCCTGGAGCAGCGCAAGAATTTGCGGGACCGGTTCAATTTCGAGGCGCCCGACCTGAATTCGCCATGACTCCTGTCGTCACCTTCCCGGCTTCCTGATGCAAACGGGATCGCCCTTGGGCTGGGCCGTACATTCCCAGTCGGGGCCGAAACCCGCACCCGCCCGGCGCTGCTGAAAGTCCGGGAAATACGTCACCAGGAAGGCGAAGACGCTCACGATGAGGATCAGGACCAACGCCAGGCCGACAATGCCGTTCCGATCCGGAGTCCATTGCAGCCATTTCATCCCGGGATGATAGCATACGGTCACGGCCGAAATAACGGCGACCTCGACGCCCGCCATATCGTCCACAGCGTCCGGAGCCTCGTGGCGGCGTGGAGTTCAAAGGGATCGCTGTCCGCGCGCGACATCCGCGGGAGATCGCGCGAAACCAGCGCCAGCGGCAGGAACACCGGCCTCACCTGCGGCGGCATGTCCTTCAGAAGCCCGAGCGCCGTCCGCAAATGGCCGCCGGCGTCGCGGATCAATTGGTCCAGCGCCGCGCGCAGCTTCGGCGTTTCCTTGCCCGCAAATACCTCTTCCATGCCGCTGCCGTTGCTCTCCAGCAATTGCAGCGGCACGAATAGCTGACGCCGCGAGGCATCCAGCGGCAACGTCGCGATCACCTGTGTCAGGCCCTGCGCGAGGCCGGCGTGGCGCGCAAGATGCTCGGTCTCGGGGGATTGCCAGCCGGCAATCGCGGCGCCCAGCGAGAACAACGCCGAGCAGGTGTCGTTCACGTAGCTTTCCAGCGCCGCCATGGTCGGCATCGGATCGTTGTAGAGATCGAACTGGTGCTCGTCGACGAGCCGCGACAGCCGCTCGACCGGCAAACGGAAATTCTGGATTGCAAGCCTGAGTTCGGCCGCGACCGGATTGCCCTCGACGCCGCCATGGCCCTCGCCGGCCAGCATATCGGTCCACCATTGCAGCCGGATTTCGCCGGGTAACGGCTGGCTGACCTGCTCGCGGACACGGGAAATCTCGACATTGAAAGCGTACAGCGCGAGCAGGCCGCGGCGCTGCGCCGCCGGCACGAACAGGGTGGAGGCGTAGCGGGAAAAATCGTGGCTGCGCACCAACTCGGCGCAGAATTCGCTCGCCTGCCTGCCCTCGCTCGCGCTGCTCATGGCACCGCAATCAGCGCCGCCGCGACGCGCCTGCGCTCGCCGATCATGATGTTGTAGGTGCGGATCGCGGGACCGGTCTGCATCGGGTCGAGCACGATGCCTACCGCGTGCAGCGCCTCACGCAGATGCGACGGCGGCCGCCAGACGCCAGCGCCGGTGCCGAGGATCAGCGTATCGATGCCGTTGGCCGCAACAAACACGCGTTTCAGCGAGACTTCGTCGATCTCCTCCGGACGGGTAACCGGCCAGGCCCAGATCGCGTCCGGCAGACACAGAAGCGAGCCCCGATGCGACATCTCGGCGAAGGCGAAACCGCCATTGCCGTAGGCCTCGATCGGGGCCGACCTCGGCAGATGCGGCGCGTCCGGGCGGACCGCCATGGCTATTTCTTCGCCGGCTTGTCCGGCTTCTCCGGCGCGTCGGCCCGGTGGGTGCCGACGCCGAGATAGATCAGGATCGGGGCCGCGATGAAGATCGAGGTGTAGGTACCGACCAGCACCACGCCGAACATCATGACCGCGGTGAAGCTGTGGATGGCGGGCCCACCGAACAACAACAGCGCCAGCAGCGCCAGTGACACCGTCAAGTGGGTGACGATCGACCGCGACAGTGTCGAGTTGATGGATTCGTTGAGCAGTTGCGGCATCGGCATCTTCTTGTACCGCCGCAGCATCTCCCTGATCCGGTCATAGATCACCACGGTGTCGTTGAGCGAATAGCCCAGAATCGTCAAAAGCGCCGCGATGCTGGTGAGATCGAAATCGACCTGCGAGATCGACATGAAGCCGATGGTCAGCACGATGTCGTGGACATTGGCGATCATGGCCCCGAGCGCGAACTGCCACTCGAACCGGAACCAGAGATAGATCAGGATCGAGGCGATCGCGAGCATCAGGCCGAGCATGCCATAGGCCAGCAATTCGCCGGATACGCGCGGGCCGACCACTTCCACGCGGCGATAATCGACGGAATCGCCGAGCACGCCGCGGACCTTCTGCACCGCCTCCTGCTGCGCGGCGTCGCCGCCGGGCTGCTCGGCCACCCGGAGCAGCACCTCGTCCGGTCCGCCGAATTGCTGCAACTGGATATCGCCGAGTCCCAGGCCACCGAGGGTGGCGCGCATCGAGGCGATGTCGACCGCGCCCGACTTGGCGCGCAGTTCCATCAGCGTGCCGCCCTTGAAGTCGATGCCGAAATTCAGCCCGTGGGTAAAGAACAGGGTGATGGCGAGGATCGAGAGCAGCGCCGAGATCGGAAAGCTGATGCGGCGGAAGCGGGTGAAATCGAAATGCGTGTCGTCGGGCACGATGCGCAGCGACGGCAGCCAGCCGAAGCAGCTGACCACGGTCAGCACGGCGATCAGAATGCCCAGCGAGATGAGGACCAGATGAGTCAAAGCGGCATTCCCCTAGATTGGCACGCTTTGCGGCCGCTTCCATCGCACCCAGGCCGCCACGATCAGGCGGGTCAGCGTAAAGGCGGTGAAAACCGTGGTGATGATGCCGATGCCGAGCGTTACGGCGAAGCCGCGCACCGGGCCGGTGCCGATATAGAACAGCACGGCAGCGGCGATGAAGGTGGTGATGTTGGAATCGAGAATCGTCGACAGCGCGCGCTTGAAGCCGGCGTCGATCGCCGAGATTGCATTGCGGCCGCCGCGCAATTCCTCGCGGATACGCTCATAGATCAGCACGTTGGAATCCACCGCGATGCCGACCGTCAGCACGATGCCGGCGATGCCGGGCAGCGTCAGCGTCGCGTTCAACAGCGACAACAGCCCGAAGATCATGGCGACGTTGATGGCGACCGCGATGTTGGCGAACACGCCGAACAGGCGATAGGTCACGAGCATGAACACGATCACCATGATCGAGCCGACATAGGCGGCGAGTTCGCCCTTCTCGATCGAATCCTGACCGAGCCCCGGACCGACGGTGCGCTCCTCGATCACGGTCAGCGGCGCCGGCAGCGCGCCCGCACGCAGCAGGATCGCCAGATCGTTGGCCGACTGGACCGAGAAGCTGCCCGAAATCTGCCCGGAACCGCCGGTGATCGGCTCGCGGATCACCGGGGCTGAAATCACCTCGTTGTCAAGCACGATCGCAAACGGCTGGCCGACATTCTCGGATGTCGCCTGGGCGAACTTGCGTGAACCCGAGCTGTTGAAACGGAAGCTGACGATCGGCTCGCCGGAGCGTTGGTCGAAGCCGGGCTGCGCGTCGGTCAGGTCGCCGCCCGACACCAGAACCTGCTTCTTGACGACGTAGGGAATCTTCGGCGACGACGCACTCATCAGCACTTCGGAATCCGGCGGCACCTTGCCCGCCAGCGCCTGATCGGGCGACACGGTCGTGTCGACCATGCGGAATTCCATCTTGGCGGTCTTGCCCAGCAGGTCCTTCAGGCGGCTCGGGTCCTGCAAGCCCGGCACCTGCACCAGGATGCGATCGTTGCCCTGGCGCTGGATCAGCGGCTCGACGGTGCCGAGCTGGTTGACGCGGCGCTCGACGATCTGCATCGATTGCTCGATGGCCTGGCGGATACGTTCGGTGACCGCCGCGGGCGGTACTGTCAGCCGAATCAATCCATTTCCGGCGTCGCTGACTTCAAGGCTGCGCTGGCCGCTGGAGCCGAGCAATCCGCCGAGTGGTTGCGCCAGTTCGCGCAGCTTGGCCAGCGCGGTCTCGACCTCGTTATCCTTGCTGATCTTGACCTCGACGCTGTCGGGACGAGACGCGAGGCCCTGATAGCCGATCTTGGCCTCGCGCAACGTCCGGCGCACGTCGTCGCGGACCTGGTCGAGCTTCTCCTTCTTGACGTAGTTGGAATCGACCTCGAGCAGGAGATAGGAGCCGCCCTGCAGGTCGAGGCCGAGCACCATGCGGCGCTGCGCCCATGTCGGCCAGGCCTTGACGGTGGCCTCGGGGAAGAAATTCGGAACCGCGCAAAGGCACACCACCAGCGCCGTCAGGATGATCGCCAGCGCCTTCCACCGCGTGAAATACAACATCGAGTTGACCCGTCAGATCGTGCGAGAATGCGGCGCTCGGAAAAGCTAGCCCGCGAAAAGCTAGCTCGCGGACGTCTCGTCCTTGGCGCTGTCAGCTTTTTCCTTCGCCGGTTCGCCCTTGGCGCGAACGCCCGAAATCATCTGCCGCATCTGCCGCACCCGGACGCCATCCGAGATTTCGAATTCGATCTGATCGTCATCGACCACTTTCGTCACCTTGCCGACGAGGCCGCCGGTGGTGACGACCGTATCGCCGCGGCGGATGTTCTTCACGAGTTCGGCGTGGTCCTTCACCTTCTTCTGCTGTGGCCGCAGAATCAGGAAATACATGATCACGAAGATCAGCGCGAACGGCAAAAGCGACATCAACATGCTGTTGGTATCGCCGCCTCCCGCGGCCTGGGCAAACGCAGGGGTAATCAGCATCCGGACGATCCTCGTGAGACGGGATGAACGGGCAACGCACCTCGCGTCACGCCGGTTCGGGCAAATTCGCGCGGACTATAGCGGCCGCGGTCCCAATTGCAACGCTGCCAGATCCCCCATTTGGCCCTCATTCGAATGGCTTGCGGGTGGCCGAAAGGCCCGATATGGCTGCGTGGTCAGGAACCCCTTGAGATGTCGAAAAAGCCCCAGAAAACAAGACCTCACCGCGCGCGGAAATCGCCCTCGGCCGCGACAAAACGCCCCGAGCCGTCGGCCGAACATGACAGCGCGGAAAGGATTGCCCGCGCGCTCGAGGCGATCGCAGCCCAGCTGTCCGCGTCCGCTCCAGCGGCCCATGCGGCTACCTCGTTTGGCGGCGCGGACGCCTTCGTCTGGCACCCCGATGGACGGCTCTCGCCAGTGCCGCGGGTCAGCCGCGTCGATCTCGGCCTGCTCAAGGGCATCGACCGGATGCGCGACATCCTGATCGAAAATACCGAACGTTTCGCAGGCGGGCTCCCGGCCAACAATGCGCTGTTGTGGGGCGCGCGCGGCATGGGAAAATCGTCGCTGGTGAAAGCCGCCCATGCCGACATCAATGTCAACCGCCAGCCCGCCGACCGGCTGAAACTGATCGAGATCCATCGCGAGGATATCGAGAGCCTGCCGGCGCTGATGGAGCTTTTGCGCACCTCCGATTTCCGCTTCATCGTGTTCTGCGACGACCTGTCGTTCGACGGCAATGATGCCTCCTACAAGTCGCTCAAGGCGGTGCTGGAGGGCGGCATCGAAGGCCGGCCCGACAATGTGATCCTGTATGCGACCTCGAACCGGCGGCATCTTTTGGCGCGCGAGATGATCGAGAACGAACGATCGACCGCGATCAATCCCGGCGAAGCGGTCGAGGAGAAGGTCTCGCTGTCCGACCGCTTCGGCTTATGGCTCGGCTTTCACCGCTGCAGCCAGGACGAGTACCTCGCAATGGTGAAAGGCTATTGCGGCCATTTCGGCATCAAGATGCCTGAGGAAGAACTCGAGCGCGAAGCGCTGGAATGGTCGACCACGCGTGGTTCACGCTCGGGCCGCGTCGCCTGGCAGTTCACCCAGGAACTGGCGGGACGGCTGGGCGTGAGGTTGAGCGGGAAGTAGCTGTCGAGCGTTCCCCGGACGCAGCGCAGCGCTCTCGGGATCGCGCGTAGCGCGACCCCGGCGATGCGCTGCAGAGCCGAGGTCCACACCTCACGCGTCGCTGCGGTGGGTCCCGGCTCTGCGGAGCAGCGTGAAAAACGCTGCACCGCGTCCGGGACACCGAAGTCTCACGCCCCGTTGAGGAATTGAAGCGGGTCAACCGGCGTAGATCCTTTGCGGATCTCGAAGTGGAGCTGCGGCGACCCCACCTCGCCCGACTGACCCGATTTGGCAATGACCTGGCCACGCTTGATGGTATCCCCGCGCTTCACCAACAGCTCACTCGCATGGGCATATGCGGTGACGTAGCCGTTGGCGTGCCGAACCAGAACCAGATTGCCATAACCTTTCAGTTCATTTCCGGAATAGGCGACGACGCCGTCCTCCGCCGCCTTGATCGGGGTGCCCTCGGGCACCGCGAGATTGATGCCGTCATTGACCTTGCCGTTGGCCTTGGCGCCGTAGGCGGTGATCACCTTGCCGCGCGCCGGCCACCGGAAGGTCGGCAGCGCGCCGGTCGCTTCAGCCGGCTTGACCGGCGCCTCGGCGGGAATGTCTTCGATCTTTGTCGTGGCCTGGGCGAGCCGCGCCGTCTGCTGGGGGGCGACGGTCGCAACGGTCATTTTGGTGGCAGGCGTCGCCGGCACCGGCTGGGCGGCGGCGACTGCCATGGGTTGCGCCGTAGGCGCCGCTGCTGCGGTCTTGGCGCCCGGTACGGTGAGCTTGGCGCCGAGCTTCAGTTTGGCCTGCGGATCCAGATTGTTGGCGCGCGCGAGTTCGGCGACCGGCACATGATTATGGTGCGCGATGCTCAGCAAGGTGTCGCCGCGGTTGACGAAATGAAACGACGGCGGCGCGGCGCTGACGGCCAGCACGGGTTTGCTTGCCGGCGCGGCCAAGGCGGGCGCCGCGGCAACCGCTGCGGCCGAATGCGGGATAATCAATTGCTGGCCCGGCGATAGTGTCCGCGGCCCCTTGTACCCATTGGCCTGCAGGATCGCGGCCGGCGTCACATTGTAGCGCTGCGCCAAGCCATCGAGAGTGTCACTGGTGCCAACGATAATGGTGGTGCCGGCCTGGGCAGGGCTGTGGGTCGCCGCCACCGTACGGGGCGCGACGCTGCCGGTGGTCTCCAGCGGATGCGCCGGCGGCGCGTACGAGGCCAGTCCACGCCCGCCTCCGGACACGCCGCCGCTTGCCGTCGGATAGGACTGCGGCGCAGATATCGGTGGCGGCAGGGCTTGTGACTGATATTGGGCTTGCGGGCGGGAATACTGTGGCAATTCGCGCCGCTCGACGGCGGGAGCCGGTACCGAGCCGGTCGCTTCAGGCTGATAACCAAAGGGATTGGAGAGCCTGGTCGACATGTCGCCGCTGCAACCGGCGAAACCGAACGCGATCAGCGCCAGCGCCGCGATCTGCGGTAGGCGGCGCGAGTAAAGCAACTCGACGGCACGGGACATGGTTACTCACTCGTACGCAACAAAATACTGATTTGAGTTAACACCTCCCCAGTAAACAACCGCTTAACCCTGCGAATAAGGTGTTGGCGGCAAAGCCGATACCGGAGTTCTACAGCTCGCGGGCAATGCCGGGCAGCGCCGGCACGAAGCGCACGTCGACCAGCTCCTTGTGGTCGAACCCGGCCTCGGTCCTGAGGACGCGGACCAGGGTCTGGGTGCCGTGGTGCGGCCCGACCGGCGCGATCAGGACGCCGCCGGGCTCGAGCCGCTGCAGCAGCGCCTCGGGTATCTCTTCCATCGCCGCGGTGACGATGATTCGATCGAACTGGCCGGCGACTTCCGGGACGTCGAAACCATCCCCCAGCATCACCTCGACATTGCCGCAGCCGAGCTTGCGGAGCCGGGTGCGGGCACTGTCGGCCAGTGTCCGATAACGCTCGATCGTCAGAACCTGGCTGCACAGCCGCGACAGGATCGCGGCCTGGTAGCCCGACCCGGTGCCGATCTCGAGCACACGATGATGCTTCTGCGGCTGCAGCTGCTCGGTCATGTAGGCCACCACGAAGGGCTGGCTGATGGTCTGGCCGCAGGCGATGCCGAGTGCCGAATCACGGTAAGCATCGCCACGGTCGGCGGGCTCGACGAACAGCTCGCGCGGCACCTCTTCCATGGCGCGCAGCACCGCCTGATCGCTGATCCCGCGCCGCCGCAGGGTCAGCTGAAACATCATCTTTTCCGGCGGATTCTGGCTCGCGGGCATCTTGATCTCGTAAACTCGCTTGCCGGGGCCGTCCAGTGTCCTTCAAATCGATGTTCCCAAGGCGGAACCGGACCGACAGCTTGGCGTTAAGCCGTTGGGCAATCAATCCTGTTCCCGACCCGCAATGGGCGCGGGTGACGCATTGATGCGCGTTGACATTGCGCCAGATGGGGTTATTTGCGAACTTGGCTCTGTTGGGACGGGCAAGGACATCATCATGACTGCGACGCGGATGCCGCGGGGTTCTGTTTTCCTCGTCGAGGACGAGGTCATGATCAGGATGATGGTCGCCGACATGCTGGAAGAACTCGGCTACGTCGTCGCCGCGGAAGCCGGCGAGATCAACGAGGCGATCCGGCTGGTGCAATGCACCGAGTTCGACCTCGCCATTCTCGACGTCAACGTCAACGGCAAGGTGATCTCCCCGGTCGCCGAATTGATCAGCGCGCGCAAGCGCCCCTTCATCTTCGCGACCGGTTATGGCTCCTCGGGCCTGCCGGAAGAATACCGCGACCGTCCTGCGTTGCAAAAGCCCTTCCAGCTCGAGACGCTGGCGAAGGCGATCGACAGCGCGATGCGGAGCGCGACGGTCTAAATCGCCGCACGGCCGATTCCCCGCCGGGACTGACGCTTACCGCGTCACTTCAGCGTCGCCGTCAGCGCCTGCGAAAACTCATCGTCGGTGCGGTCGAGCCGCAATGGCGTCACCGAAACATAGCCCTGCGCCAGCGCCCAGAGATCGGTCCCCTCGGCCGGCACATCGGCCTGCGCCAGCCGTTCGAACCCGATCCAGAAGTAGGGATTGCCACGGCCGTCGCGACGCTGGTCGACTTTCAGAAAGCCGAGATTGCGCTTGCCCTGCCGCGTCACGCGCACGCCCTTGACGTCGTCGGGAGAGCGCGCGGGAAAGTTGACATTGATCACGGTGTTCTTGGGCACGCCTGCGTCGAGCACCTTGCGCAGGATTGCGGGACCGAATTTCAGCGATGTCTCCCAGAGCGGCGCGTTACGGGTCTCCACGGAAAATTCCTGCGACAGCGCGAAGGAGGGAATTCCCAAAATGGTGCCTTCCAGGGCGCCCGCGATGGTGCCGGAATAGACCACGTCCTCGGCGACGTTGCGGCCCTTGTTGACGCCGGACAGCACCAGATCCGGCATGGTCTCACCGAGGATATGGCGCGCGCCCATGATGACGCAGTCGGTCGGCGTGCCGCGCACGGCGAAATGACGCGGGCCGACCTCGCGCAGGCGCAACGGATCGTTCAGCGACAGCGAATGCGAGACGCCGGACTGGTCGAGCTCCGGCGCCACCACCCAGACATCATCAGACAGTGCGCGCGCAATCTCCTCGACTACCTTCAGGCCCGGGGCATGGATGCCGTCGTCATTGGTGCAGAGAATTCGCATCCCTCCAAACGCCCTTTTCGATCGATTCCACGGATTTCGACGCGCCCGTCTTTATCCCGCTGGCGCGGTCGAGGCAAACCCGGCCAAACCGGCCAAAACTCCTCGCGCCGTCGTGTCTTGCCGCACTGCGAGGCGATCGACTAAATGACAACCGTCGCGGATATTGCGAAGCCGAACCTGTTCCGATTATTTTCGATTTTCATTTGGGATGGCGAAGGGTTGATGATGACCCGCTTTTCAGCCGCAGCCGCGATTTCGATTGGCTGGTTTCTTTTCATTGCTGCCCCCGCGATGGCGCAATCGGACCAGGCCGACCAACCCTCATGCCATGTGGGTGAGGTGCTGAAGGACGGCGTCTGTGTCCCCGATGAGGGCAAGTGCTTTCCCTGGCAGGAATTCAAGAACGGTACCTGCGTCGCCAAATCGACGCCGGCGCCGGCCGATGCCAGTCCGCCCGCTCCGGCCGTTTCTACTCCGCCTCCGCTTCCCGCTCGCTGCGTCGGCGGCAGCAGCGACGCCTCGGGGCAATGCGTGTGCCCTGCCGATACCCATCTGGATTCGGCAAGCGGAAATTGCCAGGCCGAGGTCAAGCCGCTTCGCAAGGCCAGCGACAACGTCGTATGTGACGGCGGCACCTTGATCGAGGGCAACTGCGCCTGCCCGGCCGGTTATCGGCTGATGTCCACCAACAACAATGCGGGCGCGGGCGGGACCTGCGTCAAAACCGACGCGCCGAATTGCCAGGGCGGCGAAATGACCGTTGCCGGAACGTGTTTTTGCAATGGGCGGGTCACGATGTCCGGCGAGGACTATGGGCTCGAACTGGTCGGCGGCAAATGCGTGCCGAAGCGATGCGCGGAACATACCTATCTGAAGGACGGAAAATGCGTCGCCAGCGCCGACCGGAATTTCGGATTCACCTGCAGGACCGGTTACATCCCGGATGAAGCCGATCCCGGTACCGCCAGCACCGGCCTGCACTGCGTGCCGGATCCGACGTTTTGTGACCCCGGGGTGAAACGCAGGGACGGCTCCTGCCCGAAATCATCGGCGGTCGCCATCGATTGCTTCGAAGCCAAATGCGTCTGCCGCGATGTCCATGCGGATTGGGTGAATTATTTGTGTGAATGCGCGGCGCCCTATCGTAACGTCAATGGCAGCTGCGTGACCGATACCACCGATCATCCCGTTTCTGGGCCCGAGCAAAAGAGCAAACCCGCAGAGCCGGGCGAGCAAAAGCAGGAGCCGGCACAGCCAAGCTCTTGCGGACGCGGTATGATCCGCGCGCACGGGGATTGTGTGCCGGCCCGGCGAAAATCCCGCGGCGGCGGTTTCGAGAGCGTCCCGCCCGGCGTTACCGGTTATGAGGATTACCTTCGCCGCGGCTCGCGAATCTACCGGTTCAACTATCCGGCCCCGGAACACAACTACTGACTGCGAAGGCGCGTTCAATCCTCTTCGTCGATCCCCGGCTTTTCGCGCAGCACGGCATCCAGCAGCGAACGGTGCACCTGTATCTTGCCGTTGTAATCGATCAGTCCCTTTTTCCGGAACCTGTTCATGAAGAAGCTGACCCGCGACCGGGTGGTGCCGATCATTTCCGCCAGCGTCTCCTGACTGAGGCTGATGTCGACCGGCGCGGCGTTGCCTTCCTTGCCGAAATCCGCAAGCAGCAGCAATAGCCGCGCCAGCCGTCTCTCGCTGGAATTGAACAGCTGATCGATCAAATCGTCCTCGATCCGGCTGTTGCGGGACAAGAGATGGCCGATGAAGAATGCAGAAAACTTCGGCTCCCTGGCGAGCACCGTCAGCATTGCGGATTTGGCAATCTCGGTGATCAGGCACTCTTCCATGGCCTGGCTGGTTGAGGTGCGAAGCTCCGCTCCCTCGAGACATCCTTCGCCGAAGAACTGTCCGGCGGTAAAGATACCGACCACCGCTTCCTTGCCGAGCTCGGACAACACCGTGATCTTCACCTTGCCCTTCTGGATGAAGTAGACGCTGCTGGCGATGTCGCCTTGGCCGAAAATCTTCTGGTTCTTGGCGTAACGCTCGATCGTTCTGCCGCTGTCGATCCGGCGCAAAAAGGCCCTGGGATCAAAGATGCCCTTCAGCTCAATTTCAGGCGCATTGGGCATGGTGTTGCTCCATCGTCCAACAGGAGCGCTCACCCGCCGGTTGAATCCTGCGGACTCCCCGGCGACAGATCCACTATAATCCTTCTATGTCGGGTAAGCGACACAAATCCGTGAACCCATTCAAAATGGGAGGATTGGCTAGTTGCGGTGACCGAGCCGGCTTCAGGTCGGCGGCCGCAGCTCACTCGCGAGCCAGCCAAGTGCCCCGGAGCTCATGGGGTCATCAGATACCGTCGCGGTGCGGATATGACCGCATTTCTGGCACTCGAACGTACGACTGCCGAAGCCGGATGCACCCTGCTCGAGTTTCGACAACAACATGCGATGCTGCCCGCACTTCGTGCAGCCGGGCCGCTCGATTGCGGCGACGACCACTGAGGAGACTGGCTTGAATTCTGGCATGATCCATCGCGCCGATTGGGCCGTGCTTGAAAACTCATTCGCGCCGACACGCGGATAATGACCCGTTCGGTAACCGATGCCCTGTTCAAGATTGCTCAGTTTGAGAAACTTCACCCAAAGGGTGAATGAACGCACCGGCAACCCAGGATATTGCAATTAAATTGCGGCCTATCTTCCAACCGTCGCGATCACCCTCGAATGCGGATACGCCATGGGCGGACGAATTTTGCCGGCCAGCCTTCGATGCGCATGGCGAACTTCGGCGCCGCAGGCTTCGGCGACTCGACCGCTTTCTCCCGCTTTGGAGTTTCCTTGATGGCGGTCTTGTTCAAGCCGGGCTCCTTCGGTCCCGCAACCTTTTGCGCGCGAGGCCGCGGGGCTTTTCGGGGCGGTTCCGGATAATATTTGCGGGCCACCTCAAGCGCCCGCTCGAAATCCTCGATATTGAGCCATGACTCGGTGCGCAGGCGTTCCAGCACGCCGTCCTCCCACAGCCGCGCCCCCTCGATGTCGAACTGGCCCTTCTGCTTCTGGTTGCAGGCCTGGACGCCAAAACCGGTGACCGCCCATTGTCTGCCCACCCAATAGATGTCGCGATGCAGGGCCATCGGTGTGTTCGCTTTCAAGGCGGCTCTCGCCGCACGCAGAACGCGAAGATACCGGGGTGTGCCGCCTTCGCAATATCGAAGGCGACACAGACGAGAGAAATCGCACGCTACCGGTCGTGCTCGATCACTTTCATGCCGCCCATATAGGGCTGCAGCACGTCGGGCACGGCGATCGAACCGCCCTGCTGCTGGTAAGTCTCCATCACGGCGATCAGGGCGCGGCCGACGGCGGTGCCGGAGCCGTTCAGCGTGTGCACGAAGCGCGGCTTGCCGTCGGGCCCGCGGTAACGGGCGTCCATGCGCCGGGCCTGGAAATCGCCGCAGACCGAGCAGCTCGAGATTTCCCTGTAAGCGCCGCCCTCGCCCTGGCCCGGCATCCAGACCTCGATGTCATAGGTCTTTTGCGCCGAAAAACCCATGTCGCCGGCGCAAAGCGTCATCACCCGGTAATGCAGATCGAGCTGCCGCAGCACTTCCTCGGCGCAGGCCAGCATCCGCTCGTGCTCGTCGCGGCTTTCTTCCGGCGTGGTGATCGAGACCAGTTCGACCTTGATGAATTGATGCTGGCGGATCATGCCGCGGGTATCGCGCCCAGCGGCGCCGGCTTCGGCACGAAAGCACGGCGTCAGCGCGGTGAGCCGCATCGGCAGCTCTTTTTCGTCGAGGATGGATTCGCGGACGAGATTTGTCAGGGGCACTTCGGCGGTGGGGATGAGACCGAGACGCTCAGTTCGCAAATTACCACCGGCTGTCGCCAGCAACTCGCCCTTGATGGCCCAGAACTGGTCGTCCTCGAATTTCGGCAGTTGTCCCGTGCCGAACATCACGTCGTCGCGCACGAGCAGCGGCGGATTGATCTCGGCGTAACCGTGTTCATTGGTGTGCAAATCGAGCATGAACTGGCCGATCGCGCGTTCCAACCGTGCGAGCCCCTTCTTCAGCACCACGAAACGCGCGCCTGAAAGCTTCGCCGCCGCCTCGAAATCCATCAGGCCGAGCGCTGCGCCGAGATCATCATGCGGTTTTGGCGCGAAACCATAGTTGCGCGCCACGCCAAAATGATGCCGCACCACATTGCCGTGCTCGTCCACGCCATCCGGGACTTCGTCGAGCGGCAGATTCGGAATCGCTGCGAGTTCCTTGGCCAGTTCCCCGTCTGCCGCCTTCGCCGCCAATTCGAGCTCGGGCATGGTCGTCTTGAGCTCGCCGACCTCGGCCATCAGCGCCGCGGCGCGCGCGTCGTCCCTGGCCTTCTTGGCGTCGCCGATTTCCTTCGACGCCGCGTTGCGCCGCGCCTGGGCCTGCTCCGACTTCAGGATCGCCGCACGGCGCTTCT
Source organism: Bradyrhizobium sp. (assembly GCF_035484855.1). Classification (GTDB taxonomy): domain Bacteria; phylum Pseudomonadota; class Alphaproteobacteria; order Rhizobiales; family Xanthobacteraceae; genus Bradyrhizobium. The sequence continues at coordinate 16,662 of NZ_DATHOP010000200.1, forward strand.
CGTCGATCGAAAGCAGCGAGGCGGACAACGGCTGCAGCCCGCGCCGCTTCAGGCCGGCGTCGAAAGCATCAGGGTTTTCGCGAATCCACTTGATGTCGTGCATGACAATATTCCTGCGTCATGGCCGGGCAAAAGCGCGAAGCGCGTCTTACGGCGGAATCCCGGCCATCCACGTCTTTGCTGCGTTAGATCAAGTCGTGGATGCCCGGGTCAAGCCCGGGCATGACGAATCATAGACAGTGTCACGCAATGATAGGAGAAATACCGGTGAGCCACCCTACTCCGCCGGCTTCGGATCGGGCGGCGGCGGGGTCGCGGATGGCGGGGCGGTGGCGGCCGTCGCCGCCGCGGCTCTCTTCTCCACCATGCGCACGGCGATGATCGAGCCCTCGTACAGCAACAACAGGGGGATCGCGAGCGAGGACTGGCTCAGCACGTCGGGCGGGGTGAGGACGGCGGCGATGATGAAGGCGACCACGATAAAATAGCGGCGCTTGTCGCGCAGCTGTTTCGAGGTGATGATGCCGATCCGTCCCAATAACGTCAGGATCACCGGCAGCTGGAAAGCGATGCCGAACGCGAAGATCAGCGACATCATCAGCGACAGATATTCGCCGACCTTCGGCAACAATTGGATTTGCGCGGTTTCGGGGCCGCCCATCTGCTGCATGCCGAGCGAGAAGCGCACCAGCATCGGCAGCACCACGAAATAGACCAGCATCGAGCCGAGCACGAAAAACACCGGGGTGGCGATCAAATAGGGCAGAAACGCGCCGCGCTCGTGCTTGTAGAGGCCGGGGGCCACGAACTTGTAAATCTGGGTCGCGACGATCGGAAACGAGATGAAGCCGGCGCCGAACAGTGCGAGCTTCAGCTGGGTGATGAAATATTCCAGCAACGCCGTGTAGATGAACTTGGAGTTCTCCGCCCCGGCCACCCAAACGAACGGCCATACCAGCACGTTGTAGATCTGCTTGGCGAAGAAGAAGCAGAAGATGAAGGCTATGCCGAAGCCGAGCAGCGCCTTGATCAGCCGCGAACGCAGCTCGATCAAATGGTCCATCAGCGGCGCTTTGCTGGCCTCGATGTCTTCGGCGCTCATGACGCTTTGGCGTCCCTTGCAACGTCGGGCGTTGCGGGCGCGGTGTCCTGCGGTGTGTCTGGGCCGTGGACTTCCTGCGTAATCGCCAGCGGCTGCGAAGCCAGCGCCTGTGCGTCGGCTTCGCTGAAGGTCTCGGGGATCGGTGCTTCCGGCGTTGCACTGATCGCCGCATCGCCATTCGACGTCGCGGGCGCTTCGACCGCAGGGGTTTCGACGGCGGCTACCGCCGGTTTGTCGATGCCATCGATGTCGAGCGCTTTGCCGAAGTCCCGCTCCAGCGAGGTCATGAGATTGCCTGACGTGAAGCCGGATGCGGCTTCCTTGACCTCGTCAAAACTCTTTTTGAGGTCGGCCATTTCGGCCTCGCGCATGGCCTCCTGGAACTGGCCCTGGAATTCGGCGGCCATCTTGCGCGCCTTGCCCATCCATTGGCCCACCATCCGCAACACGCCGGGCAGCTCTTTCGGGCCAATCGCGACCAGCGCGACAACCGCGATGAGAAGGAATTCACTCCACCCGATGTCGAACATGAATAATTCCGCTCACGCGAGGCGATTTCACCCCAATACTTGCCGAACAAGATTTGGGCCGCCCGCGTCTCCCCAACCGGTCTCGCGGCGGTGTGCCGCAAGCTCTGGATGTTCAGACAACCTTGCTGCCGACATCCGTCCGCGCCGTCTCAGCAGGCGCGGCGTTGTGGTCGATCGTCTTCACCGGCTCGGGCTTTTCCGCGGGCTTCTCATCGTCCTGCATGCCCTTCTTGAAGGCCTTGATGCCCTGCGCGACATCGCCCATCAGGTCCGAGATCTTGCCACGACCGAACAACAGCAGGACGACTGCGATCACGACGATCCAGTGCCAAATGCTAAGCGAACCCATCCTGCAACCCTCCAAACAAGCGAGGCCGGCGACCGGCCTAATCCTAGGCGGAAAGTAGGCTCGGGAGGCGTCAAAAACAAGGACTTAGGCCGCGTCAAATCCGTGTTAGCGCGACCCATTGCCGCTATTGTTAATAGGCATGGGCGGCGCGTCGCGGATCACCGCCACCGGACGGGAATCAGGCGCCATCCCCGTTTTCCGGCTCCACGGCGGGCGCCAGCGCCAGTTCCAGATCGCCGATATCGAGCGGATCCTCATCATCGCGCAGCGCGGGATCGTCCGACGGCGTCGGCACGCTGAAGCCGGACGGCAGCCGCGAGTCCAGAAGCCCTGTCCCCTTCAGCTCTTCCAGACCCGGCAGGTCGGTAAGTGCTTCGAGACTGAATTGCGACAGGAAGGCTTCCGTGGTTCCAAAAGTCAGCGGACGCCCCGGCGTCTTGCGGCGGCCGCGCGGGCGAATCCAGCCGGTTTCGAGGAGCACATCGAGTGTTCCCTTGGAGGTGATCACGCCGCGGATTTCCTCGATCTCGGCGCGGGTGACCGGCTGGTGATAGGCGATGATCGCGAGCATCTCGATCGCCGCGCGTGACAGCCGCCGCGTCTCGGTGCTCTCGCGCGTCATCAGCCACGACAGATCGCCCGCGGTGCGGAAGGTCCACTTGTTGGCGATGCGAACCAGATTGACGCCGCGCGAGGCGTAGTCGGCCTGCAATTGCGCCAGCGCCACCTTGATGTCGACGCCGTCAGGCATCCGCTTGGCCAGCGTCGCCTGATCGAGCGGTTCGGTCGAGGCGAACAGCAGCGCTTCCAGGAGCCGGAGTTCCTCCGGCCGCGCCTGCGCATCGGTCGAAGTTTCCTCGACATCGGCTTTGCGCTTTTCCGCCAGGCTTGCCATGGCTAGGTCTCCCTCTTCCACTTACTCGCCGCGAGAATCCGGCGCGGTCATCGCGTCGGAGACTGATTGCGGCGGACGCTTTCGAAAATACAGCGGCGCGAACGCCTCTTTCTGGTGCAGGTCCATTGCGCCTTCCCTCACCAATTCCAGCGCCGCGGCAAAGCTCGATGCAAAAACCGTGGCCTTTTGCGAGGGATCGACGACGTAATTGATCAAATATTCGTCCAGCCGGCTCCAGTCCTGGGCCATCCCAACGAGGCGCTCGAGTGAGGCGCGCGCTTCGGTCAGCGACCACACCGTGCGCCTGGCCAGATGCACCGTGGCAAGCACCCGTTGCTGGCGCTGGGCGGCGTAGGCGGTGAGCAGGTCGAACAAAGTGGCGGTGAATTTCGCGTGCCGGATTTCAGCGATGGTTTCGGGATCGCCGCGCGGAAAGATATCGCGCTGCAATTGCGGGCGATTCATCAGCCGGTTCGACGCTTCGCGGATCGCCTCCAGCCGACGCAGCCGGTTGGCAAGCGCGGTCGCCATTTCCTCCGCGCTCGGGCCGTCCGCGCTCGGCGCTTCCGGCAACAGCAGGCGCGACTTCAGGAACGCCAGCCAAGCCGCCATCACGAGATAATCGGCGGCAAGCTCCAGCCTGATTTTTCGCGCCGCCTCGATGAACACGAGATATTGGTTGGCGAGCGCCAGAATGGAAATTTTCGCGAGATCGACTTTCTGCTGCCGCGCCAGCGCCAGCAACAGGTCGAGCGGCCCCTCATAGCCCTCGACATCGACGACCAGCGAGGGCTCGTCGTCGGAGAGCTCAGCCGGCCGGCCGGTCTCGAATGATAAGATCTCCGCGCTCATGCGCCCGCCGTCCTTGCCATCAACGCATCGAGTTCAGCCCGTGCCCCGACCCGGTCGAAGGGCAGCGGCGCCTTGCGGGAGGCCAGCGCCTGTTGGGCGCGCTGCAGCGCCTTGCCCGACAATTCCGGGGTCTCGCGCGCGACCTCACGCATTTCGTCGAACTTGCCGTTGCAATACAGCACCATGTCGCAGCCTGCGCCGACGATGGCCCGGGTGCGCTCGGCGAGCGACCCCGCCAGCGCGTTCATCGACACATCATCACTCATCAACAAACCCTGGAACCCGATTACGCCGCGAATCACTTCGCGGATGATTGTCGCAGAAGTCGTGGCCGGTTGGGCGGGGTCGAGCGCGCTAAACACAACATGTGCGGTCATGGCCATCGGCAGGTCCGCTAGCGGTCGAAATGCCGCAAAATCGGTTCGTTCCAGCTCAGTTCTGGAGTTTTCAACCCGGGGAAGGCTCAAATGACTGTCCGCGGTAGCCCGCCCGTGTCCCGGAATGTGCTTGAGCACCGGCAAAACGCCGCCCTGTTGGAGCCCTTCGGTCACGGCACGGGCAATCGCCGCGACCTTGTCCGGATCGTTGCCATAGGCCCGATCGCCGATCACATCGTCGGCGCCGACAATCGGCACGTCCGCCAGTGGCAGGCAGTCCACGGTCACACCGAGATCGCTGAGGTCGGCTGCGATCAGCCGCGCGCTCAGCCTTGCTGCGGAAAGCCCGAGCGGATGGTCGAGGTCGTAAAGGGCGCCCAGCGCTGCGCCGGATGGGTAGAGCGGCCAGTGCGGCGGCCGCAGCCGCTGCACTCGTCCGCCTTCCTGGTCGATCAGGACCGGGGCGTCGGAATCGCCGACAGTCTCGCGCAATTCATCAACCAGGCGAACGACTTGAGCCGGGTTCTCAGCATTGCGCTTGAACAGGATGAAGCCCCAGGGCCTGAAGTCGCGAACGAATTCGCGCTCCTCGGCAGTCAGGGCCGGGCCCGAGATGCCCGTGATGAAGGCGCGGCGGTTGCTCATGCGGCCGATTAGCTCACCGTTGGCCCGAGGGTCAAGGAAACGGCCGTTAATTCCTTTGGACCCAGCACTGGCCGCCGGCGGACTGCAAGCTGCTGCACAACTGGTGGGCTTCCTCGGAAGAGCCGAAGGGGCCGACCATGGCGCGGTAGCGCACACCCTTCTCGCCCGCGTCGGCCCGCTTGATCACCGCCTCGTGCGCTCCCAGCACCGCCGGGTACTTGCCCTGCAACGCCTTGTAGGAAGCCTGGGCGGCGGCCTCGTTCAGCTGCGAGGAAACTGAAACCATGTATCCGCCGCCGGACGCAGCGGCGCTCGGTTCGGTCTGTGCCGGATTGGTGGCAGCGACCCGGGTCCGCGGTTCCGCAGGTGGCGTCGGCTGACTGGCCTGCGGCGCCAGGGAAAGCGGGGCGTTGGCGCTGGCATTGGCTGCCGCCGGCGGGCTTCGCGTGGCTGGAGCTGCCGTTGTTCGCGCCGCCGGCGCGGGTTTTGCGGCCGGAGCCGGCGCCGGTGCCGCAGCAACTGGCATCGCCGCGCTGTCGGGCTGGTCGGCATGCACGGCCACGATTTTGACATTTCGCGGCACGATGTCCGGCATCGTGCCGTTATTGGCAGTCGGAGGTGGGCCGGAAGCGACGCTCGCGACCGGCGGCAGAGTGCCGTTCGGGTTCATCGGCGCCAGCACCACGCGCGGGCCGGCCTTGGCATTGACGTCGACCGGGGCTTCTTCGCGTGGAACAATCTTCTCAGTGCCATCGCCCGCGTTCATGCGGTCCGGCACCTTGCCGGACCCGTCGGATGGCGCCGGTACGATCTTGATCGGGCTGGTATCGGCCTTGATCACCGGAGGCTCGCCGCTGCGCGGCGACCCAACATAGGTGCGGTACGCAAACGCCGCGCCGGTCCCGAGCACCGCCAGCGCCAGAACCACGACCACGGTGGCCATGCCGCCGCGGCGCTTCGGGACCTGTTCCTCGGTGGCTTCGTCGTAGTCATCCTGATAGGCGTAGGCCTCTTCATCCGCATAGGCCGGATCATGCCGGGATTGCTGGCTGCCGTCGTCGATCTGGCCGTACAGCGCGTCATCGTAGCGCGACGGGTCGGGTTCGTCGGCGTATTGCGGCTCCTCCCGATAATCCGGCTCGGGCGCGGCACGGGCGTAACGCTGCAGCGGATGCACCGCGCTCGGGTATTCCGGCGGCTCATCCTGCTCGGGGACTTCCTGCCTGCTAGCGCGCTGCATCCAGGACGGCGGACCGGCGGGAGGTGCCTCATCCGGCTCTGCCGGGCTCGGATATCGATCGCGCGGGGTCGCACCCGGCGGTATCTTGGCATTGGCACGGCCCATGGTGCCGAAGGGATCGGTCTGGCCGATCAGACGGGCGAGTTCGGCCAAAGGATCGCCCTCGCCTCTTCCCGCACCCGACTGATCGCCGGCGCCGTCATAGTCGCCATCGTCGGGAAAGGGTCTATCCTGATATCGATCCGCCATCGTGATGATGCGTGCCCCTTCGGGAAAGCCGCCAACCCCCTATGACTGACGAACCGGCCCGTGCCAGATGCTCTGAACTATCGCATCTCGTCGGGTGCCTGAACACCCAGAACGCCCAAGCCCGACGCCAGAACCGAAACGACGCCCTGAACCAAAGCCAGCCGCGCCTTTGTGATCTCTGCATCATTATTGATAATGAAGCGTAAATAGGGCAAATCGCGCCCCCTCGTCCACAGCGCGTGAAATTCGCTGGCGAGATCATACAGATAAAAAGCGATTCGGTGCGGCTCATGCGCGACCGCGGCCGCCTCGATCATCCGGGGATAGAGCGCCAATCGTCGCAGCAGGTCCAATTCCGAGGGGTCGGTCAAACGCTCCACCGCCGCCTCCCCGAGGAAGGCCGCCCGCGCACGGGCCTCCTCCGGCAGCTCCGTGACCACCTCCCGGGCATTGCGGAACACCGAATGGCCGCGGGCATGTCCGTACTGGACATAGAACACCGGGTTTTCCCGAGACTGCTCGATCACCTTGGCGAGATCGAAATCCAGCACCGCGTCGTTCTTCCGGTAGAGCATCATGAAGCGGACGGCATCCCTGCCGACCTCGTCGACCACCTCGCGCAGGGTGACGAAATCGCCGGAGCGTTTCGACATTTTCACCGGCTCGCCGCCCCGCAACAGCCGCACGAGCTGCACGATCTTCACGTCCAGGATGGCGCTGCCCGAGGTCACCGCCTTGATGGCGGCCCGCATGCGCTTGATATAGCCGCCATGGTCGGCCCCCCAGACGTCGACCAGGTTATGAAAGCCGCGGTCGAACTTGTCCTTGTGATAGGCGATGTCGGACGCGAAATAGGTATAGCTGCCGTCGGATTTCAGCAGCGGGCGGTCGACGTCGTCGCCATAGGCGGTGGCCCGGAACAGCGTCTGCTCGCGGTCTTCGTAATCCTCATCCTCGACCAGCTCGCCCTTCGGCGGCGGCAGCCGGCCCTGATAGACGTCGCCCTTGGCGCGGAGGAAATCGATCGTTTCGGCGACGCGATTGTTGCCGCTTTCGATCAGCGATCGCTCCGAGAAGAAAACGTCGTGCTCGATATTGAGCGCGGCCAGATCGTCCTTGATCATGTCCATCATCATCGCGATGGCCTTGCCGCGCACCGGCGGCAGCCACGCCGTTTCCGGCATCGACTTGAGCCTGTCGCCGTATTCGGCTGCCAGCGCCTGCCCTACCGGCTTCAGGTAATCGCCGGGATAGAGCCCTTCGGGGATTTCGCCGATATCCTCGCCGAGCGCCTCGCGGTAGCGCAGGAAGGCCGAGCGCGCGAGCACGTCGACCTGCGCGCCGGCGTCGTTGATGTAATATTCGCGCGTCACGTCGTAGCCTGCGAATTTCAGCAGGCTTGCCAGCGCGTCCCCGAACACCGCGCCGCGGCAGTGACCGACATGCATCGGCCCCGTCGGGTTGGCCGAGACATATTCGACATTGACCTTCTCGACCGCGCCGACAGCGCTTTTCCCGTAGGCGTCGCCCTCGCGCAGCACCGTGCGCAACGCGTCCGACCAGACCTTCGGCTTCAGGGTCAGGTTGATGAAGCCGGGACCGGCGACATCGACGGCGGCGATCAGACCGTCGGCGCGCAATTTCGCCGCGATCGCCTCGGCGAGATCGCGCGGTTTTGTCTTGGCCTCCTTGGCGAGCACCATCGCGGCGTTGGTCGCCATGTCGCCATGGGCGGCATCGCGCGGCGGCTCGACCACCACGCGCGACAGATCGATGCCGGCGGGCCATCCGCCTTCCGCTGCCAGCACGCCGCAAACCGCATGCACGCGCGCCAGCACCTCGGCGAACAGATGCGGATGGGAAGCTTGATTGGCCATGGGCTGATGTGACCTGGGGGATCGCGCCGCGCCTCGCGGCTTCAGGCCGCCGCCTAACGCAAATCCGGGGTCGAGTCAAAAAGCCTTTGATGCTCGGTGATGGCAAAACGGTCGGTCATTCCGGCGATGAAATTGCCGATCCGCCGCGCCCGCTCGCCCTCGGTATCCGTGCCTTCGGGCGGCAGCCATTCGGCCGGCAGATCGGAAGGCGCGTTCTGATAACGCGCGAACAGGTCGAACAGGATCTGTTCGGCCTCGCCCATCACCCGCATCACCCGCTCATGCCGGTACATCCGCTGCTTCAGGAACGATTTGATCTCGGCCTCCTGCTGCGAGACGCCGGCAGGGAACGCAATCAGCACGTCGCCATGGTTGCGGACTGCATCGACCGATTTGGGCTTGGCGGCTTCCAGCCGCCGGAGCGACTCCGCAAACACCGCGCCGATCAGATAGGAAATCAGTTCGCGCACCAGTTCCGCCCCACGCCTGATGTCGTCGAGCGCGGGATAAGCCTCGTCGATTTCGGCGATCATCGCCGCGGTCAGCGGCATGATGCTGAGGTCGTCGACGGTGAACAAACCGGCGCGCAGGCCATCGTCGATGTCGTGGGCATCATAGGCGATGTCGTCGGCGATCGCGGCGACCTGGGCCTCCAGCGAGGCAAAGCTCGACAATTCGAGGTCATATTTGCCGTCATAATCGGAAATTCCGACCGGAATCCCCCGGTCGCGGTAGCGTTCGATCGGTGACCCCTGATGTGACCGGAGAGGACCGTTGTGCTTGACGATGCCCTCCAGCGATTCCCAGGTGAGATTGAGCCCGTCGAATTCGGGATAACGATGCTCCAGCGAGGTGACGACGCGGAGTGTCTGGGCGTTGTGATCGAAGCCGCCATGGACCTTTAGGCAGGCATCCAGCGCCCGCTCGCCGGCATGGCCGAACGGCGGATGGCCGAGATCATGCGCCAGCGCCAGCGTTTCCGTCAGATCCTCGTCGAGCCCGAGTTGCCGCGCCAGCGCACGGGCGATCTGCGCCACCTCCAGCGAATGGGTCAGCCGGGTGCGGTAATGATCGCCCTCGTGGAACACGAAAACCTGGGTTTTGTGCTTGAGGCGACGGAAGGCAGTGGAGTGGATCACCCGGTCGCAATCGCGCCGGAACGGGCTGCGGGTCCGGCTCGGCGGCTCCGCGAACAGCCGCCCGCGGCTGCGGTCGGGATCGCAGGCATAGATCGAACGGGGAGCAGCCATTCCGACCGACACGGTGTATTGATCCTTATCCAATTGATTCCGCAGGCTTGTGCACTTAACTATGCTGGCTGCGGGATACCAAATGAATTGGCTATGACGCCCACCGGAGACCAGTCATGACTGCTGCCATCACCGTCAGCGAACGTGCCGCCCGCCGCATCGGGCAAATCCTCAGCAAAGAGGGCGAAGGCGCGAAACTGCGCATCTCGGTCGAGGGTGGCGGCTGCTCGGGGTTTCAGTACAAGTTCGATGTCGAGCATGCGCAAGCCGAGGACGATCTGGTGATCGAGCGCGACAGCGCGGTCGTGCTGGTGGACCCTGCCTCGGTGCCGTTTTTGGCCGGCTCGGAAGTCGATTTCGTCGACGATTTGATCGGCGCCTCGTTCCGCGTCGTCAATCCGAATGCCACCGCATCGTGCGGCTGCGGCACCAGCTTTTCGATCTGAGCCCAACTCGTGCGTATCGCAACCTGGAACGTCAATTCGGTCCGGCAACGGCTCGAGCCATTGCTGGCGTGGCTGAAGGACTGCGCGCCCGACCTCGTCTGCCTGCAGGAGATCAAATGCGTCGACGAGGCGTTCCCGCGGCTGGAGATCGAATCGCTCGGCTATAACGTCGTCACCCACGGCCAGAAGACTTTTAACGGCGTCGCGCTGCTCTCGAAGCTGCCGTTCGAGGAGACCAAGTTGGGCCTTGCCGGGGACGACGAAGACGCCCACGCCCGTTTCATCGAAGGCGTGGTGCCCCTGAAGAGCGGAGTGCTTCGGCTCGCCTGCCTTTATCTGCCCAACGGAAATCCCGTCGGGACCGACAAATATCCCTACAAACTCAGATGGATGTCGCGACTTCTTGAGTATTCGAAGCAGCGGCTTAAGACGGAAGAACCGCTGATTCTCGCCGGCGATTTCAACGTCATTCCGACGCCGCGAGATGTCCATAATCCCGCGGCCTGGATCAACGACGCGCTGTTCCGTCCCGAGACCCGCGAGAGCTTCCAATCCCTGCTTGGCCTCGGTCTCACCGACGCGTTGCGCGCCGTCACCGACGCGTCAGGCCAATATACCTTCTGGGATTATCAGGCCGGTGCCTGGCAAAAGAACCATGGCCTTCGCATCGATCATCTGTTGCTGTCGCCGCAGGCCAGCGACCGCCTGATCGATGTCGGCATCGACAGCTATGTGCGCGCCTGGGAGAAGCCGTCGGACCACGTTCCGGTCTGGGCCGATCTCGATCTCGAGGCGGCTTGACACGCAAGGCTTGCGTGGGCGTTGGTCAGTCCCTGCGGCCCTGCACCCAGTGCTCGAGCATCTGCAGGGCCATGGCGCGGTCGTCGTCGGACGCCCTCGCGATCGCCTTGTTGTAGCTGTCCTTGATCCAGGTCTCGTCGGATGCGGCACTGTCGCGCGCCAAGGTCAGCCACATCAGGCCGCGGGCCGCCTGGCGCGGCAGCTGGTCGCCGTTGAACAGCATCTGTCCGAGCAAGGCCTGCGCCTGATGCTGGCCCTTCTGGGCGGCAAGCGCGAGCCAGCGCGCGCCATAGCGGAGATCGTCGGGAGAACCCGAACCCCTCAGATACAGCCGCGCCAGGTCATATTGCGCGTCGGCATTGCCGAAATAGGACGCAGCGTAAGAGAACATCTCGCGCGCCCGCTCCGGATCGGACTTGATCTTGGAGTTGGGAATACCGCTCAGATAATACCGCCCCAACGCGACAAAGGCGTTGGCGACGATCGCCGCCTGCGGCGCCGATGGGCTGTCCTCGGCATGCGCGTTGGCGATGCGGTTGAAATATTCGAAGGCGCGCAAATCGTCCTGGGCGACACCGTTGCCGTCGGCGTACATCCGCCCGAGCTTCCATTGCGCGATCGGGTGGCCGCCTTCGGCGGCATATTGCAGCGAGGTCAGCGAGGAGTCGGGCGCGGACGGTGGGATCGCCTTCTTCAGGGCAGCCGCAGCCCCGGGCTGGCCCGAAACGACGGGAATCGCCGAATCCTGATTGACCGGCGCACCGTCGAACGCGAACACCGGGCCCGCCACCGGCGTGGCCCCTAAAATCAACGCAAAAATGATACGCTCAGATATCCGCATAACACTGTTTCTCGTGCGCCCCGCCCGGATGGGTTACGGCGCCATCTACCGCCGGCCCGACCTGCTGGGCGTATTTCCACAGCACCCCTGATGTATGATTGGTCTGCCGCGGCTTCCATTTGGTCTTGCGTTCGGCCAGTTCGGCGTCGGTCAACTTTACGTTAAGAGTCCCGGCCACGGCGTCGATTTCGATGATGTCACCGTCGCGCAACAGTGCGATCGGCCCGCCCACGGCCGCTTCCGGCCCGACATGGCCGATGCAGAACCCGCGGGTGGCACCGGAGAACCGGCCATCGGTGATCAGCGCGATCTTGCCGCCCATGCCCTGCCCGGTCAGCGCCGCAGTGGTCGACAGCATTTCGCGCATGCCGGGACCGCCGCGCGGCCCCTCATAGCGGATCACGATGACCTCGCCCTCTTTGTAGGTCTTTTTCCGGACCGACTCGAAGGCGTCCTCTTCGCGATCGAAGCAACGGGCAGGCCCTGAGAATTTCAAGTTCGACATGCCCGCAACCTTCACGATCGCGCCTTCAGGCGCGAGATTGCCCTCCAGGCCGACCACACCGCCAGTGACGGTGATCGGCTTGTCGGCCGGCCGCACCACATCCTGGTGCGGATTCCATTTTACGCTCTTGAGGTTTTCGGCGATCGTGCGGCCCGTGACTGTCAGGCAGTCGCCGTGCAAATGGCCGTTATCGAGCAGCGTCTTCATCAGAAGCGGTATGCCGCCAGCTTCGAACATGTCTTTGGCAACATAACGGCCGCCGGGCTTCAAATCGGCGACATACGGTGTCTTTTTGAAGATTTCTGCTACGTCGAACAGATCAAACTTGATTCCGCATTCGTGCGCGATCGCCGGCAGGTGCAGCGCAGCATTGGTCGACCCGCCGGAAGCGGCTACCACCGCCGCAGCGTTCTCCAGTGCGCGGCGGGTGACGATGTCGCGTGGGCGGATGTTGGAGGCGATCAGCTCCATAATCTTCTCGCCCGCGGTCATGCAGAAAGCGTCGCGGATTTCGTAAGGCGCAGGCGCGCCGGCCGAATAGGGCAGCGCCAGCCCGATGGCCTCCGATACCGTCGCCATGGTGTTGGCGGTGAATTGTGCGCCGCACGCGCCGGCCGAAGGACACGCCACGCGCTCGATCTCATCGAGATCGGCATCCGACATCTCGCCGACCGAATGCTTACCGACCGCCTCGAACATGTCCTGCACCGTGACCTGCTGGCCGCGAAAATTACCGGGCAGGATCGAGCCGCCATAGATGAAGATCGAGGGCACGTTGAGCCGCACCATCGCCATCATCATGCCCGGCAGCGACTTGTCGCACCCGGCGATGCCAACCAGGGCGTCATAGGCATGGCCGCGGATGGTCAGTTCGACGGAATCGGCGATGCATTCGCGCGACGGCAGCGACGAGAGCATGCCCTCATGGCCCATGGCGATACCGTCGGTCACGGTGATGGTGCAGAATTCGCGGGGGGTGCCGCCTGCCGAGGCGACGCCCTTCTTGACCGCCTGCGCCTGACGCATCAGCGAAATGTTGCAGGGCGCGGCCTCGTTCCAGCAGGACGCCACGCCGACGAAGGGCTGGTGGATCTGATCGGTGGTCAGCCCCATGGCATAGAGATACGAGCGGTGGGGCGCCCGCTCCGGGCCCTCCGTCACATGCCGGCTTGGAAGCCGCTTCTTGATGCTGGTCTTGGCGTCCATCGCGAACCTGTTTCCCCAGCCATCCCTTGTTGGACCCGGAAAAGCAGATCTTTGCAAAAGACCGATTTTCCTTCGCCTTCGCGAGCGCCGTGGCCAAAAGCCTACGAAGGATGATTTCATGGAGGGGTGTGGCTAAAAAGCGGCGCGCGCAAGCACTTGCTGAGACGAGGGTTAAATCTTCGCCGAGTGTTGCGGTCAGGCAACAATCGTGGCCCGACGGCAACCATCTTGTATCCAAAGGTTGTCATGATGGTGCGGCGCCGCAGGGCCTTACCAAAAAATCGCGAAAACAACCCCATGCAAAGTAGCCTGCACCCCGGCTCCCAGCACTCTTGCTGCACTGCATACGGGGCAGCAGAAGAAAAAGGCCTGAACCTATCTCATCCCCTGACGCGCGCCCGATGCGACCGGCAGCCTGTCGATGGCGCGGATGCCCGGCCGTTTGCGCCACGTGATCTCCGACTCATCGACCGCGAGCATCAGCTTCGGCCAGCGCTGGAACAGCGACTTCAGCGCGCATTTGCCTTCGATCCGCGCCAGTTGATGGCCGAGGCAGAAATGGATCCCGGTGCCGAAGGCGATGTGCCGGTTCGGCTTGCGCTGCAGCTCCAGCCGCTCGGGATCAGGATTGGCCTGCGGGTCCATGTCGGCGGCGGCCAGCATCACCATGACCTTCTCGCCCTTTTTCAATTGGACACCGCCGAGTTCGACATCCCGGCGGATGTAGCGTGGCTTGGTGAACTGAACCGGCGTGAGGAACCGCAGAAATTCCTCCACCGCCAGGTCGACGCGGCTCCAGTCCTGTTCGAGCCAGTCGCGCAAGCCCGGATTCTTCAGAAGCTCGAATACCGATCCGCTGATCAGGTGGGTCGTGGTCTCGTGCCCGGCAAACAGCAACAGGAACACCATCGACACGATTTCGTCCGGGCTGATCTGCCCGCCGTCTTTCTCGATGCGAACGATTTCGGCGATCAGCCCGTCACCACCCTGAAGGCGCACCGTCTCGAGATGCCGTGCGATATAGCGCTTCATGGCGACCACGTTCGGGATCGCGACGAAAATTCCCAATGGGCCGGTCAGACGGGTGAAACCGCCGGCCCAGGCAATGAATTTCGGCCGATCGGCAAGCGGCAATCCGAGCAGTTCGCAAATCACCCATAGCGGCAGCTCGCGCGCATAGCGGCCGACCAGATCGGCCGGACTTCCCTGAGCGAACAGTTTGCCGGCGAGGTCGTCGGCAATGGCCCGAATACGTGGTTCCATCTCGAGCACCGCGCGGCGGCGAAATGCTTCATCGACGATGTCGCGCAAGCGCCGGTGATCCGGATCGTCCATCGACAGCATGTGGTTGGCGAGCGTGCGCACGATGCCCGGCATCCACCATTTCAATCCGGCGACCGACCCTTTCTCGTTGCGAATGGCGAAGGTCTCGGTGTCCTTCAATATCCGATCGGCGAGCGCCTGGGTCGTCGGCGTCCAGACCACGCCTACCAGCGGGAAACGCACCTGCACGACCGGACCGGCGGCACGAAGCCGGCTCATCGCGGCGGCGGGATTGCGATAGTAGTCCGGGCTGGCGAAGTCCGCTTCAAGCGTCATCGACGTTTCCTGCACCGCAAGCTGGGCATCACTGCGGCGAAAACGGCGATGCGAAGCGAGGCTTCACCTGACGATAAAAACCAGCTTGCCGCGAAAATGGCGGGATTGGCTTAGCTCGTGCGCGGCCGCGGCTTCGCTGAGCCGGTAGCGTGTCACCTCCGGCGGACGGACGGCACCTGACGCAACCAGCGCCACGATGCGCTCGAGATGCGGCCGGTCCCGTCCGACGCTTGGCCGCAGCGCTGTGACGTCGCTGCGCTCCGGCTTCGGCGCCTGCGCGCCGGAGCCAATAAAAGCCGCCCGGCCGCCCGGTTTGAGCACCGTGAAGGATCGCTGCGCGACGTCGCCGCCGACGGTATCGAAGACGGCGTCGCAGTCTTGCACGACCTTGGTAAAATCCACCGCATTGTAGTCGATGATCTCATCGGCACCGATCTTGCGGAGGTAATCATGGTTCGCGGCACTTGCGGTCGTGATCACGCGAGCCCCCAGATGTTTTGCCAGCTGTATGGCAAAGCTCGCGACACCGCCCGCGCCGCCCTGGATCAGGATCGTCTCGCCCGCCTTCAGTTTCAATGTGTCTTCGATCGCGCAAATCGCCGTCAACCCGGCAAGCGCCAGCGCAGCCGCATCGACATGCGACAGGCAATCGGTCTTCTTCGCCACGATCGCCGCCTTGATCGCAATCTTCTCGGCATAGGCGCCCTCCTGGCCGACGTCGCAAACGGCGAAGACCTCATCGCCGATACGCAGGTCGCTGACACCCTCCCCGAGAGCCGAAACGACACCGGAAAAATCCCGCCCGAGAATGTAGGGAAATTTCGAAAGCTGGCCCGATTTACCCTCGCGGACCTTCCAGTCCGCGCCATTGACGCTTGCCGCGACGATATCGACCACGACCTCGCCGGGCGCGGCCACGGGATCCGGCATGTCGCCGTATTTCAGAACTTCCGGCCCGCCATGTCGTTCGATGAAAGCAGCTTTCATGGGTGTTCCTCTCGTTGGCGGACCAGGATCACATTTTTGATTGACGCATTCAAATCGGAGTCCACGCGCTATTCCACCTTGACGTTGGCGGCCTTGAGCATCGGCCACCATTTTGCGATCTCGGATTTCTGGAAGGCGCCGAGCGCTTCCGGGGTGAGTTGATCCTTCGGCGGCATCACCAATCCGAGGTTTTCGAACTTCGCGCGCACGGCCGGATCGTTCATGGCTTCCACCGCCGCGGCGTTGAGTTTCGCGACAATTTCCTTCGGCGTGCCCTTCGGCACCCAGAAGCCGGACCACAGCTGCATGTGAAATCCCGGCAAGCCGGCCTCATCGACGGTCGGAATGTCGGCGGCCGTCTCAAGCCGCTTTTCGTCGGTGACCGCATAGGCGCGGATGGTGCCGGCGCGTATCTGGTTGATGGAATTGGAGGTCTGATCGATCATGACCTGGATCTGGCCGGCGACGAGATCGGTCATCGCCGGAGCAGTGCCGCGATACGGCACGAATTGCAATTTGATGCCGGTGACGCTCTCGAAATAGAGCCCGGCGACATGGCTGGCCGACCCGGCGCCGGCGGTCCCCGCGGTCGGCGCCGTCGGCTTCGCCTTCATCCAGGCCAGCAATTCGCCCAGCGATTTGGCCGGAACCGCATTGGTGCTGACGAAGACCATCGGATTGCTCGGCAGCAGCACCACCGGCTCGAAATCGGCCACGAGGTCGTAGCCGAGCTTGTAGATCGCGCCATTGGCGACGTGGGTGCCGAGATGGCCGATGCTGACGGTGTAGCCGTCGGGCGCCGCGCGCGCCACGCGTCCGACGCCGATGGAGCCGCCCGCGCCGGTGACATTTTCGATCAGCAGGCTCTGGCCGAGCGTGGTCTTCATCCGGTCGGCCATGATCCGCGCCATCGAGTCGGTCGGCCCGCCGGCGGAAAACGGCACTACCAGCGTGATCGGATGCGACGGGTAGTCGTCCGCACGCGCGTTGCCGCCCAACGCCAACAGCGCCAGCAGCGCGGCCAAAACCGTCTTCTGCATATTACCTTCCCCTCACCGCGGCACGCTTCCCGGCCACCGAACTAAAGCTTCGCGTAGTCGATCGGCTTGTGGCGGTCGAGCGTGCGGTCGACCTTCGGCAGCGGATATTTCAGGCCGGTCGCGCAATTGAACAGCATGACGCGATCGTTCTTGGTGACGCGGCCATCGGCCAGGCTCTGCTGATAGGCGGCATAGGTCGCAGCCCCCTCCGGACACAGCAACAGGCCCTCCTCGCGCGCGACCTCGTTCAGCGCGGCGGAAATCGCCTCATCGGTCACCGCAATGGCAAAACCCTTGCTCTCCCGCACCGCGCGCAGGATGAGAAAGTCGCCAACCGCCTGCGGCACGCGGATGCCGGAGGCGATGGTATGGGCATCCTCCCAGCGCGGCGCGTGCTCGGTGCCGTTCTCGAAGGCGCGCACCATCGGCGCGCAGCCCGAGGCCTGCACCGCCACCATCCGCGGCCGCTTGGCGCCGATGAAGCCGATCGCCTCGAGTTCTGAAAACGCCTTCCACATGCCGATCAGGCCGGTGCCGCCGCCGGTCGGATAGAAGATCACGTCGGGCACGTCCCAGCCGAGCTGTTCGGCGAGCTCGAGCCCCATCGTCTTCTTGCCTTCGATCCGGTACGGCTCCTTCAGCGTGGAGGTGTCGAACCAGCCGGCTTTTGCCTTGCCTTCGCCGACGATCTTGCCGCAGTCGTCGATCAGTCCGTTGACGCGATAGACGGTGGCGCCCTGCAGCTCGATCTCGCTGACATTCACTTCCGGCGTATCGGCGGGGCAGAAGATCGTGGTCCTGATGCCGCAGCTCGTCGCATAGGCCGCCAGCGCCGCGCCGGCGTTGCCGTTGGTCGGCATCGCCATGTGCTTGATGCCGAGCGCCTTGCCCATCGACACCGCCATGACAAGGCCGCGCGCCTTGAACGAGCCGGTGGGAAGACGGCCTTCATCCTTGACGATGATTTCGCCGCCGCCGAGTTTTTTCGCAAGTTTCGGCAGCCGGATCAGCGGCGTGGTGACCTCGCCGAGGCTGACGATGTCGGTGACCTTGCGCACCGGCAGCATCTCGCGGTAGCGCCACAGATCGGCCGGCCGCTGCTTGAGCGCCTCCTTGGTCAGAGCCCTCTTCACGCCGGCGAGATCGTAGCGCACCAGCAGCGGTTTGCCGGCCTTGGAGAGATTGTGGATCTGATCGGCGGGGTAGTGATCGCCTTCCAGGGCGCATTCGAGATGGGTCACGAACGTGGGGCGTTCGATCGTCAGATTGTCATTGTCTTTCACGGTTGTTCTTTCTCTCTGCCTCGTCATTGCCGGGCTTGACCCGGCAATCCATCTCCTGAAGATTTTTGTGAAGCGCGATGGATGCGCGGGTCAAGCCCGCGCATGACGAGCTAAACTACATATTCAACGCTTGACCATAAGCATCCAGGACGGCTTCTTTCATCGTTTCCGAAATGGTGGGATGCGGGAAGATCGTGTGCATCAATTCTTCCTCGGTGGTTTCGAGATTCATCGCTACCACAAAGCCCTGGATCAATTCGGTCACTTCAGCGCCGACCATGTGCGCGCCGAGCAACTGGCCGGTCTTCTTGTCGAACACCACCTTGACCAGACCCTGATCTTCGCCCTGCGCGATCGCCTTGCCGTTGCCGACAAACGGAAAACGTCCGACCCGGATCTCGCGCCCGGCTTCCTTCGCTTTTGCCTCGGTCAGACCGACGGAAGCGACCTGCGGATGGCAATAGGTACAGCCCGGAATCAGCAGCTTGTCCATCGGGTGCGGATGCATGCCCTTGATGGCTTCGACGCAGATCACCCCTTCATGCTCGGCCTTGTGCGCCAGCATCGGCGGTCCGGCGACGTCGCCGATGGCGTAGATGCCGGGCACATTGGTCTTGCAGAACGGATCGATCACAATGCAGCCACGCTCGGTCTTGACACCCAGCTTCTCCAGCCCAAAACCTTCGATATTGCCGACCACGCCGACCGCCGAGATCACCCGGTCGACGGTGAGCGCTTGGCTGGCGCCCTTGGCGTCCTCGATGGTCGCGGTGACGCTGTCGGCCTTCTTGTCGAGTTTTGTTACCTTGGCGCCGGTGATGATCTTGATACCCTGCTTCTCGAACTGTTTCCGCGCGAAGGCGGCGATCTCGGTATCCTCGACGGGCAGGATCTGCGGCAAAACCTCGACCACCGTCACCTCTGCGCCCATGGTGCGGTAGAACGAGGCGAATTCAATGCCAATCGCGCCTGACCCTACGACCAGAAGCGATTTCGGCATCTTGTCCGGCACCATCGCCTCGAAATAGGTCCAGACCAGCTTCTTGTCCGGCTCCAATCCGGGCAGCGCCCGCGGACGCGCACCTGACGCGACAATAATATGCTTGGCCTGATAGGCGCCCTCGCCCAGCGCTCCTTTCGGCGCTGCGGCCTCCGACTTCTTGACAGTGAATTTTCCGGGTGCATCGAGCGTCGCCTCGCCCCAGATGATGCTAATCTTGTTCTTCTTCATCAGGAATTCGACGCCGCCATTGAGGCGTTTGACGACCCCGCGCGAACGTTCGACCACGGCTTTCGGATCGAACGCGACGTTGTCCGCCGACAGCCCGTAATCCTTGGCGTGCTGCATGTAGTGATAGATTTCCGCCGAGCGCAGCAGCGCCTTGGTCGGAATGCAGCCCCAGTTGTTGCAGATGCCGCCGAGATAGGCCTTTTCCACGATCGCGGTCTTGAAACCAAGCTGCGCGGCGCGGATCGCGGTGACATAGCCGCCGGGACCGGAGCCGATGACGACGACGTCGAAGGATGTATCGGCCATGTGTTTACTCGCTCGCTCTCATCGTGTGCTCGTCATTGCGAGGAGCACTCTTGTCGGCCGAAGCCCGCCTTCGGGCGAAGGCGGATGCGACGAAGCAATCCAGCTTGCCCGCGTCGAAATGGATTGCTTCGCTTTGCTCGCAATGACGGCGTGAGTCACCTCTGCCTCACACCACCATCAGGACCGGATTTTCGATCAGCCGCTTGAACGCGCCGATCAATTCGGCGCCGAGCGCGCCATCGACCGCGCGGTGATCGCAGGTCATGGTCACACTCATGATTTCCGCGACCTCGATCTTGCCGTTTTTCACGATCGGGCGCTGCTCGCCGGCGCCGACC
This sequence comes from Bradyrhizobium sp., assembly GCF_035484855.1. Taxonomy (GTDB): domain Bacteria; phylum Pseudomonadota; class Alphaproteobacteria; order Rhizobiales; family Xanthobacteraceae; genus Bradyrhizobium. Next base: position 36,611 of record NZ_DATHOP010000200.1, read on the forward strand.
GCCAAAATGGTGGCGTGCGGCGGGTTGATCACGGCGGTGAAATCCTTGATGCCGTACATGCCGAGATTGGACACCGCCGTGGTGCCGCCCTGATATTCCTCGGGCTTCAACTTGCGGGCCCGGGCGCGGGCGGCAAAATCCTTCATCTCGGCCGAGATCACCGAGACCGGTTTTGTCTCCGCCTTGCGGATGATCGGGGTGATCAGGCCGCCCGGCATCGCCACGGCGACGCCGACGTCGGAATGCTTGTGCTTGAGCATGCCGCCTTCGGTCCAGCTCACATTGGCGTTGGGGATGCGCTGCAGCGCCAGCGCCAGCGCCTTGATGACGAAATCGTTGACCGAGAGCTTGTAGGCCGGCTTGCCGTCCTTGTCCTTGGGCGCCGCGGCGTTGATCTCCTCGCGGGCCTCGACCAGCTTGCCGATGTTGCAGTCCATCGTCAGATAGAAATGCGGAACGGTTTGCACCGACGCGGTCAGGCGCTGCGCAATGGTGCGACGCATGCCGTCATGCGGGATCACCTCGTAGCTACCTTCTTCGAACAGCGCACGAACCTGCTTGTCCGACATCGAAGGCGCAATGCTGGGCGCGCCGCCGGGAGCGGCTGCGGGCGCCTTCCGTCCCTTGCCGGATTTGGCTTCCTCGACATCGCGCGCGATCACGCGGCCGTGCGGACCGGAACCGTTGATGCGCGCAAGCTCAATGCCGGCCT
>NZ_DATHOP010000201.1:0-33397 GCF_035484855.1 Bradyrhizobium sp.
TCACCCCCATCATAGCAGATCGAGGCACCCGAGACTTACGACCCATACGCTGTGCTCTCTCTGTTGGGAGACGCTGTTCGACGGCCTTCGCGCAACAACTACAGCCGGTGGCTATGGGTCCCGGCGTTCGCCGGGACGACGAACCGTCATTGCGAGCGCAGCGAAGCAATCCATCTTTGTTGCTCCATGGATTGCTTCGCTGCGCTCGCAATGACGTTAAGGCATGATTCCGCGATCTCGCCGCGAGCTACGCGCGAGGTATCCATTTATTTCCCGCCGTCTCGGAAGAAAGGGCGCAGGGAATGCCGGGCGCCCGATGCGCCCGATAGCCACGTGTGCAACGGGTAGTGGTAGAACGCACACGTGTTGTCAGGTCACACCGGAATCACCCGGCATTCCCCACGCAATGGCTTACGGCTTATTCCGTGATCTCCCCGGTGCTCGGGCTCTTTGGTCACCGTCACCGGCGCTGCTAAGCGCCAACTTGACACCAGCGTCGAGGTGCCAGGACCACACGGCTTCGCCGTCCGCGGTCTGCGCCATTCGTCAAAGGCACATCCGCGTCCACCGCATCCCGCCCCGCGTTTAGTGACGACCGCGAAACGCCCCCTCATAGTTGGGACGGGACAGGAAGCAATATAGGATAATCAGAATATTCGGCAAAGAAGAATATTTTTTCGAACGGGGCTTGACAGCCCCGGTCGGCGATGGCACGGCCACTTCGGAAGTGATTTGCCCGTCGGCGGTCGGGGGCGCCTCTCCAAGGGCTGGGGAGGGATGAGGAGCGCCGGCGCTCTTCGGTGCAGGGGAAACTCAACCCGCCTTCTTCTTTCCCACCGTCTTGCCGCGCGAAGGCGTCTTTGCCGCCGCCTTCTTCCTCGTCATGTGCGATTTCAGCGCGGCGCCGATGCGGGATTGGTAGCCGGGGCCGCTCTGCTGAAACCAGCGGAGCACGGCAGCATCCAGCCGCAAGGTGATCAGTTGCTTGGGATCGTCGGATTTCGGCCGTCCGCGACGGATTAATTTGCCGCCCCGATAGAGATCGGCGCGCTCGACCATCTCCTCGGTCAGTTCCGGCACCTCGTCATACTCGTGCGGCTGAATGACGTGGCGGTCAACCTTCTTCAAGTCGCTTCCCAAAGCGCGCTTTTTCACGGTCATTGGCTTTCCTCATCGAAAATACATGTCGCGCGTTGCCACGCGGCGTCCAAACCACGATCACCATTCGCCCGCGCAACAACCCCACGGTGATGACGTCCTCGCCCGCTTTGCCGGATCGAACGTGATCTTCATCGAATTATTGTAGCTACAAATAAGACGTCATCAAGGTCCCTTAAGAGGGAAATGGACCTGAAAACGCGGATCGACGGGTGCAGCAGCATTACCTTCCGCACCCGCCCGCCCCCTGTCGCTCGGCTGTCGCACGGCGCTGCTATTTCATCATCCGGACAAGCGGTTGATTGATTCGCGCCTTGCCGGCCGGTTCCCGGCGGCGGTTCCCTGGAAGCAGCGCGATTCGTCATCGCGCTGTCACGGGAATCGGCTAGCTGCTCGCGCATGGGAATGACGCTATGAGTGACGAGTTGCCGGAACGGCGCTTTCGCACTTTGTTTATCTCCGATGTCCATCTCGGAGCCCGCGGCTCGCAAGCCGACCGATTGCTCGACTTCCTCCGCATCCACGACGCCGATACCATCTATCTCGTCGGCGACATCGTCGACGGCTGGGCGCTGCAGTCCAACTGGTACTGGCCGCAATCGCACAACGACTTCGTGCAGAAGATGCTGCGCAAGGCGCGCAAGGGCGCCAAGGTGATCTACGTTCCCGGCAATCACGACGAGTTCCTGCGCAACTATTACGGCACCCATTTCGGCGGCATCGACGTCGTGGAAAACACCATCCATACCGGCGCCGACGGCAAGCGCTATCTCGTCATCCATGGCGACATCTTCGATCTCGTGGTGCAGAACGCGCGCTGGCTCGCCCATCTCGGCGACAAGGCCTATGATTTCGCGATCCAGATGAACCGGCTGGTCAACTTCTTCCGCCGCGCCTTCGGCGTGCCGTATTGGTCGCTGTCGCAATGGGCCAAGCTGAAGGTCAAGAATGCGGTGAACTATATCGGCGCCTTCGAGCAGACGCTCGCAGCCGAAGCGCGGCGCCACGGCGCCGACGGCGTGATCTGCGGCCACATCCATTACGCCACCATCCGCGACGAGCACGGCATCCGCTACATGAATTGCGGCGACTGGGTGGAAAGCTGCACCGCGCTGGTCGAGCACGAAGACGGCCAATTCGAGATCATCCTTTGGGCCGACCCGCTGCGCCGCGCGGCGCTGGTGGCGTCCCCGGTCGCGGCGCGCGCGGCCTGATGCGCATCCTGATTGCGACCGACGCATGGCACCCGCAGGTCAACGGGGTGGTGCGGACGCTGACCATGATGGCGGAAGCGGCCAAAACCTTTGGCGTCGAGGTCGGGTTTCTTACGCCCGACTCGTTTCGCACCTTCGCGCTGCCGAGCTACCGGGATCTGCGGCTGGCGCTGCCTGACCGCGCCAAGATCGCCCGGCTGATCGACCAGGCCCGCCCCGACAACATCCACATCGCCACCGAGGGTCCGATCGGGCTGTTGGTGCGCCGCTACTGCCGCCAGCAGGACTTGCCCTTCACCACGAGCTTCCATACCCGCTTTCCCGAATACATCTCGGCGCGCCTGCCGGTGCCGGAATCCTGGATCTGGAGGATGCTCCGCGCCTTTCACGGGCCGAGCAAGGCGGTGATGGCGGCGACGCCAGCGCTGGCGAGCGAATTACGCGCGCGCGGCTTTCGCAACGTGGTGCTGTGGCCGCGCGGGGTCGACACAAGACTGTTTCATCCGCGCGCCGCCGATCTCGGCGTGAAGCGTCCAGTGTTTTTGTGCGTCGGCCGCGTCGCGGTCGAAAAAAACCTCGAGGCGTTTCTCGAGCTCGATCTGCCCGGCACCAAGGTGATCGTCGGCGACGGCCCGGCGCGGGCCCAGCTTTCGCGAAAATATCCGCAGGCCGTCTTTCTCGGCTCCCGGCAAGGCGAGGCGCTGGCGGAAGCCTATGCGGCGGCCGACGTCTTCGTGTTTCCGAGCAAGACCGACACCTTCGGCCTGGTGCTGCTGGAAGCGCTCGCCAGCGGGCTGCCGGTGGCGGCCTTCCCGGTGACCGGTCCTCGCGACGTGATCGGCGACGCGCCGGTCGGCGTGCTGGACGACGATTTGCAGATGGCGTGTCTGTCGGCGCTGACGATTTCACCGCAGGATTGCGTGGAATTTGCCGCCGGACATAGCTGGGAAGCTTCGGCGCGGGCCTTTGTCGAGCACGCCACGACCCTTCGGGCCGCCGATCCGGAAGGCGAAGTGATGGAATTCGCGGCAGAGGGCCCGCATCTGGCGGCCTGAGTTCACCGGAATGCGTCTTGCCGGTCCGTCCCCTGCCGCGATACAAGCGGGCATGACGGAACCGACCTCACATCCGGCCATCGACGCCGCCGATATCGACGCGGCGGCGCGGGTGGTCGCTCCATTCGCGGTGCGGACGCCGCTGTTGTCATTCCCGGTGCTCAACGAGCGGGTAGGAACCAAGGTGTTCCTCAAGCCGGAAATGCTGCAGCGGACCGGCTCGTTCAAGTTCCGCGGCGCCTTCAACAAGCTGTCGTCGATCCCGGAAGCCAAGCGCGGCGGCGGCGTGGTCGCCTTTTCCTCCGGCAACCACGCCCAGGGCGTGGCGGCGGCGGCGCAAATCCTCAACATGCGGGCGACCATCGTGATGCCCAAGGATGCGCCATTGTCCAAGCGCGAGCGCACCAAGTCCTACGGCGCCGAGGTCGTGCTGTACGATCGCGACCGCGAGGATCGCGAGGCGATCGCGGGTAGCATCGCGAGCAAGCACGGCGCCACCCTGGTGCGCCCCTATGACGATCCCTTCGTGATCGCGGGCCAGGGCACCGCGGGCCGCGAAATCGCCGAGGACATGACGGCGCTGGGGCTTGCTCCCGACATCGTGGTGGCGCCGGCCTCCGGCGGCGGCCTGATCGCCGGCGTCGCCACCGCCATCAAGGCGCGGTTTCCCAATGCCAGACTGATCGTGGCGGAGCCCGACGGCTACGACGATCACGGCCTGTCGCTGCGCGCCGGCCATCGCGAAGCCCATCACGCCGCAAGCCGCACCATCTGCGACGCGCTGATGGCGGCAATGCCTGGCGAGATGACGTTCTCGATCAACAGCAAGCTGCTGGCGCAGGGCGTCACCGCGACCGACGCCGAAGTCGGCGCCGCAGTTGCCTATGCCTATCGGGAACTGAAGCTTGTGGTTGAGCCCGGCGGCGCCGTGGGGCTCGCCGCCTTGCTCGCCGGGCGGATCGATACGCGTGGCAAGAACGTCGTCATCGTGCTGTCGGGCGGCAATGTGGATGCGGATTTGTTCGCGAAGCTGGTGGCGTGACTGTTTCTCCCTCGCCCCGCTCTTCGCGGGGAGAGGGTTGGGGTGAGGGGCTCTCTCAGCATCGGGACTCGCGGAGAGTCCCCCTCACCCGAAATTCGCTACCCGCGAATTTCGACCTCTCCCCGCAAGCGGGGCGAGGTGACGGAACTCGCAGCAGCTCGGCCTGTCGATCCGCGAAGGACGCAGCAAATGACGAGGAAGCTGTTGCTGGCGGCTAGTTGCCTGACGGGCTGCGCGGTCGCCTGGAGATACCTGCACGTTCTCGACGGTACCGAATTCGCTGCCGGTGAAGTCACCGGGCCGCTTCTTGTCGTGCATTTCATGGGCAGCGTGTTGTTTGTTTTCGCGCTCGTGCTCGCCTTCATCCGTCCGCGAATTGCGGCACTGGGCGCGTTGGCGGCCTCGCTATTGTGTTTGCCGATCTATCTGTATTTCGTAACCCCCGGCTTCTTTCGCTGGATGTTTCCGGATGATTATTCGGGCGCGGCGGATTCGGATTTCGTCTGGGAGGGCTGGGCGGCCACGGGCATCCTGGCCTTTCTGGTCATCGCCTGTCTTTCCGGAACCTGGCTGGCGCGGACCGGGAATCGGCCGTGATGGAAACCCTGAGCAGGCTTTTTCACGAGAAGAACGCGATCTTCTCGGCCTGGCTCATGCGCCGGATCGGCGCCAGCGGATCGGAGGTCGAGGAGGCCTGCTTGCGCAGGATGCCCCGGGCGATCAGGCTCGAGCCAAGGGAAGGTTCAAGCGAAGGTTCAAGGGAAGGTTCAACAGCAGGTTCAAGCGCGGGTTGAAGCGATGCCTGAACCGGCGGAGACTCCTGTGCGGCTATCGGCTCAGACGTCGCGGCAACGACGATCGGCTCGGCCGGCCGCGGCGCATCGATTTCATCGGCGGCAGCATCAGGGGCGTCGTCGGCATAAGCGGGATCGGGGGCGGCCATTTCGAGCGCGATCCTGTCCAGCAAGGCTTCGTCGTAAGCCTCGCTGGTCTCAAGCGTTTCGCTCGCCGCTTCAGCCGGAATTTCCAGCGCTTCAACCGTTGCATCAGCGGCTTCGAGCGGCATCTCGGCGGCCTCAACCGCTGCATCAGCGGCCTCCGTCACGGCGTCTACAACCTCGACCGTTGCGGCAACGGCTTCCGCCGGCGCCTCCTCCGATGCGACGCTGGAGTTTTGCGGGATAACGGCCTCGGTGGCCTGCGGGATTGCCGCCTCGCCATCGCCGAACGCGTTGATTTCAGCCTTGATCAGGTCGAAGGCGGCGTCTAGCGCCGCTTGCGGGCTGTGTGAGGCGATTTGCCCGCAGGCGGCTTCGATGGCGCCGACCTGCGAATCCAGCAGATCGCAGATCCGGCCGTCGGCGCCGATTTCCCGCCACCGCCAGGAGATTTCCCGGATGATCCGCGCGCCCTTGCGGACCGGCGCCAGATTCTCCTCGAGCGCGAGGCCCTCGACGGCTGAGTGAGCGACGGCCTGCGCCTGGTCGACCGCGCGGCGGATCGCGGCCAATACCTCCTCGAGACCCTCGTCGGCGGCCTCTCGCTTGTGCGCGGCGATGGTGTGTTCGATCCGCTCCACCGCATCGAGCACCATGCGGGTGTCGGCGTTGCGGTTGCGCTTGGCGTATTCGCCGAGGAACCAGCGGCCGCGCGAGGTCTCCATGAAGGCCTGGCTGATCGCCTCATAGTCCTCCTCGCTCGGCAGGCTCGCGCGAGCGGAGATCGGAGACAGGGCAAATGCTTCGTCGGCCATTCTCAAAACTCTACCGCGCAAATCAGCGCGCGTTACGCTAACGATCACCATGATATCAAGCGAATCGCAATTGGTTTGATGCCGACCGAATCACAAATCCCCATCGCATCTCAGGCTGCGCGGCGGCGATTCGCAACGCGGCTGGCGCTGTTTTACGGCACCTCGTTCGGGCTGATCGGCAGCCATCTGCCGTTTTTCCCGGTCTGGCTGAAGGCGATCGGGATCGACGCCTCCTGGATCGGCATCATCACGGCGGTGCCGGCGGTGACGCGGTTCACGATCCTGCCTGTTATCACCGGGCTTGCCGAGCGGCGCCGGTCGCTGCGCGGCGCGCTGATCATCACCTCGTTTGCGACCGCGCTCGGATTTGCTGTGGTCGGGACCCAGCATCTGGCGCCGCTGGTATTCCTTGCCTATGCGGCGACCGCCTGCGTGTGGACGCCGATGGTGCCGCTGACGGACGCCTATGCGCTGCGTGGCGTGGCGCGCTACGGCCTCAATTACGGGCCGCTGCGGCTGTGGGGCTCGGCGGCCTTCGTGGTCGGCGCGCTGGCCTGCGGGCTGCTGGTCGAGGTGATCGCGCCGCGGCACCTGATCTGGGCGATTACCGCAGGAGCAGCGCTGAGCACCATAGCCGGTCTCGGGCTAAAGCCTCTGGACCATCCGAAGCCGTCAGGGGTGGCGGTGCATGGCGACGGCGCCCTGCTGCGCAACCGCGGCTTTCTCGCCGTCATCGTCGCGGCCGCGCTGATCCAGGGCAGCCACGCCGCCTATTACACCTTTGCCTCCATCACCTGGCAGGGCGCGGGCCTCGACGGGCTGACGATTGCAGGACTTTGGGTGCTCGGCGTACTCGCCGAGATCGTGGTGTTCGCGCTATCGCCGCGATTTGCGCTGCCGCCGTCGGTGCTGGTCGTGATCGGCGGCCTTGCCGCGGTGGCGCGCTGGCTGATCACGGCGCAGGAGCCCTCGGTCGCGGTGCTGTCGGTGGTGCAGCTCGCGCACGGGCTGACCTACGGGCTCACGCAAGTCGGTACCATGGGGCTGTTGGTGCGCCATGTCCCGGCCCACACCATGGCGCGGGGGCAGGGCTATTACGCCGCCTGCAGCGGCATCGTCGCATCAAGCACATCGATCCTGTCAGGCGCGGTCTTTGCGCGCTACGGGCAGGGCGTCTATTACGTGATGGCGGCGATGGCGTTTTCGGGCGCGCTCGTGATGTGGTCGGCGCGGCATCTCCTAACCGATCATCCCCACAATGCCGCTTCGGGCGGATAGATCAGGCTGCTTTCGTAGCGCAGGCCGTCGTCGCGGTCGCGCACGAGCAACAGCGGACCGTCGAGATCGACAAAACGCGCCTGCGGCGTCAGCAGCATCGCCGGCGCCATCGACAGCGAGGTCGCAACCATGCAGCCGACCATGATCTGAAATCCGAGCGCCTGTGCGGCGTCCGCCATCGCCATCGCTTCCGTCAGCCCGCCTGTCTTGTCGAGCTTGATGTTGACGGCATCGTAGCGGTCGCGCAGGCCGGCAAGCGATTTGCGGTCGTGCACACTCTCGTCGGCGCAGACCGCGATCGGCCTGCGGATCTGCGCCAGCGCTTCGTCCTTTCCGGCGGGAAGCGGCTGCTCGACCAGGGTGACGCCGGCGGCCGCGCAGGCGGCAAGGTTTGGTTCGAGATTGTCCGCCGTCCAGGCCTCGTTGGCATCGACGATCAGTTCGCACTCGGGCGCGGCCGCCCGCACCGCGGCGATCCGCATCCCGTCGCCGTCGCCGCCGAGCTTGATCTTCAGCAGCCCGCGCTGCGCCACCCTGGCGGTCGCCGCCGCCATCGCCTCCGGCGTCCCCAGCGAGATCGTGTAGGCGGTGACGCACGGGGCGGGCGCGGGGCGTCCGAGCAGGTCCCAGGCCCGCTGGCCCGCGGTCTTGGCCTCGAGGGCCAGCAGCGCGCAATCCAGCGCGTTGCGGGCGGCTCCGGGCGGCATCAGGGCTTGCAGGCCTTCCCGGTCGAGCCCCCCTGCGAACGGCTCCCGCATGGCCTCGATGGCGGCCAGCGTGGCTTCCACCGTCTCGCCATAGCGCGGATAGGGCACGCATTCGCCACGCCCGGCATGCCCGCCCCGGCTGATCTCGGCCACCACCGTCACGGCCTCGGTCTTGGCGCCCCGGCTGATGGTGAAGGCGCCCGCGATCGGCCAGCGCTCGATGCGGGCGACAAGCATTGGCAACCGGCCGGTCATCTGGCTTGATGTCATTTCAAGGTCTGGCTGGAAGTCGTTTTAATGTCTGGCAATTTTTGAACCGTATGCTTGGGAGGCACAACCAAGTATGACTGGTTGGGGGCGTGCTCTACAAGGCGGGCGGCGGGTGGCGGGACTTATCCGGGATTGCAAAGACAAGGCGCGGGAGGCGGCCAGGTGAACGGCGACCCGACATTGGAGCAGATTGCGCGCGGCAATGGCCTTGCGCTGTGCGCCGCGGGCACCTGGACCGCGCGCTTTGCTCCCGATCTGGAGCGCATCGTGGCGGATGCCGAAAAGCTCGCCGGCAGCCGGCCCAATATCTTCATCGACGTGTCGCAAGTGGCAAAACTCGACACCTTCGGCGCCTGGCTGATCGAGCGGCTGCGCCGCAGCCTGACCCAGGGCGGCGTGGAGGCCAAGATCGCCGGCCTGTCGGCGAATTATTCGAGCCTGGTCGACGAGGTCCGCCGGGTGAAGGCAAGCCCCGCCGTCGGCACCTCCGCGATGACGATCACGGGGATGCTGGATCAGATCGGCCGCAACGTGGCCGGCTTCGGCACCACCCTCGTCGGTCTGGTCGACATGCTGGGCGCGGTCCTGGTCGCCAGCGGCCGGGTGCTGATCCGCCCGAAGGGATTCCGCCTGACCTCGACGGTGCATCATCTGGAGCAGGTGTGCTGGCGGGCGGTGCCGATCATCGTGCTGATCACGTTCCTGATCGGCTGCATCATCTCGCAGCAGGGCATTTTTCATTTCCGCCAGTTCGGCGCCGACATCTTCGTGGTCGACATGCTGGGCGTGCTGGTGTTGCGCGAGATCGGCGTGCTCTTGGTGGCGATCATGGTGGCGGGCCGTTCCGGGAGCGCCTACACCGCCGAACTCGGCTCGATGAAGATGCGCGAGGAGATCGACGCGCTGCGCACCATGGGGTTCGATCCGATCGAGGTTCTGATCCTGCCGCGGCTCTTGGCGCTGGTGCTGGCGCTGCCGATCCTGGCCTTTCTCGGCGCCATGGCGGCGCTGGTGGGCGGCGGGCTGGTGGCGTGGGGCTATGGCGGCATCGATCCCGAGGCGTTCATGCTGCGGCTGCGCGACGCGATCTCGATCGATCACTTCACCGTCGGCATCGTCAAGGCGCCTGTCATGGCGGCCGTGATCGGGATCGTCGCCTGCGTCGAGGGGCTGGCGGTCGAGGGCTCCGCCGAATCGCTCGGACAGCACACCACGTCCTCGGTGGTGCAGGGCATCTTCTTCGTCATCGTGATGGACGGCGTGTTCGCGATCTTCTTCGCCTCGATCGGGATTTGACGATGGCTCCCGAAATCCAGAACGCCATCATCCGGGTCCGCGATATTTCGGTGCAGTTCGGCTCGACCAAGGTGCTCGACGGGCTCAATCTCGACGTCAAGCGCGGCGAGATCCTGGGCTTCGTCGGCCCCTCCGGCGCCGGCAAGTCGGTGCTGACGCGCACCATCATCGGGCTGGTGCCGAAGACAAGCGGACGCATCGAGGTGTTCGGCATCGATCTCGATGCTGCGAGCTCCGCCGAGCGGCGCGGGGTCGAGCGGCGCTGGGGCATCCTGTTCCAGCAGGGCGCGCTGTTCTCCTCGCTGACGGTGCGCCAGAACATCCAGTTCCCGGTGCGCGAATATCTCAACGTCACCCAGAGGCTGCTCGACGAGATCACGGAGGCGAAACTCGGCATGGTCGGGCTCAAGCCCGAGGTGGCCGACCGTTTCCCCTCCGAGCTCTCAGGCGGCATGATCAAGCGCGTGGCGCTGGCGCGCGCGCTGGCGCTCGATCCGGAGCTGGTGTTCCTGGACGAGCCGACCTCGGGCCTCGACCCGATCGGCGCCGGCGACTTCGACGAACTGGTCCGGACCCTGCAGCGCACTTTGGGGCTGACCGTTTTCATGGTAACCCACGATCTCGACAGCCTTTATACCGCTTGCGATCGTATCGCCGTTTTAGGGAACGGTAAGATCATTGCCGCAGGATCGATGGCCGACATGCAGGCCTCGCAGCATCCCTGGTTGAGGGCCTATTTCCACGGCAAGCGTGCCCGCGCGGTGATGGGTTAGCGCATGATCCCGAAAAGTGGGTACCGGTTTTCGGGGGAGATCATGCGCAAAGAGAGTGATTCGACGGCACTCATTCAGCGCAGCTGGATGAGAGCCTAGTAGCGGAGTTTTTGAGTCGATGGAAACGCGCGCGAACTTCGTGCTGATCGGAGCGTTCACCCTGGCGGTGATCGCGGCCGCGTTCGGCTTTGTGCTCTGGTTCCAGTCGCTCCACACCACCAAGGCGCGCAGTCCCTTGCGAATCGTGTTCGAGGGCCCGGCCGCGGGCCTGCGCAATGGCGGCAGCGTCAATTTTAACGGTATCAGGGTAGGGGAAGTGATCTCCGTCAAACTCGACAACCCGCGTCGCGTTGTCGCGCTCGCGATGGTCGAGAACAACACCCCGCTCCGCAAGGACACCCTCGTCGGCCTCGAATTCCAGGGGTTGACGGGGGTTGCCGCGATCTCGCTGAAGGGCGGCGAGGAGGCAGCGCCCCCGGTGCCGCTCGACGAGGACGGCGTGCCGACGCTGACCGCCGACCCGAACGCGCTGCAGGACGTCACCGAAGCGATCCGGGGCACGCTACAGAACATCAACCGGGTGGTCGCCGACAACCAGCAGGCGGTGAAGAACTCGCTGCATAATCTGGAAACCTTCACCAACTCGCTGGCGCGCAATTCCGAGAAGATCGACGACGTCATGGCCAAGGTCGACGGCGTGATGGGCAAGGCCGACAATCTGATGCTCGGGCTCAACACGCTGGCCGGCGGCAAGGAGGGCGGCGAGCTGTTCCTGGCGGTGAAATCGATCCGCGAACTGGCGGAGGATTTCGACAAGCGCTCTGGCGCCCTGATGACCGACGGCCGCAAGACGCTCGGCGACATCAGCCGCGCCGTGAACAATTTCGACCGCAACCCGACCCGCGTGCTGTTCGGCGCCAGCAACAACGCGCAACCGGCGCAGGGCGAGGCGCCCAAGCCGGTCGCCGCCCCGCCGCCCGCGGGCGAGAAGAAGCGGCCGTAGGGACACGACGCGCGTCCCACAAAGCATGCGGCTTGATTGGCTGGCTAATCCGCTCTGCTGCCGCGAAGTGGATTGACGAACTTCAGTCCTATAAAATCCTTCTCATTATCGGTTGCGATGACGCATTCGTTGACCTCGGCGACCGCGGCAATCATCATGTCGAGCGCGCTTCGGGGCCGTCCCTTGGCTGTGCCGTCAGCCATCAGCCGAGCCCAAATGAGGGCCGCCTTCTCGTCGAACGGGAGCACTCGACCAGGGAAGAGCGCCTGCGGTCCTTCCGGACCGTTAAACCAGGCCTCCAGCAAAGCGCGTTTTCTTCCGGCGGGCTTTTCCAGCAAGCCCCGCCGTATTTCTGCAATGGTCAGCGCTGAGATGAACAGGTCAGTGTCAGCCTGTTCCGCCATCCATGCGAGAAGGGTGGTGGATGGGTTGGGCTTTATGACGTTGCTGATGATGTTGGTGTCGAGGAGATAGCGCGTCACAGGTCGACCTTGCGGCCAGGTTCACGCGAACGAGCCAGATTGATGTCGGCCCCGACCAGCGGTGAGCGACGCAACGCCGCGAGGATGCCGCCCTTCTTGGGAGCTTCAGCGGCAATGGTTTGACTTACCGCTGCTCGAATCCGTGCCGCCTCGGGGTCGTCCTCTGCAAGCCGCTTTGCCAGGGATCTGATGAGGTCACGGTCGGCATCGAGGCCGAGAACTTCAAATCGTGCCATGCCGCGCTTGACCAGCCGGGTCCGATAATTCCGCAGTGCTCGCTTTTGTGCAGTATCACCCATGGCCGGCTTTCAGCTAAATTATATCCAGATATATATCCAGATTTTGCGCTTTTGCAAGCACGCGCTGCACGCCAAAAACAAAAACGGAGGCATTGCTGCCTCCGTTTGCTTTGTCACGCGATGTGCAAAACCCTTACCCCAACCGTCCCGCCGCATGTGCGAGCAGCGTGTAGACCAGTCCGGTCTCCGAAGTCAGATGCCCGCGCAGCACGGCCGGTCCGCGCTCGTCGCGGGCGACTTCGTCGAGCAGGCGCTCGAACTCGGCGATATAGCGGTCGACCGTCTGCTTGAAGGCGCGGTCGGAGCGGTATTTGCGGGCGACCTCGTCGAAGGCCTTTTGTCCCGCCGGCGTGTAGAGCCGCTTGGTGAAAGCCTTGCTCTCGCCGCGCTGATACCGGTCCCACATTTCGGCGGCGAGGTTGCGGTCCATCAGGCGGCCGATGTCGAGCGACAGCGATTCCAGCGGATTGCCGCCCGTGCCCTGCTGCGGCGGGCGGCCGCGCGGGGGCGGGGCCTCGCGATTGCCGCCGCCATCGGTGCGGCTGAGCAGGTCGGAGAGCCAGCCGTCGCGTCCCTGGTCGGAGCTTGCCGGCGAGACCGGCGGCGCTTCGGTGCGGCGCGAGGCGGGCATGCCGAGGTCGGGCGGCGGCAAGGTCGACGCGCTGCCGGCATCGCGCATGCGCGGCGCAGCTCCACCGCGGCCGCCGCCGGCGGCCATCAGGGCAGGCTCTTCCTCGCGCGGCCGGCTTTCGCGCCCGGAGCTCACGACGTCGAGGCCGCGGCCATGATGGGCGACGATGCGGTTCAGTTCCGCCAGCGCCTCGATCTGGTCGACGATGACTTTCCGCATCTGCGCGGTGCTCTCGGCGGCTTCCTGCGGCATTTCCAGCACGCCGCGGCGCAGCTCGTTGCGGGTGGCCTCGAGTTCCTGCTGCATCTCGGCGGCCATCTGCTTCATGCCCGCCACCATGCTGGAGAACCTCTCCGCCGACTGCTTGAACATCGCATCGGCTTCCTGGGTGCTCTGCTGGTAGATTGCGCTCATGGTCTGCGCGGTGAGCCGGCGTTCCTCTTCGGCGTTATCGCGCACCGCCTCGAACTGGCGGCTGATCGCGGCCGAGCCGGCGCCGGCGGTTTCCGCCACCACGCGGGCGATGTCGCGGGCGCGCTCTTCGGCCGCGGCCAGCGATTCATCCAGCAGGCTGGTGAAGCGCGACAGCCGCTGGTCAAGATCGGTGGTGCGCAGGTCGATGGTGGTGACCAGCGATTCCAGCATCGCCTTGCGTTCGGCGACGGAGGTGGTGGTGCTGCGGTTGCTTTGCTCGACCACGGCCGCGGCCTCGACCAGCGCCTGGCCGTGATGTTCGAACTGGCTGGACAGCGAGCCGAGATCGGCAAGCGCCTTGGAGGTCTTGGTGTTGAAGACGCCGAGCTGGTCCTCCAGCGTTTGCGTGGCGGCCCCGTTGCGCGAGGTGACGTCGTTCATCGCGGAGACGAAGTCGGCCACCCGTGTGACCAGCGCGCGCTCCAGCGAATTGAGGTTGTCATGCGCCCCGGTCAGCACTTCCTGCAGCAGGATGTTGCCTTCGCGCAGCCGCTCGAACAGGGCGACCGTGTCGGTACGCAGGATCTTGCTGGTTTCCTGCATCTCGGTGACGGCCGCGATCGAGACCTGGCGCGACTGGTCGATCGCCGAGCGCGAGGACTGCTCCAGTTCCTTCAGCGACTTGTTGACGGCGCTGGTGGCGAGCTCGCCGGCGGAGGTGATGGTGCGCGCGACCTCGGTGCCGTGGCTCAGCATCGACTGCGAGAAGGTCTGGCCCCTGGTCTCGATCGCCCGCAAGGCGTCCGAGGTGACGCGGTCGACGTCGACCGTGAGCTGGTTGGTCTTGGAACCGATCGCCTCGACCAGCGAACCGCGCTTGCCGTCGATCATCTGCGACAGCCGATCGGTCTGCTGCTGGACATAGGTGACGATCTCGTCGGCCTTGCCGGTCATGGTCGAGCCGAACGCGCCCGAGGCGGCGAGCACCGAGCGCTCGACTTCCGCCGAGGTCGACTTGACCCTGGAGGAGACCTCGTTCGACGCGGCGACCAGCGCGCTCTGCGCGTTCAGGGCGCTGGTCTGGATGTTGTCGGTGGTACTGGCGGTGACCGCCGACAGCGACCGCTCGATCTCGGTCGAGATCGTCTTGATCTGGCTCGCGGCGTCGGCCGAGGTCGCCTGCAGCGAACCTTGCGCTTCGCGCGCGCTGCTGAGAATCGAAGCGGCGGTATCGGCACCGACCGAAGTCAGCGTGCGCTCGACATCTGCTGCCAGCGACTTGACGTGATTGGCGGCGTCCGACGAGGCGTTGACCAGCGTGGTCTGGGCCTCGCGGGCGCTGGCGGTGATCGTCTCGGCAGTGGAGGTTCCGGCGATCGACAGCGAGCGCTCGACGTCGACGGCGAGCGACTTGACGTGATTGGCGGCATCCGAGGAGGCGTTCACGAGCGTGGTCTGCACTTCCCGCGCGCCGGCCAGGATGGAGGCGGCGGTGGCGTTGCCGGCGGCCGAGAGCGTGCGTTCGACATCGCCCGACAGCGACTTGACCTGGCTTGCGGCATCGCTCGATGCCGTGAGCAGCGTGCTCTGGGCTTCGCGTGCGCTGGCGACGATCGACTCGGCGGTCGAGCTGCCGGCGATCGACAGCGAGCGCTGCACGTCGGCCGTGAGCGACTTGACGTGGTTGGCGGCATCCGAGGATGCGTTGACCAGCGTGGTCTGGACCTCGCGGGCGCCGCTCAGCACCGAGGCTGCGGCGGCGTTGCCGGCAGCCGAGAGCGTGCGCTCGACGTCGCCGGACAGCGTCTTGATCTGGTTGGCGGCGTCGGTCGAGGCCGTCACCAAAGTCGATTGCGCGTCGCGGGCGCTGGTCAGGATCGAGCTGGCGGCGCCGCTGCCGACCGCGGTCAGCGCGCGCTCGACTTCCGCCGAGGTCAGCTTCAGCTGCGCGCCGACGTCGGAGGAAACCGTCAACAGCGACTGCTGGGCGGCGCGGGCGCCGGTCTGGATGGTCTCGCTGGTGTTGACCACCAGGTTGGTGAGCGAGCGCTCCGCGTCCTCGACATGGGAGCGGATGCTGGCGGACAATTCCTCGGCGCGCGTCATCAGGCCGTCGCTGGCCTGCCGCCCGCTGCTCTCGATGCGGCCGGCCACGGCTTCGACGCGCGAACCCAGGAGGTCCTCGAACTGGGCGATGCGCATGTCGATATCGGCGGCGACCGCGCCGACCCGGGTTTCGATGCCCTGGTGGATTTCCTGGAATCGCGCCGTGATGGTGTCGGTGAGCCCGGTGCTGCGGCCGTCGATGGTCTGGGTGACGCTGGTGATGCGCTGGTCGAGGGCGTCGACGGCCTGGGTCGTGCCCGAGGTCAGCGAGGTGGTGAGGTGGGTGAGCCGGGAGTCGATCGACTGGATCGCCTGCGCGGTGCCGCCGGTCAGCGAGGAAGTGAGCAGGGTGAGGCGCGAGTCGATGGCGTGGATCGCTTGCGCCGCGCCCTCGGTCAGCGACGAGGACAGCGAGCCGAGCCTGGTGTCGATGGTTTCGGTCACCGACTTGGCGCGGGTGTCGAAAGTCTGTTCCAGCGATTTGAGACGGCCGTCGATGGTCTCGGTCACCGACGTCGCTCTCGTGTCAAAGGTGTCTTCCAGCGATTTGAGGCGGCCGTCGACGGTCTCGTCGAAGGCCTTGATGCGGCTGTCGAGCGAGGTGTCGAGATGGGCCACGCTGGTCCCGAGCGTGGTTTCGAACTGCAGCAGGCGCTGGTCCAGCGACGCGGTGATCTGGCCGCCGTTCGAGCTCAGGCGGGTGTCGAAATTATCGACATAGTTCTTCAGGGTGTCGGCGATATCCTGGGTGCGGCTTCCCATGCGCTCGACGATCTCGCCGCCGAAAGTCTTCACGGTGCGGTCGAATTCCGAGATGTGGCGGGTGATCAGGGCGCCGAGGGTGCCGCTGTCGCGGGCGAATTTCTCCGCCAGTTCGCCGCCCTGGTCCCTCACCAGCTCGTCGAACGCGCTCATCTGCAGCGAAAGCGAGTCGTGGGCGGTCTCGGTCTGGGTGACCACCTTGGCCACCAGCGAGTTCACGGTGACGTCGAGCGCTTCGCTGGCCTTGTCGCCGGAGGTCAGGATGCGGGTCGCCAGCCGATTGCCGGCCTCGTCGATCTTGTTGACGAGATCGCCCGAGCGCAGTTCGAGCTCGAGCAACAGCGAGTCGGAGGAATTCTTCAAGGAATCGTGGACCTGCTCGGTGCGGTCGGAGATGCCGTCGACAATGGTGGAAGAGCGCTGCTCGAACTCGTTGGTGATGCGGTCGATGCGCTCGTTCAGCATTTCGTGGACGCGGTCGGCCAGATCGACGAACTCGTCATGGACGTGCCCGGTCTTGAAATTGAGGCTGGTGGTGAGGCGTTCGGAGGCGTCGAGCACCGCGCGGGTGGTCTCGGCACTGGCTTCCTCGAGGCGATCGAGCAGGTCGCCGCCGCGCTCGCCGAGCGCAAGAATCATGTTGTCGCCGGCATTGCTGAGCGCGCCAGTGATGTGGGCGCCGCGTTCTTCCAGCGCGCCGGTGATGCTCTTGGCGACTTCGTCGACGCGCGAGGCGATCGCATCCGAGATCAGCGCGATATCGTGGCGCAGGTCGATCTGCACGCCGGAAATGGCGCTGCGGACCTGTTCGGCCTGGCCGACCAGATTGTCGCGCTGGTGGGCGATGTCCTGCAGCAGCGCGCGGATGCGCACCTCGTTGTCGCTATAGGCGCGCTCCAGCGCCGAGACTTCGTTGGCAACCAGCGTTTCCAGTTCGCCGGCGCGCGCGATCGCGCGCTCGACGCCGTCGCCCATCGCCGCGACCTCGCGGCGGATCGCCTGACCGACGGTGACCATCGAGTCGCTTGCCGCACCCTCCGGTTCGGAGAAACGGATCGCAACCTGCGCCATCGACTGCGCGATCATGCGCATTTCCTGGCCGCGCCAGGCAAGGCTGGCGAGGAAATAAAACAGCATCACCGGTGCGAAGAACAACGCGACGAGGCCGGCCAGCACCAACAGGCCGCCGCTCTGACCCACCGCGGACTGCAGCGAGGACATGAAGGTGAAGCTCAGCAACCCGCAGATCGCGATCCAGACGACGGTGACGACGGTCGCGATCGTGAACATGCCGCGGGCGGGACGGCCCTTCTGGATCGCCTGCAGAATCTGCCCGATGGTTTCGCGGTCGTCATTGGCGGCGCGCCGCGTCGAGCGCGGCTCTTCGATCGGCTCGAAGATCGGCCGGTCGGCGCTCGGGCGGGTATCGAATGCGGGCTCGTTAAATGCGGGCTCGTTATAGGTCGTCGTCGAGGACGAAGCCGGCGGCGTCACATCGCCGCGCACCGAGCCGCGCGCGTTGTCCGAGATCGGACCGTCGCCGATGTTGAGGGCTTCCTGAATGGCAGAAAGCGCGACTTCAGTAGGGTCTTTGACCTTTTTGGGATTGTTCGCCATGTTCAGCCTGAGCCCTCGTGTTACTTGTACGCATCCCCGAAAATCTTGCGCGAGCGCCCTCGCCAAGCCTGAAGCAGGGCACATGCCCTGCGCCGGTCGCGCAGGCGCTCCCAGCGGCCGGGCTTGTCCGTTGCCACCCGGAAACATCCTATGGGCAAGGCGACGCGAATGAAATGCCCGCGATTAATACAATCTTAATCATCGTTAACAGCACTGCGCCGTAAGGTCTTACTGTTCCACAAAAATCTCGTTCGTCCCCGGACAATTGGGTCAACTCTTCGCCGAAAACAAGGCGAACTTGCGGCGCCGAACCTGTCAGTCGGCGAAAACGTTTCGTTAACCCTTTTCATGATTGGCTGGCTGAAACTTCGCGGCCGGGCCGGCCGGGCGAGGAGTGGATTATCGCCATGCCGCTTCATGTGGAACGGATTGACTGGATGCCATCGCCGCCGCTCGCCCCCGATGACGGTCCGATCGATATCGACCATCTCGCGCGCATGACGCTGGGCGATGCCGGCCTCGAGCGCGAGGTGCTGGCGATGTTTTCGGCGCAATCGGTTGGGCTGATCGGCAAGCTTTCGAGCCTGCCCGACGATGCACCGGCGCTGGCGCATACGCTGAAGGGTTCGGCGCGGGCCATCGGCGCGTTTCGCGTCGCCGAGGCTGCCGCCCGTCTCGAGGCGCTGGTCGCAAAAGGCGGCGATCCGGCCGAGGCGCTCGTCGAGCTCGACGACGAGGTCGCGCAGGCCCGTTCCGCGATCTCTGCGATCCTGCGCCGGTCCTGATCCCCGAGCCTCGTGGCCGGCGGCAAACCGCGCCGCAGGTTTTTGCCCCCACCGCTAGCGCTGCGCGGATCGACCCGTTATAGGACAGCCGGACCCCCTTATCCGGCAGTACGAGCAAAAATGGCCAAGATCAGCTTTGTCGACCATACCGGCGAAACCCGAACCATCGACGTCGAGAACGGCGCCACCGTGATGGAAGCGGCCATTCGCAACGCCGTTCCCGGCATCGAGGCCGAATGCGGCGGGGCCTGCGCCTGCGCCACCTGCCATGTCTATGTCGACGAAGCCTGGCGCGAGAAGGTCGGTCCGCCCTCGCCGATGGAAGAGGACATGCTGGATTTCGGCTTCGACGTGCGGCCGAATTCGCGGCTGTCATGCCAGATCAAGGTCAGCGACGCACTCGACGGCCTGGTGGTCTCGACCCCGGAGCGGCAGGCCTAGATTGTTCTCCCTCGCCCCGCTCTTGCGGGGAGAGGGTTGGGGTGAGGGGCTCTCTCAACGAGTCGGACTCGCGGAGGCTCCCCCTCACCCGGCGCTTCGCGCCGACCTCTCCCCGCAAGCGGGGCGAGGTGGCTTCGAGAACGCTTTAAAACTTCGGCTGCGCGATCTCCACGCCGCGGCGCAGCCAGGGCTGGAAGGCCCTGACGATCTCTTGCGTCAGCGGCGTCGGCTTGCGGGTGGCTTCGTCGATCAGCACCGACACCGATTGCGCCGAGGCGACGCATATTCCTTCCGAGAACACGACCTGATCGAAGGTCACCGAGGTGCGGCCGAATTTCGAAAGCCCGAGTCCCATCTCGATGGTGCCGGGCCAGCGCAGCTCGGCGCGGAAATGCATGTCGAGCCGCACCATCATCCAGGCCAGCCCCGCAGGCATCAGCCCGTAGCTGCGGTCCTTCATCAGCGTCACCCGGCCGGTCTCGAAATAGGTCGCGTAAACCGCGTTGTTGACGTGCTGATTGGGATCGAGATCGGCAAAGCGCACATTGTCGGTCAGCCGGTAGGGAAAATCCTCCAGGCGCGGCGTGGCATCGAGGCGGGCGGGTGCATTCACGGGGCTTACTCTCCACTGTGATGTCCTTACAGCGCAGTTGTCGAATGGCGGCAAGGGGTTGCCGCCGCCCCTGGCCTCATATTATGGCTTTCCTCAGCCCGCCGCCTTGGCTAGACAGGCGCAGCCAAAGCGACCTGCCGGCTGTTCAACCCGAAAAGAAGCGATATGAGCGAAGCGATCAAAACCGACGTGCTGATCATTGGCGCGGGCCCCTGCGGACTGTTTGCCGTTTTCGAACTGGGGCTGCTCGATATGAAGGCGCATCTGGTCGATATTCTCGACAAGATCGGCGGCCAGTGCGCCGAGCTCTATCCGGAGAAACCGATCTACGACATTCCCGGCGTCCCCTACGTCACCGGCCACGGCCTCACCGAGGCGCTGATGGAGCAGATCAAACCGTTCAACCCGACCTTCCATCTCAACGAGATGGTGGAGAAGATCGAGAAGATCGGCGAGCCCGCCTTTCGCGTCACCACCGATGCCGGCCAGGTTTTCGAGTGCAAGGTGGTGGTGATCTCCGCCGGCGGCGGCTCGTTCCAGCCGAAGCGCCCGCCGGTGCCGGGGATCGAGGCCTATGAAGGCAGTTCGGTATTTTATTCCGTGCGCAAGATGGAGCAGTTCCGCGGCAAGGATCTGCTGATCGTCGGCGGCGGCGATTCCGCGCTCGACTGGACGCTCAATTTGCATCCGCTCGCCAGGCGCGTCACGCTTTTGCACCGACGCGACGATTTCCGCGCAGCTCCCCACAGCGTCGAGCAGATGCGCGCGCTGGTGGCCGCCGGAAAACTCGATCTGAAAATCGGCCAGGTCACCGGCCTCGAGGGCGAGGCGGGCCAGCTTACCGGCGCCACCGTCAAGGGCAACGACAACAGCGTCTCGAAGGTCTCCTGCGATACCCTGCTGCCGTTCTTCGGGCTGACCATGAAGCTCGGGCCGGTCGCGAACTGGGGCATTGCGCTGGAGAACAGTCTGGTCCCGGTCGAGACCTCGGCCTTCGAAACCAGCGTGCCCGGGATTTTTGCGATCGGTGACATCAACACCTATCCCGGCAAGCTCAAGCTGATCCTGTGCGGCTTCCACGAGGGCGCGCTGATGGCCCAGAAGGCGTACCGTTACGTGTATCCGGACAAGCGGCTGGTGTTCCAGTACACGACGTCGTCGTCGAGCCTGCAGAAGAAGCTCGGGGTCAACTGACGGGGGCGATTCGATTTTTCTTGCGTCACTTTTATGGCGGTGTTGGCCACCTTGCGGGCCCGAAGACCGGGCCGCGGCACTGGAACCATCCGCGAAATGGCCTTAGTCTGGGGTCATTGTTTTGTGGATTGATCAGGTGGTGACGATGTGGACTGCGATCCCCAGATTTCGGCTGGCGCTCCCGTTGATAACAGCTCTCGCGCTGCTATCCGCCGTGCTGTCTCCGCTGCGCGCCGCTGAGCCGTCGGCCGCGGGACTGTGGCAGAAGATCGAGGACGGCAAGCCCGTGGCCTGGTTCCTCGTGGTCGATCACGACGGCATCTTCGAGGGCGTGATTGCCAAGACGTTCCTGCTGCCCGGCGAAGACCCCAATGTGATCGATCTCTGCACCAAATGCACCGACGATCGCAAGGACGCGCCGGTGCTCGGCATTTCCTTCATCCGCGACATGAAGCGCGATGGATTGAAGTATGAGGACGGCAACGTGCTCGATCCGCGCGACGGCAAGATCTATCATGCCAAGATGACGCTGAGCGCCGACGGCCAGTCGCTCACCATGCGCGGCTATCTCGGCATCTCGCTGTTCGGCAAGGATGAGATCTGGAACCGGCTGCCGGATACGGCGATGGCCCAGGTCGATCCGGCGATCATCGCCAAATACCTTCCGGCACAGGCCGCGGCGATGAAGCTGCCGGGCGCGGCCAAGTCGCCGGTCGCCGTGAAGAAGAAGTAAGCCGCCGCGCGAAGGCTGTGCAGCCTCAAGGGGAATCGGGCGCAACGGGTGGCGCAGGCTCGGCCGTCAGTTCGGGCGCCGCTCCGAGTTGCAGCACCGAGGTCACCGCCGGCAGCGTCGCGTCCGCCATCGCGGCGTTGCCTTCGGCGGAGGGGTGCACGGCGCCGCCATAGACGGCGGAGAAAATCCCCCAGGTCGCATCATGGATGTCGGCGGGCTGGCTCGAGGTCGGCAGCCCCTGCGGATAGGTCATCGCCGCAAAGTAACTGTCGTTGGCGTCGCGGATCCAGCGCGCGCGCGGCAGGTAGGCGCGATATTCGGAGGCGCTGCGGCCGCACAGCATCGGCTGGTTCGCCGCCGTGACGATATCGGGATTGAAGCTTTTTCCCTCCGGCGAAAAGCACTCCCGGTCGAATTGCGGATCGCTCTCGGCGCTGGCGCAGAAGCCGTGATCGGCGAACACCGCCTGATGGCTATCGACGAAGGTCATGCGGTCGGAGGCGGGATCGCCGCAGAGGATGCCCGACTGGCACAGCGCCAGCGCCTTCAATTGCGGCAGGAATTCCCGGTCGACGTAGTTCGACACGTTGGCGAGCCGCTTCGGGTCGGCGTTGAAGGAGGGATGAATGTCGAAACCGGCGCGTCCGCCGGGGCAGGGCGCGCCGCTGCCCGATAGCGTCGGGTTGGCGTAGGACACATACACCACACGCGACAGGTCGCCGCCGACCAGCGGCTTCAGCGCCTCGCGCAGCCGGCCGAAACTCTGCGGCAGGTCGCGCGTCAGCGCGGCGCGGGAATCGTCGACCGATCCGATCACGCCGGTGCGCCTGAACAGCGCGCGCTCGGTCGGCGTATCCACGATCACGTCGGCGACCAGCCCGGAGAAATTGATGTCGTTAGCGCCGATCGACAGCAGCACCAGATCGAGCTTGCGGTCGGGCTGGCGTTTCTGCGCGGCACTGAGCGCGGCGCGCAATTCGGCCAGCTGCGCGTTGACCGTGCCCTGGCAGGTGGCGGCGGATTTGGTCGGCAGGCATTCACGCGCGCGCTGCGGGCCGAGCAGCCCGTCGGGAATGGTGGCGCCGGTGCAGGCGAGCGGCAGATAGGTCACCGCGATATGCGGATACTGGACCGCGAGCGTGAGCGCGGTGCGGGTCTGGTAGCTGTACAGCGACCGATGGCAGGCGGAATTGAGCCACAGCGCGCTCTGGTGTTGCCAGTTCTGCAGCGTGTCGGGAGCTTCGCAGGCGCGACCGCCCTTGTAGCCGGCGCGGCTCGGACGATAATACTGCGCGGCTGCGCTTCCCAGATAATAGCGGAAGCAGAAACCTTCGTCCGCCAGCGCGATCGCCCGGTCCGGATTGCCTTCGCCGGATGCGATGCTGTCGCCGAGGCCGGCGATGAAGATATCGCGGACCGCGATCTCGGTCGTGACTCGCCGCGGCGGCTCGGGCCCGGAGGAGACGTCGACCGACGCAACCGTGGTGCGGCCATAGCGCACGCGCAAGTTGACCGGCTCGGTGCAGTCGAAGGTGGAGGTTTGCGGACCGTCGCCGTCGTCGAACGACCAGCCGCAGGTCGCGCCGACCGGAACCTCGCCGGTCAGGCGGATGGTGACCGGATGATCCGCCGGCGTCAGGTAGTTTTCCTTGACCTTGTCGCGGGTGCAGGGCTCGCTGACGCGGCCCTGCAGATCGATGCAGAGGCGGTTGACCATATTGCGCGCCCAGCCGCGGCCGTCGCTGCGCACTTCCAGCGACTGCTCGGAAGCGAGCGCGCTGTGGCCGGCCTCGCTCTCGGCATGAAGCAGGAAGTCACGTTCCTCGCGGAACAGCCGGAAGCGGTTGCGGACTTCCCACGAAATCTGCATCGGGGTATCCGGCGCGACCGTTGTCGTCGCCGGCGCGACTGTTGTGGTCGCGGGCGCGACCGTTGTCGTCGCCGGCGCGACTGTTGTTGTCGTCGCCGGCGCTGCATCGGGGGCACTCGGCGAATCCGGCGGAGGGGGCGTCGGCGCCGGTTGTGCCGCCGCCCACGGCGGCTGCAGCACGCCAAGCGCTACCGCGAGCAGCGCGCCTGCGATCATCGGACGGAAGCGAATTCGGACCATGATGCGTTTGACGTTACGCTTGAGGCGGAAATAAGAGAGCGGCCGAAGAATCCGGGGCGTCCGGGAGGCGACAGCCCGAATCTTGTCTAGCGCTGCGCCTGCCGGCGTTGCACCGGCTGCGGCTGCCGGCCCTCCAGCGGCTGCACCGCGGCGGAGGCGGGGAAGCTATCGTTCAATTCGCTCAAGCGGCGGCGTTCCTGCCAGGGTTTCACCACGTTGAGCCAAAGCTCGCGCGTTCCCATGATGCTGATCGCGATCGTGAACGGAATCAGGAAATACAGGATCCGGAACACCAGCAGCGTGGCCAGCAATTGTTCCCTGCCGAATTGCGGCAGCGCGACCAGCATCGCGGCGTCGAATACCCCGAGGCTGCCGGGCGCATGGCTGGCAAAGCCGAGCAGCGTCGCCAGGATGAACACCACCGCCAGCGAAATGAAGTCGATGCCGGGATCGGCTGGCATCAACAGATACATCGCCATCGCGCAGAAGCCGAGATCGACCATCCCGATCAGGACCTGCAGCAGCGTCAGCCGCGCCGAGGGCAATACCACCTTCCAGCCGTTCTGGCCGAGCTCGCGCCGATTCTCGCCCGACACCAGCCAGATGAAATAGGCCGCGATGCCGGCAAGGCAGCCGATCGCGATCAGCCGGTTCACCGCCGACGGCAGCAGGTCCATCGCCGAGGCGGCCCAGGGGTGCAAGGCCATGCCGAAGCCGAGCACGACCAGATTGCCGAGCCAGAAGGTCAGGCCGGAGAGAAAGCAGATCTTGGCGACGTCGATGGCGCTCAAGCCATAATCCGAATAGATCCGGAAGCGGATCGCGCCGCCGGTGAACACGGTGGCGCCGATATTGTGGCCGATCGTGTAGCTCGTGAAACTCGACAGCGCCGCGATCCGGTAGGGCACATGCTTCTTGCCGATGGTCCGCAGCGCGAAGAAATCGTAGAACGTCAGCGTGCAGAATGCGCCGACCACGCAAAGCGCTGCGAGCGCGATGTGGTGCGGCGGCAGTTCGGTCAGCGCAACCAGGATCACGCCGGTGTCGACGCCGTGCAGCGTACGCACCAGCGTGGTGATCGCAAAGGCGATGATGATGAGGCTTGCCGCGATACCGAGCCGTTTCCAGCCGATCCGTCTCTTGAAGCCACGCCCCAGCGCGGTCAGCAGTCCGTGCATTCATCCTCCCGGCAGGGCGGCAACGAGTTGCGAGCCGTTTTCAGTCGATTGACGGACAAGCGGCGGCCAATCGCACATTCATGCTTAGACACATAAGGCAAAAACACAGCGTTGTGCAGTCCTTGACAACGCCGGCTTCGGCCCTGGACAGGCCGAACCGTCACTTGTCCTAGATATGCCCGGGCACCACGGATTCGAGTCCCGCTTAGACCTTGTTCCAATCCCGACCGCCGCCGGACGGGCGGCGTCCTCGTTTCCGGTTTTCCGATATCGTGGCGCCGGCTTTTCGCGGTTCCCCGGAACAAGCCGCCGCGCCGCCGGTTAGCGCTCATACAAGCCAGCGAACATGCCGGCGCGGCGACGAGCCGCCGCACCACGTGTTCCCCAAAACCACAAGGATGCGAAACGATGGGACTCTTCACCAAAGACATCAAGAGCATGAACGATCTGTTCGTGCACCAGCTGCAGGACATCTATTATGCCGAGAAGCAGCTCGTGAAGGCATTGCCGAAAATGGCCGACAAGGCCACCGACAGGCAGCTCAAGCAGGGCTTTCTGACCCATCTCGAGGAAACCAGGACGCATGTGCAGCGGCTCGAGCAGGTGTTCAAGATGCTGGGTTCCGAGGTCAAGGCGGTCGATTGCCCGGCGATCGACGGCATCATCAAGGAAGCCGACGAGGTTGCCGGAGAGGTCGCCGACAAATCGGTGCTGGATGCCGCCCTGATCAACGCGGCCCAGGCCGCCGAGCACTACGAGATCGCGCGCTACGGCAGCCTGATCGCCTGGTCGAAGCAGCTTGGCCGCGACGATGCCGCCGCTCTCCTGCAGAAGACCCTCGAGGAGGAAAAGGCGACTGACAAGAAGTTGACCACGCTCGCCGAGAGCAGGGTCAACCTGCGCGCCGCGAGCTGATCGCGCCTCGACGCACGATTGAGACAAAACGTCGCGCGGGTCGCCCGCGCGGCGTTTTTGCGTCGGCGACATCCGCGTTCGACCGCCGCGGCGAGGCCGCAACCACGCTTCGATCGTAATCGAAGCGTTTGGTTGAAACGCAACCCTATCTCTCCCGTTGGTTCGTCGAATGACGCCAAATGGAGATGATCGATGCGAACAAGTTCCCTCACGCTCGAGAACGCCCGGGCCGTCCCCGCCACGTCCGGTTCGGCGCAGCATTCCGCACGCCAACCGTTGCGTTCGAATTTCTCGACGTCGCTGACGCTTGCGGCGATGAGCCTCGGCTATGGCGTGGTCCAGCTCGACGTCACCATCGTCAACACCGCGCTCAACAGCATCGGCACGTCGCTCGGCGGCGGCGTCTCCGAACTGCAATGGGTGGTCAACGCCTACACCATCGCGTTCGCCGCCTTCATCCTCACCGCCGGCGCGCTCGGCGACCGCATCGGCGCCAAGCGGGTGTTCACCGCGGGCTTTGCCATCTTCACCGCGGCCTCGGTGGCCTGCGCGCTGGCGCCTGGCGCCGCCATCCTGATCGCGGCCAGGGCCGTGCAGGGATTCGGCGCCGCCATCCTGGTCCCGAACTCGCTGGCGCTGCTCAGCCATGCCTATCCCGACGAAAAGGGCCGCGGGCGAGCGGTCGGAATCTGGGCCGCGGGCGCGAGCATGGCCCTGATCTCCGGGCCTTTGATCGGCGGCGGGCTGATCGCGCTGGTCGGCTGGCGCGCGATCTTCCTGGTCAATCTACCGATCGGTCTTGTGGGCATGTGGCTCAGCTGGCGCTATGCCAGCGAGACCACGCGCTCGCCGCAGCGCGAGATCGACCTGCCGGGACAACTCGCGGCGATCGCAGCGCTCGGTTGTCTTGCCGGCGCGATCATCGAAGGCGGCGCATTGGGCTGGCACAACCCGTTCGTGATCGCGGCATTCGCCGCAGCGGCAATCGTGGCGGTGTTATTCGTGCTGCGGGAGCGGCGCGCGGCGCAGCCGATGCTGCCGCTGTCCTTGTTTTCGCATCGGCTGTTCGCGCTGACCTCGCTGGTCGGCCTGTTCGTCAACATCGCCTTCTATGGGCTGATCTTCGTCTTCAGCCTGTATTTCCAGCGCGTCAACGGATTGTCGCCGTTCGCCACCGGCCTTGCATTCCTGCCCATGCTCGGCCTGGTGCTGCCCGTCAACCTCGTCGCCGCGCGGGTGGCCGAGCGCATCGGCGCGCCCGTGACCATCGCGCTCGGCGCCGGCCTGTCGGCGATCGGATGCCTGGCGCTGCTCGGCATCGAGCCCGGCACCAGCTATTGGGAAATCGGGACGCAACTTGCGGTCATCGGCGCCGGTCTCGGGCTCTTGGTGCCGCCGCTGACCTCGACGCTGCTCGGCAGTGTCGAGAAAAAGCGCTCCGGCATCGCCGCCGGCGTGCTCAACGCGACCCGGCAAACCGGCAGCGTGCTCGGCGTCGCATTGTTCGGCTCGCTGATCGGCGAGGGCGACGCCTTCATGGCGGGCGCGCATGCGGCGCTGCTCATCTCGGCGTGCCTGTTGCTCGTCGCTGGCCTGGCCGTCTGGCGCGGCGCCTCAGCAAAGGCGGCTTAGATCTGCGCGATCGATGAGAAATCCCAGATGACGTCGGGCGGGTTCTCTCCGATCCGGATCACGGTGTTGCTGACGAGGTGATGGGGCGGCACCGGCAGATTGTAGGGTGCCGGCACGCCATTGAAGACGCGGCCGGCCAGATCGTATTTCGAGCCGTGGCACGGGCAGAAATAGCCGCCCAGCCAGTCCGTGGTCGGCAGGCTGCCGCTGGGGTCGGGATAGAACATCGGAATGCATCCGAGATGGGTGCAGATGCCTACCAGCACGCTGTATTCCGGCTTGATCGAGCGATGCCAGTTGTCGGCATAAGGCGGCTGCTGCGGCTCGCTCGATTTCGGATCCGACAGTCTTGCCAGCAGATTCGGGTCCTGCAAGGTCTTGATCGCCGCCGCCGGGCGATTGACGATGAAGATCGGACGCGAGCGCCAGCGAACCACCGCCTGCTGGCCCGGTTGAAGCTTGCTCAGGTCGAAATCGACCGGGCCGCCGGCGGCAAGCGTCGATGCGTCCGGCTCCATCTGGTCGATCATCGGTACCGCGGCTGCGAGCGTTCCGATCGCCGCCGCCGCGCCGGTCACAATATAAAGAAAATCCCGCCTGGTCCCCCCGGTTGCTCCAATCGTCACCGTTTGCGTCTTTCGTTAAGATTGCGATCTTGCCGGACCGCGCTGGCAGCGCGGCGCGATCAATCGCGGCTGCCCGAATATGGTGGCTGGCTGAATGAGAGACGCCGCAACCCAATGGTTTGATCCGGTGTCGTCTCTTCATACCTTCGTGACAACGTGAGTTAGCCTCAAGTTGTATGAGCGGCGGGCAAGATTTAATCTCCCGGACAGCTTGCGTTCATCTGCCGATGCTAATTCTCTATCGCCGAGTTATGATGCGCCGGATTTTGCCAATCTGCTTCCGACGCTCCTTCGCCCGCGCCGCAGGACCATTGCAGTCCTGAGATGCGTGCTCGCGCACCGATATACGCCGCATCACTTCGATTGCATCGCAGGAACTTGGGGCAGTTTTGAAACCCAGGAGAATGACGATGTCTACCAACCCCTTGGACCGCAGCATTCAACGGCGCACCCTGCTCAAGGCCGGCCTCACGCTCGGCGCATTGCAGTTCGCGAGGCCCTTGGCCGCAAGCGCGGCAACGGCCGAAAAGAAGTATGGGCCGGGCGCGAGCGATAGCCGGATCAAGATCGGCAACATCGTGCCCTATAGCGGTCCGGCGTCGGCCTATTCGGTGATCGGCAAGACCGAGACCGCGTTCTTTCAAATGATCAACGACGAAGGCGGCATCAACGGCCGCAAGATCGACTTCATTTCATACGACGACGGATACAGTCCGCCAAAAACTTTCGAACAGGCCCGAAAGCTGATTGAGGACGACAACGTGCTCTTGATCTTCAATTCGCTGGGAACGCCGACCAATACCGCCATTCACGCGTACATGAACCAGAACAAGGTGCCGCAGCTGTTCGTCGCCACCGGCGCCACCAAATGGAACGATCCCAAGCACTTCCCGTGGACGATGGGCTGGCAGCCCAGCTATCAGACCGAAAGCCGCATCTACGCAAAATATATCCTGAAGGAGATGCCGAACGCCAAGATCGCGATCCTCTACCAGAACGACGATTACGGAATGGACTACGTCAAGGGCTTGAAGGACGGGCTCGGCGCCAAGGCCAAATCGATGATCGTCAACGAACAGGCCTATGACACGACCGAGCCCACGGTCGAGTCAGAAGTGGTCAGGCTGCAGGCCAGCGGCGCCGATGTCTTCTTCAACGTCGCGACGCCGAAATTCGCCGCGCAGGCGATCACCAAGGTATCCGAGATCGGCTGGAAGCCGTTGCACATCCTCAACAACGTCTCGGCCTCGATCGGCAGCGTTTTGAAGCCCGCGGGGTTCGATCATGCGCAAGGCATCGTATCGGCAGCCTATCTGAAGGACGCGGCCGATCCGCAATGGAACAACGATGCCGACATGAAGGCATGGAATGCCTTCATGGACAAATACATGCCGGGCAGCGACAAGAGCGATTCCAGTTCCGTCTACGGATATAGCGTGTCGCGCACCATGGTCGAGGTGCTAAGGCAATGCGGCGACGATCTCGCCCGCGACAACGTCATGAAACAGGCCGCCAGCCTGAAGAATTTCGAACCCGGCCTGCTGTTGCCGGGGATTGCGATCAACACCGCGCCCACGGACTTCGCGCCGATCAAGCAACTGCAATTGATGAAATTCGCAGGTCAGACCTGGCAATTGTTCGGCAACGTCATGAGCGAGCAGGCCCAGGGCTGACCGGACAACTTCTCTATTCGATCGCGCCGCACGAAGCTGGCCGGCAGATGCGGCCGGCTTCCTGTGCGCGCGTCGCAAACGGCAGCATCGCGAGGCCGCCGGCGGAGGTGATGAGTTGGCATCGGTTTATGTTGCGCCGGCCACCTCAGGCCTTGCGCAGCGCAAAATGCGCGCCGCACACTTGCTCGAACAGCAACTCTGAATAAATTGGCTCGAAACATCTGAGGGTTGTGTCGATAGCCAGGGGGATACGCATGCCGAAAGCGCTCAAGTATGTTGCATTGTTGCTTATGCTGGGGTTGGGCGAGACCTGGATCGAACAGACCGCACTGTCGGACACGATTGCGGTGGCCGACTCCAAGGCGCCGGTGCAGCTGCAGCCAGGTTCACCGCGGCCACCGAAAGATACTGCGGCTGATCGCCTCTATCCGGATCCGGAGTCCGGATCGGTTGTCGGAGGCTCCTACGCCAACGCGTATTTCGGCCTCTCCCTGCCACTGCCGCCGGGCTGGGGCGAGGGCTTGGCCGGACCGCCGCCGTCGGCTCGCGGTCTGTATGTCCTGTCGTCGATGGATGGCACCAGGGCGAGCCGGGCAACGCTACTGATCGTTGCCGAGGATCTGTTTTTCAGTGCCAAGCCGTTCTCGAATCTTGCGGATCTGGCGGCGGATTTCCGCGCTAGCCTGACCAGCATCCCTGACCTGTCGATCGACCAAGGGCCTGCCCCTATCGCGATCGGCGGACAGGCCTTCCTGCGCCTCGACTATCACGCCGGCAGCCTCTATCGCGGTTGGCTGGCGACCGAGTTGCGGTGCCACCTTGTCAGTTTCAACATCACGGCAACCGATCGCGCGACGGTGGACCACGTCGCCGACCTTCTCCACGCGATGTCGCTACCGGCGCAATCGGAAACGGGTACCAATGCGGGCCTCGCGCAAACGATGCCGGTATGCATCAAGGACTATGCCACGGCGCAGACCACGATCCACGGGGTCGACCCGGCTCAGGTCGATCTCAACGGCCTCACAGTGCCGGTCCGGATCATTATCGGTACCAACGGTAAAGTCGAGCATGTGCATGTCATCAGCGCCACGCCAGCGCAGCGCCAGGCGATCGAGCAGGCGCTGACACAGTGGCAATTGAAGCCGCTTGAAGTGATGGGACAACCGACCGAAGTCGAGACCGGGCTGACCTTCGACTTCAGGCCTCACCGGCCGTGACCAGGCGGCCGTCGAGGGCGCCTCGGCACGAGTCCCAATAGCAGCGCATGGGGATCCTAAGGCCCAGCCGATGTATGCCTCGCACGTCATGGCAGCGGTTACTATCCGCTGTTGCAATCGCGATGCTCCTCTCGATTGGCGCTGAGCTAGTCGCTCGATTCAGCTATTCTGAAGGGATCGGTATTCGCTCATCCGTGCAAACGGCAAGCGTGCAGCTTCCAGACGATCCCATTCAATTTAGCTGAAGCTACCGACGGGCGACCGCGACGCTACGCCTTGCGTAGCGCAAAATGCGCGCCGCAGAACGCCATCACGGCGCCGAGGCACAGCGCCGCGAGTCCTGCGAGCACGCCGGAGATGGTCGGGATCGGGCTCGGCGCGGAAGCGGCTTGGCCCGCGCCCACCAGTATCAGGACGCCGACGGCGATCAGGAAATGCTGCATCCGCTGCGGGATTTGCCCGGATACCGCGCTGTGCATCAGGTTTGCGGTGAAAAAGCCGCCGCTAAAGCCGACGGTCGCGATCAGCCACCACGCGATCGCGGCGCCCGCCGGCATGAAGTTGTTCGGATCGGACCGCCACAGGCCGCCGAGATCGAGCCCGTAGCGCGCGCCCAGCATGTGCACGGCGAGCGCCAGCAGCATCCCGGAAATCATGGCGCCGGCCAGAATCAGGCGGCGCGGAAAATTGGTCGTCTCGGCCATGAAGCGCTTGTAAGATGAAGCGGGCTCGCCGCGCAAGCCGATGCGAAAGTTTCACCACGGGATCGATCCATTGCCAGAGCCGCTGCCGGACCAGGCGACGATATCGGCGGATAGCGCGCCGGTCCGCTACGCCTACAAGGCCTCGCTGATTGGCGCGGCGCACCAGTTCGAACTGACCGACGATGGATTGTCCTGGCGCATCGCCGGCCGATCCGCGGTATGGTCCTACGGCGATATCGCGGCGATCCGGCTGTCGTTCCGGCCGGTGTCGATGCAGTCGCGCCGGTTTCGCGCCGACATCGGCAATTTCAGCGGCGTGCGCATCGCGATTTTCTCCACCAGTTGGCAGACCGCCGCCCTGATGGCGCCGCAGGACCAGGATTACCGCGCCTTCATCACGCAGTTGCATCGGCGCATGGCGGAAGCGGGCAGCAAGGCGATACTGACCGGCGGCCTCACGCCACGCCTCTACGCGGCCGCCGTGATATTGCTGGCGCTGGTCGCGATCTCGATTGCTGGACTTTTCGTTCGCGCCGTCGCAACCGGCGAGTTCGCAGGCGCGCTGTTCCTGGTCGGTTTCACCGCCTTGTTCGGCTGGCAGATCGGCGGGTTTGTACGGCGTAACCGGCCGCGTGCGTATACGTTCGATCGGTTGCCGGAGGCGTTGCTGCCGTAGAGCGTGATGAATTTTGGTTCGATTGGATTTTCCGGGGCTGGGTTCACCTCTCCCCATTGGGAGAATTGTAACCTCGACTCGGCATAATGCTGCCTCTCATCCTAGCGCCGCGTCCGTTAATTCGGGCGCTGGCACGCTCGATGAAAGCCTGACAATTACTCGTTCGGAGTTTGGGGATCTGGTTGCTGCGGCCTTGATCGAGGCTGTCGAGACTTCCGGATCGACTTCAAGGCTGCATCAATCAACGGCTCTGCACATAGCTGGGGATATATTTGATCGTGGAATGAGGCTCGCTCAAGATACAGAACCAATAGAAAGGCGCTTTTAGAAATTGTCTTTTGCTCTTCTGTGATTTGGATAAAGTCGCCCTCTCGATAAACCAGAACCCGATCTCTGTCTGGTTGAAGGACAAGGTGTGTCTCAGTTGAGAAGCCCCTAAGTGCGTTTTGGGCTCGCACAGATACATCAAGCTGTGCTTCAGGCTCAATCAAAAGCAACGCTTCCGGTAGCTCTTCAGTATATCCCCAAATATGATGTGCAATTGGATTGCGCTTCCTTGCTGCCGAGCGGATAATTTTCATAAATGCTTGAAAAAGCTCCAATTCCGGGTCGAACAGCTTAGCGGCGCCGGCAGCTTCCATCATGTCTATGCGAGCGCTAGCGCTGTTAATGGCGTGAAGCATCGCCGTTATCGGCGCGGCATCGGTCTGCAGTACATGGCCCAAAATGATGCTGGTCACCATTTCCAAAGAAGCCCATCTAGCAATGATTTCTGCTATAAAAGGTGCTAGTTTGGGGCGCAACTTAAGCGCCTCGGGGGTTACCAGGACGGAAGCTTGCGGGCGCACGCGGGATAGTGGTTGAGGTGGCATGTCTAAATCATCTTCTAAGTTAGACCTAGCAGGCTGTTGAAGAAGTGGTGGCGAAGCGTTTCGGATCGTGATTCTCTAGGATCAGGATTGATCTGGGGGACGCGATGCGAGGAAGTGACGAAAGGTCCGGCTCGCTTTTCAGCTATGTTGACTTGGAAGCTCGGG
>NZ_DATHOP010000202.1:0-8330 GCF_035484855.1 Bradyrhizobium sp.
CGGCAGTGAAAATACCGTCGACCACGCCGCGGTCGAGCGCCGAGGGGACTTCCGGCGCGCTCATCGTGATCGAGGTGCCGCCGAAGCTGCGCACGAATTCACCCTGCTCCGGCTGCGCGACGCGAAGCTTCATGCCTTTGATGTCGTCGAGAGATTCGAGTTTCTTGCGCCCCCAGATGAACTGCAACGGATAGGTATAGGAGGCGAGAAGGGTCGAGCCCTTCTCGATGTACGCCTTTTCGATATACGGCTTGAGCACCGCGTCCGCTTTGGCGAAATCCGCGTAGGATTGAATGAGCATCGGCAATCGCGGAATGCCGGCGACCGGGATATTTCCCGAATTGAACAGGTCGTCGCCGACCTGCACGACGTTGCCGCCAACGGCCTGTGTGATATTGCTGGCGTTGATCTGCAGGGTGCCCGCCAAATGCAGCCGGACCTTGAGTTCGCCGTTGGTCGCCTTCTCGATCTCCTCGGTAAACAATTTGGCGCCGCGCGATGTCGCGAAATTCGGCGCCGACTGATGCATGTAAAAGTTCCAGTCCTCCGCCGCGGGCGCGTGCCCACTGGAAACGAACAGAAGACCCAGCGACAGACAAAATGCCGCGACGGCTGACCTGGCCGCAGTCTTGCGGTTTTGCTCGAGCATGGCGACCCTCCCTTCGACATCGCCGCTACGCCGGCGATTGCCGAAATCCCATTGCGTTGATTTTGCAGCAACGATTTTTTCGTCAAAAGAGCCTATGGATACCCCATTTGGCTGTCAACGCGCCGGCGCGCACGACGATTTAACTACGGCAGTCAACTGCCACCGTTGTATTGTCCCTTATAAGGGCGAGTTCGTTTCGTTTCAGAAGGCTTGAAATCCGGAGGATTTTAAATGCGCATCCTCATAGCGTCAGTCGCAATCGCGTTGATGATGGTGTCTGCTCACGCCCAAGACATGGGAAAAAGAAAGCATCAACGCCCGCAGAAGACGGAAGATACCACCAAGACGAAGGCCGATGAGCAGGCATACAAAGACGCGCTCAAGCGCATTCCTAACTCCACCAAGAAGGTCGATCCGTGGCAAGATGTGAGATAGGCCACCTTCCGCTCGCCGCAACCAAGCCCTGCAAAAGCCCCCAATCAGGCCCCGGCATCCTCACTTACCGAGATCACCCCAGGTGGGGGCCCGGCCTGCATTCGGTATGGCCAGAGCGCCGGCTGGCGGATTGAATAGCTGGCACGCCGGAAGCGTCTTGGGATCGAGCTTGTTCACCAGGTCCCACGTCGTCTTCGGATCCGGCTTGATCATGGCAAAGTTCGTATAATTCTGACTGACGATCGGCGCATTTGCGGGCGGCAGCGGATATCCGGAGAAGTAGAACGACTGCGGATGACGGTATGGCGGCGCCGATTTATCGACGCGATCGGGCGTGGGTTGGCTGTCAAAGGCGTAGCCGAACATGATCGCCTGATCCTTGGTGCGGTCGGGGCTGACGCCGACCTGCATCGGCTTGCCGTCCGCGTGACCGATCCAGAACGAATAGCCTTGCACGCGGTTGCCCAGCCGCGCGCTGTCGCCCGCGCTGTAGGGCAGGTGGCTGATGAAATCGCGCCGCGGCGGATGGTTCAAAGGCGAGAACAAACAGACCGGCGGCATGCCTTGCGGACGATCTTTCGCGTAAGTGACGAAGAACGCGACGTCGCCCAGCGAAATGAACGAGCAGCTGAAATGGTTTGAAATCGGGAATATCGGCAGGCACCTGTCCTCATAGTGCTCCATCATCGCGCCTGCGCCAGCCGGGCCATGCCATGTGCTGTCGTAATAGGTTGCACCCCGGGAGACTTCGTAATCCTGGCTCGGCTTCAATGCCGACGGCGGCGCGCCGTCGTAAGGCGGCGGATTTTCGACGTAACCGTTGAACACGCGATACATCGTCCAGTTCGACGACCAGTAAGCCGGATAATGCGGATCGGTCGGCTGCCCGGGCTCGCGGGCATAGACGCAAGTCGGAAAGGTGCACGGGCTGTCGGATGGCGGATTATGTACGCCGTAGGTCGAATAGACGTCGCTGGGCTGTTGCGCGTGCGCGCCGAACGAGAGAGTCAACGTCAAGCCGATCACCATAGCGGCCGTGCCCGGGAACTTCTTCAACATGCCAATCATTGCAATGTGTCCTTGAGCGAGAGGTTGCGTCCTGTTCAGTTCAAGCCGACCGTCCAGAGTTTGCCGGAGCCGCGCGTCGCTTCGACTTGGCCTTTGCCCAGCAATTCGAAATGTCCGAAATCGACCACCGCGAGCTGCCCGTCGGGCGCCGGCACGACGTCGATCGGCCGCGAGAACGGTCCGGCCGGCAGTGCGTGCTGCGACCAGTCGCGCGAATCGATGCGCACGAGCCGCCGGCCGACCTTGAAGCCCGGCGGCGCGGTGACCGGCTTCTCATCGCCGAACAAGGCAACGACGACCTGGCCCGGCCACCGGCTTGCGGCCGGTAGCACGGCGAACTTGGTCGCAGCGGCGTTGACGGCAAACTCGACCACCGGTCGCGCCGGCGGTGGCATCCGATCGTGCTCGGCCAAAATGAAACGCGGCTGCGGCCCGTGTTGCGGCTTGAACGCCGGGTCGGTGACCGGCCGGCCGCCGACGAAATCCGGCCAGCCATACCAGGCGCCTTGCTCCACCACATAAAGAGAATCCGGCGCATTGCCGATAGGGCGCGAACCACGCGCATCCGCGCTTTGCTCCGTAGCGATCAGTCGGCCGTCGGGCAGAAAGCCAAGGCCGTAAGCATTGCGCAGTCCCCACGCCACCAGCGTTAGCTTCGAGCCGTCGGGTCGGCAGCGTAGAATCGCGGCCGAGCACGGCACGCGGCCGGCGATGGCCGCGCGCGGCGCGCGGGCCTCGCCGAACGGCGCGAACGCGGCGGTCATAGCCAGTTGGCCCGGTGCGAACGGATCGCTCGTCGTGAAGACTTCCCCCGCCAGAACAATGTCGAAGCCCGGCAGATCGAAGGGATGCGGCAATTGCTTCAACCACGCGAGGTCATAGGCATCGAGCCCGACGACCCCCGAATTGGTCATCGCGCCTTGGCTGAAATAGAGCCAGCCGTCGGGGCCGACTGCCACCATGTTGGTGTGATAGTTGCCATGGCCCGGCAGATCATCGAGCACGGTCTGCCGCGCGCCGCCGGGTGTCCAGTGGCTGATGCGGCCGGGAAAACCGCCTTCGGAAATATAAAATCCGCCATCGTACCACGCCAAACCGTTGACCGGCGCGCGCAGCCCTTCGAGCACAATCTGTGACGAGCCATCGTTTTTGATCTGCATGATGCGGCCACCCGGCCGGGCGCCGCCGAACGGCAAGCCGCTTTCGGCGATGTATAACGCGCCATCCGCCGCGAAGGCGGCGCTGGTCGGGAAGTCCAAACCTTCCGCCAGAAGGTGCATACGCGACGTCGCCGTTGCTGACGCCGGCTTGGCAATTGCGGCAGATTCGGCAATCGTCGTGTCGCTCATGATCAAGTGATTCTCAGATCGCTCATCGATCGCCGCGGCGCTTCGATGCGCGGCGCTTGTCCGCCGCGCAGGACGCTGTTGCCCTGGAACAACGTGCGCTGATCGATCAGCTCGGGGTCGAGCCAGTCGGTCTCCTTCATCGATCCGGACAGGCCGTAGACAGCGAGCGCGTTGTCGTATGTGACCTGCCGGATCGCCGCGGCGGGGATGCCGCGCTCGGCCATCAGTGCCGCGGTCTTCGGTACGGCGAGCGGATCGGAGACGCCCCAGTCGCAGGCGGAATCCGTGATGATCCGCTCCGGCCCGTATTGGCGCACGATCTCGGTCAGACGCTCATTGCCCATCTTGGTCTGCGGATAAATCGAAAACCCGGCGAAGTAGCCGCGATCGAGCACTTCACGTACGGTCTCTTCGGTATTGTGGTCGATGACGCAGCGGGCCGGATCGAAGCCATGCTCGCCCAGCACGTCCATGGTTCGCAACGTGCCGCGGTGCTTATCGCGATGCGGCGTGTGGATCATAATCGGCAGGTCGACTTCCTTGGCGAGCTCGATCTGTAGGCGCAGGCATTTGTCTTCCTGCGGCGTCTGCTCGTCGTAGCCGAGTTCGCCGATCGCCACCACGCCTTCCTTGACGGCGAAGTGCGGCAACATGTCGAGCACTTCTTCCGCAAGTGCTTCGTCGTTAGCTTCCTTCGGATTGAGGGCGATGCAGCAGTAGTGGCGGATGCCGAACTGACCGGCGCGGAATTTTTCAAAACCGAGGATCGTGGACAGGTAATCGACGTAGCTGCCAAGACTGGTTCGCGGCTGGCCGAGCCAGAATGACGGCTCGATCACCGCAACTACGCCGGCGCGTGCCATCGCCTCGTAATCGTCCGTCGTACGCGAAATCATGTGCGCGTGCGGGTCGATGAACATCGCGCCGGCCGGCAAGACGCCCTCGCTCGGATCGACCTCCAAGGCGGCCGCGGGGCCGTTCTTTCTGAGCCTAAGACGCGAGCCGCAGCACGGACAGGCTAAAGTGTCGCCAGCTTGCCCGGAAAAGGAGCCAGCGGAGCCGTTGCCGTTCGCATGTGCCATCGCACGCCCTCCACGCTTTGGAGACGCCGGCAGCAGACGAACGACATCGCCGCCGCGCGGATGCATCCCGTTCTGTTTGTAAGTTAGAAAATGATCTACCTTAGAAATAGCATACCGTAGATTGCATGGCAATCGCAGGATCGATTTGATCGCGCGCGATTTTCAATCGGAGACTTTGCTTGACCGCGGTCGCCGCGACCGATCCGTCGCCGGGGGAAACGAATGGCAGGATCGACACATAGTTCGACCGGATCGTATCCCGGTTGTTTGCACCGCTGTGACGGGACGACAGCCCGGTCAACAGGATCACGAGAGTCTCCTGTATTGAACATCTTCAGATTGCAACGACAGGACGGCGGGTGTAAGCATAATCGATAAATAATAGAACTGTACGCAAGCCCTTTCGGCCATTTTTGGCGAACGTGTCCGATTCGGAGCACTCCATGAAAGCGGGAATTGTCGTTTATAGGCGCGACGGAACATCCTTGTCTGGCCAATGGACCCATCAGGACACCAGTGGAATTTTGGCCAAAGAACTGGTCCAAGACGTCTCGCTCGGCCCGATGGTCGGGGAATGGCCAGTTGAAGTTTTTAAGTCCGATGGCACTGAATATTTTACCGGTAGTTTGAAATCTGTGAGTTTAGGGGATTCCCTAATCCTGACTTGGAACGGGGCGATAGTGGATGCGCCCCAGCAGCCTGCGCAGTTTGTCGGCATAGGCTATCAAATCGACAGTAATTTGATGGTAGCCAGCTTTGAACAAGCAGATGCGAATGAACAATAACAGGCGCATCCAAACAGACGCGATTGACCCATATTGACAGCCGAGCGCAATGACAATCGTCCGACCCGCCTCCGTATCGTCCGTCACGCTGCTCAGGCTCGGTCGCGTCTCCAATCTGCCGACGGTGTGGACGAATGTCCTGGTCGGCGCCGTGCTGAGCGGTGGCGATTGGCGCGGTTGGCAACTTGGTCTCATGCTTGTCGCCATGTCGCTGTTCTATGTCGGGGGCATGTACCTCAACGACTATTTCGATCGCGCGATCGATGCCCGCGAGCGGCCGGAACGGCCGATTCCGTCTGGCCACATTGCGGCGCGCGCGGTCGCTGCGATCGGATTTGGTCTGGTGAGCGCAGGCGCGCTCGCGACCGCCGCGATGGGGCCGGCCGCCGCCGCGTTGGCTGCGCTGCTGGCTATCTCCATCGTCGCCTACGATCTACACCATAAAGCCAACGCGTTCGCGCCGGTGGTCATGGGCGTATGCCGTGCGCTGGTCTATTGCGCGACGGCCGCGGCGTTGTCGGGAGGCGTTACGATCTTCTTGGCAATCGCGGCCGTGGCGATTGCCGCCTATGTGGCGGGGCTAACCTATGCCGCGCGCCAAGAGAGTCTCGACAAGATCGGCAACCTTTGGCCGTTGGTGTTGCTGGCCGCGCCACTGGTGGCGGCGATCGGCGTGTTTCGCCAGGGACCCGGCGCGCTGTCGATTTATCTACTGCTCGCCGCCTGGATCGCCGCGGCGGTCTATCTTTTGGCGCGACGGCCTGGCGTCGGCTCGGTGTCCCGCGCGGTTGGCTGGCTGATCGCCGGCATATCGCTATGCGACGCCGCGATACTCGGCAGCATCGGCGCGATCATGCCGGCGCTGGCGGCCATCGGCGGTTTCTTCCTGACGCTGGTTCTGCAAACATACGTTGCCGGAACATAGGACCCATGTCGTCCGCCGCGCCCATCCCGACCGTCGACGATATTGCGGCAGCCACGACCGATCTGCTGCGCGGTTGGGTCGTGCGGACCGTGCCAGCTGACGCGGCTCGGTGGCTCGATACCGAAATCGACCGACAGCGTAATACCGTCGACGAGCGCCGGCTTGGGACTGCGCTTGGTCTCGTCGGTCGGCGGCTCGGCGGCACCGGTCTGTCGTTATCTCCTGACGATGTCGCCGCTGCGCAGGTGTTGCACCGGCGTTGGCAGCCGCACATTTGGGGCACCGACGTGGCTGGCCGGGTGGCGCTGTTGCTGGCGACATGGAGAGGCGACGAGGAGGCTTTCGCCGCCCACGTCGACCGGCTGTGCGCAACCGGCGAGCTTACCGAGCACGCGGCTTGCCTGAAGGGCTTTGCCGTATTTCCCGTTCCCGTGCGGCTTCTCTCCCGTGCGCGCGCCGCGATCCGTTCGTCGGTGCAACCGCTGTTCGAGGCGATCGCGTGTCACAATCCATACCCCGCCGACCGCTTCGACGAAGCGGTCTACAATCAAATGGTCATCAAATGCGTGTTTTCCGGCGTGCCGATTGGGACGATCGTCGGCGTCGATGAGCGGCGCAACGACGAGCTCGTGCGCATGATGCGCGACCTCGCATCGGAACGGCGTATCGCCGGCCGGTTGCTCCCCGATGCCGTTCATGAATTCATCGAAACGCATCATCCTGGGCGTGCTTCGATAAGCGTGCCGTCGACCGAGAAGTGATCGTTCGACAGGAGATGCTTCACCTCGGCTTGGTCCAACACCGCGGCAGCGAAACAGCAGATTGTAATCGAGTTGCTCCATCAGCTGGCGTTCTGAGCGCACCGAGTAGAATGCTTGTAAAAGCAGCGCTCTCAATAGCTTCTCTGGTGGAATCGAAGGCCGGCCAAGCTTGGCGTAGAGCTTCGCGAAATCGCCTGAGAGCGCCTCCAGTGCGCCATCAACAAAGCTCCCGGATCGCCCGCAGGGGGTGATCTTTGGGAACCCGCGCCGAGCAGCTCACATACGAAAATAGACTTTCTTCTTCCCGCGCATCGCTATCCTCAGCCCCGATTCAAGGTGGTGACAAAGGAATCACAATCGCAGCCGTTCCGCGATACTTTTTCGCCAGCCTGCTAGCGCATTTGGGACCGGCGGCATGAAAGAAATGGCCCTGAGCCCGCGGGCCCGATCGAACCACTCGTATGCAAGTAGTTGCGTTGTGAGCGAGGTTGTTCTAAGAAAAGCACTCTTAAGTTGTTATATCAGTGCTAGCCGTAAATTCCAACTGCAGGCGTCTGCGACCGGGCGTGTTCGCGCGGAAACCGCTCGGGGCTCAGAATTCGACACGCTCATTATTTGCGATCGACAAACGCTCAGCCCGGAGGAGTATACAACATGCCAGAGGGAACAGGACATCATGATGAACAGCGCGAGCCGCGATCATTTGAAGCGGCTCTGCGCGACAATCTGAAACGCATGAAAGAGGCTTGGTCCGCCTTCGATGTCGACAAGGCGGAGATAACGACGTCCGATTCGCCAGGAACAAACTGGGCCCCCGCTGCAAACTGGGGCGCTGCCGCGGGTTTCGGGCCAACTCGAAATTGGGGACCGGCGGCGAATTGGGGACCAACTCCAACGGAAGGCGTCTTGCGCGAAAATCTGAGACGCATGAAGGAAGCTTGGTCCGCTTTCGATGTCGACAAGGCGGAAATGCCGGCTTCAGCGCACGATTCGCCAGGCGCTAACCGGGCGCCTGCTGCGAACTGGGGCCCGGCCGCAAATTGGGGGCCAGCCGCTGCGAATTGGGGCCCTGCCGCCCACTCGGCCCATGCTGCGAACTGGGGTCCTGCCGCCGCGAATTGGGGCCCGGCTGCGAACTGGGGCCCGGCCGCAAATTGGGGCCCGGCTGCGAACTGGGGTCCCGCGGCCGCGAATTGGGGCCCGGCTGCGAACTGGGGTCCCGCGGCCGCGAATTGGGGCCCGGCTGCGAACTGGGGTCCTGCGGCCGCGAATTGGG
>NZ_DATHOP010000203.1:0-48997 GCF_035484855.1 Bradyrhizobium sp.
GGCATTCACATAGACGTAAGGGTAACTTTCGGATCCCGGCATGGCATCTCCTCCTGAGATAGGCGACGTGCCATCTTACTTCCCCAGCGGCTTTAGAATCTTCACCAGTTCGGCGTGAACGAATTCATTGCCGCAGATCACATTGCCGGTCTTGAGCGGGTCGTCGTGGCCCTCGATGCCGCTGACCATGCCGCCGGCCTCGCGCACGATGATCTGTCCGGCCGCCATGTCCCAGGCCTGCAGATTGCGCTCCCAATAGCCGTCGAGCCGTCCGGCGGCGATGAAGGCCATGTCGAGCGACGCCGCGCCGAAGCGGCGCAGGCCAGCGACCTTGTTCTGGATTTCAGCCATCTCGCAGCGCGACAATTCGTGATCGCCGCGCCCGATATGCGGCAGGCCGCAGGCGATCACGCATTCGCCGAGCTTGCGGCGGCCGGCGACGCGGATGCGCTGGTCGTTGAGGAACGCGCCCTTGCCGCGCTCGGCGATGTAGAGCTCTTCATTGGCGGGGTTGTAGATCACGCCGGCAATGATCAGGTCCTCGCGCTTGAGCGCGATCGAGATCGCAAATTGCGCAATGCCGTGCAGGAAATTGGTGGTGCCGTCGAGCGGATCGACGATCCAGGTATGGGTCTTGTCGGCGCCTTCGCGGTTGCCGCCCTCTTCGCCGATGAAGCCGTAACCGGGCCGCGCCTTGGCGAGGTCGGTGTAGATCATCTCCTCGGCGCGCTTGTCGGCGAGCGAGACGAAATTGGCCGGCCCCTTCAGCGAGACTTGCAGATTTTCGATCTCGCCGAGATCGCGATTGAGGCTGCGGCCGGCGCGGCGCGCGGCCTTGACCATGACGTTGATGACGGCTGAATGCAGCATGATCTAAGGCTCTGCGGACCTGAGCGTCAGGTCAGGAAGAATTGATGGGATTGCTCGCAGTGGGGTGCCCTGCGGTTGCCGTCGCGTCAAGGCGGATCATTTGACGCCCAACCATAGGCGCGCGGCGGCTTCCGCCTTGGCGCGATCCTCCGGGCTCAGCTTGGCCAGTTCAGCGTCGAGCACGGGGTCGCCCTTGCCCGCGGTTTTCGCGATCAGGTGCCATTTGAGGCCCTCGATCTTGTCCATCGGCACGCCCAGCCCATTGACCAGCACGAAGGCGAGGCGATTCTGCGCGATCGGACTGTTCGCCCTGGCCGCCTTCCGCAGCATCGCCACCGCGGCGGTTTCGTTCTTCGGCGTGCCGGTGCCGTTGAACAGCGCGATGGCGTATTCGACCTCGGCATCGACATTGTCGGCAAGCGAGGCCGCCCGCAGCAGCTCGACCGCTTTTTCGGGGTCCTTCGGCACGCCGGTGCCTTCCTTGTAGAAGGTCGCGAGCGCGTATTGCGCTTCCGGATTGCCGGCGTCGGCGGCCTGCCGGAACAGTTCGGCGGCGCGTTTGGCATCCTGCGGCAGCGTCTGGCCGTCGAGATAGAGCAGCGCCAGATTATAGGCGGCCTTCGGGTTGCCGAGTTTCGCCGAGGATGCCAGCAGCTTCACGGCGTCCTCGCGGTTGGCCGGCGCGCCGCGGCCCTCCAGACGCATCATCGCCAGCGCGAACATGGCCTCCCGGTCGCCGCCATCGGACGCGCGCTTGTACCAGTCGAGCGCCTTGACATAGTCGCGCTTGACGCCCAGCGCATTGGCGTAGAGTTCACCCAGCATGGTCATCGCCTTGACATCGCCGGTCGCCGCACGCTTGGTCGCCAGATCGAACGAGGTCTTGTAGTAGCCGCGCTGATAGGCGCCATAGACCAGGTCGACATTGGGATCGTCGGGCGCGGGCGCAGGCACGACGGTCGCGGTCGGCGGCACCGGCGTCGCCGCCGGTTTCGGCGCGGCGGTCTGCGCGGGCTTTTTGGCGATCGTGTGCGGTTTCGTTTTCGGCTTCGCCGCCTGCTTGGGCGCCTCGGCTGCCGGAGGCGTGAGCGAGATTTGCGCCACCGCGCTTGCCGTCCAGATCAGGGCGATCGCGAGAACCGA
This sequence comes from Bradyrhizobium sp., assembly GCF_035484855.1. Classification (GTDB taxonomy): domain Bacteria; phylum Pseudomonadota; class Alphaproteobacteria; order Rhizobiales; family Xanthobacteraceae; genus Bradyrhizobium. Next base: position 2,014 of record NZ_DATHOP010000203.1, read on the forward strand.
TATCGGACGCAGGATCTTCATTTCCGGCGCTATCCCTGCTCGGCGCCGGCTTTGCCGGCAACCGCGTGATACGCTTGCCGGATCGCCTGCTCGATCCCGGCAAGCGCCGCCGCAGGCCCGCGCGGATCGTTCCAGATCAAATCGCCGGCCAGGATGAAATCCGCGCCCGCCGCGGCGAACTCATAAGCCTCCTTGCGCGAGGCGGCAAAGCCGACACAGGGCGGCTCGAACAGCTCGGCCCACCATTGCAGGCGCTCGGCGATGGCCTCCATCGAGGGCCGCTGTCCCAGCGCATCGGGTTCGCCGAACAGCACGTAATCCGCGCCTATCTCGCCTGCGGTCATCGAATCGTGCCGCGTCGCGAGGCCGCCGACGCCGGCGATGCGGTCGGGCTTCAGCGACGGCAGCGCCTCCTGCAGCGCCGCGATACCGGTCAGATGCGCCCCATCGGCGCCGGCACGCGCGACCAGTTCGACACGACCGTCGAGCAAGAGCGCCGCGCCGCTGTCCTGCACCGCCGACGCCAGTGCCTTTGCCTGCGAGATCATGCTGCGCTGGTCGACAGGTTTCAGCCGGACCAGCACCGCTGCGACATCGGCCGTGGCAAGCAGCCCCGGCAGGCTTGCGATCAAAGGCTGCGGATCGTCCAGCTCCGGTGTCGCGAGATAGATCCGCGGCACCGGGCGGGCGGGAACGGATTTGGTGGCCAACCTATGCCGCCTTCTTTTCCAGCTCGGCCTGCCATTCGCCCTTGCTCGCGAGCGAATTCATCTGCGCCCGGTGGCTGAAGGCGCGCTGGCCGGCGGCGACATTTTCGGATCTGCCCGACCACGCCTTCTGCGGCGCCGCCTGCAGCGCGCGGCCGTAGGAGAAGGTCAGCGGCCAGGGCAGGCCGCCGATGGCGTTCATGGCGTTGAGATGCGCGGTCGCCTCCTCGTCGGACTGCCCGCCCGAGAGGAAGGCGATGCCGGGAACGGCGGCGGGCACGCAGTTCTTCAACAGCCGAACGGTTTTCTCCGCGACCTCCTCGACGGACGCCTGCTTTGCGCTTTTCTTGCCGGAGACGACCATGTTGGGCTTCAGCACCATGCCTTCCAGCGCGACGCGCTGCACCCGCAGCTCCTGGAAGGTCTTGTTGAGAACGCGTTTGGTGACCTCGTAACAGCGCTCGATGTCGTGATCGCCGTCCATCAACACTTCCGGTTCCACGATGGGCACGATCTGCGCGGCCTGGCATAGCGCCGCGTAACGCGCCAGCGCATGGGCATTGACGTCGATCGCGGTCATGGTGGGGATGTTCTGACCGATATCGATCACCGCGCGCCATTTCGCAAAGCGTGCGCCGGCGTCGTAATATTTCTTCAGCCGCTCGGCGAGCCGGTCGAGCCCAACGGTGACCAATTCCCCGGGGCAGTTCGGCAGTGGTTGCGTTCCCTCGTCGACCTTGATGCCGGGGATCGCGCCGGCCTGCTCGATCAGCTTGACCAGCGGGGTGCCGTCCTTCGCCTTCTGCCAGATGGTCTCGTCATAGAGGATGACGCCGGAAATATACCGGCTCATCGCCTCAGACGAGCGGAACAGCATTTCGCGATAGTCGCGGCGGCTGTCCTCGGTCGAGGCCACGTTGATGGCGTCGAAACGCTTCTTGATGGTGCCGGTCGATTCGTCGGCGGCGAGGATGCCCTTGCCCGGCGCGACCATGGCGCGAGCGACTTTGTTGAGATCGGCGAGATTCATCGATGCTTCCTCCGCAAGCACGGTTGATTTGCAGGCCAAACTAGACGGTTCTCGGGCAAACCCCAAGATTACTTTGCGAGGAAAACTTGCGCGGGCGCGAGGCGGAACAGCCGTCCGCCCGGGAGGCGCCGCCGGTCATGCGACTTTCGGATCAAGCTCGCCCTTGACGTAGCGCTTGGCCATCTCGGCGGTGGTCAGGACCTTCTTGATCTTGCTGGCTTGCCCCGCGGTATTGAATTCCTGCAGCCGCTGTTTGCAGAGTTTTGCCATCGCTTCCATCGCGGGTTTGAGATATTTGCGCGGATCGAACTCTTCCGGGTTCTCGTGCAGTACTTTCCTGATTTGCCCGGTCATCGCCATGCGGTTGTCGGTGTCGATGTTGATCTTGCGGACGCCATTCTTGATACCGCGCTGGATCTCGGACACCGGCACGCCCCAGGTCTCTTTCATCTTGCCGCCATTGGCGTTGATGATCTCCTGCAGGTCCTGCGGCACCGAGGAGGAACCGTGCATCACCAGGTGCATGTTCGGCAGCTTGCGGTGGATTTCCTCGATCACGTTCATGGCGAGGATATCGCCGTCGGGTTTGCGGGTGAACTTGTAGGCGCCGTGCGAGGTGCCCATCGCGATCGCCAGCGCGTCGACTTTCGTCTCCTTGACGAATTTCACGGCCTCGTCCGGATTGGTCAGCAACTGGTCGTGGGAGAGTTTTCCCTCCGCGCCGTGGCCGTCTTCCTTGTCGCCCATGCCGGTCTCGAGCGAGCCGAGCACGCCGAGTTCGCCTTCCACCGAAATGCCGCCGAGATGGGCCATGCTGGTGACGGTTTTGGTGACGCCTACATTGTAGTCCCAGTCGGCCGGCGTCTTGCCGTCGGTCTTCAGGGAGCCGTCCATCATCACCGAGGTGAAGCCGGCCTGGATCGCGGTCATGCAGGTGTCGGGGCCGTTGCCGTGGTCGAGATGCACGCAGACCGGGATCTGCGGATAGATTTCGGTCACCGCGTCCATCATGTGTTTCAGCATGATGTCGTTGGCGTAGGACCGCGCGCCGCGCGAGGCCTGGATGATGACCGGGGCGTTGAGCGAGGAGGCGGCATCCATGATCGCCAGCGCCTGCTCCATATTGTTGATGTTGAAGGCCGGCACGCCGTAATCGTGCTCCGCCGCATGGTCGAGCAATTGACGCAACGTGATCCGAGCCATCTGTCCTGTTCTCCGCGTTGGGGCCGAAAGCCCAAAATGCCTTAAAGTCAGCCTATTCTCAAAACCTCGACGCCGGGCAAGGGTTTTCCCTCCATCCATTCAAGAAACGCGCCGCCGGCGGTCGAGACATAGCTGAAATCCTGGGCAACGCCGGCCTGGTTCAGCGCCGCCACCGTGTCCCCGCCACCGGCGACCGAAATCAGCTTCTTCGCCTTGGTGCGGGCCGCGGCATGCCTTGCCGCCACCACGGTGCCGTGGTCGAACGGGGCCAGCTCGAAGGCCCCCAGCGGGCCGTTCCAGACCAGCGTCGCGGCGTCGTCGATGGCTGCGATAATGCGCACGATCGATTGCGGACCGACGTCGAGGATCATGCCCTCGGCCGGGATCGCATCGAGGCCGTAGGCGTGCGACGGCGCATGGGCCGCGAATTGAAACGCGACCACGCCATCGACCGGCAGGATGATGGCGCAATTGGCGGCTTCCGCCTTCTCCATGATGCGCAGCGCGGTCGCCGCCAGATCCTTCTCCGCCAGCGACTTGCCGATCGGGACGCCTTGCGCATGCAGGAAAGTGTTGGCCATGCCGCCGCCGATCACCAGCGCGTCGACCTTGCGGACGAGATTTTCCAAAAGGTCGATCTTGGTCGAAACCTTGGCGCCGCCGATGATCGCGATCACGGGCTTGGCCGGATGGTCCAGCGCCTTGCCCAGCGCGTCGAGTTCGGCCTGCATGGTGCGCCCGGCATAGGCCGGCAAGACGTAGCCGAGGCCTTCGGTCGAGGCATGGGCGCGGTGCGCCGCCGAGAAGGCGTCGTTGACCCAGATGTCGCCTAGCTTTGCGAGCTCCGCGACAAAGGCCGGATCGTTCTTTTCTTCTTCTTTATGGAAGCGGGTATTTTCGAGACAAAGGACGTCGCCATCCTTCATCGCGGCGACAGCGTTTTGCGCCGACACGCCGATGCAGTCATCGGCGAAGGCGATCGGCTTGCCGATCACCTTCGACAGTTCAGCGGCGACCGGTTTCAGCGATTCCTTGGGATCGCGTCCCTTGGGGCGGCCGAAATGCGCGAGCAGGATGACCTTGCCGCCCTTGCCGGAAATCTCGGTGATGGTGGGCGCGACGCGTTCGAGCCTTGTTGTATCGGTGACGCGGCCGTCTTCCATCGGAACGTTGAGGTCGACGCGCAGCAAGACGCGCTTGCCCTTCACGTCGACGTCATCGAGGGTCCGGAATGGTTTGGTCATGCCACGCTTTCCACGTCATGGCCGGGCTTGTCCCGGCCATCCACGTCTTTAATGCCAAGAACGAAGACGTGGATGCCCGGCACAAGGCCGGGCATGACGGCAAAATTATTTCTTACAGCAGCTTCCCCATCGCCACGGCGGTGTCGGACATGCGGTTGGAAAAGCCCCATTCATTGTCGTACCAGGCCATCACCCGCACCAGCGTGCCGTTCTGCACCTTGGTCTGGTCCATGTGGAAAGTGGCGGAATGCGGATCGTGGTTGAAGTCGATCGAGACGTTGGGAAAATTGGTGTAGGCTAGGATGCCCTTGAGCTGCTGCTCGCTCGCACGCTTCATCGCCTCGTTGATTTCCTTGGCGTCGGTTGCGCGCTTGGCGACGATCTTCAGGTCGATCACCGAGACGTTCGGCACCGGCACGCGGATCGAGACGCCGTCGAGCTTGCCCTTCAGTTCCGGCAGCACCAGGCCGATGGCTTTCGCCGCACCCGTCGAGGTCGGGATCATCGACATCGCCGCGGCGCGGCCGCGATAGAGATCCTTGTGCAGGGTATCCAGCGTCGGCTGGTCGCCGGTATAGGCGTGGATCGTGGTCATGAAGCCGGTCTCGATGCCGACGCTGTCGTTCAGGACTTTGGCCACCGGCGCGAGGCAGTTGGTGGTGCAGGAGCCGTTGGAGACCACGAGCTGATCCCTGGTCAGCGTGTCGTGGTTGACGCCGTAGACGATGGTCGCGTCGGCGTTCTCGCCCGGCGCCGAAATCAGCACGCGCTTGGCGCCGGCGGTCAAATGCGCGGAAGCCTTGTCCTTCGCGGTGAAGATGCCGGTGCATTCCATCCCGATGTCGACCCCGAGTTCCTTCCACGGCAGCTTTGAGGGATCACGCTCGGCCGAAACCTTGATCTTGCCGTTGCCGACACTGATCGAATCGCCTTCGACGGTGACGGTGCCGGGGAAGCGGCCATGCACGGAATCGAAGCGCAGCAAATGCGCGTTGGTCTCGACCGGGCCGAGATCGTTGATCCCGACGATTTCGATATCTTTGCGGCCGGATTCGGCGATCGCCCGCAGCACGTTACGGCCGATTCGGCCAAATCCGTTGATTCCGACCCGGATTGCCATTCAACTTCTCCTCAAAGGTTCCAAGATCCCGTGCTTTGCGGCCCGTTGGCCGGTTCCCGGGCCATTTTCATGGCCCTGAAGGGCGCTGACGCTGCAATGCATCATAATCCCGAATGTTCCGGTAACGCTACTTCCCATTCGCGCGCTTCGACGCAGCCTCGACCACCGCCTCGGCCGTGATCCCGAAATGCGGGTAGAGATCCTTGGCCGGCGCGCTGGCGCCAAAACTGTGCATGCCGATAAAAATCCCGTCCGGCCCGATCACCGCGTCCCAGCCGAACCGGACCGCAGCCTCGATCGCGACCTTGACCGGGGCATTTCCGATGATCGCCTTGCGGCGGTCTGCCGGCTGCTCCAGCAGCAATTCCAGCGAGGGCACCGACACCACGCGGGTCGCAATGCCGCGTCCGGCTAGCTGCTTCTGGGCGGCGACGGCGATTTCGACCTCGGAGCCCGAGGCGTAGATCGAGACTTTGGCCTCGCCCTGGGCGGCGATCAGTTCATAGGCACCGTGGCTGCACAAATTCTCGGCGCTCGCGGTGGTGCGCACCGGGGTGAGGTTTTGGCGCGACAGCGCCAGCACGGTCGGACCGGTGAGCTTCTCCAGCGCCAGCTGCCAGCATTCGGCGGTCTCGACCGCGTCGGCTGGGCGGAACAGGCGCATGTTCGGCATCGCCCTGAGCGCCGCCAGGTGCTCGACCGGCTGGTGCGTCGGACCGTCCTCGCCGAGCCCGATCGAATCATGGGTCATGATGTAGACCACCGGTGCATGCGACAGCGCCGAAATCCGCATCGCGCCGCGCGCATAGTCGGTGAAGCACAGGAAAGTGCCGCCGGCCGGCGCAAAACCGCCATGGGTCGCGAGGCCGTTCATCGCCCCGGCCATCCCCATCTCGCGGATGCCATAATGGATGTAGCGGCCGGAAAAATCGTCCGGCGTCACTTCCTTCAGGCCCTTGGTGCGGGTGTTGTTGGAGGGCGTCAGATCCGCCGAGCCGAGCACGAGTTCCGGCATCAGCGGCACCAGCACGTCGAGCGCCAGCTCGCTCGCCTTGCGGGTGGCGACCGTCGGCGGCTCGGCTATGAGTTTCTCCTTCAGCTTGCGGATGGTTTCGGCAAGGCCTCCGGGGCGCGTGCGCTCGATCACGCGGCGGGTGAATTCGGCCCGCGCGGCGTCGGGCTTGGCCTCGAAGCGGCTGTTCCAGTCGGCGTGGGCGCTTTGGCCCTGCTTGCCGACATTGCGCCAGGCCGCCAGCACGTCGTCGGGAATTTCGAACGGGCCGTAATTCCAGCCCAACGCCTTCTTGGCCTCCAGCAGTTCCTCGGCGCCAAGCGGTTCGCCATGGGCCTTGTTGGTGCCGGCCTTGTGCGGCGCGCCGAAGCCGATCGTGGTCTTGCAGGCGATCAGCGAGGGACGGTCGGAACTCTGCGCTTTGGTGATGGCATCCGCGATGGCCTTCTGATCGTGGCCGTCGATCCGGACCGCATTCCAGCCATGCGCCTTGAAGCGCGCCACCTGGTCGACATTGTCGGTCAGCGTGATCGGGCCGTCGATGGTGATGCCGTTGTCGTCATAGAGGAAGATCAGCTTCTTGAGCCTGAGATGTCCGGCGAGCGACAGCGCCTCATGGCTGACGCCTTCCATCAGATCGCCGTCGGAGCACAGCACATAGGTGTAGTGATCGACGATATCCTCGCCGAACTCCGCCGCCAGCAGCCGCTCGGCCAAAGCCGAGCCGACCGAGAAGGCGACGCCCTGGCCGAGCGGGCCGGTGGTGGTCTCGACGCCGGAGGTGAGGACATTCTCGGGATGGCCGGGAGTAATGGAACCGAGCTGGCGGAAACGCTTGATCTGGTCGAGCGTCATTTCCGCGTTGCCGGTGAGATACAGCACTGCATAGAGCAGCATCGAACCGTGCCCGGCCGAAAGGATGAAGCGGTCGCGGTCCGGCCATTTCGGATCGGCGGCGTCGAATTTCAGGAACTGCGTGAACAGCACGGTGGCGATGTCGGCGGCGCCCATCGGCAGGCCGGGATGGCCGGAATTGGCCTTTTGCACGGCATCCATCGCAAGGGCCCGGATTGCATTGGCCATACGGGAGTGATCGACGCGCGTCATGATGAAATCCGCCTGAAATGAGAGGCTTGGCAGCGATCCGCCGGATGAAGCGGACAGCCTCGGCACGAGCCTGCTGGCAACGGGAAGCGAGGGCTGGATAGCATCCCGGTTCCATTGAGTCCAAGCAGTCAAACGCGCCAGGGGTGGGAAAAGTTGCTTTGCGGTGCATAGCTTGCAAGCGGCGTTGCGCTGGCCCCGCCGGCCACGTAAATTTCCCCGTCTAAGCGCTTGCTGAGCCGGGAGATTCCCGGCGCGGCCGGCGCATGATCCGGAAAAGTGGGAACCGGTTTTCCGAAAAGATCATGCTCAAACAACCAAGGGTCAGCACCTTCGAATGAACGATCGCCCCGCCAACGGTTCGGGCAATTCAGAGCTCTCATCGGCCGATATCGATGCCGCGACACGACGGCTGATGACGGCGCTGGAAGCGCTGGAAAGCGCGGTCGAGCGGCGCCGCGAGGCCGACCGCGACGAGAACGAGCTGGCGAGCCGGATCCAGGCGCTCGGCGCCGATCGCTCGCGGCTCGCCGACGAACTCGACGGCTCGCTGGTGAAATCGCGGCGGCTCGAGCGCGTCAATCGCGAGATCGCAGAAAGGCTCGATGCCGCGATCGGCACCATCCGCGAGGTGCTGTCGGCCGGAGAGGAGACATGAACCACATCAACGTCACCATCAACGGCCGGCAGTACCGGATGGCCTGCGAGGACGGGCAGGAGGCGCGGCTGTTGACGCTCGCCGACAACCTCGAATCGCGGATCGGACAGTTGCGCGGCAAATTCGGCGAGATCGGCGATGCGCGGCTGACCGTGATGGCGGCGCTGACGGTGTGCGACGAGTTGCTCGACGCCGGCCAGCGGCTCCGCCAGCTCGAGGAGGAAGTCAGGGAGTTGCGCAGCGTCCGTGCCGCGTCCGCCGACCGCGCGCGGGTGACGCAGACCGCGGTCGCCAACGCGCTCAACGCCGCCGCCGACCGCATCGAGCGCACCACGCAAATCCTCAACCGCACCATCGGCGGCGGTGTCGCGATCGGGTAGCCGTTGCTTCCTCTGTCATTGCGAGCCAACGGGTCGCGCGAACGCGCGCCCGATGACAGGCTCCGCGAAGCAATCCATAGCGGCGCAGTGGAAGTATGGATTGCTTCGTCGCAAGGGCTCCTCGCAATGACGGGAGAAGGTCCCAATCTGCCGGCCGAAGCCCAGCCTTAACGCTGGCGGTTTGGTTCCATCGTGGTTACATTGCCCCCGCGAAGCTGTGTCGCGCGTCAGGAGCCATATATCCCCGGGGCCTTATCGATCCTTCAGGGAACTGTCCCTGGCCAGGTCCGTGGACTTGGTCACATGGTGCCCACCTACTTTCGTAGGGAACTCCGGGATCGAGCGCTCCAACGGCCATCGCGGCTTCGCACTTTTGTTTCTTGTTCTGTTGCAAACATTGTTCTTGGCCGGGCTCGTTAGTTGTCGTTATGCCCGGGCTTGCCCGCCTTCGCTAAAGCTTCGGCGGACTAACACAGGAATGCCCGGCGAAGCCTTGGCGCAGCCGGGTCCCGAGCATCCACGTCTTTGATTTGCGCAACCAAGCAAGTCGTGGATGGCCGGGACAAGCCCGGCCATGACGGTGAGTGCCAATCCCTTGGATTCCTCGGTCACATCGAAATCAAGCTTGCGCACCGCGGCGTTGGCGGCGCGCGATGCGTTGAGCGAGACGGAGCGCGCCGCCGCGGCGCAGGCACTGGCCGCGCGCGGACTGCCGATGGAAATGAAACCCGGCGCCGTCGTCGCCGGCTATTCGCCGATCCGAAGCGAACTCGACCCGACGCCCCTGATGCAGGCGCTCGCCAGCCAAGGCGCAAGGCTGGCGCTGCCGGTGATTACCGCGCGCGGCCGATCGCTGATCTTCCGCCGCTTTCATCCCGGCGACCGGTTGCTGCCGGGCCCGCTCGGCATCCTGGAGCCGTCGCCAGCGGCGGCCGAAATCCATCCCGACATCGTGCTGGTGCCGCTCGCGGCCTTCGACCGCACCGGCCACCGCATCGGCTATGGTGCCGGTCACTACGACCGCACGCTGGCGCATCTGCACAAATCGAAAGGGTTTGTGGCAATCGGGCTGGCCTTTTCGGGCCAGCAAGTCGACGCTGTGCCGGCGCTGCAGCACGACGTGCCCCTGGATTATGTGCTAACGGAAACGAAAGCGTTCGATTTCCGGAGTCCGTGATTTGCGCATTCTCTTCGTCGGTGACGTGGTCGGCAGGACCGGACGCACCGCTGTTTCCGAACATCTGCCTGGCCTGATCCGCGACTTCCGTCTCGATCTCGTCGTCGTCAATGGCGAGAACTCTGCCGGCGGTTTTGGCATCACGGAAGCGATCTACCAGGAATTCCTCGATGCCGGCGCCGACGCAGTCACGCTCGGCAACCATTCATGGGACCAGCGCGAGGCGCTGGTATTCATCGAGCGGGCGCCGCGGCTGATCCGCCCGGCGAATTTTCCGAGGGGCGCGCCCGGCCGCGGCTCGGCGCTGGTCGACACCAAAGGTGGCCAGCGCGCGCTGGTCGTCAACGCCATCGGCCGCGTCTTCATGACGCCATTCGACGATCCCTTCGCGGTGCTTGCCCGCGAACTCGAAGCCTGCCCGCTGCGGCAGGCCGCCGACGCCATCGTGGTCGATTTCCATGGCGAGGCGTCCAGCGAGAAGCAAGGTATCGGCTTCTTCTGCGACGGCCGCGCCTCTCTCGTCGTCGGCACCCATACCCATGTGCCGACCGCCGACCACCAGATCCTCGCAGGCGGCACCGCCTACATGACCGACGCCGGCATGACCGGCGATTACGATTCGATCATCGGCATGCAGAAGGAAGAACCGCTGCGGCGCTTTACCACCGGCATCCCCTCGGGGCGATTCGAACCGGCGGCGGGGGCTGCAACGCTCAGCGGCGTCGCGGTCGAGACCGACGATGCGACGGGGCTCGCGCTCAGGATCGCGCCGGTGCGGATCGGGGGCAGGCTGGAGCCTACGCTGCCGGGATTTTGGGTGGGGTAGGGCTAGCGGCCGGCGCGCTCTCGCAACATGGCCTCGAAGGCGGTCTTGATGACGCGGACGAAGGGATCCTTGTAGGGGAATTCCGCATTGTCGTCGTGCACCAGCATCGAGGCATTGACCTCGAACACGACGAGATTGCCTTGTGGATCGAGCCCGCAGTCGATGCCGAAATAATCCAGTCCGACGCGTTCGCGCACCGTGCGCAGCGCCTGAAAATTGCCGGCGCTGAACACCGCGCCGGGATTGGCCAGAAATGCCGCTTCCTCCCGCTGCATCCAGGGCTGGCCGGCCATGTCCGTCGAGACGTGGTGCACCTTCCAGTCGTTTCCGATCGCCAGATGGTAGGGCAGGATCTCGTCGCCGACGAAGATGAAGCGGTATTTCCGGAAATGGCCGTCGCTGGACGCGTAGTCGATGAATTCGATGACGTAGTGGTCGTCCTTTGGACGCCGCGCGAGAAATTGCGCGAGCTCATCGAGGCTCTCGACTTTCTCGAAGTCGTCGCCGCCATGGGTGCCGGCCGGCCGGGCGAGAAGCGGGAACGCGAACGGCAGCCGCGCCGCAAGTGCTGTGACGGAAACCTCGGTGCCGGCATCGAGGCGCAGGATGCGGGGAACGCGGCAGCCGGGGATACCCGAAAGCAGATCGGCTACCGCATCGCGCGTCGTGCGCATGATCCTGCCCGGGGCGTTGACGACAGGCTTGCCGAGCCGGTCGGCGAGATGCGTGGCCACCGGCAGCATCGCCGCGGCCTGGTCGGCATCGGAAATCAGGTTGATGACGACGTCGATGTCCCCGGGCGGAGGGCTGTCGGGCTCGCCGGGACCGAACAACGCCACCGTATCGATGTCGTAGGTCGCGTCCTTGAACAGGTACAGGATCGGCGTGTTGCCGCTGAAGGGAGCGTAGATCGCGAGCATGCGAAAATCCGGCGGCGTCTTGATCGCCCGTCGCCGGACCAGCGGCCGGATTTGCGTGGCGGCGGCGTAGGCGGCCGCGGCGGCATCGAGGTCGCCGGCCTTGTACCTGACGCCGCCGATCCAGTAGCGGCTGTCGGCATCGTCCGGGTCCAGCGCGATCGCCTGTTCGAAATGCCGGATCGCCGATTCCATCTCGTTCAGCTCGAAGCAGACCTTGCCGAGCAGGTAGTGGATCTGGCCGGCCTGCGGCCGTTCCGCCTGCAATTCCTGCAGCAATGCCCTGGCCGTCGGATATTGCTTGGTCGCCATCATGGCCTCGACCAGATGGGTGCGCGCCTCCCAATGTGTCGGCGTCAGCTTCAGCGCCTCAAGGTAAAGCGGAATGGCCTCGTGGGCCCGGCCGGTCCGGAGCTGCACGTCGGCGAGATCGTACCAGCAGGACGCAAGCTGAGGCATGAGCTGCAGCGCGGCCTTGTAGTTTCCGGACGCCAGCGTGAGACGGCCGCACCGCTTGTAGGCAGTGCCGAGCTCGGCGTGCAGGCCGGCTATCGTTTCGGAATCGACCGAATCCCTGCCGGCCGCATCGAGCCCGGCCTGCAGGGCGGCGATGGCTTCGTCGATCCTGCCGGCCGCGTAATGCTCCCGTCCGCGCTGCAGATGCCGGGCCGCCGTCGAAGGAGGGGGCTCGGCGGTGAAGGCGGTTGCGGTCACGGTCGTACCCTCGGCGAGAATCGGTGACGCCCATGGTAGACAAAACCGATTCCAGCGCCCGCCATCGCCAACCGCCGGCGGGCTAAAATTTTCGTAATCTTATGAGCCCGTCGCACGGAACGGCGCTGGCCTGTTCCAATCCAACGGCCTTTCGGGAACGCGCTATTGTCGATGACATCAGGCGCTATTGTTGATACAACTTGTGAATGAAAAGTATTTTCGTACTCTGCCGGTTTTATTGCGCGAACTCATAGGAGAGAACAATGCTGTCCCGTCGTCATTTAATGCTGGGCGCCTCTGTCGCGCTGGCCGCACCGCACATCATCCGCAGCCCGGCGATCGCAGCTAATCCGATCGTGCGGCGCGATGTCATGGATATGGCCGCATCCGATCGCTTCTTCTCGGACTATGGCAAGGCCGTGGCGGAAATGCACAAGCTGAAGGACGGCCGCAACTGGTCCGCTCAAGCGCGTATCCATGCGGACAATTGTCACCATGGCGAGGTGGAATTCCTGCACTGGCACCGGAATTACATCCGGTTCTTTGAAAAGATATGCGCCAAATTCAGTGGAAATCCCGACTTCGCGCTGCCGTACTGGAATTGGTCCAAGAACGCGGGGCGGATTCCGGCGCCGTTCTTCGACCGGCCGGAGCTCAATGTCGAACACTGGAACGATCCGGGACAATATGTCGGCAAGGCGTGGGGCCGGATCGACACCGTCGGGCGCCGGGGATTGGACAAGACTCATGGGCTGATGGACGATCCGACCCGAGGCGGCGCCTTTACATTGGCCAACATCAACGCGATCAAACGGCTGCCATCGATTGACAAGTTCCACCCCGCGCTGGAGGGCCAGCCGCACAACACCGGTCACGTCATCGCCGGCGCGACCAAATCGGGCAAGGGTGGCCATATCGGAAGCGGGTTGTCGCCGCTCGACCCGATATTCTGGCTGCATCACTGTATGGTCGATCGGGTATGGGCGGAGTGGCAAAAGTCGGGACACGTCACCCCTGACCCGAAAAGCGACTATTCAGGGCAATTCTTCGAAGCAGACGGCGCGCCGGCGAAGGCCAACAGCACCGACGTCATGGACATCGCAAACCTCGGCTATACCTACGACATCTTTCAGCGGCCGGTGTCCGGATTCGAATCGGTGCAAGTGGATGCCAAGAAGATCGATGATCTGAAGCAATTGCTGCAGCCCGGTGCCGCTCAGTCCATCGGCTCTGCCGCGTATGCCGGCGTTTCGCGGGTCAATGCGGCCACTTCGATCGACGTCGCGGCGCCTTCGATCGCGAGCCGCGTCACGCAGCTTCAGGCACTGGAGTCGGCTACGGGAACCACCGGCGGGCAGCACGTTTTGGCGGTGTTGAGCGACATCGTGCCGCCTGAAAAGGACGACCTGGTGGTCAACGTATTCGTCAATTGCCCCTATTTGTCCCCTTCCACGCCCGCGAGCGATCCGCACTATGCCGGGACGTTCAGCTTCTTCGGCGCTTCGAAGGACATGCAGGGGATGAGCGGAATGCATTCGGCGACCTATGTCGTTGATATCACCGAGGCGGTCCGTCAGGCCGGTTTGGCCGACGACAAGGTCAGGGTTCAGCTGATGCCGTTGACGGCCGCCGCCGGGGCCGAATCCGGTTCGACGTTCAAGGTCGGCAAAGTGGAGATCGTCAGCGTCTAGCGACCTTGAGAAGCATTCCGGGCAACCTATCTGGGAGGGCAGAGGTTCTAACGCATGTCTCGCGCCGTTCAGGTTCTGTTGCTTGGCGTGGCCATATCGGCTGCCGCGGTTGCAGGGCGTGAGGGCCGCGCGCAGGGCGGCAGCGCATGCGGCGCCGAACCGCGAGAGGGCGGAAGCGTGAATGCGCAGTCAGCGATAGCTACGCCGCAACAGCCGGCCCGCATCGTCCCCCAGGACGGCCCGTCCCTGACTTCGGAATCGCCGGCCCTGCGGCTTACCTTGCGTCCGACCGCAACGGATGCCGACGTACCTTTCCTGGTCCAGGTGTTCACCAAGGATCTCTGCGGCAACAGCGAAACTGGGCCGGGGCAGTTATTGGGAGTGGTGTCGTTCTTTCCGGCGACGATCGGCAAAAGCCAGGAATTCGTATTGCCGGCCCCGGCACAGGGATTTCCCTCGACCGCCAGCCAGAACATCGAGATAACGATCAAGCTCATTCCCGCCAATTCGGTTCGCGAACTGCAACACGCCTCGCTCGAGGTCGTGAAGGCACGCTTCGCCGAATAGTTCAGCGCCCGCCGTTTCCGGATGAAACGGTTTTGACGATGCGGTCTGGATCACGAAGGCGGAAGCGCCTCTTGCAAGGCGCGCAAATATTCTTCCAGGGTCGCGTCCAGGCGCTCATAGAGCAGGCGTTCGAATGCTTCGCTGCCCTTGCCGGACTGCGCGTCCTGTAACGCGCGCAGATAAGCGAGCCGGTCCTCCGGCCGCACGGCGACCGGCGGATAGCCGCCCCGGATCAGGACGAGATTCATCAAAAGGCGCGCCGTGCGGCCGTTGCCGTCGTTGAAGGGATGGATATCCACCACGCGCAGATGCGCCGCGAACGCGGCATCGGGCGCAGCCGGCGCCGCGGCAAGCCACGCGGCAAAGTCGCCCATCAGCGCCGGCACTTCCGAAGGCGATGGGAATTGATGCCGGCCGCTATCGGTGGTCACGTAACGGCTCGCGGTGGCGTAGCGGCCCGCGATCTCCGGGCCGGAGCGCTTCATCGCCAAAGCGTGCAGATTCCGCACGTCGGATTCCGTCAGCGGCGAGCTATGCCGCGCGATTTCCCGGACATAGCGGATGGCCTCATAGTGGTCGATGGCTTCCAGATGGTCCCTGAGCTTTTTCCCGCTGATCGTGATGCCTTGCTCGATCACGAGATTGGTTTCGACCTGGCTGAGCGTGTTGCCTTCGATGGCGTTCGAGGTGTAGGTCAGCTCGAGATCGTAGGCATGTTCGAGATTGACGAGCGCGCCGGGCGACAGCGGGCGCAGCCGGTCCAGTTGCGCCTTCTTCCGCTCGATATCGTCGGTGAGTGCGGTAAGCATTTGGAAATTGTATCATTGCGCTCAAAGGCGGTCACCTTCCATCGCGGAGCCGATTAACGCGTAGGATGGTTAAGCCCTTCGCGAAACCCCTCCTACGGACTTACCTGCACTTCGACGGAGCCGATGGCCTCAAGCTCGAATCGATAGTTCGCATCTCGCTCCGGAAACACCGTCTTCATCACGCTTCCCGTCATCACCACTTCGCCTGCCTTAAGCCGCACGCCGCGCGAATGCAGCTGCGTGGCGAGCCAGGCGACGGAGTTGAAGGGATGGCCGAGGATGTCGCGTCCATGCCCTTCGCCGATCGCCGCGCCGTCCTTCGTTGCGCGCCCGAGCACACCCTCGAGATCCGGCCAGGCGATCGAAAATTCCGACAGCACGATGCCGCCGTTCCAGGAATTGTCGGCAACCAGCGACAGCACGTCGAGGTCGGCATAATCCGCAGCACGATCGTCCACGATTTCGATGGCGGCGCAGACGCCGCCGATGTGCGGCCGGATCGTCTCCGCGGTCAGCGGCGCGCCGGTGAGCGGGACGTCCGATTTCAGGCGCACGGCGATTTCGAATTGAGCCCCAGCCGCCCGAAATCGGCGCGCCGGACGCGCGCGCCCGTTTGCAACACGCGGCTTGCCAGCACCACGCCGGCGATCGGATGATCGATCCCGCAAAACGCCTGCATCGTAGCCGACGTCAGCCCGACCTTGTAGCCCACCGGTTCGCCGTGCTGGCCGCGCAGCAGCGCGACGTAGCGCTCCTGAATGTCGTAGGCGTCCGAGATGGTGGCGGGTCGATCAGGCGGCCCGAGCGGGGTGAAGCGCGCATTGGCCTTGTGCTCCGCGAGCAGATGCTCGGCCGCACGCCGCGCCGCGATGTCGTCCATGGGTGTTCTCCCTTTTTGGTCTTCGGGTTTGATTGCAGCGGATGATCCCGCCGAGGTGTTGCCACGCCATCGGCGCGCGCACTAGGCAATGTTGCGCCGCTTTCGCAAAAATATTGCTGTTTTATCCCGACCCGACCGGAGTCCAGTCGCGGCACGTTCGCGCTCAATCGCCCCGGGCATTCCTGGCGCTCGCTCCCCGCTCGAACGCCTCGATGAAGCGCGACAGAAACTCGCGAAAGGCGACCATGTCTTTCGCCGAAAAGACGGCGAACACCCGCCGCTCGATCGGCTCGACCCGCTGGCGCGCGGCGTGCAGCGCCTCGCGTCCAACCTCGGTCACCTGCAGCTCGAGCACGCTGGGATGTCGTGGGTGAGACGATCGCGTGATCAGGCCCTGCTGCTCCATGGTCTTGAGCAGGATCATCATGGCCTGGGGCGTTACCAGGCAGGCGCGTGCCAGCGTCGCCGCGGTGATCCCCGGCTGCAGATCAAGTTCGAAAAGCGCGACATATTGCGACGGGGTCAACCCGACGGATTTCAAGGCCGCGCTCTTGGCGCGGACCATCGCCTGCTCGGCGCGCTTGACGAGCATGCCAAGGCGCTCCTGCTCCGAAGACGGCCGCGGCGAGGGCTTTTGGTCGACACCTTTGCGTGCGGAAGATTTGTGGGCGGACATTTTGCCTTTGCGGTTCACTTCCATGGCACGATCGATCCGCTCGCGACCACCGAGCCGAACGGGCCCGGTTCCTGCCGGCCGACGTGGACGAGTTCGCCATAGAAGGATGGGTGCGGCGAGGGGTCGAGCGCGAGGTCCAATAGGGGCCCGGCGACCTCGTCCGGCTGGGGCGCGCCGGTCAGGTCGAGCCATGGGCGCGAGGCTCCGGTATCGATCAGGCCCGGCGAGATCGACGCGATCAGGATTCCGCGCCGCAAATCGTCGGCGCGACGCTGATCCGCGAGCACGCGCACCGCCGCGACCTGGCCGATCTTGGACGGGATGTTGATCCAGGCCGGCCAGGCCTGTCCCGGCGCGCGGCCGGAGCGCACCGCGTCGCGCCAGCGGCAGACCGCGCGATCGACATCGTCGAGCGATTGCAGGTTTTCGAACCGCGGATGCAGCGCCGGCGCCAGCGCGCGCAGGCTGCCGGCCCGGCTCGCAACCACGAACAGTCGTCCGCCATCGCGCAGCAGCGGGGCGAAGTTGCGCAGAACATGCGTGGTGCCGAGATTATTGGCCTCGACATAGGTGTCGATCACGGCGCGGGGATCGTCGTCGGGCTGCACCCTCGTGTAGTGATTGGAAAACACGATGTCGACGCCGCCATGGCGCTCGGCCAGCAGGTCCGCGAAGCGTTCGACCGATTCGGGCCTGGCGACATCAAGCACCTCGCCGCGCACCTCGGCGCTGGCGTTCGACAGGCGCGACACCGATTCGGCGACCCGAGCCGCGTCGCGTCCCGTCAGATACACGGTGTCGGCGGGTTCAAGCCGCTGCGCCAACCCTTCGGCGAGCGAGAAGCCGAGGTTGCGCGTCGCGCCGGTGATCAAAGCTACTCTATCCATAGCCTTATTGTTATCAACCTATTGATACGAGTCAATATGATTTTCGGTTTCTGCCGCGGCGGATTGCGCCTCTGGGAAGCGGGAACTGATTTGCCCGCCGTGTCGGGCGCCCGGCATTCCCCGCGCCCTCATGGAGGGGGCGGGAAATAAATAAATGGATACCTCGCGTAAAACACATGCGGAGAGATAGCGGAGGTGTGTCTTGCCGTCATTGCGAGCGCAGCGAAGCAATCCACACTTGCTTTGTTGCGCCATGGATTGCTTCGCTGCGCTCGCAATGACGGTGCTTGGGGCCGAGACCTCGCCCTACAAATATAAATTGAAATGACGGAACCGTTTCTCACCATGGTCATTGTCAGTGCGATCCCCCGGAATGGAGGGATCGAGATGAAACAGTCAGCAGCCCGAAATGGTCAAATCTCTCTCAGCCCTGGCGATCTTCTTCATCCTCGGAGCGGCGGTGATCGCCTTGCCGGGCTTCGCCCCCAAGGTGGAAGCCGGCGAGCCCGCGGCGCTGGCCAAGGCAGACCGGCTGGAACTCCACGTGGCGGCCTCGAATTGCTCGACCCAGGTCTGGCCTGATATCGCCGCCTCCTGTCTGCGAAACGCGAATTCAGGGGCGAAAATCCTGCAAGCGCGCCTTGTCGGCGTCCAACGCTGAGCATCGCGCGACTTCTCCCGTCTATCCCGCCAGCAAATTGGATGCCTCATGACATATCCCGCACCCGAAGGTGACGGCCAGATCAGCCGCGTCCATAGTGCTGCGCTCTGCAGGGAAATCGGCGAGCGGCTTGGCGTTTTTCTGGACTTGAAGCCCGCTCAAATGCCGCCGCATCTGGCGATGCTCGTCGGACGACTGCGCGATGAGCCCGCTGGAATCAGACCGGATCCAAATCCATGAAAGACTTCGCAAACGCGTCTTTCCCACCCGACACGATCGGCATCATGACGCTGGCCATGGAAAGCGCGCTCGCCGCACTCCCTCATCCGGTCGGCTCGGCGCGGATCCAGTCGCTGGCCGAAACCATTCTGCGTTCCGCCAAGGAAGGCGAAAGCGATCCCGCGGTGCTGGCGCGAATGGCCTTGCTTGAACTCACTATCTCACCGCGAGACTGAATCGCTGCCCGGCGCGGGAATAGCGAATTCCCGATCAGGTTCCGGTCCCGACGAAAGGCTCGGGTGAAGCGAATTGGCTCGCTATTTGTCCGGGATAAGCGCAGCACTGTTCGGGCCATCTCGCTCAGCGCCGCTGCGCGCTGTCGGATCCATCGCGAAACAGTGAGCCCGCTTATGTCAACCAATTCGATCGCGGTACCGAAGGTTCTCGTCGTCGAAGACGAGATGATTCTGCGGATGCGTGCCGTGGACATCGTGGAAGATGCCGGCTTCCATCCTGTCGAAGCCGTCAACGCCGACGAGGCCATCTCGATTCTGGAGTCGCGCTCGGATATATCGCTACTGTTCACCGATATTCAGATGCCCGGCAGCATCGACGGGCTGAAGCTGGCGCACGCGGTGCACGACCGTTGGCCTTCCATCAAGATCATCCTGGTTTCCGGTCAGGTGAAGCCCACCGATGCGGAACGGCCGGCGGATAGCCGCTTCTTCGGCAAGCCGCTGGGCGTCGCGCAAATGATCGCCGAATTGCAGGCCATGGTGGGCGAGGGCGCGCTGAAGATCGTGCCGAGCGCGACCGAGTTGCCGCAGGACGATGCGTCTCACTCCATGGCGCCCATCGAGGCGTCGCCCCGCTCCGCGCAGGAGGTCGTCCTGTCGGCGGAGAACGACAGTCTTCGTCTGTTGCTGGAGCAGGCCGGCATCGACGCCGAGACCCTGCTGGTCCAGGCCGGTATCGACGCCAAGGAGCGGGAGGCCGCCGACAAGCTGCAGAAGCTGATCCTCGGCGAACTGCATCACCGCATCAAGAATACCCTCTCCACCGTGAGCGCGATCGCGTCGCAGAGTTTTCGGGCGGCGCCGAGTATCGAGCACGGACAGAAAGCCATGGAGGGCCGGCTGACCGCATTGACACGGGCCCACGATGTGCTGATGCAGGTCAGCTGGGCGAGTGCGAGCCTGATCCATACCTTCGGCAGCGCGACCGAGCCCTATGAAAGCCAGGGCGCCCGGCGCTTCCATTTCAACGGGCCGGATATCCAGATTACCTCCAGCGCCGTGATTGCGCTGGCGATGACGTTCAACGAGCTATGCACCAACACCACCAAATTCGGCGCACTCTCCGTCCCCGCCGGCCGCGTCGAGATCGCATGGACGGTGGACGAGCCGAAGCAGCGGCTGCGCCTGTTCTGGACCGAGCGAGGAGGACCCGTTGTCCGGCCTCCGACGCGGCGAAGTTTCGGCACCCGCATGATGGAGTCGCTCGGCCAGCAATTGAACGGCCAGGTGCAACTCGCCTACGAACCGTCAGGATTTGTCTACGCGCTGGATGTGCCGCTCGGCTCGGTTATGGCGGCCGCGTGACGATGGTGGCGGGCGCATCGCGCTATCAAATCAACCTCGTCATGCCCGGCCTCCGTGCCGGGCATCCACGTCTTCACCTTGCTCAAGTAAGAAAGACGTGGATGCCCGGATCAAGTCCGGGCATGACGAAAATGTCGCAGCGAGCAATCCACGCGAGATGTAATCGCTTCAACCTCGATTACTCCTCCGCCGACTGTTTGCGCAGCTCCGCCACGTCGCTGGCCGTCAGCTGCGAGCCCTTCGCTCCGAAGCGGGCGGTGACATAGTTGGCCAGCGAGGCGATCTCGGCATCGGAATAGGCATCGCCGAACGCCGGCATCGAGATCGCGTCGGGCGGGTTTTTGCGGCTGGTCCCGGAGATCACCACCTGCACCACATTGACGCCGGAGGGATCGTTGACCGCCCAGGCGCCGGCGATGGTGGCAAAGGGCGAGATCGGGCTTTCGCCGGTCCAGCCGTGACAACTGACGCAGGCGCCTTCGAACACCATTTTTCCGCGCGCATCGGCCGTGCCGCCCTGCTTGTGTGAGGCCGGCGCCGGCGGCGCCACGCTCGCCGGCAGGTCGGGCGAGGCGATCGCGGGCACGGTCCTCAAATACGCCACCACGGCGCGGACGTCCTCCGGAGCGAACTGGCTGAAACTGCGGTCGACCGCTTCGCCCATCGGTCCGGATGCGGTGCCGTGGCCGTCGGCGTGTCCGATGGCGAGATAGGAAACGAGATCCTCGTCGCGCCAGCCGCCGATGCCGGTGGCCTTGTCGGAGGTGATGTTGAAGGCGCGCCAGCCCGCGGTGACGGCGCCTGCGAATTTCTTGCGGTTGTCGAGCGCGAAGGCGAGATTGCGCGGCGTGTGGCATTCGCCGCAATGCGCCAGCGCCTCGCTGAGATAGGCGCCGCGATTCCATTCCGGGCCCTTCGCAGGATCAGGCTCGAAGCGGGCGTCCGCATTGAAAACGGCGGACCAGAACATCATCGCCCAGCGCTGGTTGAACGGAAAGGCCAGCGTATTTTCGGGTGCCGGCGCATGCACCGGCGGCAGGCTGAACAGATAGGCCTTGATCGCCAGCGCGTCGGCGTCGGTCATATAGGTGTAGGACGGGTACGGCATCGCCGGATAAAGCCGCGCGCCGTCGCGCCGGATGCCGCGATGCACGGCATTGAGAAAATCCTGGTCGCTGTAATTGCCGATCCCGGTTTCCTTGTCGGGCGTGATGTTGGTCGAGTACAGCGCGCCGAACGGCAGCTTGAAGCCGACGCCACCGGCATAGGGCTTGCCGCCGCCCGTGGTGTGGCAGGCCTCGCAATCCGCGGCGTGCGCGAGATAAGCGCCGCGCTCGACCAGACTGGCTTTCGCCAGCGCGGACGGGACGCCGGTCGGATCGGCGCCGTGATAATCGGCCAGCGTCACTTTCGCGCCGTCTGCGAAGGCCATCGGGCCGGGACCGCGGATGAACCAGACAGCGGCGGCGAGCACAAGCACGGCGATGCCGACAACACCGAGGAGAATGCGGCGCGCGGCGATGCTCATGACTTTCTCCCCACAGCTAACAGCGTGCGGTCGATCGGCAGCCGCCGCAAGGCGACGCCGGTCGCGGCATAGATCGCGTTGCGCAGCGCCGGCGGGCCCGCGGTGACGCCGGTCTCGCCGATGCCGCCGGGCGCCTCGCCGCTCTTGATGACATGAACCTCGATTCTCGGCGCCTGGTCGATGCGCAGCATGCGGTAGTCGTTGAAATTGGATTGCTGCACGCGGCCCTTGTCGATGGTGACTTCGCCATAAAGCGCCGCCGTCAGCCCAAAAATCAGCCCGCCTTCGAGCTGCGCCATGACGGTATCGGGATTGACGGCAATCCCGGTATCGACCGCGCAGGTGACGCGGCGCAACTTCACCTCGCCTTGCTCGTCGATTTCCGCTTCCACCACGGTGGCGATGAAGCTCGCGAACGACGGCTGCACGCTGACGCCGCGTCCGACGCGCGCCGGCAGCTTCTCGCCCCAGCCGGATTTCTCCGCCGCCAGATTCAGCGCGGCGAGGAAGCGCGGAGTCTTGGCCAGCATGCCGCGGCGGAAATCCACCGGGTCCTTGCCGGCCTTCTTCGCCAGCTCGTCCATGAAGCATTCGATGGCGAACACATTGTTGTTGGGGCCGACGCCGCGCCAGAACCCGGTCGGCACCGCCTTGGGTTCGGCGCGGACGAATTCGACATGCAAGTTCGGGATGTCGTAGGGAATGTCGATGGCGCTATCGACGCCGTCGATGTCGACGCCCTTCTGGAAGCCGGCCGGAAACCAGCGCGCCATGATGGACGAACCGCTGACGCGATACTTCCAGCCGACAATCTTGCCGTCGGACAAGGTCGCGGCGATGGTGTCGCGATAGACCGGGCGATAGACGTCGTGCTGGATGTCCTCCTCGCGGGTCCACACCACCTTGACGGGCCCATCGACCTGCTTGCCGATGAGCACGGCCTTGACCACCATGTCGGCCTCGAGCTTGCGGCCAAATCCGCCGCCGAGCAGATGGTTGTTGACGATCACCTTGTCGACCGGCAGGCCGGCCGCCTTCGCCGCCTCCGACTGCACCCGCGTCATGACCTGCGTGCCGGTCCAGATTTCGCAAGCGTCGGCCGTGACATGAACCGTGGCGTTGATCGGCTCCATGGTCGCATGCGCCAGAAACGGCAGCTCGTAGGCGGCCTCCAGCAGGTCGCCGGTGGCGAGGCCCTTGTCGATATCGCCGACCGATTTGGCGACCGCGCCGTCCTTCGCGCTGGCGGCGCGCAGATCCTGCCAGATGTCGCTCGAGGTGAGGCCCGCGTTCGGGCCTTCGTCCCAGTCGATCACGAGCGCATCGAGGCCTTTCTTGGCCGCCCACATATGATCGCCGACCACGGCGACGAAATCGTCTGATACCACGACCTTCTGCACGCCCGGGATTTTTCTGGCGGCAGCGTCGTCGACTTTGGCGACCTTGCCGCCGAACACCGGACAGGTTTTCAGCGTGGCGAACTTCATGTTGGGCAGCATCGCGTCGATGCCGTAGACCGCCTTGCCGTTCGTCTTGTCGGGGGTGTCGAGCCGCTTCAGCGGCTTGCCGATCAGGACAAAGTCCTTCGGGTCCTTGAGCGGGACGTCCTTCGGCGGTACCTCGCTGCTCGCGGCAAGCGCAAGCGCGCCATAGGAAAGCGTGCGGCCGCTTTCCTTGTGCGTGACCTCGCTATTGGCCGTCGTGCAGCTCGCCGGATCGACCTGCCATTGCTTGGCGGCGGCCTGCACCAGCATCGCGCGCGCGGTGGCGCCGGCCGTGCGCAGATGCGGCCACCACGCCCGGATCGAATTGGAATTGCCGGTGGCCTGAATGCCGAACATCGGATTGCCGTAGAGCTTGTCGCTCGGCGGGGCATGCTCGAGCACGACTTGCGCGAAATCGGCGTCGAGCTCTTCAGCCAGAATCATGGATATCGAGGTGTAGACGCCCTGTCCCATCTCGACCTGCGGCATCACCAGCGTGGTCGTCCCGGCGGGATCGATGCGGATCAAGGCGTTGGGCGCGAATTTTCCGGCCGTGTCATCCGGCGGCTGTACCGGTTCGTTCACCGGCGCGGCGCCAACCGGCAGATGAAACGCGATCAGAAAACCGCCCGCCAATCCGCCGGTCAGCAGCGCGCGGCGCGAAACGCCATCGGAAATCTTCTGGGCAATCGCCATGACAAGCTCCTACGACTGACGTTGCGAGGCAGCCTTCTTGATCGCCGCGCGAATGCGCACATAGGTGCCGCACCGGCAGATGTTTCCCGCCATCGCGGCGTCGATGTCGGAATCATCGGGGTTTGGCGTGGCCGCCAGCAGCGCCGCTGCCGACATGATCTGGCCGGATTGGCAATAGCCGCACTGGATCACTTCGAGATCGAGCCAGGCCTTCTGCACCTTGGCGCCGACAGGCGTGGCACCGACGCCTTCGATGGTGGTGACGGCGCGATTCTGCACCAGGCCGACCGGCAGCATGCAGGAGCGCACCGGCTTGCCGTCGACATGCACCGTGCAGGCGCCGCACTGCGCGATGCCGCAGCCGAATTTGGTTCCGGTCATGCCGAGAATGTCGCGCAAAACCCACAGCAGCGGCATGTCCGCCGGCGCGTCGAACGACTTCGGCTCGCCGTTGATCGTCAGGGTGGTGGCCATCAGAACCTCCAATCCGGCAGTCGCCGGACCTAGTGTTCGCACGACGCTTGAGAAAGTGCCGATTGAGGCGATGAAGCAATTATACCCCGGTATGATCCATCAAGAAAACGGAACTATTTTTCTCAATGCCGGCTTGTATTGCCGCCGCCGCCCACGATATTGCGCGCGCGATGCGGCGGTTGCGGCGGACAGCGCGGGCAGGCCCGCTTCCGGCCGAAATAGCGTTTTGCGTTCACGCGTCAGGAAATGGCCGCAGCCATCCGGGCCCGGCGGCGACGCACCCCGATCGTGCGCATGGTGGCGTAGGCGATCAGGAAGAGTGCGGCCTTGCTGACAATCGCATAAACCGACATCACCGCCGACCATGTCACCACGCTATAGTTCAGCGCTACGACCAGGTTGAGCACGGCCGAAAAGAACATCAGACCGGCCCAGACGTAGCCGAAGATGAAGGCGATATCCGGCACGATCTCGATGGCGACGGGGGGCAGATAGCGGTTCATCCAGCCGGGCTTCAACATCACGATGCCGACGATGGTGTAGATCACGCTGGGCTTGATCATCACGAACCGCGGATCGTTGGTCAGCAGCGTCGCCGTGCCCGCGCCCAGCACCAGGAACAGGCTCATCCACTGCATGGTGTCGATCGGCTTTTTGCGCGCGAACTGCCAGCCGATCTGGGTCACTCCCAGCGCCATGCCGAGCACGACAGACAGAGTGATGTTGTGCGTCAGCAGATAGAGCACGAGGAAAAAGAACGTCGACGCCATGTCGAGCAGCAAGAGCTTGCCCGCTTCGAACAGGTTCTTCATGAAAGGCTCAACTCCTCGGGGACCGGCCCCTGTTACACCAGGGATCGCGCCTCGGCGAGAGCCTTACGCGTGCCCCGGATGCTGCGCAGCGCTCTCGGGATCGCGCGTAGCGCGACTCCGGCGGTGCGCTGCTGATCCGGGGTCCACTGGATTCGTCATCCCCTTGGGTCGGCTCTGCGGTGCATCGTGAAGGACGCTGCACCGCGTCCGGGACACGGGGTAGACCCCGTCACACCGTCTCACGATTGCCGAAAGCCCATGCGGAAGGCGCCCCAGTGGCGGCCGCGGACGTGGATCGGCGAGGACAGGTCCTTCATCAGCACGAAATTGCCGCCGCCCATGTCGCGCCGGTAGGTCTGCAGCAAAAACGGTTTTGTGTTGGCCGCGACCTTCTTCACCGCACGATCATTGAACAGCCGCTTGTTGCGGCAATTGGCGTTATTCCAGACCGGATCGGGTCCCTGCGGCAGGCGATAGTTCGGATTATGGGTTGGGAGGTAGCCGCCCCTGGCCCATGCGACGCAGAACACGATCCGGGGGTCGCTCTTCTGGATCGGGTCCTGGATGGCGGGGAGGATGCGGTCGGTCAAGGCGACATAGTCGGTGAGATATTGCTTGGGGTCGGTGCCGGGGATTTCCCGATAATTCTCGTCCATCAATTGATCGAGCCGGATCTCGCCGCGCTCGATCGCGCTCTCGAACGCCGCCGAGATCCGTTTTGCGCTGTCGATCACGACGCGGATCAGCGGACTGTCGGGGGTCTCGACGCCGCTGGTGGCGATCAGCTCGATCAGCCCCTCGGAGGTGTCGAGCAGCTTGGCCACCCGCTGGTCGGCGTCTTTCAGGTCGGTCGACGACAGCACCACGCCCTTGGCGAGCCCGCCGAGTTCGTCGATCACCATGTCGCAATGCGCAAGATTGGAGGTGGCCGCCTTGGCGACGCCGTCGATCTCGCGGCCGACGGAGGTGAAGCCGTCCCTTACGCGCGCGATGATGCCCTGGATCTGGCGGGCGCCGTCGCCGGCGTTCTTGGCCCGCAGCGAGGCGTCGCCGCTGGCGCCGATCAGGCTGCCGACCTGGCCGTCGAGATCGCGAACGGTTTCGCCGATCAGCTGGGTGGCCTGGCGCGTCGCCTCCGCCAGATTCTTCACTTCGCTTGCAACCACCGCAAAGCCCCTGCCGGCGGCGCCGGCGCGCGCGGCCTCGATGGTCGCATTCAGCGCCAGCAGGTTGGTCTGTTTCGCAATCGCCTCGATCGAGCCGGATACCTTGGCGACCTGCGCGAGCGCCGCGCCCACCGCGCCGAGCCGCTGCTCGATGCGGCCGACGGCGTCGATCAATTCGGCGATGTGGGTCACCGCGGTCTCGACCGCGGCGCCCGATTGGGTGATTTCGCCGACCGCCGCGGTGGTGGCCGCTTGCACCGCCTGCGAGGCGCCGGCGATGTTGTGATTGGCCGAAACCATGGTCTCGGCGGTCTTCTGCAGATGTCCGAACCGCTCGGACTGGCTGGATACACGGCCGGCGACTTCCTGCAGGTTTCCGGCCACGTCCGCAAGCTCGACCCCGAGGCCGCCGATCCGGTTGGACAATTGATCGACCAGACGTTCGGCCTCCGAGGGCGCGGCCGCGGCGCGTTCCAGCTCGATGGGCTGCGCAACGGGCATCTCTGGGTTTCTCCGGCTAACTTGTTGGTTCATATCGATCAGGAACTTTCTCGTTCAAAGCTTGTACGCGGTGCGGAATCCGCCCCAGTGCCGCCCCTGGACGCGGATCGGCACGTCGATCTCGCGCATCATCACGGTCCTGCCGTTGCCCATGTCACGGGCGTAGCTCTGGATCAGATAGGAGCGCACATTGCGCCCGGCGGCGAGGCCCGCGGGATCGTTGAAGATGCGGCGGGTGCGGCTGTTGGCGGTATTCCAGGCGACGTCGCCGGGGCGCTGCGGATGCGAATAGACCTTGTTGTGCACCGGCAGGTAGCCGTTGCGGTCGATCATCACGCAGAACACCATGCGCGGGTCCTTGAGCAGGAAAGCCTCCTGGAACGGCGGCAGCGCGCGATCCGCCCAGTCGAGAATCCGGGTCCGGTGCTGCAGCGGATTTGTTCCGGGGATTTCGACGTAGTTCTCGTCGAACATGTCGGCGATGCCGATGGCGCCGCCCCGCACGCCGTCCTCGAAAATTTTCGTCAGCGCCTTGCCGGCTTCCATGGCGCGGGTGACGAATTCGGTGTTCTCGTCGCGGATCGCCCACATCCTGTCGTCGATCTTCTCGCGCCATGCGGCGTCCGGTGCCTCGAAGCGGGCCAGCGCCCCGGCTTTCGACCGCTCGGTGATACGAATCCTGCAGGCGCCGATATTCTCCAGCGTGGCGTCGAGGCTCTCGTTGGGCGGCAGCCGTTCGGCCTCCGGTCCGCCGATCAGGATGCCCGCCATGGAGATCTCGTAGACCGCAGCCTGGATCGGGCCGCGCGCGGTCGCAATCTCGATTCCGATGTTGCATGGCAGCTTCTCGCGGCCGCGGCGGTCGTCGCTTGCGTCCTGGCCCAGCAGCACCGCGCAGCGGGTTTTGAGTTTCTGCGCGAACATCGTGACCGCCTTGCCGGCACTGGCGACGCGTTCGCCATGGGCCTCGGCCTGCCTGGCCGCGCTGTCGATCTCGGCGGCGCTGTCGCCGACGGCGACGATGAAGCGCGACGTGGCGGCGGCGTTGTCGGACATCGTGCCGGTGGTTTCGTTCTGCTCCGCCACCGCGCCGTTGACGTTCTCGAACACCGGGCGGATCGCCTCGATCGCCTGCGCGATGCGGTGCACCGCATCGACCGAGCCCGCGGCATCCCTCTGCAGCGCCTCGATCTTCCTGGTGATCTCCTCGGTGGCGTGCTGGGTCTGCACCGCCAGCGCCTTGACCTCGGTCGCGACCACCGCGAAACCGCGGCCGGCGGTGCCGGCGCGCGCCGCCTCGATGGTGGAGTTGAGCGCCAGCAGCGTGGTTTGCCGCGCGATCTGTGCGATCAGGGCGACGACGTTGCCGATCGCGGCCGAGGATTCCCGCAAGCGATCGACATTGGCGCTGGCTTCACGGGCGGCGTCGCCGGCCTGGTCGGCGAGCTTGCCGGCGTCGCGCACCTGCGACCCGATGCCCTCGGCGGAATAGGTGAACTTCTCGGTGGCCTGCGAGAAAACGGCCGCGGTCGACTGCGCGGCGCTGGTACGTCCGGTCAGGGCGTCGGTGCGCTGGCGAATGGTGGCGAGCGTATTAGCCGTGGCGTCCGCCCCGCCGGCGACCGAATGGGCCGCGCGCTCGAGCTGGCGGGTCATCGCGCCCAGTTCGAGTTCGAGCAATTCGAGGATTTCGCGGGCTGGATCGCTAACATCGGTCGTCAACGCCGGTGCTGCCGGTGGCCGATCAATGGCCGGCGCGGCCGGTTCCGGCGGACGCTTTCGATTCCAACCGAACGCCATGGGCCTCTCTCGCGGGCTTGTCGTGAGGCCGTCATGGTCGCATTTCGACGTGAAGTCATGGTTAACAACTGCCTCCAACGGAGGCAGCTGGCACTACCAGCATACCGAAAACGGCCGCAAATCTTTGATTTTGCCCGGTCAACGGCCTATAACGCCGCGCTTTCCACTCCCCCAAATTCCCTAACGAATCCCCAAGAGAGACCGCATGGCCGGACATTCCCAGTTCAAGAACATCATGCACCGCAAGGGCCGGCAGGATGCGCAGAAGTCGAAACTGTTCGGCAAGCTGGCGCGCGAAATCACGGTTGCGGCCAAAATGGGCCTGCCCGATCCCACCATGAACGCCCGGCTGCGCGCGGCCATCATCGCCGCCCGGCAGGAGAACATGTCGAAGGATTCGATCGAGCGCGCAGTAAAGAAGGCGAGCGGCAGCGACGGCGAGAACTACGACGAGATTCGTTATGAGGGCTATGGCCCGGGCGGCGTCGCCGTCATCGTCGAGGCGCTGACCGACAACCGCAACCGCGCCGCCTCCGACATCCGCTCCTATTTCACCAAGTCCGGCGGCAATCTCGGCGAAACCAATTCGGTCGCCTTCATGTTCGATCGCACCGGCATCATCGAATACGACGCCAAAATCGCCTCCGACGACGCCATGCTGGATGCCGCCATCGAGGCCGGCGCCGACGACGTGGCCTCGAGCGAGAGCGGCCACGAGGTCTACGCGTCGCCGGAGACGTTTCGCGAGGTGGCGAAAGCGCTGGAGGCGAAATTCGGTGAGGCCCGCAAGGCGGCGCTGACCTGGAAGCCGAAGAACACGGTGCCGGTCGACGACGAGAGCGGCGAAAAACTGTTCAAGCTGATGGACCTGTTGAACGAGCATGACGACGTCCAGAACGTCTACGCCAATTTCGAGGTGTCGGACGCGCTGATGGCGAAGATGGGTGGGTGAAGATTTCCGTGTCCCGGACGCGGTGCAGCGCCTGTTCGGCGATGCGCCGCTGAGCCGGGACCTAAATGACCCGGGGTGCTCGTCCGATGCGCGCCGGCTCGGCAGCGCATCGCGGAGCCTGTGCTCGGGCCGCGCGCAGCGCGGACCCGAGTGTGCTGCGCAGCGTCCGGGCCGCGTGCCATTTGGCTTTCGCGGGGAATGACCGCCTGTTGCTATTTCGTTCGTGCGGGTCTGGCGTTAACACTTGGACATGACATCGCCCCCGATTCGCCACCCCGTCCGCATCCTTGGCATCGACCCGGGCCTGCGCCGCACCGGCTGGGGCGTGATCGAGATCGATGGTAACCGGCTGTCGTTCATCGGCTGCGGCTCGGTGGAACCGCCGGATGGCCTGCCGCTGGCGAACCGGCTGCTCGCCATCCACGAGGGCCTTGCCGCCGTGCTCGGCGATTTCAAGCCGGCGGAAGCCGCGGTCGAGCAGACTTTTGTCAACAAGGACGGCGTGGCGACGCTGAAGCTCGGTCAGGCGCGTGGGGTCGCGATGCTGGCGCCGGCGATGTTCGGGATTTCGGTTGCCGAATACGCGCCGAACCAGGTCAAGAAGACCGTGGTCGGCGCCGGCCACGCCGACAAGAACCAGATCATGGTGATGCTCAGGATTCTGCTGCCGAAGGCCGAGCCGAAGTCTCCCGATGCCGCCGACGCGCTCGCCATCGCCATCACCCACGCCCATCATCGCCAGAGCGCCACGCTGCGGCTGAGGGTGGTCGAGGTATGATCGGCACTCATCAATCTCAGCCGTCATGGCCGGGCTTCGTCCAGGCCATCCACGTCTTTCTTCCTGTCAGAGCGCAAGACGTGGATGGCCGGGACGTCTGCGCGAAGACGCGCTTCGCGCTTTTGCCCGGCCGTGACGATCGTGATGCTGCATTCGGATCGCAACCATGATCGGCAAGCTGAAAGGCCTGATCGACTCCTACGGCGAGGATTTCGTCATTCTCGACGTCGGCGGCGTCGGCTATCAGGTGCATTGCTCCAGCCGTACGCTGCAGGCGCTGCCGGCGCCCGGAGAAGCCGCGGTGCTGTCGATCGAGACTTATGTGCGGGAAGATCAGATAAAACTGTTCGGCTTTCGCAGCGACGTCGAGCGCGAATGGTTTCGCCTGCTGCAGACGGTGCAGGGCGTCGGCGCCAAGGTCGCGCTGGCGGTGCTGAGCGCATTGCCGCCATCGGATCTCGCCAACGCGATCGCGCTGCGCGACAAGGCTACCGTGCAGCGTACCCCGGGCGTCGGCCCGAAAGTCGCCGAACGCATCGTCACCGAATTGAAGGACAAGGCGCCCACGTTCGCCAATGTCGATCCGGCGCTGGTACACCTTTCCGGCGCAATCGACGACCAACGCGCGCCGCGCCCGGTGACCGACGCGATCTCGGCACTGGTCAATCTCGGCTACGGCCAGCCGCAGGCCGCCGCCGCAATTGCGTCGGCGTCGCGCAGCGCGGGTGAGAAGGCGGAAACGGCGCAGCTCATTCGATTGGGGCTGAAGGAGCTGGCGAAGTGACAAGTTGGGCACCTGCTGCAAGGGCTGCAACCTTGCTTACCTCGCCCCGCTTGCGGGGAGAGGTCGGCGCGAAGCGCCGGGTGAGGGGGACCCTCCACGAGTCGAACTTGTCGAGAGAGCCCCTCACCCCAACCCTCTCCCCGCGGAAGGGCGGGGAGAGGGAGATGCCGCCGTCTCGTGCTAACGTGCCGGCATGACCACGCCCTCCCGCATCGTCACGCCCGAGCGCCGCGGCGATGACGCGCCCGACACCGCGCTGCGCCCGCAGCTGTTGTCCGAATTCGTCGGCCAGCAGCAGGCGCGCGCCAATCTCTCGATCTTCATCGAGGCCGCGCGCAAGCGTAACGAGGCGCTCGACCACGTGCTGTTCGTAGGCCCGCCCGGACTTGGCAAGACCACGCTGGCGCAGATCGTGGCGCGCGAACTCGGCGTCGGCTTTCGCGCCACCTCCGGTCCGGTGATCGCCAAGGCCGGCGATCTGGCGGCGCTGCTCACCAATCTCGAAGAGCGCGACGTGCTGTTCATCGACGAAATCCATCGCCTCAGCCCCGCGGTCGAGGAGGTGCTGTATCCCGCGATGGAGGATTTCCAGCTCGACCTCATCATCGGCGAGGGACCGGCGGCGCGCTCGGTCAAGATCGAATTGGCGAAATTCACCCTGGTTGGCGCCACCACACGCGCGGGCCTCCTGACCAATCCGCTGCGCGATCGTTTTGGGATTCCGGTGCGGCTGAACTTCTACACCGAGGAAGAGCTGGAGAAGATCGTCACCCGAGGCGCCCGCGTGTTGAAAATCGGCATGACGCCCGACGGCGCCAACGAGATTGCGCGCCGCGCCCGCGGCACGCCGCGCATCGCCGGACGGCTGTTGCGGCGGGTGCGGGATTTTGCCTCCGCTGCGGATGCCGCCT
Organism: Bradyrhizobium sp.; assembly: GCF_035484855.1. GTDB lineage: Bacteria > Pseudomonadota > Alphaproteobacteria > Rhizobiales > Xanthobacteraceae > Bradyrhizobium. Next base: position 33,983 of record NZ_DATHOP010000203.1, read on the forward strand.
CGATCGATCGCAAGATCGCCGATCATGCGCTGATCGCGCTCGAGGTCGACGCCGCCGGCCTCGATGCCATGGACCGGCGCTATCTCTCGACCATTGCGATGAATTACGGCGGCGGCCCGGTCGGCGTCGAAACCATGGCAGCGGCATTGTCCGAGCCGCGCGATGCGATCGAGGACATCATCGAGCCGTTCCTGATCCAGTGCGGCTATCTGCAGCGCACGCCGCGCGGGCGGCTGCTGACCGCGCATGCCTTCCGCCATCTCGGCCTTGCCGAACCGGCGCGCGATCCGGCGCAGTTCGGTTTGTTCGGACAAAGCGAGGAGGAGTGATGGTGTCGGGCACGATCGAGATCGTCGCGGCCCTGATACGCGATGGAGCGGGCCGGGTGTTGCTGGTGCGCAAGCGCGGGACGACGGCATTCATGCAGCCGGGCGGCAAGCGCGACCCCGGCGAAGACGACATCGCGGCGCTGGCGCGCGAGATCGACGAGGAACTGGGGTGCCGGCTGGTCCACGGTTCGATCCAGCCGCTCGGCGAATTCGATGCCATCTCGGCGCACGAGCCCGGCTGGATGGTACGCGCATCCCTGTACGAGATCGACGTGACCGGCGACATCGCGCCGAGAGCCGAGATCGATGAGACGATCTGGATCGATCCGTCATCGCCGCCCGACGTCGCTCTCGCGCCGCTGACGCGCGACCATGTCCTGCCGCTGGCTTCCCGGCAAACGGGTGCGGTCCGGGCCGTCCCGCAGCAATGACCAGCGCCGATCCTGCAGGCTTTCTGCACAAACCCAACCCAATTCCGCTGCAATTTTCGCTCAGAGATGAAATGCATCACGATTAACCATTCATGATCTCACGCCGCCATTTTCTGCGTTTCATCGCCGGGCTCGGTGGCCTCGGCGCGTCAACGGCGGCGTATGGGTTCGGCGAGCCGGTGCTGCGGCTTCGCCTGACGCGCTACGATCTGTTGCCGCCGCAATGGCCCGCCGACCTCCATCTCAAGATCGCCGTCGTCGCCGACATTCACGCCTGCGACCCCTGGATGTCGCTGCAACACATCGAGGCGATCGTCGACCGCACCAATGCGCTCAATGCCGATATCATCGTCATGCTCGGCGACTATGTGGCGGGTCACCGCCACGTGACGCGTTTCATTCCGCCGAGCGAATGGGCGCCGGTGCTCGCCGGGTTGAAAGCGCCGCTCGGCGTGCATGCGATCCTCGGCAATCACGACTGGTGGGAAGACAGAGCGGTGCAGCATGCCGGGCAAGGGCCGACCCGGGCGCGGCAAGGGCTCGAAGCCGCCGGCATTCCGGTTTACGAAAACGATGCGGTGCGGCTGAACAAGGCAGGCAAGCCGTTCTGGCTCGCCGGGCTCGGCGATCAGCTGGCCTGGTACCCGGCGCGGCGGTTCCGGCCGGTCAATCGCCTTGGCGTCGACGATCTCACGGCGACGCTTGCGAAGGTGACCGACGACGCGCCAATTATTCTGCTGGCCCATGAGCCCGACATCGCCATGCGGGTGCCGTCGCGGATCGCGCTGCAGCTTTCCGGGCATACCCATGGCGGCCAGGTCCGGCTGTTCGGCTGGTCGCCGGTGGTGCCCTCGCGCTATGGCGAGCGGTTCGTCTATGGCCATACGCGGACCAATTGCGACGTCATCGTCTCCGGCGGGCTCGGCTGCAGCATCATGCCGTTCCGTCTCGGCGTGCCGCCGGAAATCGTGCTGGTGACGCTGGGCGGGCCGGCTGCGGTCGTTTCGTAATCTTCGGGAATGAACGGCCGTGCGCTTGCGCGGCAAGGAGATTTTGCGCAAAACGATTGCTTTGCAGGCAATCGAGGGCCGCAAGTGACTTTACCCCATATCGACGGCGAAATCCGCGACGGGCGCCATACCATGCGGATCCGGGTCTATTACGAGGACACTGATTTTTCCGGCATCGTCTATCACGCCAATTATTTGCGCTTCATGGAGCGCGGCCGCACCAATCATCTGCGGCTGATGGGCGCCGAGCAGCACGCGCTGTTCGCCGAGGCGCAGACTGAGGCCCCGGGCTTTGCCTTCGTGGTGCGCTCGATGCGGCTCGATTTCCTGAAGCCCGCGCGGATGGACGATGTGCTCGACGTCGTGACCTGGCCGTTGCAGGTGAAGGGCGCCTCGATCACGCTGGCCCAGGAGGTGCGGCGCGGCGCGGACCTTCTGGTGAAAGCCGAGGTGCGCGTCGCCTTCATCAGCGAAGGCCGGGCGCAGCCGATCCCGAAAGCGCTGCGCACGCTGCTAAAGGCCGATGTGATTTAGCAATCGGGCGATAGGCAACGCGCCATCGACTAACCGGCCGGCGGCGATACAATCCCACTGGATCAAAATCCGAGGCCGACATGTCGCGTCCCCCGCTGCCGCCATTTACCCGAGAGACCGCCGCCCAGAAGGCCCGCATGGCCGAAGACGCCTGGAATTCGCGCGATCCCGAACGCGTCGCGCTGGCCTATACCGAGACGAGCCGCTGGCGCAACCGCTCGGAATTCTTCGAAGGCCGCGCCGCGATCGTAGCCTTCCTCACCCGCAAATGGGCGAAGGAGCTCGACTATCGCCTGATCAAGGACCTCTGGGCCTTCGACGGCAACCGCATCGCGGTGCGCTTTCAATACGAGTGGCATGACGCCGCCGGGCAGTGGCATCGCTCGACGGCAACGAGCAATGGGAGTTCGACGAGCACGGCCTGATGCGCCGCCGCGAAGCCAGCATCAATGATATCGAGATCGCGGAGAACGACCGCCGCTTTCATTGGCCGGGGCCGGGCCCGCGGCCGGCGGACGTGCCGGGATTGGGCGAGAGTCCGTTTTGAATCCCCGGCGTCGTCCCTGCGAAGGCAGGGACCAATACGCCGAGGATTTTCGATTGAAGCGTAGTGTGCGGCGGGCTTGCTTAATCATTTCGGCCCGTGGTTATGGGTTCCGGCGTTCGCCGGAACGACGATTCGTTACGCCGCCGCCTTGTGACGCGCGAGTTCGGCCTTGTACAATTCGAATTCCTCCGCGATCGCCCGGGCGATGCTCGGCCGCGCCCGCAGCCGCTCGTAATAGGCCTTTACGACAGGCCATTTCGAAAGTTCGATCGGCGGCGTCGCCATGGTCCAATTGATCACCGTCACCAGGTAGGCGTCGGCGACGCTGAAATGGTCGAGCAGGAATTCGCGGCCCTTAAGGTACTTCTCGAGATAATCGAGCCGCGACAGGTTCCTCCCCAGAATGTAGGTCTTCACCTCCGGCGGCGCCTTCTTGTCGAGCACCGGCACGAACAATCCCTTGTGCAGTTCGGTCCCGATGAAGCAGAGCCATTGATGCAGCCGGCTGCGTTCCATACCGGGGGCGGTTGCGATGCCGGCCTGCGGAAAGCGGTCGGCGACATATTGCAGGATCGCGGCGTTCTCGGTGAGCACCAGGCCGTCGTCGGTGCGCAATGTCGGCACCAGCCCGAGCGGGTTGACGGTGCGAAAATCCGAGCCGTCGTTCTGGACCAGCTTGGTCTTGGGGTCGACCTCGAGATAGTTGGCGTCCGCGCCGGCTTCGTACAGCGCGATGCGGGTCGCCAGTGAGCAGGCGAGCGGGGAGAAATAAAGGTCCATCACTGTCTCCTTGGGTTGATTTTTATACTGTTCCGCATAATATAATTTGCGTCAAGGAGTTTCTTGCGAAATGGTACAAAAAAGTAAAGGGCCGCCGGCTACCGCCGATAGCACCGCCCCAAAACGCCGCGGCCGGCCGCGCGCCTATCAGCCTGAGGTGGCGATCGGCAAGGCGCTCGATCTGTTCCGCAAGGATGGATATGCGGCGACCTCGCTCGACGATCTCAGTGCCGCTACCGGCATGAACCGGCCGAGCCTCTATGGCGCGTTCGGCGACAAGCGCGAACTCTATATCAAGAGCTATCAGCGCTATCGCGACGATGCGCGGGCGGCGATGCTCGAGATCTTCAGGGAGGAGCAGCCGATCCGAAAGCGTCTGGCGCGCATCTACGCGGTGGCGCTGGACATCTATCTTTCCGGTGCGGAAGGCCCGCGCGGCTGCTTCACGGTGATGACGGCGGCCTCCGAAGCGATATTCGATCCCGAAATCCGCGCCATGGTGCTGGAAGGATTTTCGGAACTCGACAAGGCGTTCGCCGCCTGCTTCCGGCTCGCCAGGGAAAAAGGCGAATTGCCGGCATCGGCCGATCCGACCGTGCTGGCGCAACTGGCCTCCGCGACCATTCACACGCTGGCGATCCGCGCCCGCGCCCGCGTGCCGCGCAAGGAACTGGAAGCGATCGTCAGGGGCGCGATCGATGTGATGTGCGGGCCGGCGAGAAATGAGTCGGGCGCAAGCCCAGCTTGATTTCCGCCGCGCCAGCGCTCGGGGCGTTGGAGATCATCATGCTGTTATCGGGGGAGATGGATTTTCACCCGTTCCGTACATCCACTTCAAGACATACAGGACGACAACCTCGGCAATATATAACAAGATGCCAACAAAGAGGCCGATGCTCAGGTAAGCAGATAAGGCCAAAGCCCCGAATGCCACCACCGCGCCTAGAATTTTTCTCTGTACCCCGAGATTACTAAGTTCGGAGGTGATCGCCAAAGGTGGTTGCACCATCGGATCATCGATGTGGGCGTTCGTCGCTTTAGCCTTGGAGCGGAAAGATGCGATTAGAATTAAAAGAAGAATTACGCTCATGCTGCCCAGCACGATTGAGTCCAAAAAGTAGGAGCCGTACGCAAAGAAAGTGATGACAAAACCAAGTAAAGGAGGCGCAAAAAGAAACAGAATGGGAAATACCACGCGCAAAAGCTTCCGCAGTATTCCAAATAGCTTTTCGAGATAGTTGAGAGCCCTGTAATACTTCCGTAGCAGCGCTTTTGTTGCTTCATCCAACTTCTCAAGGGCGCCGTCCAGCCTTTGAACAAGATGAGCATAGAGTCGGTGCAAGCCAGCGAGAACTTTTTCCGCAACAGAATCGATCCTGCGCAGAGCGCTCCCTATCCTGGAGAAAAGCCGACCAAACATAATTGTCTCAAACAAGTAGTTGCAATTTAGCTATAGCGCAATTTTACTGTGCAAAAACAAAAATGTTTCATTTCTTGGTAGGGAATAGGTTCGGCCGCAAGGTTGTTGAGGGCATAGTCACTACTCTTGTGGACCTCTTCCGTTCGGTTCTGGAGCGGCTCTAACCCGCGAGTGGGGGGAGACAAAGCAGGCACGAACGGCTGCTCTCGTTCTACCTAATAGCCTCGCTTCGGGTCGACGACATTTTCCAAGACCCCTCCCGCCTCGAAGCGCTCGATCTGGCGCGCGACGTATTTCGAAATCTCGTCGGGATCGGTGTCGGCGGCATTGTGCGGCGTCAGCATGACCTTGGGATGGGTCCAGAATGGGCTGTCCGCCGGCAGCGGTTCCTGGACGAAGACGTCCAGCGAGACGGCGCCGAGCGTGCCGTCGTCGAGGCATTGCAGGATGTCCGCCTCGTTCTGCAGGCCGCCGCGGCCGGCATTGATCAGGACCGGCGCTTGAAGCGGGCTGTCGCGGTTGAGCTTTGCGAACACGCCGCGATTGAGGATGTGCCTTGTGTCCGGCGTCAGCGGCAGCAGGCAGACCAGGATATCGGTCCGCCGCAGGAACGCATCCAGTTGCTCCTTGCCGCAAAAACATTCGATGCCGTCGATCTGCCTCACGCTTCGGCTCCAGCCCGAGACGCGAAAGCCGAGATGTTTCAGCGCGCCCGCTGCGTTCGCGCCCAGCGTGCCCAGCCCCATGACGCCGACCGAAATCACTGATGCCGGCCATTGCGCCTTCGGCGCCCACCGTTTCGCGCGCTGGCTGGCCCGCAAATAGGGTTCTTGCCGGTGATGCATCAGCACGTGGAGGACGACATATTCGGTCATCCGCGATGTCAGATCGCCGACGGAAACCCGGACCAGCGGCACTTTCGGCAGGCTCGCATCCGCCATCAGCGCGTCGACGCCGGCGCCCAGGTTGAAAATCACCCGCAGGTTCGGGAACGCGGCAAGTTCGCCCGGAGCCGGCTTCCAGACGGCGGCGTAATGGATTGCGGCGGGATCGAACGCCGCATCGGGCAACAGCACCACCGGCCGGTCAGGGCACACCTCGTCGAACCGCTGCTTCCAGCGTTGCGGCGACCAGTTCTCGGTCCCGCCGTGAATGAGCAGCGCGAGCGCGCCCTTTGCCATTGGATTTCCGCCTTATAATTGCCTGGGGACGTCGACCTTACCGGCCGCCGCCTGCCCTGCAAAATATCTCTTCACCGCTGTCGGCCCCACGCCTACTGAAACGTCCTCGGGCCTAATGGAGACCTTGCGCATGCTCTACGCCATCCTTTGCTACAATGATGAGGACTTTGTCGGTTCCTGGAGCAAGGAACAGGACGCCGCTGTGATGCAGAAGCTCACCGTGGTCCAGGACAAACTCGCGAAACAGGGCCGGCTCGGCCCGGTGGCGCGGCTGTTGCCGACGACCTCGGCGACCACCTTGCGCAAGGACAGTCCGCCGGTGGTGCTGGACGGCCCCTACGCCGAAACCAAGGAGCAGCTGCTCGGCTTCTACATCGTCGACTGCAAGGATCTCGACGCCGCGCTCGAGGTCGCGCGCGACCTTGGCGCCGCCAATCCCGGCGGCGCCTATGAAATCCGTCCCGTTGGGATGCTGAACCCCGGGAGCGCCCTGACGTGACCGACACCGCCTGGATCGATACCGCGCTGACCTCGGCGCGTCCCCAGGCGGTCGGCGCGCTATTACGCTATTTCCGCGATCTCGACACCGCCGAGGAAGCGTTCCAGAACGCCTCGCTACGCGCGCTGAAGAGCTGGCCGCAGAACGGTCCGCCGCGCGATCCCGCCGCCTGGCTGATCATGGTCGGGCGCAATGTCGCTATCGACGATATCAGGCGCCGTCGCAAGCTTAAGCCGCTGCCCGAGGACGAGGCGATCTCCGATCTCGACGATGCCGAGGAGCAGATCGCCGAGCGGCTCGACGGCTCGCACTACCGCGACGACATTTTGCGGCTGTTGTTCATCTGCTGTCACCCCGAGCTGCCGGCAACCCAGCAGATCGCGCTCGCCCTGCGCATCGTCTCCGGATTGACGGTCAAGCAAATCGCGCGCGCCTTCCTCATCAGTGAGGCCGCGATGGAGCAGCGCATCACGCGAGCGAAAGCGCGGGTCGCGGACGCCGGCGTTCCCTTCGAGACGCCGGGCGCGGTCGAGCGCAGCGAGCGGCTGTCGGCGGTCGCTGCGATGATTTACCTGATCTTCAACGAGGGCTATTCGGCCGGCGGCGACACCGCCGAGATTCGCGCGCCGCTGTGCGAGGAAGCGATCCGGCTGGCGCGGCTGTTGCTGCGGCTGTTCCAGAGCGAACCCGAGATCATGGGGCTGACCGCGCTGTTGCTGCTGCAGCATGCGCGCAGCGCGGCGCGCTTCGACGCCAGTGGCGCGCTGATCCTGCTCGACGACCAGGACCGCTCGCTTTGGAACGGCAAGATGATCGCGGAGGGGCTGGCGCTGATCGACAAGGCGATGCGCCATCGCCGCAGCGGGCCCTATCAGGTCCAGGCGGCGATCGCGGCGCTGCATGCGCGCGCGGCAAAACCCGAAGATACCGACTGGGCGCAGATCGACCTGCTTTATGGGACGCTCGAAATCATGCAACCGTCGCCGGTGGTGACGCTCAACCGCGCGGTCGCGGTCTCCAAGGTGAGGGGGCCGGAGGCCGCGCTGGAGATGATCGAGCCGCTCGGCGAGCGGCTGTCGAATTATTTCCATTTTTTCGGCGTGCGCGGCGCCTTCCTGATGCAGCTTGGCCGCAACGACGAGGCCCGCATCGCCTTCGACCGCGCCATCGCGCTCGCCAACACCTCGGCCGAGGCCGCCCACATCCGCATGCATCTCGACCGCCTGATCCGCGACAGCACCCCGCACGGCGCCAAGGCGAAGTAGTTTTTCCTTCTCCTACAAGGGGGAAGGGAAAGATTTCTTCGTCATGGCCGGGCTTGTCCCGGCCATCCACGTCTTCGTCTCGCTGCTGAAAGAAAGACGTGGATGCCCGGGACAAGCCCGGGCATGACGAGTCAATTTTTTTCATCCCCCTGTCGTCCCGCGCCGGCCTTGTTCGTCCTGAAGGCATGCATCACCGATCTCCAGGGAGAGAGCCATGTCGACGATTGCGGCGGAAACGCCGGTTCCAAAACCCGAACGCTTGCTGGGCCGCGTTCTCAGCGGCCTGGTCATTGTGTTCATGCTGTTCGACGGCGCCATCAAGCTGGTGCCGTGGCCGGTGGTCACGGAATCGATGGAGAAGATCGGCTACGGTTCGAGCGAAACACTGGCGCGGTCACTCGGCGTCATCAGTCTCGTCTGCACCATTCTCTACGCGATCCCGCCGACCTCGTTCGTCGGCGCGATCCTGTTGACGGGATATCTCGGCGGTGCGATGGCTTCGCACCTGCGCATCGGCAGCCCGCTGTTCACCCATGTCCTGTTCGGCTTTTATCTCGGGTTGATGGTATGGGGCGGGTTATGGTTGCGTGACGGGAGCCTGCGGACGTTGCTGCCCTTCCGCCGCTGATTTGCCTTGCCGATCATTTCACCGACACGGAGCCTGCCATGCTTGAGATCATTGCCATCATCGCCATCGTGCTCGCGGTCGCGATCGTGATCGTCCTGATCCTCGCCGCGACCAGGCCGGATACGTTCAAAGTCCAGCGCGCGGCCACCATCAAGGCGCCGCCGGAAAAAATCTTCGCCGTGATCTCCGATTTCCATCGATGGGGATCGTGGTCGCCATGGGAAAACAGGGACCCCGCGATGCAGCGCAGCTTCAGCGGCGCCAATAGCGGCAAGGGCGCGGTCTATGCCTGGGACGGCAACAAGAATGTCGGTTCCGGCCGCATGGAGATCCTCGACGTATCGGTTCCGTCGAAAATCGTCATCAAGCTCGATTTCCTGAAACCATTCGAGGCCCACAACACCGCCGAGTTCACAATGCTGCCGCAGGGTGATGCCACCAACCTGACATGGGCGATGCATGGCCCGCTGGTCTTCATGGCGAAGGTGATGCACGTGTTCGTCAACATGGACAAGATGATCGGCAAGGATTTTGAGGCTGGCCTCGCCAATCTGAAACGGCTCACCGAGAACTAACCGGACCTCCCAACCGCGATCATCGGAAGTTTTGTCAGCCAAAGGAGCAAGCGATGCAGGTCAGTCCCTATCTACACTTCAACGGCAATTGCGAGGCCGCGTTCAAGTTTTACGAGAAGGTGCTCGGCGCCAAAATCGTCATGATGCTGACCCATGAGGGCGCGCCGGCCGACATGCCGACGCCGCCGGAATGGAAGAAGAAGATCATGCACGCCCGGATATCGATCGACGGCGAGATCATCATGGGCTCCGACGCGCCGCCGGCGCATTTCCACAAGCCGCAGGGCTTTTCGGTCTCGCTGTCGGTAGCCGACCCGGCCGAGGCCGAGCGCAAGTTCAAGGCGCTGTGCGAAGGCGGCAGCGTCCATATGCCCTTCGGCAAGACCTTCTTCTCCAAGGGATTCGGCATGGGCGCCGATCAGTTCGGCATCCCCTGGATGGTCAATTGTCCGCTCGAGGGGCAATGAAGAAAGGTAGGGTGGGCAAAGCGAAGCGTGCCCACCGCCTTTTAAGACCGCACGATCGTGGTGGGCACGGCGCAAGAGGCGCCTTTGCCCACCCTACGAATCTCTACCGGCAGCTCGGATAGAACGCCGCGAGTTCGCGTCCGCGCAATAGCAAGAGGCGCGAGGTCAATCCGCCGCGGCTGCGGATCCAGCCGCGCACCGCGGCCGGATAGGCCGCAAGCACGGCTTCGGAGGCTTCCGGTTCGGCATACATCCGCCCGCGGCGGTCGATCGAGCGCGCGGCGTGAAATCCGAGGACCGCCCGCCGCGTCACGCAGATCCGCTCCGCCGGCACCATGCTCAGCACCAGCGTGCAGGCCGACAGGCAGGGACCGTCGATCACCACGCGCTCGCCGGAATCGCGCACCCGCTCGAACAGGTCGAGGAACGGGCCGACCTGCCCGCCGGGGCTCGCGAGGATGCGGACCTCGGCCTGCGCCGGCGGCGAGGCGAGGGCGCCCAGCACGACCGCGAGCAGAATTGTCCTGACGAAAGCTGTCCGCATGCTCGACCTCCTTCGATCGGTTCACCCATCAACTAGGTGGTGATGGAGCAAGCAGCAAGAATTTTGCTTACCTCTCCCGCTTGCGGGGGAGGTCGGCGCGCGAAGCGCGACGGGTGGGGGACTCTCGACGAGTCGACCTGCTGAGGCACCCCCACCCCGGCCCTCCCCCGCAAGGGCGGGAGAGGAAGAAGACCTACCCGTTCCGTCGCTCGCCGCGCAGGGTCGGCAAGCCGATGCCGGCGGCATCGAAACCGCCATCGACGGCGAGAATCTGTCCGGTGATGTAGCTCGCGCGGTCGCTGCACAGGAAGAACACGGCTTCCGCCAGTTCCTCCTCGAGGCCGTAGCGATTGAGCGGAATCGCGTCGTGATAGTCGGCGCGGATCTCCGGCGTGTGGACCGCCTTCGCCATCGCGGTCTCGACCGGCCCCGGCGCGACGCCGTTGACGCGGATGCCCAGCGAAGCCAATTCGACCGCGAGCTGTTTTGTCAGGTGCGCAAGTCCTGCCTTGCTGGTGCCGTAGGCCGAACGCAGCGTGGAAGCGCGCACCGCCGAGATCGAGGTGATGTTGACGATCGCGCCGCCGCCATGCTCGCGCAGCAGCGGCACCGCCGCCTTGGTGCAGAGGAACGGCCCGGTGAGGTTGACCTCCAGCACGCGCCGCCAGTCGTCGTCGGAGGTTTCCAGGAGCGGCGCGAACACGGCGATGCCGGCATTGTTGACCAGCGCATCGAGCCGGCCAAACCGCCGTTCGATTTCGGCGAACGCGCTGTCCACGGCGCCGGCATCGGAGACGTCGCAATGCAGTCCCAGCGTGTTGCCGGTAGAGCCCAGCACCTCGACGCTGTTCCAGAGCAGCTCGCCCTCGATGTCGAGCAGCGCCACGCGCCAGCCCTCGGCGAGAAATTTTTTCGCCACCGCCAGCCCAATGCCGCGCGCGGCGCCGGTCACCAGCGCGACTTTTTGCGGGGCAGCGGCCATGGGGGTCATTCCTCGCTGTGATGATCGCGTTTGTCCCTAGCACGGAAGCCAAGGGTCTGCTTTCTTAACCGCACAATGTCAGCAAGACAAAGGACCTGAAATCATGAAGGTCAGCGACATCAGCGCCGCCCCGGCCGAGGCGTGGCGCCCCGGCGTGGAAACCCGCATGCTGGTCTCCGCCCGCACCGGCGCGACGCAATTATGTATCTTCGAGCAATGGGTCGCGCCCGGCACCGGCGCGCCGACCCATTCGCATCCGGTCGAGGAGGTGCTGACCGTGCGCGAGGGCGAGGCCGAGATGTGGATGGAGGAGCAGCGCGTCATTGTGTCCGCGGGCCAGTCGCTGGTCGTGCCGGCCGGGCGCAAGCACGGCTTTCGCAATTCCGGCACCGTGACGCTGCATCTTCACGCGGTGCTGGCGTCGCCGATTTTCGAAGCGACGCCGGAGGGTGCTGCGGAGATGGTAAGAAGGTGGGAGGCGGTGTGAGGTTGAGGGCCGCGGTATGGATCGGCCGAACGTTTCGGGCCTCAGGCGTGATTGCCGTTCCTGTCACCGAGATTCGGGAACAGATACACCAGCGGAAGCGCCAGCGGTCCGATGATGGCAGCGATCCACGCCCATACCTTGAAGCTGCGTCCTCGATGTTCGGCAATTCGACCGGCCAGGTACATCGACAGGATCGAGCCGATGATCAGCAATGCGAGGGTCATGTTGGCGCTCATGGTGCGAATTCTGATGTTGCCCTAGTTTAACAGGGATCACGATCTTTCGATACGCCAAATCCGCGCACAATGATGTGTTCATATCCCCTTTGCCAGGCAAACCCAAAGCCAATCCGGAGTTTCTTCATGTCTCTCAAGCTCTACTACCATCCGCTGTCGTCGTTCTGCTGGAAGACGCTGATCGCCTTGTATGAAAACGATACGCCGTTCACGCCTGTGATGGTCGATCTCGGCAACGCGGAGGAGCGCGCGGCGCTCCTGAAACTGTGGCCGATCGGCAAGTTTCCGGTGCTCCGCGACGAGGCCAGGGATCGCGTCATCCCGGAAACGAGCATCATCATCGAATATCTCGATGATCATTATCCCGGGGCGACCCGGTTCATTCCCGCCGACGCCGACCGCGCCCGGCAGACGCGGCTGCGCGACCGCTTCTACGATCTCTATGTGCATCTGCCGATGCAGAAGGTGGTCGGCGACCGGCTGCGGCCGCCGGGAAACTGGGACCCGTTTGGTGTCGACGAAGCAAAGGCGCGGATCGCGTCATGCTACGGCATGATCGACAAGGAAATGGCGGACAGGCACTGGGCGATGGGTGAGGCCTTCACGCTCGCCGATTGCGCCGCGGCGCCGGCGCTGTTCTACGCCAACCGGGTGGTGCCGGTCGGCGATATCAACAAGAATGTGACCGCCTATCTCGAGCGCCTGAAGGCGCGGCCCTCCTTCGCGCGGGTGCTGAAGGAGGCCGAGCCGTATTTTGCGATGTTCCCGGGCTGACTTTTTCTCCCCTCCCCGCCACGTCGCTGCGCGAAGCGGGGGGAGGGGAGAAGAAAGCCACCTCCGAAATAATTCCGCGCGGCGTGTCGGCAGGCCGATATCCGATTCGTCTTTTCAACAAGCGGCCACAAACGCCAGGTCTGACGAGCCAAATCGAAACGGAGAGCGATGATGCGATTCATGATGCTGATGATCCCCGGTGGTTACGAGACGGCAGCGCCGGGAACCATGCCGCCGGCCGAGGCGGTCTCCGCGATGATGAAATACAACGAGGCGCTGAAGAACGCCGGCGTGCTGATCACGCTCGACGGATTGCATCCGCCGTCGACGGGCGCGCGGGTGTCGTTCGCGACCGGCAAGCCCGTCGTGACCGACGGCCCGTTCACCGAATCCAAGGAAGTGATCGGCGGCTACTGGATGATCGAGGTGAGGTCGCGCGAGGAGGCGATCGAATGGGCCAAGCGCTGCCCGGCTTCCAGCAACGAGACCATCGAAATCCGCCAGGTGCAGGAAATGGCGGATTTTCCTGCCGACATTCAGCAAGCGGCGGCGGGATTTGCCGAATTGCAGGGCCGCAAGAACTGATCGAACCATCAACAAGGGAGATCTACGATGAGCGATACCTATCTGGCCGTTTTCGTCGGCAGCAAGACCAGCGCGAAGTTCGCCGCATGGAACGCGCTGTCCGAGACCGAGCGAAAGGCCAGGGAGAAGGCCGGCATCGCCGCCTGGAAGGCCTGGGTGGAGAAGCACCAGGCCGCGCTCGCCGAGATGGGCGGCCCGCTCGGCAAGACCAAGCGGGTCGGCGCCAATGGCATTGCCGACGTCGGCAACGAGATGGGCGCCTTTACCGTGGTTCGCGCCGCTTCCCACGAGGCCGCCGCAAAAATGTTCGAAAACCATCCGCACTTTGCGATCTTTCCGGGCGAAGCCGTGGAGATCATGCCGGTGCTGCCGATCCCGGGTGGTTAACGGCCGGTTGCGGCCGCGTTCATTCACATGAATGTGGCGCGGCGGCCCTGCCGGGAACCTCCTCGCTAGTGACCTTTGCGCGCGGCTCATGTAAAAGCCTTTCACATGAGCTGGCGCAAGGAAGAGCGCCGCGCCGAGCGCGGCTACCACCACGGCAATCTGAAAGAGGCGCTGCTAAAGGCGGCGCTCGATCTGATCGCGCAAAAGGGCGCGGCCGGTTTCACCTTCGCCGACGCGGCGCGGATGGCGGGCGTCAGTCCGGCAGCGCCCTACCGGCATTTCCGCGATCGCGACGAGTTGCTTTCCTCGATTGCGCAGCGCGGCTTCGAGCAGTTCGAGGCGAGGCTGACGGCGGCGTGGGACGATGGCCGTCCCGACACGGTCACGGCGTTCGAGCGGGTCGGCAAGGCCTATCTCGCCTTTGCCCGCGCCGAGCCGGCGTATTATTCGGCGATGTTCGAATCCGGGCTCCCGGTCGACGTCAGTCCCGCGTTGATGGCCGCGAGCGAGCGCGCCTTTGCGGTGATTCGCGCGGCCGCGGAGCGGCTCGCCGCGCTGGCGCCGCCCGGCACGCCGCGTCCGCCGGCGTTGATGATGGCACTGCACATCTGGTCGATGTCGCATGGGGTGGCTTCGCTGTTTGCGCGCGGCGATGCGGCGCGCCGCAAGCTGCCGATGACGGCGGAGGATCTGCTGGAAGCCGAAGTGCTGATCTATCTGCGCGGCCTCGGTTTTCCGATCGACCGCCGGGCATCGGCCCAGCAAGGGCAGGCGGATCAAAAACCGTCCGTGCCGCCGGCGGGCCCTCCTTCAGGTGCTCCTTCAGGTCCTTGGGGCACCCCTAAATAAATTTTAATGGGCGGCCTGCGCCCGGCTTGACAAAAATCCGGGATGGTTTACGTATGTAAATGTTATTTACATTCACAACGGCGTGACGCCGTCATGGAGAGGGAAATGGCCTACACCGCAGATGTTAATCGATGGCGCAGCCCCGATAGCGAGCCCTACCGCCCGCAAATGCATATCCATCCCGGAATGGTGATCGGGACCATTCTCGGCTTCCTGTTCTGGTGGCCGGTCGGACTTGCCTTCCTCTTTTTCACACTCAGGAGCACGAAAATGGGTTGCTGGAGCCATTCGGACCGTTTCGAAAACAAGATGCAGCGCATGCAGGACAAGATGGAGCGGATGCGCGGCCGCATGGAGCGTCGCGGCTTCGGCAGCTTCGGCTTCGGTCCGCCCTCGAGCGGCAACCGCGCCTTTGACGAATACCGTGTCGAGACGCTGAGGCGCCTCGAAGAAGAGCAGACCGAGTTTCGGGATTTCCTCGATCGGCTGCGCCACGCCAAGGACA
>NZ_DATHOP010000204.1:0-67506 GCF_035484855.1 Bradyrhizobium sp.
CCGCCCGCGGATCCGGCAACCGCCCAAAGGCCTTCTTGAACTTCCGCATTCGACCCCCTCCATAATCCGGGAGTCATCTTCAGAATCCGTCTTGCCTTCCAATGCAATAGCCGGTGAAAACCCATATGCGATTCCCCTGCCGGTTATAGGGCGGAATGACCTTGTCCTCGCGATCAAGCTCGCCGGTTTCGAATGCCGCTGCCAGATGCGCCGCGCGCCGCTCGGCCGGCGCCACATAATCCACCGCCATCAGCGCCATGAAATAGATCGGCTGCAGCGCGAGCACCACCAGCACGGCGACGAATAATCCGCGGAAGTTCATGAGTAACTGGCCTCTCGAACCGGAGCATACCGGTATCCTGCGTCAGCGACGTACATTTCGCGATCATCCGCTGCCCAGGTTCGCATAGGCCAAAAATCCGACGGTCTGGCCCGGTTCGACATTCGTGATTCCCTCACCGAGTTCGACCAACCCGTCGGTGTCGACCAGCGACGACAACAGCCCCGCGCCCTCGCGCGGGAATTTCATCGCCTCCAGCGCGCCATCGGCCGCCCGACGCAACGTCGCCCGGACATATTCGCGGCGGCCGATCTTCTTCCGGTAGCTGAAGGCCGCGCGCACCGACATCGGAATAAGCTTCTGCTGGCTGGCGCCCGCCAGCGCCAGCACGGTCGGGCGTACCACATGCACGAAGGTGACAAAACTCGCCACCGGATTTCCCGGCAGGCCAATCAACGGCGTGCCCGCGATGATCCCCATTGCCACCGGGCGGCCGGGCTTGATCGCCATTCGCCACAGCACGAGCGAGCCCGCGCTCTCGACGGCGTTTTTGACGTGATCCTCCTCGCCGGTGGAAACCCCGCCGGTGGTCAGCAGCAGGTCGTGGGAGCCTGCGACCTGCCTGAGGCCCTGCGCCAGCGCGGCGCGATCGTCGCGCAAAATGCCGAGATCGCTAACCGCGCAGCCGAGCCGGTCCAGCATCGCCATCAGCATCAGGCGGTTGGAATCGAACAATTGCGCGGGCTTGCGGCGATCGCCCGGCGAGACCAGTTCGTTGCCGGTCGAAAACACCGCAACGCGGATGCGCCTCGTCACATCGATTTCGGTCAGCCCGAACGCCGCCAATAGCGCGACATCCTGCGGCCGCAACCGCTGGCCCGCTTTCAGCGCGGTGATCCCAATCGCAATATCCTCGCCGGCGGGGCGCACATTGGCCCCACGCTTCAAACCCGCGGGCAACACGACCCGGCCAGCTTCATCGAGCCGCACGTCTTCCTGCATGAACACGGTGTCGGCGCCCTCGGGCATCGGCGCGCCGGTGAAAATGCGCATCGCATGGCCCGGCTGGATCGCCTCGGCTGCCGACGTGCCGGCCTGGATGCGACCGGTGACGGGAAACGCCGCTTCGGCGCCGGTAGGAAGATCGCGGCTGCGCACCGCATAGCCGTCGACGGCGGAATTGGTGAAAGGCGGCAGCGGCAGTGGGGCGGAAACATCGCGCGCCAGAATGCGTCCGTCGGCCGCCTCTAGCGCGACGGTCTCGACCTCCCTGACCGCCGCCACCCGCGCGGCGATGATGCCGATAGCTTCATCGACCGACATCATCGGGCCGCCAAAGGCAAAGCAATCGTCGGACAATTGCGCCATGTTGCGTCTCAGGTTTCCGGTCGACTGCGCGCCAGCACGTCTTCGACGGGTATCGCAAACCGCTGCATCATAGCGGCAACGGCTGCGATGTCATCGAGATGGGCCACGGGAAGGGTGGTTTCAACCGCGGCATCGGTAGCAATCCCGGCGATGGCGGGATCCTCGGGAAACAGCAGCGGCTTGCCGTTGGCCAGCCGATGCACCTCGATCTTGCGATGCGGCTCGGACTTGAAGCCTTCGACGACGACGAGATCGACGGCCGACATCTTCCGCAGCAACTCCGGCAGAAGCGGCTCGCTGGCCTCCCGCAATTCATGCATCAGCGCCCAGCGCCTGCCCGAGGACACCAGCACTTCGGTCGCGCCGGACTGCCGATGCACCCAGGAATCCTTGCCCGGCACGTCGACGTCGAAACTGTGGTGGGCGTGCTTGATGACGGAGACGCGCAGGCCCCGTTCGAGCAAATGCGGGATCACCCGCGACAGCAGCGTGGTCTTGCCGGCGCCGCTCCAGCCGGCGAGCCCGATCACTTTCATCATATTCTCCGAGCCGCTTTCCGGGAACCGGGCTAGGTTTTGCCAAGGGGTGCTTTATATCGGGCTTCAGGGAAATGTCATGCTAGCCTGACCGACATGATGAAGATCGACAAAGCGCCCGTCCCCCTGATCCTGCCCAACCCGGGCGATCCCCGGCTGACCGAACGCGTTGCCGGTACCGATCAGACGGGCGCCGCGGTTGCGATCAACGTTCCGGTGGAGCGGCCGCTGACGCTGTATCTCAACGCGCAGGAGATCGTCACCATGATGACGATCGGCGACTATCCGGAATATCTCGCGCTCGGCTATTTGCTCAACCAGAACATGCTGAAATATGACGACGTCGTTACCGAGGTCGAATATGACGACGACCTGCAGGTGGTGGTGGTGCGCACCGAGCATCACACCAACTTTGAGCAGAAACTGAAAAAGCGGACGCAGACCTCGGGCTGCGCGCAGGGCACCGCGTTCGGCGACCTCTTGGAGGCGGTCGAAAGCGTCGCGCTGCCGAAGGCCGAGTTGCGTACGTCCTGGCTCTACCAGATGACGCATGCGATCAACACCATGCCCTCGCTCTATCTCGAAGCCGGCGCGATCCATGGCTGCGTGCTGTGCAAGGAGGGCACGCCCGTCTGCTACACCGAGGACGTCGGCCGCCATAACGCGGTGGACAAGATTGCGGGCTGGATGTTCCGCCACGGCGTCGATGCCGCCGACAAGATCCTCTACACCACGGGACGGCTGACCTCCGAGATGATCATCAAGACGGTGCGGATGGGAATTCCGATCCTGGTGTCGCGCTCGGGCTTTACCGCTTGGGGCGTCGACCTGGCGCGACAGGTCGGGCTGACACTGGTCGGGCGCGCGCGGGGAAAACGTTTCATCGCGCTGTCCGGACAAGAGCGCATCGTCTACGACCAGGACCTCGCTTATGTCGAGGAGGAATCCGTCCGTCACAAGCGCAAGGGCGCCGAGCGTGACGACTGAATTTCCGCCGACGTCAAGGGACGCGCCGGCGACGCCCGGAATATTGCTGGCCGGCGGCCTGGCGCGGCGGATGGGCGGCGGCGACAAGCCGATGCGCCGGATCGGCGGCCGCACCATCCTGGAGCGCGTGATCGCGCGGCTGAAGCCGCAATGCGACGGACTCATCCTCAATGCCAATGGGGATCCCTCGCGCTTTGCCGATTTTGGCCTGCCGGTCATCGCCGACACGGTCGAGAATTTTCCGGGACCGCTCGCCGGCATTTTGGCGGGCCTCGACTGGGCGGCGGCCCATCGGCCTGACGTTGCGTGGGTGCTGAGCGCGGCGGCGGACTGTCCGTTCCTGCCGCGCGATCTCGTCGCGCGGCTGCACCATGCGCGCGCCGACCAGGACGCACAGCTCGCAGTCGCCGCCTCCGACGGCCAGTCGCATCCGGTGATCGGCTTGTGGAGCGTGACGTTGCGCGAGGAGCTTCGCCACGCGCTGGTGGTGGAGGACGTCAGGAAGATCGACCGCTGGACCGCGCGCTACAAGCTTGCCACCGTCGAGTGGCCGACAAAACCGCTCGACCCGTTTTTCAACGCCAACACCATGAATGACATCGCGGAAGCGGAGCGATTGGCGGCGCTGGACGGGGGCTGAATCATCGCGAACTGAAGGGAATCCGATCATGACAGGCATGCCCGATCTGAAAGGCCGCGTTGCGCTGGTGACCGGGGGATCGCGTGGCATCGGCGCCGCGGTTGCCGCGGTGCTTGCCGCGGCCGGCGCCGCAGTTGCGGTCAACTATCGCGAACGTGCCGCCGACGCAGACGCCGTCGTTGCCGCCATCAAGGGCAAGGGCGGCCGCGCGATTGCGACCGCTGCCGACGTCTCGCAAGGCGCGGCGGTCGCCAAAATGGTCGCCGACGTCGCGGCGGCGCTGGGCCCGATCGATATCCTCGTCAACAATGCAGGCGTCGCGATCGTTCGTGGCGTTGATGACCTGACCGAAGCGGACTTCGACGCGACCATCGCGGTGAACCTGAAATCGGCCTTCCTCTGCACGCAAGCCGTGCTGCCCTCGATGCGCGCGAAGAAGTGGGGCCGCATCGTCAACATCTCGTCGGGGGCTGCACGCGGCGCCGGCTCGATCGGCCCGCATTACAACGCCTCGAAAGCCGGCATGGAGGGGCTGACGCGCGGCTATGCGGCGCGGCTGGTCAAGGAAGGCATCACCGTCAACGCGGTGGCGCCCTCGCTGATCGAAACCGACATGATGCGCGGCCGCTCGGATCTCGCCCAACGAATCCCGCTCGGACGCATGGGCCAGCCCGATGAAGTCGCCCACGCCGTGCTGATGCTGCTCGGCAACGACTACATGACCGGCCAGACCATCGCGTTGAGCGGCGGCATGGCGTTCAATTGAGCGGGGCCTTTCAACTCCACCGATGTCGTCATCCTGAGGCGCGAGCGCCGCGATGCCCTCGCATCGCGGATTTGAGCGAGCCTCGAAGGATGCGGCCGCAAGCTCCCTCTGCCGTCGCCCTTCGAGACGCCGCGCAAGTGCGCGGCTCCTCAGGGGGACGGCTGTACCGGCCGAAATCCCGCCGCCTCCAGCGCCGCGCGGCTTTCCTCCGACGCCAGCGCCTTCAGAAACGCCTGCACCGCCGGACGCTGCTTCCGCGCCGTCACCAGAGCGAAATCGTAATGCTCTTCGGCGAGCGGAATGAAGCCGAGGCCAGCCGCATGCGCGACCGGCGCGATCGTCATGCCCCAGTCGGCGCGAGCTTGCGCGATCGCAGCCGCAACCGCGTTGTGCGATTTCGGCTGGTTCCAGTAACCCTCGGGCCGTGCGCCGCCGAGCAGCCGATCGATCAGGATGCGGGTGCCGGCGCCCTGGTTGCGGTTGACCATGATGCAGGCGGGGTCGGCCAGCGCCGCGCCCACCGCGTGCCGCGCGCTCAGTCCCTCGAACCTGATATCGCCTTTTCGAAACACGATGCCCTGCATCCGCCGCCAGCCCGGCACCAGTTCGAGGCCGTCGCCGAGATATGGCGTGTTGTAGCTCTCGCTTTTTTCATCGAATAGATGGATCGGCGCGAAATCGCATTCGCCACGCTTGGCTGCCGCGAGCCCGCCGAGACTGCCGACCGCGATCGAACGCACGACGAGCCCCGCGCGCGAAAGCGGCGCGGTCACCAGATCGAGCCCGATGCAATGGCTGCCCACGATCACGAGATCAGGTACCCGCACATGCGGCGTGAACAGCGTGACCTCGGCCTCGGTGCCGGCCGGCATCTGATCGGCGAGCGCGTCGATCTTCAGGAATCCATCGGCCTGCGCAAAGGATGTGATCGCCCCGCTGCCCTTGCCGGTGGGATAGGCGATCAAGCCGCCCTCGCCTTCGACCAGCGACACCATGACGAATTCGGTGCGGCCGAGTTCGGAAGCGATCCGGACCGGGACCTTTGCCGCAACCTTGGCATCGGAGCGCGGTGGCAGGCCTGCCATCCGCCGCAGCACCGGCACGATCATGTCGTGGAAGGTAAACATTGCCGAGGTCGGAAATCCCGGCAGGATCACCACCGGTTTGCCGTCGCAGACCGCAAGGCACAACGGCTTGCCCGGCTTCAGCGCCACGCCGTGCGCGATGATGCCGGGCTTTCCGAGCCGCGCGATGATGCGATGCGACACGTCGCCCGCGCCCTTCGAGGTGCCGCCGGACAGCACCAGCATGTCGCAGGTCGCAAGCGCCTTGCGCATCACGGCTTCGAGCTGCTCCTCGTCATCGGCCACTGCGCCGAGAAACACCGCCTCGCCGCCGTTCTCGTTGACGGCCGCGGTGACGATGGCGCCATTGCTGTCGTAGATTTCAGCCACACCCAGCGGCGCGCCCGGTTGCACCAGCTCATCTCCCGTGGAAATCACCGCGACGCGTGGCTTGCGTGCGACGGAGACTTCCGCGATCCCGCAGGCCGCGCACATCCCGATCTCGCGCGAGCCGATCACGGCGCCGGCGCGCAACAGCGCCTCGCCGCGCGCGATGTCGGAGCCGGCATAGGACACGAACTGCCCGGGCGAGGCGGCGCGGCGGATCTCGATCGCGCGGATACCTGCCGGCTGGGTATGCTCGACCATGACGACGGCGTCGGCGCCGCGCGGCAACGGACCGCCGGTCGCAATCGAGGTCGCCGTGCCCGACAGCACCGGCCGGGTCGGCGCGGTACCGCAGGCAATCACCTCGTCGTTGAGCATGACGCGAACCGGTGCAGCTTCGCTCGCCGACGCCAGATCGGCGGAGCGCACCGCAAAGCCGTCGACATTGGAACGGTCGAACGGCGGCACGTCGATCGGCGCCACGATGTCGTCCGCAAGCGCGCAGCCCAGCGCGTCGGCGAGGCGCCGCGGCTCGTTCGGAACCGGGTGTGGAAACAGTGCCGCTTCGAAGCGCGCCAGCGCGTCTTCGCGCGACAGGATGGTCAGGAACTGGTCCTGGTCCACGCCGTCGCGGTTCTTGGGCAGGGGAGCATGGGTCATGGGGTGCCTATATCATTCCCGCAACATATAGGCATCGACCGCCGTCCCCGCAGCTTGGCCTTCCGACCCGCTGGATATCGCGAGCCAGGCGTCGGCGCGGGCGATGGCATCGAGCGACAATTCGCCGGTTGCCAGCGGCATCCATTGGCCATCGATTTGTTCGAGCAGGACGAGTTCGGTCACGCCGACGCTCGAGGCAATCTTGCGGGCAAGCGGTAGCGCAACCTGCTGTCGCGGTTGCCTCGCGGACAACCGCTCCAGCACGGGCAGCACCAGCGTCCACCAACCCGCCAGCGCCTGATCCGGCGCGCCCGGCAGCGCAATGACGGGAACCTTTCCAATCCGGCCCACGGCGGCGGTCCGGCCGGGCTGCAAGGCGATGCCATGCGCGAGGACCTCGCCGCGCCCGGCCAAGGCTGCGATCACGGCATCGGTGCGGCCGACGCCGCTGCCGCCGACCGTGACAAGGATATCGCTTGCGCCGATATCGAGCGCCGCGGCGACGGAAGCCACGTCACGCCCCGCAGCCTCGACGCAGACAACACCGGCCCCCTCGAAGCGGGCGCTTTCCGCGATCAGCGGCGCCGTCACGGCGCCGCCCGTATCAGGCGGGATATTGACGATGCGCAGCCGCGGCCGACGCACGCTCAATGAGCCCAGCCCCGCCGCGCGCGCGACCAGCAGGTCGAGCGGGCGAACCTGCCGCCCGCTGGCGATCTGATTTCCCTCCGCAATATCGCCGCCCGCGCGACGAACGCCCTGCCCCGGCACCGCTTCCGCCAGCGCCTGAAACATCGGACCGATTCGGTCGACGGCATCGGCATCGATCACGCAGTCGCAGCCGTCCGGCATGGCATCGCCGGCTTCGACCCAGACCGGCGACGCGATCAGCGGCAGCGGCGAATAGGACGACGCGCCGACGAGATCGCGCGCGCGCAGCGCCCAGCCATCGGCGATGGCAATATCGCGTGGCGGATGCGGGTTGAGCGGCGGCATATCCGCTGCAACGCAGCCCAGGGATTTCGCGAGCGGCAGTGCAACCGGCGCGACCGGTTCAAGGCCCCGCAGCAACGCCGCGCGGGCCGCGTCGAGCGAGGTAAGCGAAGCCGGCAGGCGTTGGGGCGCGATCATGCGGCCGATGGTGGACCACGCATCGCCAGCTTGGCAACCTTCTCGCGGCGCCTGAACAGATCAGTTCCGTTGACGTGGACTGCGAATTGATTGCAAGAACGTCGATCGCCGGGCTACGCTCCCGGCCAAGCAATACGGCCGGCGGCCTGACAATAGCGGGAGGAATTTTGTGATTTCAGCCAGGAAAATATCCATGGTCGCGGCGTTCGCGGCGGCGGCGTTATCATCGCCGGCAACGCTGGCGCAGGTCTCCGACGATTTGGTCAAGATCGGCGTGCTCACCGACATGAACGGTCCGGCCTCGACGCCGACCGGCCAGGGCTCGGTGACCGCAGCGCAGATGGCGGTGGACGATTTCGGAGGCCAAGTGCTGGGCAAGCCGATCAGCGTGATCGTCGGAGATCACCAGCTCAAGCCCGATATCGGTGGCGCCATCGCGCGGCGCTGGTACGACACCGAACAGGTCGACCTGATCGTCGACGTGCCGGTCTCGGCGGTGGGGCTGGCGGTGCAGGGTGTCGCCAACGAGAAGAAGAAGCTGTTCATCACCCATTCGACGGGAGCTGCGGATTTCCACGGCAAGTTCTGTTCGCCCTATGCGATCCAGTGGGTGTTCGACACCCACGCGCTCGCGGTCGGCACCGCGCAGGAAGTGGTGAAGCGCGGCGGCGACAGCTGGTTCTTCATCACCGACGATTATGCGTTCGGGCATGCGCTGGAGAAGGACGCCTCCGAGGTGGTAATCAAAAATGGCGGCAAGGTGATCGGCGCGGTGCGGCCGCCGTTTGCCACGCCGGATCTTTCGTCGTTCATCCTGCAGGCCCAGGCCTCGAAGGCGAAAATCATCGGCATCGCCGCAGGTCCCCCCAACAACATGAACGAGATCAAGACCGCCGGCGAATTCGGCGTGTTGAAGGGCGGCCAGCAGATGGCCGCGCTGCTCGCGCTGATCACCGACATTCACTCGCTCGGCCTGCCGGCGGCGCAGGGCCTGCTGCTGACGACGTCGTTCTACTGGGACATGGACGACAAGACGCGGGAATGGTCGAAGCGCTATTTCGCCAAGATGAACCGGATGCCGACGATGTGGCAGGCCGGCGTCTATTCCTCGGTCATGCATTACCTGCAGGCGATCAAGGAGGCGGGCACCGACGAGCCGCTCAAGGTGGCGGCGAAAATGCGCGAAAAACCGATCGAGGATTTCTTCGCCCGCAACGGTACCCTGCGCGAGGACAATCTGATGGTGCATGACCTGATGCTGGTGCAGGTGAAGAGCCCGGAGGAGTCGAAATATCCGTGGGACTATTACAAGATTCTCGCGACGATTCCGGGGGCGCAGGCGTTCGGGCCCCCGGATCCGGCGTGCCCGCTGGTGAAGAAGTGAAGGGGGCGAATGGCGAATGGCAAGTGATCCCTCGCTATTCGCCACTCGCTATTCGCCACTCGCCTATTTCACCACCCCGATTTCGCGGAAATATTTCATCACCCCGGGATGAATCAATGCCACATCGGGCGCCGCCGCGACCGTGTTCGCCGCGGTGGTCTCGCAGGCCTGCGCGAGCTTCTTGCAAAACGCGGCTTCGGCACCGTGCAGCGTTTTCGCCAATCGATAGGCGACATCGTCGGGCAGGTTCTCGCGCGTCAGCACAAAACTCCACGAACCCATCGAGTTGATTGGATCGTTCTGGTTGGGATAGCTGCCGGCCGGCACCGTCAGCGGCTTCAGGAACGAATGCTTGGCGCGGATGCGCGCGATCTCTTCCGCATCCGGCGCGATGAAGCGGCCGCCGCCGGGGCTGCCGGCGACCGCGGCAAATCCGGGCCAGCCGATGCCGGCGCCCCAGAGGGCTGCGACCCTGCTGTCGAGCACCATCGCAGGACCGTCGCCGGCGTGGTCGAGATAGACCGGCTGGAAATCCTCGTCCTGCTTCAATCCGAGCCCGTCCAGCATGTAGCGCGACAGGATCGGCAGGCCGGAGCCTTTTGCGCCGAACGCGACCGGGTGGCCGACGAGATCGCGAATGGTTTTATAGGGGCTGTCGGCGCGGACCACGAACATGCCGGGGCTCGAATATATCGCGGTCAGGATTTTCAGGTGCGTCCGCGGCCGGCCGATGCCCATGAAGGCTTCATAGGAAGGCTCGCCCGCGACGAGCGCGATGTCGAGTTCGCCCTTTTCCAAGAGCGGAATGTTCTCGTTGCTGCCCTTGGTGTTGCGCGGCGCGATCGTGAGCGCCGGATCGGCCGCGTTCATGACTTCCGCAAAGGCGTTGCCATAGAGTGGAAAGCCGCCGCCCGGCGTGGCCGTCCCCAGGCTGATCGTGGTGTTTGGAATGGTGTTACCTCCCTGTTGCGCCGAAGCACCGACTGCCAGCAACAAAACCCCGGCGCAAACGGCTGACGCGATCTTCATGGGTCCACCTCTTTGGCGCGGCGCCGCGAACCGCGCGGAACATACAAGCCCAAAGCCAATGTAGGCAAATCCGCAATTCTGTGAAAGCATGGCTGCGACTGAAGTGAAAAGCGGACGATGCCATGACGGAGACACCATGATCGCAGTTTCGCGTGCAATTCTGTTCACCTTCGCTTGTCTCGCGAGCACGGCCTTCGGGATTGCGCCCTCCTCCGCCGCCGACTATCCGAACCGCCCGGTGCGCTGGATGATCGGCTTTGCCGCCGGCGGCCCGGTCGACGTCGTCGCCCGCATCATGGCGCAGGCGCTGTCGGAGCATCTCGGCCAGCAATTCGTGGTCGAAAATCGCGCCGGCAGCGGCGGCAACATCGCGACCGAAGCCGCGATCAATTCGACGCCCGATGGCTACACGCTGCTGTTCAGCGGCGCCAACAACGCGATCTCGGCCTCGCTCTACAAGAAGCTGCCGTTCGATTTCATCCGCGACACCGTGCCGGTCGCGGTCTTCACGCAGGTGCCGAATTTGCTGGTGGTGTCGAACGCGATGCCGGTCAAGACGGTGCAGGAGCTGATCGACTACTGCAAGGCCAATCCCGGCAAGATCTCCTTTGCCTCCTCGGGCAACGGCACCACGGTGCACATGTCGGCGGAGCTGTTCAAGGCCATGACCAAATGCGACATGGTGCATGTGCCCTATCGCGGCTCGGCGCTGGCATTTCCCGACGTCATCTCCGACAAGGTGCAGCTGATCTTCGACAATCTGCCGACCGCGATGGCGCTGGCCAGGAGCGGCAGCGTGCGGGCGCTGGGTGTCACCTCGCCGCAGCGCTGGCCGAGCGCGCCCGACATTCCCGCCATCGCCGAGACCGTGCCGGGATATGAGGCATCGGTGTTCTACGGCATGTCCGCGCCGAAGGGCACGCCGCAGGAAATCGTCGACATCCTCAACAAGGCGGTGAATGAAGTGCTCGCGGACCCAAAGGTGATCGAACGCTTCGCCACCATCGGCGGCGTGCCGAAGCCGATGACGCCGGCCGATTACGGCAAGCTGATCGCGGACGAGACGGCGAAATGGCGCAAGGTGGTGGAGTTCGCCGGGGTGTCGGTGGAGTGAGGGAAGTCTGAGCATATCGCGGCCACATCTGTCGTCGCCGGCTTTTCTCTGGCCGTCATTGCCGGGCTTGACCCGGCAATCCATCCGCTTAGGAAAATGCTTCTCGCGAAGTTGGATGGATGCCCGGGTCAAGCCCGGGCATGACAAGTGAGGTTGCGCGCGCCCGCCTACTCGAGTTTTCAAACAACCTAACAACGTCATTACGAGCCATCGGGCGCGCATTCGCGCGACCCGTTGGCTCGCAATGACGTTGAGAGATGGCTCCGCGATCTCGCCGCATGCGTTTGCGCGAGGTATCCATTTATTTTCCGCCCTCCGCAATCAAAGGGCGCGGGGAATGCCGGGCGCTCGATGCACCCGCAGCCTCGCGTACGATAAAAAACAAAGTACACGAGTGTAGTCACCACAGGTCACACCGGAATCACCCGGCATTCCCCACGCAATGGTTTTAACGGCTACTCCGTGCTCGCCCCGGTGCTTCGGGCTTGTTGGCCACCGTCGCCCGCGTGCCTTAACGCGAACTTGACACCAGCGTCGAGGTGCCAGGCCCACACGGCTTTTCCGTCCGCCTCAGGTGCCCCCGTCAGGAGCGCCCTTAGCGTCCACCGCATCCCGCCCCGCGTTGTTGACGTTGCGCAACGCCCCTTTGGTGGGGCAGGACGGATGCGAATATAGGATAAACCGAATATTCGGTAAAGCAGAATATTTTTGCGCGGAGGCCTTGACAGCCGGGGGCGGACAGTCCAGCGCGGACAAGGGTGATTTGCCCGTCAGGCAAGAGATCACTCCACGACGGGCGCCGGCTGCTACGAGCCGCGGCACCAACCGCGGCATTGCCGGATCGCGGTCGTCCCTGTAAACGGTGCCGGCACCGTTGCCGGCCGCGCATCCAGCGGCCGCCCGCGGCGGGGCCTGTAGCTCAATGGTTAGAGCCGGCCGCTCATAACGGTCTGGTTCCTGGTTCGAGTCCAGGCAGGCCCACCAATGTTCGCCATCCCAGTCATCTGCCAAAAGCGGTAAATTCCCCGATACTCGAATATTGTCCAAGAGAAGCCACCAGCAAGCAACGGAATGGAGCCGCCCTGCTCAATTCCCCGGTAAAACATGTAGATGCCCAAAAACAAGATTGCATAAATGAAACACAGGTATGGAAAAAAGCCGCAGAGAACCAAGAGATTTCTCCAACTCACTTTTGGCGGCAACGAAGACATCACGTGCCAAACGACGAACCCGATTACTGCTGCCATACCCCCGAACAGCGGTACTAACGTGTAGAAATAGCCGCTCCGCTCACCGAGTAGAAAAGGTTGAAACCTCCGTAGCCGGTGACGGCAAGAAGCGGGATTGTGACACGGGCAGCGAGTATGTCCCCTTCTGCACCTTTCGGTATCCGCCCCCTCGCTTTAGTCGCCAACTTCTTCAAACGTTTTGGAAAGCTTTTGGTGACCGGGTATCTTTTTGCCAGAACCTTTTTTTGACTTCTTATAGTCTTTGATCAGCCTCTCTGGGCTGCGCTCGACCGCGTGCGTCACCTTTTTCATGATTGCCGCGCGAGACTTTTTACTGAGCGAATAACCCTCTATCGTTATTTTCAATTTGTCCTTGCCGTCGTGGTACTCGTGATCAATTTTTGGCTTTTTGGACATTATTTCATTCCTCGACTTTTGCTTTTGGCACGTCGCTGCGAACCGCCGTATGCGTCAACCCAGCGGCGACCAGATCAATAGTGAGCAACGATTATGATTGCCACCACAATGAATGCCGCGACTAGCGAAAGAGCGCGATCCAGCGACTTTGATCCTGGCTTTGCTGCATCGGGGTGAGGCATGACTTAATGTACCTGCTTAGGGATCATGGCCCCCTCTTGAACCTCGTGAGTGACAACGCGTTTTCGACCGGTACCGACGGCGCGTTGAAGCCATACGATAGCCTCATCGATCCAATGGTCGTAATGCGCCGGATCGGCTTGTGCCTTCTCACGACAGATCGCAGCTTGAACCAAGCACTCTTGTCGCTGATACATCACGTTTCCGGTCGTCTCGGCTCTAACCAAGCCTCAGTCACAGCACTTTCGATGATGTGCCGCTGAACTCTTCTGCATTGCGGGCAAGTGAACGTTCGCAAATCTTGGCCCGTACAGCTCGGCTCAATGGCCGAGAGCTTCATGGGAGAGCCGCAAGCGGTGCATTGCGGCCCTTGGTTCTGTGTGTCGAGCATGGCATTGCCTCAGTTCGGCGCAGTGAGTTCTCCGGTGAGCCAACCGGCTGCCCTGGATTTGAGGGGATCAGATGCAACGATGCTTGTCTCGACATGATCGCAGTTGGGACATTCGAACAGCCGGTGTTCGAAGCCTATTGGTCCGGGCGAAACATGTTCCAGCATCATCCGCGTTTGGCAGCGGGCACAGCGAGGGCGCTCAATAGCGGTCAAGAATTGTTTGGAGGAGGTCACGATGCTTCCCTGCACGGGCGGGAGCATCACCGGACTCTCTGTCACCGGTAGTTGCCGAGGGCCTGCGGTGATCCTCCATCCTGCCACGTCGGATGGCTAACATAGTGAGCAATATAGCTCACAGTCGAAATGTTAATGAAATGGTGTACCGACCGCGCGAACTTTCCAGAATGAAAGAGGCGCCGACCGAGGCGGCCTTACTGCGAGCCTTCGACGGTATGGGCGTCGAGCCATGCCTTGTTCCTGAAAAGTCGCCGCAAGGATATTGCGATTTGCAGATGCTGATCCCTCTCCGATCCGGGCGGTATCGAGCGGGAGAACCGGAGCATTGTGCGGCGTAGCTCGATAAGCTCGGCCATTGTGTAGCGGGGCTCTTCGACAGGTTGGCGATTGGTAGAGGGCATGATGCTCCCTCTTGGATCAGGCGGGAGCACGACACTCTCAGTCACCGATGGATGCCGAGAACGGAACGGTGATGCAGCCACCATCTGCCTCTGCGTTCCGGATTCTATGGTCAATATCGCTCACGTTCCAAAAGAATTTAACGAGTGATTAACAAATCAGGACACCGCGGGATTCAAATTAGGACAAGTGCCATCAAATACGGAGACTACCAACTGAGGCGGCCTCTAGGGTTCTGCGGGGCGATCACAGAAAGCGCAGTAAAAGTTGATGACATCTCCGGACCGGATGACCTTAAAGCCTTCGGGGGCGCTATCGACCCGCACATCCCACGAATATTCGTCCGCCGCCGAAACCAAGGCTACGCCGGCCTTTCGGCAATATGGGCACCTTAGATATTCAACCCAATGATCTCGGGCCATCCGTAAACATATGCCTCATTCCCGAAACGTTCTCTATGTCGTTTAGGCGGCATACCGTGGTTCTACTGAGAACAGTTTAGGGAGTGTATTAGCCGATTGTGCAGCCGGACAAAGCAAATTAGGCCACTGTGAAATTCAACTTAGGCCACTGAGGGCCATTACCCAAAATCCTATAGGAACGGATTGATAACAGAACAAAAGAGGAACAGTATCCCGTCGGGGGGGAGGCGCCTAACTGCGTTTGGCGGGGTTTTTGTATGAAGGTTTGGAATATACAGGCACGTTTCCAATCTCATGTCCCGCATCGTTGATTATAGCGATGCGGCGCTCAGGATCGTCTTCGGGCTTATCGATTGAAACGCCTATCGCGAGCACCGCCGCCCGGATAAGTGCATCGACATCGTCTTTGCAAACAAAGCCCGATGCATCAAAAAGCCTGTGGCCGTCCCTAACGTCGAAAAAGTAGCGGGGCATTGGCAACCTCCAGTTTGCCAAGTTCTTTGAGACTGTATTGTTCCGACGATAGGGCCGCCGCAGTTAGCAAGACCGCAGTCTTCTGTCGCTTGAGGCACTTCGCGGGCATTCGGGACCACGCCACCGATGTTCGGTATTGGTGGGGAAAGCCGTGATGGCGCTGATCGTGGCGAATGAGTCTTTGCAAGCGCTGTTACCCGGATCAATCGGCGGACGCAGTACACTGCTGGTTCGCCTGCTTAACTTTGATTGTCGCGCATCGCCCGAAAATAATGTTCGGCGTGCTGGAAGTAATTCTCCGCCACGATCCGGTCCCCCGTCAGAGCTTCGGCGCGGGCCAGGGTCGAATAGCGTTCATAGCTTGTTTGGAAATTGTGAACGTTACCCGCCTGGGGGCGGACGAATCCGGAAGGTTGATTTTCCTTGTGGGAGGGTTGAGATCTTCGCCGCATAGCGTTGGTCATCGCTTTCGTATATTGGTGAGACTGCCCGCCGCTGGTTTAAGTTTCGAGATGTATTTCATATTGATACCCACGCCGAAACCGGCCAACGTTCGTTCGAGAAGGTGGGGCGCGCCTTACGCTGAAGGCGTTTCTATCAGTTCAGAGCTTCCAACCGCTCGCCGTGGCCCGCGAAGGTCGCGTGAGTAACCGATACTGTCGTCCCCTTGGGGCCGCTCAAAGTGACGACCTGAGAGTCGAGTTGCCTTGCAAGGGCCTTCACGATACCCGTCCCCAGCCCAGTCTTCGGTTGGGCAAAAACGCCATCTGGTTTGCCAATTCCGTTGTCGGCGACCGAGAGCCTCCAATCGGTCCCGAATACATCGTATGCAACGGTAATCTGTCCGTCTTTTATGGTTTCGTTGAAGGCGTGTTTTAGCGCATTTATTACAAGTTCAGTGACAATCAATCCGAGACTCTCGGCGTTGGCGCAGGTCGAAACACCGCCTTTACCAATCACCTTCAAAGAAACCGCCTCGCCGTCACCTATCATCGAATGGGTCAGCGCTCCGCAGAGCGTGGTCAAATAGGGCAGCATTTCCATCGACCCAATGCCCGCCGAAGCATGAAGATGTCGTTGCACGGCTGCAACCGATACAACCCTTTTGTGGGCGTCATGCAGATGACGTCGCGTCTCCTCAGACTCCACAGACTTTGCCTTCAACATAATAATGCTGGCGATAATCTGCAGACTGTTGGCGACGCGGTGCTCGATTTCATCGAGAAGTACGTCCTTCTGTCGCAGCAGTTCATCCTTTTCGTGTTCCAGACCCCGTTGAATGGTGATGTCCTCGATGCTGAGCAAGATATTCTTGTGCCCCTTCTCATAGACAACAATGTTTGCACTCAGCAACAATACGCACTTTCTAGCGCGAGGAAGGTCATGCTCAATTTCGCAATCATCCATTGTACCGTGGTCAGGTATTACTCTCTCCAATAGCAACCGAAGCTTTGGAATATCCCATTCACCGTTTCCCAACTCGTAGAAGCGTTTGCCTCGGATATCGTCCGGATTGGTGGCGAACTTCACATAGAATGATCGGCTCGCGGCGATGGCCCGGAGGTCCTTGTCGAGAACGATTAGAGGTTCGCGAATAGTATCGACTATTGCTTGGGCGAGCGAACAGGCGTCTTCCACCTCGCTGAATTTCTGTCTGAACACAGTCGATCCTTTGCGCTATGGGGGCGTAGCGCTAAATATCTTGAGGGGATTTGAGAGATTGTTAGGTCAATCGCCTCAATGCACTTTAGGTCCACCGCTGCGGGAGTTTATTTAGCCGCATCCGTCCCAACGTCCGAATTGGGGTGAAAACCGATCCTGACGACCCTGAAATGGGACTCCCGAAGTGCCCCCCGGAAGCGGACATCACCAGGGTTGCCAAGTGCTGTCTTGTCGGAAGGGCGCTGCCTATGTCCCCTTGGCTGGAAAATTCATCCAGCCCCGGCTAGGAATCGCAGGTACACATTCACCGCGCCGCAGAGTATTCGCGGTCGTGATGCAGCTTGTACGCCGGGTCGAGTCGGAATTTCTTGGTGACGCGCTAATAAATCACAGGGACAAAAGCGCGGGACCTTATCACCCCCGCCAATACGTAACACGATGGCAATGCGGGCACGCTGCTGCCGTTCGGTTACTCGGCTGCACGCGAGTCGACCCTGGCCGGTCTTACCAATCGCAAAGAAACCCTACTTCGGCCTCACTCGGCGCAAAGCCTGTGGGTTGGAGGATTCGCCATGGCTTCCAAATTCGCAATTGGTGACAAGGTCGATCAAGCGTTCAGCAACCACGCGGAAGGAACGGTCGTTGCGATATTCACTGACCGCGCCGGTGTGCATCGCTATGCGGTTGAAATGTTCGGCCACCGCACAATACAAGTCGCAAACGAGAGCAGTCTAATCGCACACTGCAATTCTGCGGCTTGATCTCAAGCCGTCAGGGCATCGATCTGACGCCTCGCCGCAGCGAAAGCGTCCTTGATGGCTACATTGGCATGTTCGTGCCGCGCATCGTCCGATTCTGAATTGCTGACGACAATGTTTTCGTGCGGCGGAACCGTCAACCAAATGTTGACCTGAAATCCGGTGCCATGCCGATGCTTGTGGCTGGGCGCGATCACCTTCACGCGGCAACCGGTAATACGATGATTATGGGTTTCCAGCTTTTCGATTTCACTTAGTATTTGGGCGCGGGCGGCATCGGACGAGTCTGATCCTTCGAAGGTGATCTCGGGGGCGATTTGCATTTTTGGTCCTTTCAGCACTTATGCCAATCCGTTCGCCCCTGAATGGTTGCGTCCCTGATGACGATAGGTGAGGCTACAGTTTCTACGCCCTCATCCTGGAAGGCCAGAGCACAAGACGAGTCTTGGAAGGAGCTAGTATCATGAAAAAAGACGGAACAAAAATTATTGCAAAAATACTCGCCGCTCACGGCTACAGAAACAATACACCTATTGAGGACATACACGCAGGTAGGTGGCCTAGGAACACTAGGGCGGAGTATGCCGATGATTCCGAAGTTATAGTGACTACTCTCGATGGCGGAGATAAAATACCGTGGGCTGCTTGTTCACGAATCCATGACTCTGAAATGAAGGAGATAAATAAGTCGGTGGTCAATAATATATATTCTCTGCTGTCTCTTCTTGAGGAATTCAATAGTCTACCTTCGTTGATGGCTCTGCCCCACAATAGGGATGAGGCGAAGCATGCGCCTTGGTATAAAAGGGCCAGGAAAGAATTACTGGGCTAGCTTTCTGTCTCAATTATACCCAAGGAACCGACGAACCAGTTTTCCCATGGCCGGAATCACTTACTTCGCGCAAGCCCCGCCTGGACGCCAGTCCTCACTCCGCCTTCTCCACCGTTGCCGCAGCACCACCCGCCTGCGTCCGCCCCTTCGCCGTCGCCGCGCGGCGGCTGCGCTGGGCGAGGTACTGGTCGGCGAGCACGCCGATCAGGATCACCGTGCCCATCACCGCGAAGTTGAGCGAGCTCGGAATGCCCAAGAGGTTGACGAGGTTTTGCAGCACCTGCAGCAGCACGGTGCCGAGGACTACGCCGATGATCGAGCCCTCGCCGCCGCGCAGCGAGCAGCCGCCGAGCACGGCGGCGGCGATGGCGTAGAGCTCGTAGAAGGAACCATGCACCGCCGGCGAGATCGAGCGGGTGTACATGGCGATCATAACAGCCGAGAACGCCGTCAGCCCGCCGCAGATGGTGTAGGCTGAGATCACGACCCGGTCGGCGCGGATGCCGGAATAGCGCGCGGCCTCCTCGTTCTTGCCGACCGCATAGAGGTAGCGCCCGAACACCGAGCGGTGCAGCACCACCCAGGCGACCGCTGTGACGATCGTCAGCGCCACCACGCTGTGCGGCAACGGAAAGCCCATCACGTCGGTGCGGCCCGCGGTCAGCCATTCCAGCGTCGGAAAGCTCGCGCCGAAGCCGAAGCCGGCGGTGGCGTCCTCGGTGTAGTAGCGCGCGGCGCCGCGGTAGATCAATAGTCCGCACAGCGTGACCACGAAGGGCTGGATGCGCATCTTGGTGACGAGCGTGCCGTGCACCACGCCGATCGAAAGTCCGCCGGCGATGACGATGGCAAAAGCCGCGACCCAGTTGACGCCGCGATTGACGATCAGGTCGATGAACACGACGCCGAGCAGCGCGATCACCGAGCCGACCGACAGCTCGATGCCGCCGACGATGATGACGAAGGCTTCCGCAATGGAGAAGATGCCGAACAGGCCGATCTGATTGGCAGTGTTGGAGAGATTGCCAACCAGCAGGAAGCGCGGATTGATCGAGGTGACGACGGCACCGACCACCAGGATCAGGACGAGCAGGCTCAGGTCTTTCTTGTTCAAGGTGCCCTCGCCTAATGCCGGATGACTTTGAGTTGAATCGGCAACACTCGAATTCGGGTCACCTCTCCCCGCTTGCGGGGAGAGGTCGGATTGCATGCAATGCCATCCGGGTGAGGGGGACTCTCGGCGAGTCGAACTTGTTGAGAGAGCCCCTCACCCCAACCCTCTCCCCGCGAAGAGCGGGGAGAGGGAGAAGAGATCGATCGCCGCTGCCGCCTCAACTTAACCTCATCCCGCCTGGATGCTGCCGCCAACCGCCAGCTGAAGCACATTGTGCTCGCTGAAGCGGCTGCGATCAAGAAACCCCGAGATCGCGCCCTCGTGCATGACAGCGATGCGGTCGCTGACCCCGATGACCTCCTCCATGTCGCTCGAGATCATCAGGATCGCGACGCCGGCATCCGCGAGATGCCGCAGCATGTCGTAGATCTCCGCCTTGGCTCCGACGTCGACGCCGCGCGTCGGCTCGTCGAAGATCAGGACTTTTGGCCGCATCGAAAGCCATTTGGCGAGCACGACCTTCTGCTGATTGCCGCCGGACAACAAATCCACGAGTGTGGCCACATCAGGCGCGCGGATATTGAGGCGCACGCGCTGGCGCTCGGCGTTCTCGGTCTCGCGCGCGGTGTTCACCAGCCCGAAGCGCGCATAGGACGCAAGATCCGGCAGCGAGATGTTTTCGGTGATGGAGACGTCGAGCAGCAGGCCCGAACTCTTGCGGTCCTCCGGAACCAGATAGATGCCGTGCTCGATCGCCGCGCGCGGCGTGGCGATGCGGATTGGCCGGCCGTAGAGCCTGATCGCGCCGCCGCGCAGCCGATCGACCCCGAAGATGGCGCGGGCCAACTCGGTGCGCCCGGAGCCGACCAGCCCGGCGAGGCCGAGGATCTCGCCGCGGCGGACCGACAGGCTTACCGTCCGGTCCGGGTAGGTGTCGGTCGCGGCCTCGACGATGTCGAGCACGCTGTCGCCGGGCGGCGTCGCGGGCGGCACGTAGAGCGATTTGAGGTCGCGCCCGATCATCAGCCGGATCATCGCGGCGGGCGACAATTCGGCGCGGTCGAGCGCGCCGGCGATGCGCCCGTCGCGCAGCACCACGGCACGATCGGCGCATTGCATGACCTCGTTCAGCCGGTGCGTGATGAATATGATGCCGACACCACTGGCCTTCAGTCCGGCGATGACCCGCATCAGCCGCTCGGTCTCGGTCAGGCTCAGGCTGGAGGTCGGCTCGTCCATGATGACGAGGCGCGCATCGAGCGACAGCGCTTTCATGATCTCGACCAGTTGGCGCTGGGCGAGCGACAGAGCGGCAAGCGGCGCATCGGGCTCGAAATCGGCGCCGAGACGCTCGAGCAGCGGCTGAACCTGGGCATGGAGCCGTTTCCGGTCGATCAGTTTCAGCGGCCAGCCGCGCAAAGGTTCACGGCCGATATAGACGTTGCCCGCGACATCGAGATTGTCGAAAAGATTGAGCTCCTGGTGGACGAAGGCGATACCCGCCTCGATCGCGTCCGCGACGCTCAGAGACCGCCGCTCGATGCCGTCAAGGCGGATGACGCCGCCGCTCGGCTCGATGACGCCGCCGAGCACGCGCATCAGCGTCGACTTGCCGGCGCCGTTCTCGCCGACCAGGGCAATCACCTCGCCTGATGACACGGACAGACCGACGTGATCGAGTGCGACCACGCCGGGATAGATCTTGCTGATGTCTTTTAGTTCGAGGAACGGTTCCGGCATCGGCGGCTGCACCGCCAGCAGCGCTGGCACTCCCGAACTACTTGTGCAGCATCTGCTTCATCTGCGCCATGAAGTCGTCGACGTTCGACTTGTCGATCACCTTGCCGGGAACGATGATGATGCCGCCGGCGGGAATGCCGGACTTGTCGCCCTCGATATATTTCGCCATCAGCTTCATGCCCTGATAGCCCCACTCGAACGGCTGCTGCACCACGGTGCCGACGATGCTGCCCTCCTTGACGCCGCCGAGCGTGATCGGATCCTCGTCGAAGCCGATGATCTTGATCTTGCCGAGCTTGCCCGCCTCCTTCAGCACCTCATAGATGCGCGGCGTGTTGTAGGAATAGAAGCCGACCAGGCAGCTCACGTCGGGCATGGCGGCAAGCGCGTCTTCCACGTTGCGCTTGGCGCGGGTCTGGTCGATCTCGTCGCCGCGAACGTCGACCAGCTCGACTTTCGAGCCCTTGATCGTCGCCTTGACGCCTTCGATGCGCTCGCGCGCGTTGTCGGCGCCCGGAAGCCCGACGAAACCAAGGCACTTGCCGCCGTTCGGCAACGCCTTGAGCATCAGCTTGCCGGCTTCCTTGCCGAGATCGGTGTTAGACGAACCGATATAGGCGATGCGCTTCGATTGCGGAGCATCGCTGTCGGTGGTGAACAGCACCGTTTGCGAGGCGACCTTGTTGAGGCTCTCGGTCTGGTTCTTCGGATCCACGGCGCTGACCATGATTCCGGCGGCGCCCGCCGCCACGAGGTCATCCATGATCCGCTGCTGCACGGCGGCCGCGGCCTGTTCGGGATATTTGAACTGAAGGTCGTAGTTGGGCAATTCGCCCTGCGCCTTCTTCACGCCGGCCTCGGCGATCTTCCAGAAGTCGGACGCGCCGTTGACGACGAAGGCCAGAGTTTTCTTGTCAGCCGCATTCGCCGGGCCGAGACCAAGCGTCATCGCCAACGCGAGAGATACACCTGCAACCAAGAGACGCCGCATCACATCCTCCCTTATCCGGCTGGCCATCGGTGCGGCCAACTCTTTCATGTTGTTGAGCGAAATCTTGTTGAGCGAACGCCTCATTTCTGCTGTGCACGAGTCGCCATCCGCACTTGCGCAAGCGGCCACATCGTCAGCCCGGGCCTGCAAAGAAAAAATGAGGCGCTCGTAGCTTAAAATACCAGAGGCCCGCCCTGCGTGCAACGCAGGGATTCGCGCATCAATTGGCGCCGCTAGGATCCATAGCCCCGCTTGAGCAGCATGTTGGCGGCACGTTCGAACTCATCGGGCTGCGGCATCGCGAAGTCGAGCGCGTCGGCGTAGCGGGTGACGATGTTGAAGATTGCCGCAACCGCGATGGCATCCGTCAGGGCTTGCCGGCTTACGCCGCTGCGAAGCACCGCCCTGGCATCCTCGACTGTCAATTGCATCGGCCGCAACGTCATGGTCTGCAGGAACGCCAGCGTTTCCTTCAGGCCTTCCGAAATCGGCGCGGCACGAAAGTCCGCCAGCGCCGCATCGACCGCCGGCCGCGGCAGTATTTTTGCGGCCACCGCGCCGTGGGCGCTCACGCAAAAGTCGCAGGCGTTCCATTTCGCCACCATCGCCGCCATCAATTCGCGTTCGCCGACGCTCCAATCGCT
Source organism: Bradyrhizobium sp. (assembly GCF_035484855.1). Classification (GTDB taxonomy): domain Bacteria; phylum Pseudomonadota; class Alphaproteobacteria; order Rhizobiales; family Xanthobacteraceae; genus Bradyrhizobium. The sequence continues at coordinate 22,837 of NZ_DATHOP010000204.1, forward strand.
CGGCCCCCGCATCGCGGCCTGCGTCCAGGCTCCCATCGGCGTGCCGAAAAAGTTCGTGTGATAGAAAGCGACACGCGCGGCATCCGGCAGCCGCATTCCGGAAACCAGCGAGATGAAGCCGATCAGCAGGCGATTTGCGAGCGTGTCGCCGCGATCAATCTCAGTCAGCCGCATCGCCGGCGTCCTCCAGCATCTTGATCGCTTGCCGCCAACGCAGCAGGCCGGCTCCCAATGCCGCCGCGGCGATGATTTCGAAGGCCGCCTTCTCGCTTCCCGCGTCCGACACCATTGCGGCCACCTGGGCATCCGTCACACGATGGGCGGACTCTCCAATCTGGCGCGCCAGATCACTGTAACGGTCCTGTACAGCCGCCACGCCCGCCGCCGCGTTCGCGGCCTGCTGGCGCGCGGCCGCAGAGGTCTCACCCGGTCCCTCGAGGACGCGACGTCGGAGTGCTTCGATGAGGGCGTGATGGTCGATCTGGTTCGACGTCTTCATGAACATTCCGGAATTCGGGATGGTCGTTGGTTGCCTCTTCCGGGTTGCGCCGGCGGATGATGACCCAGTGTTACGCTTGCATCAAGAACAACAGTCGCCCGCCTGGATCGGCGGACATGGCACGGAACCGCAGGAGCAAAACACACAGCAATCGCCCTGCCGCGGCTTCAACCTGACGCCGCACCCTTTGCAGTCGTAGAAGAACCGGCAGGCGTCGGTCGGCATGGTCTCCGCCGATTGGTGGCTGCAGTGCGGACAGGTGAGTACGGATTCAATTTGCATTGGCGGTTCTTTTGTACGCGAGGGCGGATCCTGGCCTGGTTCCGATTGCGCCGACATCGGATGATTTCCTCGAATTCAGATTGCAACCGCTATCACACCGGCAACTTCCGCTTCTGGTGTGCCCGGCCCTTGATGGCGGCGGCCTCGCTATGCCCCGCGATCACGCGCACGCCCTCGTCGATCCGCTCGATCACGTTGTCCGCGTTGCAGCCCTGCAGGAAGGCGACGCCGTTGTTGCGGCAGGCTGAAAGGATGCGGTCGCGCGCCGCCTGCATTTCCGGTGGGTAAGGTTCGCGGGGAATGGTGCGGTAGCCGAGCGAAAGGCTCAAGTCGCCCGGGCCGATCTCGGCAAACCCGAGCCCCGGCACCGCGAGGATCGCTTCGCAATTGGCGACGCCTTCGGGGCTTTCCAGCTTCACCCCGAGCAACAACTCGCCCTTCGGATTGAGCGGCCAGGGATCGCAGCGCTCCATGTATTGCTCGCTCGAGAGGCCCCAGATCGGCGCCGCGGTGGTTTCCGATCCGCGCCCCCGCGTGCCGATGCCGAGCCATTTGCGCTCCGCGCGGTCGGTCCCGTCGTCCTTTGCTCGTGTCGCGCCTGCCATCCGCGCCATCGGCGAGGGGATTTCGGGATCGACGCCGCCGGTGTTGTGTGGATAGCGGCAGGATTCCACGAATGCCCGCACCGCATCCGCGGTCTCCGCCTGGCACAGCAGGATGCCATGCACCCCGCGGCCGAGGATCTGGCGGAACTGCCACGCGTTGTAACGCACATAAGCGGCGTCGATCCCGTTCACCGGCGCCTCGACGATCACCGTCGGCGTGCGGTGGCCGGACCGTGTCGGCCCGGCATCGACCATGCCGCGCATGTACTCGGCAAGGCCGGCCATGTCGAAAGCGCCGTGCTCCATGCCGACATTCATGTAGTCGGCCCAGGTAGCGGCATCGATGCGGCCCTGCGCATGGGTCAGCACGTGGCCGCTATGCGGTCCGTCATAATAGATCGCCTGATCCTGCTCCAGCAGTTCGACGCAACGACTGATCCGCCCACCCATGCGTGGTCCACTCCCGCAGTCTCTGGCGATGCCGGAGCAAGGCTAGCATGGTGCCGCGTCACCGCGCGAGGTATCCGGTCGTCAGGAGATACAAGACTCCGCCTTGCCTCCGGGCCGAGCCATGATAGCCTCTCACCGGATAGCCAAAACGGGACTGGCTCAGGGGGGAACATGTCTCGGGTTTTGATCGGATTGGCCCTGGTGCTGGCGGCGATGCCGGCCTTCGCACAGACACACGACGAAAGCGTCGCCCAGTGCATGCAAAACGATGCCGATACCAGAATCAAGGGCTGCAGCGCGCTGATCAATTCGGGCCAGGAAACCCAGGCGAATCTGGCGATCCTCTACAGCAATCGCGCGATCGGAGAAAACAAGAAGGGCCTCCACGACGAGGCCATCGCCGATGCCACGCGGGCGATTGCGATCACCCCCGACTACGCCAACGCCTATGCGGTCAGGGGCAGCGGTTATCGTCTCAAGGGCTTGAACGACCAGGCCATTGCCGAATACACCAGGGCGCTCGAACTGAAATCCACGCCCGCGGTTCGCGCCATCATCGTCTGCGATCGCGGCAAGGCCTACGAGAACAAGGGCATGCACGACGCGGCGATCGCCGATTTCAGCCAGGGCATCGCGGTCAAGCCGGATTTTGCCAGCGGCTACAACTCGCGGGCATGGTCGCTGCACATGAAAGGCGAGGATGCCAAGGGCCTCGCCGACATCGAAAAGGCCATTGCGCTCGCCCCCAACGACGCCGCCTACATCGAGACGCGCGCCGAGATACTGGAGAAACTCGGTCAACGCGACAAGGCGATCGCGGATTACCGCGCGGCGCTGAAGCTCGATCCGGCCGACAATGATTCACGCTCCGCTTTGACGCGCCTCGGCGCGAAGCCGTAGACGGCGCTGAACCATAGAAGCGCCTCTCAACGAAAATATCCAAAACAACCCCATGCAAAGTAGCATGGTCCAGCCTTTGAGCGATCCCGCAGAAACATTTTGACACGTCGGGCAAATCACCGGCATGATTCCACCATCCCGCAATTTTTAAGACACCCATGGCCCTGGCCGACAACGGGTTCTTCGGTGCGATTGCAGGCAAAAAATCCTTCCGACAATTGAACCTGCAGCGGCTCGCGACAGCGAAGGATCGCCTGCACGTTGCGAAAACCGCGTGCGTTTCCGATGCGCGTTTCCTGAGAGTCTGACTCCAAATGCAGCCAATGGAATCGACGGTTGTGCAAACCTCGTCATGCCCGGGCTTGTCCCGGGCATCCACGTCTTTGCAACCCAGCAGCAAGAAAGACGTGGATGGCCGGGACGAGCCCGGCCATGACGAAGAAAAGCGATTCTTTCTTAAGGAGATATCGACGTGAACACAGTTTCAGACCCCAACGAGGCAACGGCCATCGCCGCAGCCGGTCAAACCAGGGCTGCCGAAGCCGTACGGGTAAAACTCTCGCCAGACGGATTCGCCATCGACCATCCGGATCAGGAGCTTGGCGAACAGCTGATGGCGGAGGCATTGGGGGTCGCCGATCGCGATGCGATGCATGGCATCCTGCGGCAATTGGTGAAGGCCAGCGTGAACGGGCAGAAGCCTGACGCGGTCAACCTCGCCTTCATGATTTCAATGGTGAAAAGCATCAAGCCCCGGGATGCCGTCGAGGCCATGCTGGTGGCGCAGATGGTGTCCGTTCACGTGATGGCGATGCGATGCGCCTATCACCTCGCCAACGCGGACGACATCGCCCGGCAAGACAGTGCGGCGCGCGCTCTCGGCAGGCTGGCCCGCACCTTTCCGGCCCAGATGGAGGCGCTCAACCGCTATCGCAACAATGGCGAGCCCGCCATCACCGTGCAGAACGTGAGGGTTGGGGATGGCGGCAACGCCATCGTCGGCAACGTCACGCAGCATCGAAGCGTGATCGTCTCGGACAGTAGCGGGGCGACCGCGGTGACGGATGCCTGAATGCACGCGATGCCCGATCGCGGCGCACGGGAGCACGATTCCGTGGACGCGAGGGGCGAAGCGCAGGGGTGAGCGATCACGCCCGTAATACCGGTCCAATGCTGGCGAGCTCGCGCTGCGGCGCCAAAACCGCACCAGTGGACGTGCCGCGCGCTGGCGGTGCGCGGCAAAAGGCGCTGCCGCATGCACGGCGGCGCGCCGGGATCCGGCGCTCGATGCGGAAACCAGAACGCGCGCCGGCACGGCCTGTTCACGGGGGAAGCGATCGGCGAGCGAAAGCAGATACGGGACTTGCTGGTGGAGGCGCAGAAGTTGCTGCAAGGGATGAAATGATTGATTTGGCTGCAGAGGCACACCAAAGCAGCTCACCGCATTGATCACGATCGCCGAATAACCCGAGGACATGTGATCTGCACGGTGACGGCGAACCGTTACGCACCCGAAGGTGCACCCGTCTCGCCGCCACCGCAGACCCTCATTGAGGGATGATGATTAGCCCAGCTTCTTGCAGTCATCGCAACGCGGTCTGCTAGCGGTGCCGGACTCACGATGCCAGGACTTTATCATTTTCCCGGCGGGGCATTCACTGTGGTCGTGATAAACGTTGCGATGTGACGGAGGGTATTCTGGTGAGTTGGTATGGTAGGGAGCAATCTTAGCCATGATCATGGCTCCTGATGGATATGAAGGAACCGGACTTGACCGAGGCCGCAAAGTCGATTCAACTCGACTTCGCTGTTACAGGCTCGTCCCGCATCCGGCTCCGGATCGCGGACGAAAATTCAGAAGCCGTCGGGTGTTCCAGACCCGGCGGCTTCGTCGTTTCCGCTGTCAGGTTGCGATTCGGGAATAGATAGGCTGCAGAGTCAAGCCCCGCCTATATCCTGTAGACTCTCCTCAAATAAGTCATTCATAGCTACCATATATTGTCAGTGGATATGTGTCCCTGACGGTTGAAGTGGATCTTGGTTGCATGTGATTCGGCGCTCCCGCTGTCTGTCAGGTCACACCGAGACAACCGCGGTGGGATGTCGAGGTGGCCGCGCGGTTGAAAACCTTGCACTCGCCCAATGGTTGCGCTTCAATCGGTCCAATATGCGGGGGAGTAATGAGTACCGACAACCATGAGGCCGTGAGGCTTATTGACCGTGCACGGCGGGTCTGATGCCCGTTCCTGCATTCGACGCTCGGGGATTATTACCGCCCTTCCTGGGGGCCAACTCGGCCATAGCTCCGTCGCGCTCGCCGTACCCATCTCTAATGACCGAATTGGTGTCCATGCTGGGCGGCACGCCTGAGCGTTGCAACCTTCTCTTTAGCCTACTCAAGTATCGGAGTTTGTTGCACTCGTTTGGGTACGTGGATGGGGTACAATTCATCGATGGTAGCTTCGTCGAAAACGTCGAGACCCGAGAAGGACGCGACCCCAGAGATATCGACATTTTCAGCTTTCTCATTCGCCCGGTCCAATATCACGGGAATGATCCTTTGTGGCAATCGACTGGGTTCGCCCAGTGGACGGGCGAGATCGTCAACCAGAGCTTAAATAAGCAACGATATCAATTGGACACCTACGCGATAGCAGTCGACCAGGCGGGACCGCTGCAATTGATGAACGAAACCATATATTGGTATAGCCTGTTCTCGCACAAACGTGTGACCCAGGAGTGGAAGGGGTTCGTGGCCGTCCCGTTGAATGCCTCCGATGATCAAACTGCTTTGTCGGCCATAATCTCAGGATCATAAATGCCAACGCTGCTCTCATCGCAGGCGATTCAAGACGACCTCGCGTTCGTCGATGAACAACTGCGCCAGCATAGCGACCCCTACGATACCATTCGTTATATGTGGCAACAGCGGCATGACGAGTTGCAGCGCCAACTAATGGAACTCGCGGGGTCTTTCGTCACCCGTGCCGAAGTCGCCTTACTGTTCGAAGGCTCTCCCGTTCGAGGTTCGGAAGATATCAAGCTCGCTTTCGCGACTAAGATGCTCGACCAATATCAGGCCTTTGTAGGTACTATAGCTGCCGAGCGCGGCGGCGCGGTGGTGGCGGCAAAGGGGCAGCTCCCGCGATCGTTTACCTCGCGGCTGTTTATTCGAGACATGCTTCGCGGCTCTGTGGGCTTTATGCTGCAAGAACCGGAGCCGGAACAAAGCTCCCTTGTTCCTACGCTGCTGAGGGAAGCCGTAGACGATGCCACGCAAGCCCTGACCGATCTTGCAAGCGGAGATACCGAGCAATTCCATGCTCGCGTCGAAAGCCTCAGCCCCAGGGCAATGAATGCTGTCAAGAAAATCGTTAAAACCCTCAACGAGTCTGACGCGGAAATCAAGATAGTAGGATCCGAGGCCGAAGTTCGTTTGGACCGAGAACACATAGCAACGCTCAATGCGAGGCTGAATGAGCTTGAAGTTTTGGAAAGCCGAGAGACGGTAACGGGTATCTTATTGGGACTATTCCCCGACCGGCAGCAATACGAGTTTCGGGTTGGGGAAGATGGCCCGGTAATCTATGGCCCGGTCTCCGAGGATTTGGATGAGCGCTATCTGACTAGTCCTGACTTCGCAGCTTCGATTTTGCTGAAACCAGTAACCGCCCAATTCCTTGTCATCACAAAGGTTCGGGCCGGCCAAATTCAGACACAGCAGAAAGTCCTAGAGCGGATCGACTTGGCGACATCTCCCCTCAGCAACACCACAGAAACCCTGTGAACAAACAGGCACCAACGCGCACGTTTGGCAGCGAAAGACGCCGAGTTTAAATTTGGCGTTGAAGGACAAACGGATTGCCAGGGCGGAGGCCGCATTGATGGAAGCGAGAGTCGCGCTGGCGGAATTGAAACTAACCTCATTGTCCCGTCGCCGGGTTTCAAAAAAGAAGCTGAACTAGGTGAAGGTCATTTTGATGTCGCCGGATGAAATAGAACATATCACTCCGGCAGCGCATCTTACGTCCGTTTTCTTTGGCTTCATTTCCGGACTGCCTCACGAGGACTTTTTGCGATATGTTAATCGTCACAAAGCCCACCCGGCATGTATTCTTTAGCGAGATCAAGAAGCGATCGGGCCTCCCCGCCGAGATTGTCGATGAGGTGACGCAAGAACTGCTGTCGGTCGCAGAAGACGGCAAGGACCGATCCAAAAGCGAAACGATAATCCGATACCTTTTGCCGCACATGTCAAAGCAGATGCGCACAAGAACTTTTCGGACCCTCATGAGGGTCGGCACAAAAACAATGCGAAATAAGCTTCTCCGACGCCTAACGCCTGAGGATGCTCCCGGCGTGGAGGACGAAATCATCAAGATAGCCCTGAGTGAGAGCAACGAGCACGCTCTCGTTGGCATTGTATACCGCTGGCCATTGGCGACATGGCGAGAGCACGCGGAGAAATTGTTTACCGCGGCAGCGGATCTTCCGTGGCTTCAACGCCAAATTGTTTTCAGATCAGAGAAGCTGGATGCCTTCTTGGATGGGGGATTAATAGAAGATCCCGTCACCGAACTCTATGTGAGAGCGCGCTACGGCCGAATGGCATCCACCAAACTAGTGGATGCCGCAATTCACCGTGCAAGAACCGAAGAACGGGGCACCTACGATTTTTCGGACCGTCTCGGCTTGATTGCTTGGTGCCTTGGCCGCTTCTCATTATTCGATAAGCTGAAGAGCCTGGAACAATAACCGGACCTAGGATTATTTGGGGGAGGAATACCGCTATGGCCACGCTCTGTTTTTTTGAGGAAACGATCCGCGATCAGGGCGGCAAAGAAACCATGTCACTCGAAATTGGTCGCTCTTCCTATTATGACGAGGACAGCCTGTATCTTAAGGTCGACGATAAAACGATCATCGTCAATCGGGCAACAGCAACCAAAATTTGGGAAGCCGTTGACGGCGTAGCGACCTATTTGTCCCTTCGCATCTAGGAGATTCCGATGGCAGAGCCAGCGTCGGCACTGAGCGCTGAGGCTAGTGCTTTCATGGATAAACTTTTCGACGCTAGAGGAGGGACGTTACTGGCGTTCGCTCAGGTCGAATGGTTTCTTGCCAAAATAATCTTAGAAGCGAAGGAGTTTGAGCAATATCAAGGAATCGACCTTTCATTTTCGCAAGACGCAGAAAAGCGAGCCTCCAAAGTGGAGGCGCTGCTGGATGTAAAGGGACCCTTTACTCCTTATGCCGACAAGCTTCGCAGCAGCCTCGATGAGGTTATGAATTTCGTTGAATTGCGCGGTTTTGCAGCTCACGGGCTACTTGTGCGCCCCGAGCCCGACAATTTTTCCTTGTCAAGCCCCATCCATTTTCGAATGTTTCGAATGTTCAAGGGCGGAGAGTTGATCGAGGGGAAGCTCAATCTTACTATGAAGCAATACACCGATCAACAAACAGCCCTTTCAACAGCAGCTCGAAAATTTGTCGCTGTCGTAAGGAAGATGTGGGTCGAACTTGAGTTGAAGCAGTTGGAACCCGAATAAGGGGGCCGTTTCCGGCCGAACCGGCATATGGTCACAACAATAATAACGTCAGCGAGGCAATCGATGGCGAGGCACTTGATGGCGGCGGCGATCCTGCTGATGGCCGCCGCAATCAACGGCGCACAGGCCGAGGATTACCCCGCCCACACGGTCACCATCATCGTGCCCTTCGCGGCCGGCGGGCCGGCCGACATCACGGCCCGCATCGTCGCCGACATTTTCAACCGCCATCTCGGCCAGAAATTCGTGGTGGAGAATATCGGCGGCGCCGGCGGCACCATCGGCGCGCTGCGCGCCGCGCGCGCGGCGCCCGACGGCTACACGCTGCTGTCAGGACATCTGGGCACCAATGCGCTGGCGTCGGCGTTCTATCCCGATCTCGGTTACGATCCGCAGAAGGATTTCGCAGCCGTTGGCCTTTCCGCCGAATATCCGGAATTGCTGGTGGTCCGAAAGGACTTTCCCGCCAACAACCTCAACGAATTCGTCGCCTATGCCAGGGCCAATGCGGCCAAGCTCAATGTCGGGCACGCCGGACTGGGTTCGGTCTCCTACATCGGCTGCCTGCTGCTCAACTCGGCGATCGGCATCAAGCCGACGCTGGTGCCGTTTACCGGCACGGCGCCTGTGCTGAATGCGATGCTCGGCGGCCAGATCGACTATGAATGCGATCCCGTGCTCGGCACCCTGAGCCAGGTGCAGGCCGGAGGCGTCAAGGCGTTGGCGGTCGCCGCCAAAAAACGCAGCCCGATGCTGCCGGATGTGCCGACCTCCTACGAACAGGGTTTTCCTGAATTCGACTGCGCGCCGTTCTACGGGGTGTTCGCGCCAAGCGGCACGCCGCAGCCGGTGATCGACAGGCTCGCCGAAGCCCTCGACAAGGGCCTCGGCGAGGAACAGGTGCAAAAACGATTGTCCGATCTCGGCGCCGAACTCATCGAGCCGGGCCGCCGCGGACCAAAGCCGCTCGCCGACCTCATCACAAGCGAATCCGCCCGCCTGCTGCCGATCCTGAAAGCCGCGGCGGAGAAATGAGCGCAGGGCTGTAGCGGTCTCGCGCCGAAAACGGCCTCGCCGAAACGGCGCAATCCTACGCGGCGCCCCGCGTCGCGGCGGCGGTGGCCTTCTCGCCGGGATGCAATAGCCGATAGATCTTGAAGGCGCTCTCGAGCAGTTCGGTGAGCGGCTTTCCCTTGACCTTCTGCACGACGCTGTCGACGATCGACGTGAAGGTCTGCTCACCGGAGGCAATCATCGCCTGCGCGATTTCCTGCGCATCGGATTCCACCACCTTCAGGTCCTGCTTCAGGGTTGTCTTGATGCTATCGAGTAACGACATTTGCGATCTCTCCCGATTTCCTGCTGAGATGTGTCGGCGCTGCTGGCGCTGGCGAGGCCGAAGCCACGGTCGCCGGGCTTGGGAACCCGGCGACGAGCCGCCGGCAGCACCAAAACCTAAAGCGCGAGGATGGCCATGATGGCGGCGGCGGCGGTATCGACAAGGCCCTCGCCGACCACGATGCCGGCGGCTTCGAGCGCCGACTCGATGGCCGCCTCGATCGAGCTGAGCGAGGCATCCTTGCCGAGGTCCTCGATATTCGTCAGCGCGGTGGTCAAGGCCTTTCCGGTGAGGCCAAGCTCCTTTTCGAGGATCGACTTGATCTCGTTTTCGACGTCCTGAGCGATGCTTTTTACGACCGACATGATGATTCTCCTGAGGCAATGGTTTGAAGAAAAAGTCCAAGCCAGGATCGACTACGCAACTTGAACGCGTGCGTAAACTTTTTAAATCGTATAGGTGATATTGACGCGCTCAATGACAGCGCGGCTGCGGCGACGGCCGGGGAGGACAAGGATGGCAAGCGTCAATCTGAAAGGCGTCGACCTCAACCTGCTGGTCGTGTTCGAGGCGATCTATTCGACTGGCAATATCAGCGCCGCCGCCACCCAGCTCGCGATGAGCCAGCCCGCGGTCTCCAACGCGCTGGCACGGCTGCGCGACCTGTTCGGCGATCCCTTGTTCGCACGCGCCAGGCGCGGCGTCGAAGCCACCAGCAAGGCCAAGCAGATGATCGGACCGGTGCGCGAGGCCCTGGTGCTGATCAGGCGCCAGCTCGAGGGCGGCGAACGCGTCGATCCCGCCACGCTGCGCCGGCGCTTCCGGATCCTGATGATCGACACCCTCGAGCCGCTGCTATCGCCGCCGCTGATCCGGACCATCATCGAACAGGCCCCGGGCGTCTCGATCGAATCGATCAGCGGTTACCGGGTCGACTTCGTCAACGCGATACTGACGGGAACGCTCGACCTTGCGTTCTACGTCTTCCCGGTCAACGCCGCCGACATCGTGACCGTCCCGGTCTGCGCGGTGGATGCCGTGTTCATCGCCCGCCGCGGCCATCCCGGAATCGGCAATCGGCTCGATATCGAAACCTTCAAGTCGCTCCGCCATATCGTGCTGGTGCCGGAAATGCGGGCCCACACCCATATCGACAAGGATCTGGCGGCGCATGAGCTGCCGCGCAACATCGCCTACATGGTCAACCGGCTCTGGTCGGTCCCGCCGCTGGTCGAACGTAGCGATCTGCTCGGCATCGTGCCGCGACATTTCGCCGAGGAGGTGGCGAGGAATTTCGACATCGTCATCCACGAACCGCCGATGAAGATATCGGAGCAGTATCTCTACATGATCTGGCACGCCAAGAACGAACACGACCCCGAGCACCGATGGCTGCGCGAGCAGATGCTGCAGACGGCGCGGGCCGTGTTCCCGCAGCACGGCTTGCCGGCCGCCGCCGGTTCCAAAACTCCGGCGAAGCGCGCCGCACTTCAGCCGGCCGCGCCGCGACGCTGACGGACAGCCGGCGCTAGCGGTCTGGCTGCACGTTCGAGTCCCGACTGGCGGTCGCCCCCGGGGCGCGGTAGGCTGGGGCAAACGATGTCACGGCTGCGAGGCCGAATGGAGGAACCTATGCGAGAGCTGACCCCGGAAACGATCACAGATGCCGTGCTCGACCAGATGGCGACGACCCCGGATGCGCGGATGCGGGAGGTGATGGCGGCCGCGGTGAAACACCTGCATGCCTTTGCCCGGGAAGTGAACCTGACGCCCGGCGAGTGGATCAAGGGCATCGAATTCATGACCACGGTCGGCAAGATGTGCACGCCGGAGCGGCAGGAATTCATCCTGCTGTCGGACACGCTCGGGCTGTCGGCGCTGGTCAACGGCCTGCACGACTCTACCGCCATCGAAGAAGGCACCCATACCAGCCTGCTCGGCCCGTTCTACCGTGAGACCACGCCAAAATTGCCCGCCGGCAGCCAGATCGCCAGGACCGTGAAGCCCGGCAGCGAGTGCGCGCTCTACGGCCGCGTCACCGACGTCAACGGAAAACCGCTCGCCAACGCCACGGTTTCGATCTGGCAGACCGGCGCCGACGGTCTGTACGACATTCAGGAAAGCGCCACCGTCGTCGACTACCGCGGCGTGTTCACTACGGACGCCGAGGGCGTCTACGCGCTGCGTACCGTCAAGCCGGTCGGATACTCGATCCCGATGGACGGCCCGGTGGGCGGCATGGTCAAGGCGCAGGGACGGCACGGCATGCGGCCGGCCCATATCCATTTCCTGGTGGGCGCGCCCGGCTATCGCGAACTGGTGACGGCGCTCTATCTGCGCGACGATCCGCATCTCGCCGACGACGTCGTGTTCGGCTCCGCGGACGATCTCGCCGTCGATATCGACGCCCACGACCCGAACAGCCCCATCAAGGGGCTGCCCAGCATCCGTTTCGACCTGCGGCTGGCGCGGGAAGGCGCCGCCGACCGCGCCAGCGGACGGGTCGGCTCCGATCCGGCCGCGATCCTGAAGGCGCCGGCAAGGTCAGGAAATGGGCAATCCCAGCAGGCGGCACCGGCCGCAGGTTGACGCCGGCCGGCCGGCATCGCGCGACGCCGCGGCTCTCCCGGGCAAGGTCAAGCCGCAAACTCGCCCGAGAGTCTTATTGTGGTCGCAGTCGCTTTGGTTCTAACGTCATCGCAAGCGCGGCAGGGGAATTCGAAAAACGGCAGGATCGGGACACTTCGGCGCGACACCGCCTCAGCCCTCGCCAATCGGGCGATCAACCCGAGCGCGGGCGGTCAATCGAACATCGAATATCGAACAAAAGGGAGGATCTATGAAACGCAGGACGTTTCTCGGCGCAACGATCGCCACCGCCGTCGTCGGGCGGACTTCGGTTTTACGGGCCGACGAGCCGCCGATCAAAATCGGTATGTCGATGCCCCAAACCGGCGGCCTCGCGGCCGGCGGCAAGGCCTCGCTGCTCGGCATCGAGATCTGGCGCGACGACGTCAACGCCAAGGGCGGGCTGCTCGGCCGCAAGGTCGAGCTCGTGGTCTATGACGACAAGTCGAGCGCTTCCGAGACGCCGGCGATCTATTCGAAGCTTCTGGACGTCGACAAGGTCGATCTGTTGTTCGCGCCCTACGCGACGGTGCCGACGGCGCCGATCATGCCGCTGGTCAAGCAGCGCGGCCTGTTGCTGATGGGGAACTTCTCGTTCCAGGTCAACAGCAAGGTCCACCACGACATGTGGTTCAACAATGCGCCCTGGGGACCGGCCGACAGCTGGGCGGCGGCTTTCCTCGATCAGGGGGAGAAGGCGGGTGGCAAGACCATGGCGCTGCTGACGGCGGACCAGGAATTCGCCCAGAATCTGGCGCTGACCGCGCGGAATGTCGCCAAGAACAGAAACCTGTCGGTGGTGTTCGACCAGTCCTATCCACCGAACACGGTGGAATTCTCCGGCATCATCCGTTCGCTCAACGCAGCCAAGCCCGACATCGTCTATGTCGCGTCCTACCCGCCGGATTCGGCCGGCATCCTGCGCGCCGTGAATGAAATCGGGGTCGCCGACAGCGTCAAGATTTTCGGCGGCGGCATGGTCGGCCTGCAATTCGCCTCCGTGATGGAGAACATGGGCTCGCTGCTCAACGGCGTCGTCAACTACAACACGTGGCTGCCGGAAAAGAGCATGTATTTCGACGGCACCAAGGAGTTCTTCGACAAATACACCAAGCAGGCGATCGCGGCCAAGGTCGATCCGCTGGGCTACTATCTGGCGCCCTACGGCTACGTTTCGGGCCAGCTCGTCGAGGCGGCCGTCAACGCCACCAAGTCGCTGGACCAGAAGGGCATCGCCAAATATCTGCACGCCAACGAAATCAAGACCATCGTCGGCCCGATCGCCTTTGCCGAAGACGGCGAGTGGAAGCAAACCAACACGCTGATGGCGCAGTTCCGTGGCGTCGTTGACAAGAACGTCGAGCAGTTCCGCCAGCAGGGCAAGCAGGTGATCCTGTCGCCGGCCAAACTCAAATCGGGCGATCTGATCAGTCCGTTCGAGGCGGCACGGAAGTAGACTCGCGTTTTCTTTTTCGGCAGTGTCGTCGAGTTGACCGGGATCGGGGCAAATATGCTCCGATCCCGGTATGGCGATTGGGCTTGCGCATGCAAGACGGGGAAGCGGCTCGAGGCGGGGTCAAGGGGGTCGTTTAAGTGATATCAATGGACCTGCTGCTCAATGCGGTGGTGCTCGGCGTGCTGCTCGGCTGTTTCTATGCGGCGGTCAGCCTCGGGCTGTCGGTCTCGTTCGGCCTTTTGGATGTGCCCCACGTCGCCCATCCGGCGTTCCTCATCATGGCGTCCTACGGCGTGTTCTTCCTCAACGACAGCTATGACATCGATCCCCTGCTGGCGGGGCTGATGATCACGCCGCTGTTGTTCGTGTTCGGCCTCATCGCCTACCGCATCTATTACGAGACCTTCGAGAAGCGCGGCACCGACGCCGGCGTGCGCGGCATCGCGTTCCTGTTCGGCATCGCCTTCATCATCGAGGTGCTGATCATCCTGCAATTCGGCGTCGACCAGCGCTCGGTCAGCGCCTCCTATATCGGCAAGGCCTGGCGGCTCGGCGACATGCGGATCCCGGTGCGGCTGCTGGTCGCCTTCGCGGTGGCCTCGGCGCTAACCATCCTGCTGACGCTGTATCTGTCGAAAACCTTCATGGGACGCGCGATCCGCGCGGTCGCGCAGGACCAGGAGGCGCTGCGGCTGATGGGCGCCAATCCGGTCCGGATCAAGCAATGGGCGTTCGGCATCGCCACCGCCGTGCTCGGGATCGCCGGCGCGCTGCTGATCATCGTCGCCCCCGTCGAACCGACGCTGGACCGCGCCTATATCGGCCGCACCTTCTGCGTCGTGGTGATGGCGGGGCTCGGCAGCATCACCGGCACGCTGATCGCCGCCATCATCCTCGGCGTCGCCGAATCGATCGTGCTGAGCACGGTCGGCGCCTCCTGGGCGCCGGCGATTTCGTTTGCCATGCTGCTGGCCGTGCTTGCGATCCGGCCGCAGGGCCTGCTCGGCAGGCGGTCATGAGACGCGACAGCATCGGCTTCTGGATCGCGATGGTGCTGTTTCTCGGCGCCGTGCTGCTGGCCACCCAAGTGGTCGGCAACGAATATCCGTTCTTTGCCGGCTATGTGATCCTGCAATTCATCGTGCTCGCGGTGGCATGGAGCATCCTCGGCGGCTATGCCGGTTACGTGAATTTCGGCACCAACGCGTTTTTCGGCGTGGGCGTCTACACCGCCGTGTTCCTGGTCAAGGCAACCGGCGCCTCGCTGTTCGTGCAGATCGCGACCGCAGCAGTAGTCGGCGCCCTGGTCGGGCTCGCGGTGGGCCTGTTGACCCTGCGCATGCAAGGCATCTTCTTTTCGATCGCCACCATCGCGTTGTCGATCGTGATCGAGACCTCGGTGACGAACTGGCGCTATGTCGGCGGCGCGGCCGGCATCCAGCTGCAGCGGCCGCCGGTGATGGAACCGTTTCACAGCTATGTGCAGATGCTGTTCTTCGTGCAGGCGCTGCTCGTGGTGCTGGCGATTGCGATCGCGCGCTACATCCAGCGCTCGTGGCTCGGCCGCGGCCTGCAGGCGCTCAAGGACGACGAGCTTGCCGCCGAATGCACCGGCGTGCCGACCTTGCGGCTGAAGCTGATGGCGTGCGTCGTCTCAGGCGCCCTGATGTGCGCGGCAGGCGCGCCCGCCGCCATGTACCTGCAATACGCCGATCCGTCGTCCGCCTTCAATCTCAATTACTCCGTCACCGTGCTGGCGATGTCGCTGATCGGCGGCACCGCGAACTGGATCGGCCCGGTGCTCGGCGCGATCCTGCTCGGCGTGACGCAACAATTGCTGGCCGTCACGATCTCCTCGGAAGTCAATGTGCTGGTGCTCGGCGTGATGCTGGTGTTGTTCGTGGTCGCAGCCCCCGAAGGTATCCTCGGCCTGATCCGCAGAATCGTCCATATTCGCGCCGGGAGCAAAGTATGACGTCGTCGGGCGGAAGCGAACCCCTGCTGCGGATCGACGCGGTGACCAAGCGCTTCGGCGGCTTCGTCGCACTCGACAATGTCAGCGTCGATATCCGTCCCGGCGAGCGGCTCGGCCTGATCGGCCCGAACGGCTCCGGCAAGACCACGCTGATCAACTGCATCTGCGGCGCGCTTCGCCTCGATGCCGGCACCGTGACGTTCCGCGGCGAGGACGTCTCGAGGCTGCCGCCGCATGTCCGCACGCGCCGGGGCATCGCGCGCAGCTTCCAGATCCCGCGTCCCTTCAAGAGCATGACGGTCGCCGAAAACCTGATGGTGGCGCTCGATTTCGCGAAGGTGGCAGGCGGCTTCGTCCCCGAGGCGCAACGCCGCGACACCGTGATGTCGGTGCTGACGCGGACCGGGCTTGCCGCCAAGGCCGACATATCGACCACCCGGCTGAGCCAGGTGGAATTGCGCAAGATGGAGCTTGCGCGCGCGATGGCGACGCACCCGAAGCTTTTGATTTCCGACGAGGCAATGGCCGGACTTTCCGCATCCGAAGTCGACGAGGTGCTCGATCTGCTGCTGGTGCTCGCGAGCGAGGACATGACCATCATCATGATCGAACACATCATGCAGGCCGTGATGCGGTTTTCGCAGCGCGTGATGTGTCTCGACGCCGGCAGGATCATCGCGATCGGCGCGCCCGCCGAGGTGATGGCCAATCAGCGGGTGCAGGAGGCGTACCTTGGCACTTAGCCTCGCCATCAACGACGTCGACGCCGGCTATGGCGCGGTCAAGGCCCTGCGCGGCGTCACGCTGCATGTCGAGGCCGGCGAGACCGTGGCATTGCTCGGCACCAACGGCAACGGCAAGAGCACGCTGATGAAGTGCGTGGCGGGCCTGGTCCGTCCGCAGCGCGGCAGCGTGCGGCTGACGATCGACGGCAAGGTGCACGATTTGACCAAATTGCCGACTGAAGCCATCGTCGATCTCGGCGTGGCCCTGGTGCCCGAGGGACGGCGGCTGTTTGCCAGGCTGACGGTGCTGGAAAACCTGATGCTCGGCGCCTTTCGCAAGGCCGCGCGCCGCGACATCGATCGCAACCTCGCGCTCGCCTTCGAGACGTTTCCGGCGCTGCAGGAGCGGCAGCGCCAGCTCGCCGGCACCATGTCGGGCGGCCAGCAGCAGATGCTGGCGCTGGCGCGCGCGCTGATGTCGTCGCCACGGCTGTTGTTGATCGACGAGCCTTCGGTCGGCCTGTCGCCGCTGCTGGTGTCGCAGACCATCGCCAAGATCGGCGAGCTCAACAAACGTTTCGGCCTGACGGTGCTGATGGCGGAACAGAACTTCAACCAGGCGATCCGCATCGCCGATCGCGGCTACATCATCGTCCATGGCGAGATCGTGGTTGCGGCAGCTTCGGTCGACGAATTGAAGGGCAATGACGTCGTTAAGCGGCTCTATCTCGGCGGCGTCGCGTAATGGCCAGGGAGGATAACCGAAAGCGCGATTGATCCGTCGGGTTGCCGCGACCCGAGACGCACGAACAATCAGCCTACACGATGCCTATGTCGGTCAGTCGAAAGTCACTACCCTTGCAGAGTAACGACGCTCCCATTGTTTTTGCGAGCGCGTACGTAAAGCAGCCTCCATAGTTGAAGGCCGCACCATGACCGGTTCCCTTGCCGAACCGCAGATGCGCCGAGCGGGCTGCCTGCGCCTGATCCACGGTCACCAGTTGCGGATGCCCGCCGCCTTGATGAAATCGTCCAGCCATCGCTCGGCCTTTTGTGGAGCGATCTTCTTCAGCCCACGCAGCACGATTGAAGTCTCCACCAGGTTCGCAGTTGACATCACCGGGTCTTCGTCGGCTGCGATGCTTCGCGCGTAAATCTCGGCATCATCTTCCTGGCGGAAGTTGCGATCACGGCCGGGCTGTCGACCACGATCATGTCGGCAGGCCGTGCTCGTTATAGCCGAGGATTTCGTCCGGGCTGCGTCCGGTATCGGGCAGCACGGCACACTGGCTTCCGATCTTCATCAACCTCGCCGCAACCAGGTCGGGACTCCGACGCCGGCATTCGCGTGCCAGCCGCTCGCGCAAGGCGACTGTGACGGCCGCGGTCAGGCTTTCGCCGGTGAGGCCGGCGACCTCGGTTGCGAGCTTATGGGCTTCGCCATTCTTGATGTTCAGATGCGTGGCTTTTGCCATGGTAGAAATATGTGGATCTAACATCGACGCAAGCTTGCGAAACAGGCTACGTTTGCAGATAAAAACAAGGAGACGACGCCATGCGCAAGGTCTGGATCGAGGCGGCGCTGAACGGTCCCTGGAGCCGCGCGATGCAGCCGGGCATTCCCGACACCGTCGAGGCCATCATCGCCGAGGGGATCGCCTGCGCGCGGGCCGGAGCCACCATCATTCATGCCCACGCCTATGACGGCGGCGGCCCGCAGACGTTCGACTGGCAGGTCTATGCCCGCATCATCGAGGGCATCCGGGCACAGGTGGACGTGCCGGTCTATCCGTCCTACCCGACGATCCAGACCACCGACCTCGAGGGCGCCCGCTCGGTCGCGAACGCCGCCGATCGGTTCGCCCATATCGAGGCGCTGGCCGCGCGCGGCCTGCTCGAATTCGCGGTGGCCGATCCCGGCAGCGTCAATTTCACGCTGACGGCGACGACGGCGGCGGCAAGCCCGGCCGGCACCTACCTCAATCCGGAAGCCCACATCCGGCACGCGCTGGATTTTGCCGCGCGTCATGGCTTTCATCCGGCGTTCGCGATCTATGAACCGGGTTTCACCCGCGCCGGCGCCGCGCTGGCGCGCGCAACGGGAGTCAAGACGCCGATCTATCGCTTCATGTTCTCCGAGCAATTCGCGTTCGGCTTTCCACCGAAACCCTACGCGCTGGCAGCGCATCTGGCGCTGCTGGAGGAGGAAGCGGGCGCTGCGCCCTGGATGGTCGCGGGGCTCGGCGTCGAGATCACACCGTTGATCGGCGAGGCCGTCGTCCGCGGCGGCCACATTCGCGTTGGGCTGGAGGATGCGCCGCTCGGCACGAGCGCGGACAATCTCGGACTCGTCGAGGAAGCGGTGCGGATGGTGCGCGCGCACGGCGGCGAGCCCGCTTCGGCCGCCGATCTGCGGCGGGATCTCGCGGCATTGCCGTAAACCTCTGCGTCATGCATCTGTGATGTTTTTCACATTTCCGCCCGCGCAAAACTGCAATATCGTGCGCGATACCGGGCGTCGCCTTTGCAGGAGGGGATCGTGCGTCGAGGCGCATTGCTTGCACTTACCATTCTAGCAGATGCCGTTCTAGCAGGCCTGTTTGCCGGCGCCGCGCCGGCCTCTGCCGATACGCGCGTCGCGCTGGTGATCGGCAACGGCGCCTATGCCCACGCGCCGCATCTGCCCAATCCGTCGAACGATGCGCGGGACGTCGCCGCGGCGCTGAAGCGCAACGGCTTCGACACCATCCTCGGCATCGATCTCGACCAGGCCGGCATGCAGGACGCCGCGATCCGCTTCGCGCGCGCCGCGCGCACCGCCGATGTTGCGATGTTCTACTACAGCGGCCACGCCATGCAGTATGCCGGCGTCAACTACCTGATCCCGGTCGACGCCGAACTCCGCGACGAGGCGGACCTGCGGCGGATGGCGAGGGTCGACGAGATCCTCGGCGACCTGCAGCAGGCCAAAAACCTGCGCATCCTGGTGCTCGACTCCTGCCGCGACAATCCGCTGGCCGACAACCTCAAGCGCTCGATTGGGACCACCCGCGGCGTCAGCATCGGACATGGGCTGGCCAAGATGGAGAGCCCGGACGGCACCATCATCTCCTATTCCACCCAGGCGGGGCGGACGGCGGAGGACGGCAGCGATCACAACAGTCCCTACACCTCGGCCTTTCTCCGGCACATCGAAGACAAGGACGACATCGCCAACGTGTTCCACCGCATCGGCGCCAGCGTCTACCAGTCCACCCAGGGCAAGCAGGTTCCGGAACTATCGCTGTCGTTTTTCGGGGAGTTTTATCTGAACGGCAAGTTGCAGGTCACCGTCGGCCCGGGCGCGGCGCCCGCGCCAGGCGCGCGGTCCGATCCTTGCGCCGCGGCCGAGGCGCACTGGAAGAGCGCGGAGGCGATCGGAAGCATTGCCGCGTTCGAGGACCATTTGGCGTACTTCCCCAACTGCGCCTTCGCCGGATTAGCCCGGGCCCGAATCGACGGCCTGAAAAACAAGGTGGCGATCGCAGCACCACCGCCGACCGCGATCCTCCCCGCCAATCCCGCGACGCTGCAAAATGGCCTCGTCGCGCACTGGCCGCTCGACGCCGACACCACGGACCTCGCGACCAACACGGCGCGAGACCTCAGCGGCAACAACAACAACGGCATGCTGGTCCGCATCTCGGCCACGGCGCCGCCGCCCCCCGGCAAATCCGGCGCGGCGCTGAAATTCAATGGCGGCAATTCGGTGCAGACGTCATTTGCCGGTGTGCTGGGCACTTCCGCGCGCACGATTTCGATGTGGCTGAAGACGACCCAGACCTCGCCACAGGGTGGAAAGAACACGTCGACACTGTTGGCCTATGGCGACGGGCACAAGAGCGCGTCGAACTGGTGCCTCAATCCCGGCTATTTCGTCATCGCCAGCAACGACAGGTACGGCGGTTCGGTCAACCATCGCGGCATCACCGTCGATTTTCCGTGCAACGCCGCGGTCACCTATGACGCGGCGATCTACGACGACCGATGGCACCATGTAGCCGTCGCGATGCCCGATTCCGGCACGACCTCGAACATCAGGGTCTATGTCGATGGCGTTCTGCAGACCAATGTGAGCTTCATCGCTCCGGGCAGTTTTAACACCGGCACCGGAACCAACGTGCAGATCGGATACGATTCCTATTACAACCTCGGCACCAACAACAATGGCGGTTTCCAGGGCGCCCTCAGCGACGTGCGTATCTATAACCGGATGCTCTCGCCGCAGGAGGTCGCGCAGCTCTACTCGACGGGCAATTAGAGCATGATGGCGTTAAGTGGAATCGGCACTGGATTCGATTCACCTCGCCCCGCTTGCGGGGAGAGGTCGGATTGCGAAGCAATCCGGGTGAGGGGGACCCTCCGCGAGTCGCGCTCGCCGAGGCAGCCCCTCACCCCGACCCTCTCCCCGCGCAAGAGCGGGGAGAGGGAGCACACCTCCACTGCCGTCATAGCTCAACCTAAACTTATCTCGCTCCAGCAGGGTGGAACGACCGCCGCAGAGCCCTGTCGAACCTATCCTCACGCCGGCGAGACCAACCGGTTGGCCGGGAATTGGTCCGGTTCGGGGAGTGTCTCGTCATGGCCGGCCGGATCGGCATCATCTCGCGATTGATGGTCGCCGCATTCCTGCTGTACGCCGGCATGGGATCGATGGCGCATGCCGAGAAGCGCGTGGCGCTGGTGATCGGAAATTCGGCCTATCGTACGGTGGCGGTGCTGCCGAACCCCGCTTCCGACGCCAGGCTGATGTCGGACACGCTGTCGTCGCTCGGCTTTTTCGTGGTCGGCGGCGGCGCGCAGATCGACCTCGACAAGGCAGGTTTCGAGGCCGCGTTGGGCGAATTCGCCAAGGCGCTTAACGGCGCCGACGTCGCGCTGTTCTATTATGCCGGCCACGGCGTGGAGACCCACGGCCTGAATTTGCTGGTGCCGGTCGACGTCCATCCGGCCGATGAAGGCGACGTGTTTGCGCAAACCATTGGGCTGGCCGGTATTCTCGACCAGATGGAGAAATCCGGCGCCCGGATCAACCTGCTGCTGCTCGACGCCTGCCGCAACAATCCATTCAGGAGCCAGGGTGTGCGCTCGGCGACAGGCGGGCTGGCGCAGATGCAGGCGCCTCCCGGGACGCTGATTTCGTTTGCGACCCAGCCGCGCAGCGTCTCGCTCGACGGCGACGACGGCCATAGCCCCTACACCCGCGCGCTGGCCGCGACCATGCAGCACCCCGGCTTCGGGCTGTTCAAGACGTTCAACGAAGTCGGGCTGGCGGTGGAGAAGGCGACCAGGGGCGTGCAACTGCCGTGGGTGTCGACCTCCCCGATCTCGGGCAATTTCTATTTCGCGGGCAAGCCTGCGCCGCCTTCGATCGAAACGCCGGCGTCGCCCGCCGAACCTGCCCGGCTGTCGGACGATGCGCTGCGCCGCGATCTCGTCACCGACTGCGACCGCCTGGCGGGCATGCCCTACGACACCGGGCACGCGCCTGATGTTCCCGGCGTGGAGGTCGACAAGATCAATGTCGCCGCCGCGGGCGCGGCCTGCAGCGACGCGATCGCGCAATATCCTGACGTCGCGAGATTCGCCTTCGAGGCGGGGCGCGTGGCGATGGCCCGCAAAGACTATGCCGAGGCGCGGCGGCTCTACGACAAGGCTGCAGCCAGTGGTTACCCCATGGCGATGAACAATATCGGCGCGCTTTATGAGGGTGGCACCGGGGTGCCGAGGAACTATGCCGAAGCGGTGCGCTGGTACAGCAAGGCCGCGGCGCTGGGCGAGCCGATCGCCATGGTCGATCTCGGCTGGCTGTATGAGCACGGTCAAGGCGTCGCCGAGGATCTCGCGGAGGCACGCCGGCTCTACGAGACGGCCGCCAACGCCGGCGTGCCCGCGGGCATGAACAATCTCGGCCTGCTCTATCTCAACGGCAAGGGCGTTCCGCGTGACTATGCCAAAGCGCGCCAATTGTTCGAGCAGGGCATCGCGCTTGGCGACGCCGCCAACATGAACGATCTCGGGGTGATGTACATGCAAGGTTCCGGCGTCCGCCGCGACGTCAAGACGGCGCGGGAGTGGTACGAAAAGGCGGCCGCGCTCGGCAATCCCGAGGCGAAGCAGAATCTGGTGGGGCTGCCGAGGTGATAGGGAATGGGGCCGAGCCGCGCGACGGCACGCGAAAAAGATCAGGTCACCATCAGGATATTCTATCCGCTGCATCGAGCCTTGCCCTGATGCGAGTCGCCAGTTCGGCGAATGAGAACGGCTTGCTGACCAGGTGAACCCCGGGATCGAGGCGGCCGTGATGGACAATGGCGTTCCTGGTATATCCGGTCGTGAACAGCACCTTCAGATTGGGCCGCCTGCGCGTCGCCTCGTTGGCGAGTTGGCGACCGTTGATGCCGCCCGGCATCACCACGTCGGTGAACAGCAGATCGACCTCGCTATCGTTGCCGAGAATGTCGAGCGCGGCAGCGCCGTTCGCGGCTTCGAGAACGCGATAACCGAGTTCGCGCAGGCTTTCCGCCGTGTAAGCGCGCAAGGCGGCGTCGTCCTCGACAACGAGAATGGTCTCCCTGCCGATCGCGCGAGCGGCGCCCGTCGGGCGCTCTTCGGGCTTCACCGAATCGGTTTCGCCGCGATGGCGCGGCAGATAGATCTTGACGGTGGTGCCTTCGCCTACCTCGCTATAGATCTTCAGGTGGCCGGACGACTGCCGGACAAAACCATAGACCTGGCTCAAGCCCAACCCGGTGCCCCTGCCGACCTCTTTTGTCGTGAAGAAAGGTTCGAACGCCTTCTCGAGCGTCGCTTCGTCCATGCCTGAGCCGGTATCGGCCACGGCGATCATGACATATTGGCCCTGCGTCACCGGCTCGGCGAGGTCTTGGACATAAGCCTCGTCCAGATAGAAATTCGCGGTCTCGATGGTCAGCTTGCCGCCATTCGGCATCGCGTCCCGGGCGTTCAGCGCGAGATTGAGCACGGCGTTTTCCAGCTGGTTGGAGTCGGCAAAGGTGGGCCAGAGACCGCCGGCCAACACGGTCTCGAGCGCCACGGCTTCGCCGAGCGTCCGGCGCAGCAATTCGCAAATGTCGGCGACCAGCCTGTTGGCGTCGAGCGCCTGCGGCGCCAGCGGTTGCTGGCGGGAAAACGCCAGCAGCCGGCTGGTCAGCGTGACGGCGCGGTGCGCGCCCTGCAGCGCCATATCCCTCGCGCGCGAAATCCGGGACGCGGCCGCCGACGGCGGCAAGGTCGAAAGCTGACGTCCGATCGCCTCCAGCCCGCCAACCACGATGGTCAGCAGGTTGTTGAAATCATGCGCGATGCCGCCGGTCAGCTGGCCCACGGCTTCGATCTTCTGCGCCTGCCGCAGCGCTTCCTCCGCCTTCTGTCGCGCTTCGAATTCCGCCTCCAGTTCGCGCGACCTTTCCTTCACCCGCTCTTCCAGGGTTTCCGTGAAGGCGCGAAGCTGAACCATCGCGCGCTTCTGCTCGGTCACGTCGACATTGACGCCGACAACCCGCTGCGGCCGTTGCTCCCCGTCATAGAAGACGATGTTGCGGGCTTCGATCCATCTCAAGGCGCCATCGTTGGCGCGGGTGATCCGGAATTCGGCGTTCAGTTCGCGCTTGCCGGTCTCGAACGCGCTTTCGATCAGCTGATCGATCCGGATTTGATCTTCCCTGAAAATGCAGGCACGCCAGCTCTCGTATCGGCCGTCGAAACCGGCAAGCCCGTACAGCGACAGAAATTTGGGTGAGAGGCGCACGGTATTTTCGGCGACCTGCCACTCGAAGATGCCGAGGCCCCCAGCCTCCTCGGCCAATCCCAACAAATCCTCGTTCTGCTGCCGCTGAGAATCGCCACCGCGGACATCGCCGCCATCGGGAGCAGCGGCATCATCGGATCGGTCGTCGCCGGAATCGTTCACGATGAACCTGTCATCCGCCGAGCAGGCGCTTTGCCTCGGTCATTGCCTTGAGTTTGCCGAACGCCGTGCGCTGCGGCAGATGATTGAGGCCACAGGAACTGGTGACGATGGTCTGTTCCGGGGCAAGCCAGCGATATTTCTGAATGCGCCCGGCAACGAGTTCGCCGCTCTCGACTTTCGGATCCTGCACGTCGACCGCGCCGACGCCGAGCTGCTTGTTGCCCAGCAGGCCTTCATAATGGTGCGTCATGTCGTGCTCGACGAGAAACGAGGAGCATTGGATGCCGCAAATCTTGTCGGCCTTGTACCGGCCGTGGTCGAAGTAGCGGTGCCCGATCTGGCCGTCATATTCCTTTCCGACCGCATAGTTGCCCTGACAGACATGCACGGAGACATGGACGTCCGCGGGCAATTTCTCGATCGCCATGTTGATGGCTTCGACGCCTGCCGCCACCTCGTCTTCCTCCGATATCGTGAACAGAGGCTCGTCGATCTGGATGTTCTTGCAGCCGGCCGCCGCCAGCAATCGGAAATTGTAGTGCAACAGCTTGCCGAGATCGAACATCATTGCCTTGATGTCGTGGTAGTGCTCGTCATAGGCGACCTTGGCCAGCATCAGCGGCCCGGTCATCGTCACCTTCACGGGTCGCCGCGTCAGCGCCGAGACCATCTTGAACTCGTCGACTAGCCCAAGATCGATGTTGTCGAAGATTCTGGTGCGGCAGGTGGCCGCGGGATGAAACACGTCGGGATCGTGCCTGGTGATGGGTTTTGGTTGCGTGGAGCCCTGAAACGCCGGAATTTTCTGCCAGAAGAAATTCAGCATGGCGTTCGGCGGCGAGTGCCGATTATGGGTTCGCCGGTGCATTTCTCCACCGGTGACCACATCGATATTGGCGATCTCCTGATCCAGGATCGCCGCCTGGCTGGCGCGATACTGCGCGTCGGCCATCGAGGCCATCGACAATTGTCCAACCGCAACGAGCCGGTCGAGCGCCTCATACCAGTCCGGCACGCTATGTGCCCCGACCACGGTCGTTGCGTATTTGGCGTATCTCATCCCTGCCCGGCCCTCCCCTCGCCGTCCCCCAATACCGTATACGACCTTATCAGGGGACCGGTTCGCGGCAACTTGCAATGGAAATTTGGCGGCGAGCAGATGGGCTGAGTTCCAGGATGACGGATGGCATATCTGCGCGGCCCCTGTTTGCAGGTGTTTCCGGGCCGATATAAGTTCCAAAGCGCCGCCGCAACTCCGGGGTCCCCGTCATGCGCGCTTTGGTGTTACTCGCCGCATTCCTGCTCGCGCTCGTCTCACCCGCTCGCGCCGACGACGTCGCCGCAGCGCAAAGCGTCATCCGCTCCCAAGCCGAAGCGTTCAGCCATGACGATGCGGCGGCTGCCTATTCCTACGCGGCGCCCGCGATCAAGAACATCTTCCCGCGGGCCGATATCTTCATGTCGATGGTGCAGCAGAGCTACTCGCCGGTCTATCGCCACCGCAGTTTCGAATTCGGCGAGGCGCGCGCCGAGGGCGGCGTGATCGCGCAGCGCGTCCACATCATCGACGAGAACGGCGAAGCCTGGGAGGCCCTCTACACGCTGGAACAACAGGGGGACGGCAGCCTGAAGATCACCGGGTGCAGCCTGCTGAAGGCGGGGCAGGCGGTCTGACTTTCGTCATTGCGAGGAGCGCTTGCGACGAAGCAATCCACCTTGTTTCTTCGGCGACTATGGATTGCTTCGCTGCGCTCGCAATGACGGTTACGCCATCACCAGCCGGCTGCGTGAGCGGAGCAATAGCGACACCACGATCAGGATGTTGAGCGCATTCCACGCGATGCCGTTCATGAACGCCGCCGCGTACGAGCCGGTGGCATCGAAGATCACGCCGGACACCCAGCCGCCGAACGACATGCCGAACACGGATGCGAAGATCACGATGCCGACGCGGGTCGCGGCTTCGCGCGCCGGCATCGATTCGCGGACGATGATGGCGTAGCACGGCACGATGCCGCCCTGGAACAGCCCGAACATCGCGGAGATGATGTAGAGCGAGGACAGGCTGTCGAAGAACAAATAGAACAGCAGCGCAAAGGCCTGCGCCACCGAGCCGATCAGGAGCGTGCGGATGCCGCCGATCCGGTCGGCGAGAAAACCGGAGCCGATGCGGCTGACGATGCCGAACGCCATCATCAGCGACAGCATCTCGGCGCCGTGCACCGGGCCATAGCCGAGATCGCCGCAATAGGCGACGATGTGGACCTGCGGCATCGCCATCGCCACGCAGCAGGCGATGCCGGCGATGCACAGCAATACCGTCAGCGTATTGGTCGAAAGCTCGAGATCCACGCGAGGCGGCGGCGCGTTGGCGTGATCGCGCACCGTGGCGGTACCGATCTGGGCGCGCAGCAGCAGCAACAGCAGCGTCATCGCCACGGCGCAGAACGCCCCGATGGCGATATGGGTGTAGCGCCAGCCGGCGTACTGGATGCCGAAGGTGATCAGCGGCGGCCAGACCGTGCCGGCGATGTAATTGCCGCTGGCGACGATGGTGACCGCGAGCCCGCGATAGCGCTCGAACCAGTGCGAGGCCTCCGCCATCAGCGGGCCGAAGGTCGCCGACATGCCCAGCCCAATCAGGAAATGCACCGCGATGAACTGCCACAGCGTGGTCGACAGCCCGACCATGACATAGCCGGCGCCGAGGATCGCGATGCTGAGCGAAATCGCCGCCACGATGCCGAAGCGATCGGTTACCCGCCCCATGACGACGCCGCCGAGGCCGAAGCCGAGCATGGTCAGCGTGAACGCCAGCGATACCGCACCGCGGCTGGCGCCGAATTCGGTCTGCACCACCGGCAGGACGACTACGATCGACCACATGCCGACGCTGCCGATCGAGCCGATCAAAAGCGCAATCGCAAGCCTCATCCAGGCCGGGCGCGAGTCCGGAATGAAGGCGGGTGATTCTCTGCGATCTGAGGGGGCGTGCACGGGCCGCAACTTCGTCGCCCGCGGCCTCCGGGTCAAGCAACATTGCCGCAAGATTAGGCATGCAGATGCGGGGGACAGGAGCAGGACCGTCATTCCGGGGCAGCCCGCGGGGCTGAACCCGGAATCTCGAGGTTCCGGGTTCGATGCTGCGCATCGCCCCGGAACGACGATGTGGCCGGGTGTTAACCCTTTCCTAACCATAAACCGGGCAAAAATTGCCCAGTAGCGAGAAGTCGAGTGTCGTCAGCCGCGTAAAACGGGGGAGTACCCGTGGACGCCAGTGCGGTGCCTCACTTTCGAAACGGTGGCCCCTTTGCCGCCGGGCAGGCGTTTGGCACCCGCGACCGGCGTTCGCGGGAGGAAGCAGCTGTTATGGTGGACGTCACGGCGGGTCAGGGCGCGGGCAGGCCGAGCTTTCCGAGTCTCTCTGAGATCGGCACCATCCTGAAACGCGGCGATCTGGCGCTGGCGTTCGGCATCCTCACCATCCTGGTGGTGCTGATCCTGCCCTTGCCCTCGATCGTGCTCGACCTGTTCCTGGCGATCTCGATCACGCTCTCGATCCTGATCCTGATGACCTCGCTGTTCATCCAGGCGCCGCTGGAATTCTCCTCGTTCCCGACCATCCTCTTGATCTCGACCATGCTGCGGCTGTCGCTCAACCTCGCGTCCACGCGGCTGATCCTCTCCCACGGCCACGAGGGCACGGCGGCTGCCGGCCACGTCATCGAGGCCTTCGGCAATTTCGTGATGGGCGGCAATTTCGTGATCGGGATCATCGTGTTCGCGATCCTGGTGATCGTGAACTTCGTCGTCATCACCAAGGGTTCGGGCCGCATCGCCGAGGTCGCCGCGCGCTTCCACCTCGACGCCATGCCGGGCAAGCAGATGGCAATCGACGCCGATCTCTCGGCCGGCCTGATCGACGAGAAGGCCGCGAAAGAGCGCCGCAAGGCGCTGGAGGACGAAAGCGGCTTCTTCGGCGCCATGGACGGCGCCTCGAAATTCGTGCGCGGCGACGCGGTCGCGGGCCTGCTGGTGGTGTTCATCAACATCATCGGCGGCATCATCATCGGCGTCGCCCAGCAGGACCTCTCGTTTGCCGAAGCCGCGCGGAGCTATACGCTGCTCACCGTCGGCGACGGCCTGGTCACGCAGATCCCGGCGCTGATCGTCTCCACCGCGGCCGGCCTGCTGGTTTCCAAGGCGGGCGTCAGCGGCGCCGCCGACAAGGCGCTGATGAAGCAGCTCTCCGGCTATCCGCAGGCGCTCGGCATGTCGGCCGGCGTCATGCTGGTGCTGGCGACGCTGCCGGGCATTCCGATGCTCCCCTTCCTCGCGCTGGGCTCGGGCGCGGCCGCGCTGGCCTGGAATGCACGCAAACAAAAGCGCGCCGCCACGGCCGCTGCCGCTGCCGCCGCGGCAGCTCCCGCCGCCGCCGCTGCTGCCGCGGCGGGCACCGCGGAAGAGCCGATCTCGACGGCGCTAAAGATCGACGATCTCAAGATCGAACTGGGCTATGCGCTATTGCCGCTGGTGAACGGCCCCGACGGCACCGACCGCCTGACCGAGCAGATCAAGGCGCTGCGCCGCTCGCTCGCCATCGAGATGGGATTTGTGATGCCGGCGGTGCGCATCCTCGACAATGTGCAGCTGGAAGCCAACACCTACATCATCAAGATCAAGGAAGTCGACGCCGGCACCGGAAAGATCTGGCCGAACCAGTTCATGGTCATGGATCCCGCCGGCAACCAGGTCAGCGTGCCCGGCATCCACACGACAGAGCCGACCTTCGGGCTGCCCGCGACCTGGGTCGACGCGTCGCTGAAAGAAGAAGCCACGCTGAAGGGCTACACCGTGGTCGACGCCGCCACCGTGCTCTCGACCCATCTCACCGAATTGCTCAAGAACAACATGTCGGACCTGCTGTCCTACGGCGAAGTGCAGAAACTGCTGAAGGAGCTGCCGAAGGAACAAAGCGAACTGGTCAAGGACATCGTGCCGAGCCTGGTCACGATCTCGGGCATCCAGCGCGTGCTGCAATTGCTGCTGGCCGAACGCATCTCGGTCCGCGATCTCTCCACCATCCTCGAAGGCATCGCCGACGCGCTGGCGTTCTCGCGCAACCCGGCCACCATGGTCGAGCATGTCCGCGCCCGGCTGGCGCGGCAGATCTGCGCGCAAAACACCTCGCATAACGGCTACCTGCCGCTGATCGCGCTGTCGGCGAAATGGGAGCAGGCCTTTGCGGAATCCCTGGTCGGCACCGGCGAGGAACGCAGCCTCGCCATGCAGCCTTCGAAACTGTCCGAGTTCATGACCGTGGTGCGCGACCGCTTCGAGCAGGCCGCGCGCGAAGGTGAGGCGCCGGTGCTGGTGACCTCGGCTGCGATCCGCCCCTTCGTGCGCTCGCTGGTGGAGCGTTTCCGTTCGCAGACCACGGTGCTGTCGCAGGCGGAAATCCACCCCAGAGCCCGGCTCAAGACGGTCGGCAGCGTGTGAGCGAAGCGGCCAGGCGGCGGCTTTTTCGCCACAGGCAAATGATTTATTCCCGGCCGAGGATTTGCGGCGATTTCGCACCGCGGCAGGGACGGAATCCATAAAATCTTATAAGATACTGTAATACTTCAAATATTTCTCACAGCTAAGGTGCTGATGCGAAAGTCCGGTCGCGGGCGTTCAACTCTATTCACTGCCTTGTGATCGCATCTGTGGGACCTAAGGGCGAATCCCTACGTTTGCTAGCGTGAGACGTTGAACCTGCCGGCGCGCGATGCCGACGAATGCGCAAAGGCAGGAAGGCGGCAGGAGACTTCCATGAACCACTCGATCTATAGCGCGGATCGCTCGACCCACCTCAAGGTGGTGGTCGTGGCGCTTGTCGCGGGTATCGCGGTGGCGGCCTTCGGAATCTCGGCCCGCACCAGTTCGGATGAGTTCACCCAGACCGCCCACGTCATCAAGGCCGGCAAGCCGGTCGCCGTGACCAACTCCAACATGATGGTGGTGCGCTAACGAAATTTGCGAATTCACGCGGCTCTTTACCAGCCCCCCAAAGTCGCCACGTGGATAATAGAAGACCCCAACTACCCCCAAGTTGACTACCGAAAACGCCCGCTCCCCACGGGCGTTTTCTTTTTGTGACGTAAAGGATAGCTGCGCGTTCTTGCCTGCTTTTCCCTGGCGCGAGGTTCAGCGGGACGGAACGCTCTCGATCAGCTTGCCGATATAGACCGGTGGTGATGTCGGCTTGCCGTCGGACGAGCCACCGCCCTGCTCGATCGTCACCGCATAGGTCGCGTCCTTGATGGTGTCGGCGTCGTAGGACGCCAGCACCGGACGGGAGGTGAACTCACCGCTACCGACCACGCCGAGCGAGCGCGGCCGCTGCAGCTTGTCGGAGATCAGCCATAGCTCGTAGCTCTTGCCGAGCTCTGCGGGGGGACCGACCCTGCGGATCGTGAATCGCCTGGTCGTCCCGTCGACCGTGAGAATGAAGGCGGGCGAGCCGCCGTCCTTCTGCAGCAGCGCGACATATTGGGCCGATGGCGGCGCTGGCAGCGGCGGCGCCTTGACCTCGACCACCTGGGTGCGCGGTTTCGGGCGAAGCGCGTCGGGCAGCAAATCCGGCTGCCAGGCGCCGACCCCGATCATGGCCACCAGCACGGCTGCGATTGCGCTGGTGGCGGCGGCGACGCTGCGCCAGCGCCGCGCCTGGGCGGACAACCGGATCACGTTGGAATTGTCGGCGGCAATGGCCACGGGCGCAACGACCTCCGGCACAGCCGGCGGCGGAGCCGAAGGCGGCTCGGGCAGCACCAGTGGCGCCTGCTGCCCGGACAGTCCCGTCGCGGTTTTGATCCTATCCCAGACTTGCGGGCTCGGCTCGACCGAGCCGACCATCTGGTTCAGCACGCCGAGCCTGAACTCCCACGCCTGCACCATCGCCGTGAAGTCCTTGTCGATGGACATCATGTTCTCGACCTGCGCCCGCTCGTCGGCGTCGAGCGTGCCGAGGGCATATTCCGCGGCGAGCGCGATATGGTCTTCGCTGTAGGCCATCATCTAAAGTCCAGACACTCCCAAATTCCCGGATCTCTAAAGTCCGAGACACTCCCGGATATCCATCATGCTGCGGCGCAGCCAGGTCTTGATCGTATTGACCGGCGTCTCGAACTTGGTGGCCAGTTGCTCGCGGCTCCAGCCGTTGTAATAGGCCAGCAGCACGAGCTTCTGTCGGTCCGGCTCCAGCCGGCCGACGCATTCGAGCAACCGCTTCAATTCTTCGGTCATCTCCCGGCGCGCCAGCGGATCCGGACTGTCGGCGGCCACTTCCATGGCCGTCGGCTCCTCTTCGATCGAGAGCTCGCCCTTCTTGCGCACGACGTCGATCGCCCGGTTGCGGGCTATCGACGCCATCCACGTGATCGGCGAGGCGAGCGCGGGATTGAACTGCCCGGCGCTGTTCCAGATCTTGACGTAAGCCTCCTGAATCACCTCCTCGGCGAGATCCTGTCGGCGCAAGATACGGAGCACCACGCCGAAGAGTTTCGCCCGCGTGGCGGCGTAAAGCCGCTCGAAAGCGGCCTCGTCCCCCTTGGCAACCGCGGCGATCAGCCAGACCAGCTCAGCTGGCGTCAGCATTCAGTGCCCCCAAAATCGCGATGCCCATCGCCTTGTCTACGCAGCCAGGTACCATTTCCGGCCAGTCGTATCATATCCTGCGGCAATGCGGGCCACCAAGTCACCGGAGCCTGCCTGTGGACTTTTGGCCAATAAAAAAACCCGGGCCTGGCGGCCCGGGTTTCTCGACTGATGTCCGGCAAAACCGGCGACGAAAGGCGGTCAGGCCACCACAGCCCCGATGCGGGCGCGCATCAAGCCGATGCTGTCGAGATCGGCCTGTTCGCGGGCGCCTTCCTCGGCGCGTTCGCGGGCCTGGTCGCGCTCGTCGAGCAGCTCGACCTTCTTGAGCTCCTCGAACGCCTCGCTCAACAGGCTCTTGGCGTCTTCGAGCTGGATCCGCAGTTCGTCGGCGGAGCGGGTCAGATTCTCCCGCCGCTGGATTGCGGCCTTGGCGTAGGTCGGATAGGCGAAATGCGAGGGGTCGTTGATCCCGGCGCGCTCCTGCTCCGACTGGATTTCGCGCTCGAGGTCGACCGACATCCGCTGGAAATCGGCGATCATGCCCTCGATCTGGGCGACCCTGCGGCGCTTTTCGTCGACCTGAAATTTCTTCAGGCGGATCAGCGTTTCACGTGACTTCATCGACTCATACTCCCCAGAAGTCCCGATTTGAACGCGGGACAGGACCGGTACCCCTCGGGGGCCCCACCGGTATCGCTAGTTGTGTGGCGCGGATGATGGCCTGACAAAGTTAGCGTTCCGTTTCCAAACCCTGAAGGATTTGCTCAAGTTGCTGGTATCCCTGCGTCAACCCGGTGACCTCGTCCTTGGCCTGGCGCAGAAAACCCTCGAGCGGCTCGTGCAGGCTGATCGCCTCGTCGACCTCGGGGCTGGAACCGGCCCGATAGGCCCCGAGCCGGATCAGCTCCTCCATGTCGGCATAGGTCGCCATCACCTGGCGGGCCCGGGTGATGACGGGCAGATAGGCCGGATCGGCCGATTTCGGCATGGTGCGGGAGATCGATCTGAGGATGTTGATGGCCGGATAACGCCCGCGTTCGGCGATCGAGCGCTGCATCACGATATGGCCGTCCAGGATGCCGCGGACCGCGTCCGCGATCGGCTCATTGTGGTCGTCGCCGTCGACCAGCACCGTGAAGATGCCGGTGATGGTGCCGACCCCGATGCCGGGGCCGGCGCGCTCCAAAAGTCTTGGCAGCTCGGTGAACACCGTCGGGGTGTAGCCCTTGGCGGTCGGCGGCTCGCCCGCCGACAGGCCGATCTCGCGCTGCGACATGGCAAAGCGCGTCACCGAGTCCATCAGGCACAGCACGTCCTTGTTCTCGTCGCGAAAATGTTCGGCAATCGCCAGCGTCAGATAAGCCGCCTGCCGCCGCATCAGGGCCGGCTCATCCGACGTCGCCACCACCACCACCGAGCGCGCCAGGCCTTCATCGCCGAGGTCGTCCTGCAGGAATTCCTGCACCTCGCGGCCGCGTTCGCCGACCAGGCCGATCACCGTGATGTCGGCGTCGACATTGCGCGCCAGCATCGACAGCAGCACCGATTTGCCGACGCCGGAGCCGGCGAAGATGCCGAGCCGCTGGCCGCGGCAGCAGGTCAGGAACGTATTGAGGCTGCGCACGCCGAGATCGAGCGGGGCGCCGACGCGCTTGCGCGAATGCGCCGGCGGCGGCGCATTGCGATAGGGGATCGGCGACGGTCCTTGCGGCAGCGGCCCCTTGCCGTCGATCGGCTCGGCCATGGCGTTGAGCACGCGGCCGAGCCAGTGCGGTGACGGCCGCACCTGGCTCGCAGCATTGGCGATCACGGCGCGGCAGCCGCGCCGCACGCCTTCGAGGCCGGCGAACGGCATCACCACGGCGTTGCTGCCGGAAAAGCCGATCACCTCGGAGGGGATGAAACGATTGCCGCCGGTCTCGATCACGATGCGGGCGCCGACCGACATCGCATGAATGGGGCCCGCGATCTCGACCATCAGCCCGCGCACGCCGACCACGCGGCCGTAGATATTGACGCCGTCGATGTCGCCGATCTGCTCGGCGAGCGCTTTCATTGCGAAAACCTTAAGTTTTCGCAATTTTTGAGGCCGCCCTTAACTTCGTGTTTACCCGCATCGTTAATCATTACGTCACTGTCTTTGGTGACTGAGAGCGCTCGACCTTCAGAAGGAAGGCTGAGTCGCGGGAGTCGGTTAGGCCCGACTCTTAATGTGGAACTTGAACGGGAACGGATAGCAAAACCTCTCTCAACGCAATGTCTTAGAGCGATTCGACAAAAATTGCACTCAGAGACCTTGCACAGAGGAATCAGATTTTGTTAACCATATGTCGTCAGGATCCGAATCAGTTGTGCAAAGGCGTTTTGAGTGCCGCAAGTGCGGCCGACCTGACGCCCGGAGCGGCGACTATAGGGGACTGGCATGCGCGTTCTGCTGATAGAAGATGACAGCGCCGTTGCGCAGTCGATTGAGCTGATGCTCAAATCCGAGAGTTTTAACGTCTATACGACGGATCTCGGGGAAGAAGGCGTCGATCTCGGTAAGCTTTACGATTACGACATTATCCTTCTCGACCTCAATTTGCCCGACATGTCCGGCTATGACGTGCTCAAGCAGCTTCGGGTCTCCAAGATCAAAACCCCCATTCTGATCCTCTCCGGCCTTGCCGGCATCGAGGACAAGGTCAAGGGTCTCGGCGTCGGCGCCGACGACTACATGACAAAGCCCTTCCACAAGGACGAACTGGTCGCCCGCATCCATGCGATCGTGCGCCGTTCCAAGGGCCACGCCCAGTCGGTGATCCAGACCGGCGATCTCGTGGTCAATCTCGACACCAAGACGGTCGAGGTCGGCGGCCAGCGCGTGCACCTGACGGGCAAGGAATACCAGATGCTGGAGTTGCTCTCGCTCCGCAAGGGTACGACGCTGACCAAGGAAATGTTCCTCAACCATCTCTATGGCGGCATGGACGAGCCGGAGCTGAAGATCATCGACGTCTTCATCTGCAAGCTGCGCAAGAAGCTCGCCAATGCCTCTGAAGGCCGCAACTTCATCGAGACCGTGTGGGGCCGCGGCTATGTGCTGCGCGAGCCGCACGAGGTGGAAGACAGAATTCCCGCCTGATCAAGGTTCTACCCGAGAGCCGGTCAGGCTCTCTCCTCCCAGACTGGACCCCGCCGCGAGGCGGGGTTTTTGTTTGTGCGGCGACGGCTTGCGCCATAAACGCCCGTTTGGGCGTCGGTTCCCGTGACCAATCCGCGTCACTTCCTCAAAAGTTCCCTTGTCGCCTGCAAATTCGTCCCTCGATACCGTGCAACCTATGGACGGTTCGCGATTTGGTTTGTTGGAGAACCAACGTGAACCGCATCTTCAAACCCTTGGTGTTGCTGGTTGCCGTCATCTACTTCCTGGTGGACGCCATCTTCTTGACGGTCGCGAGACCCCTCGCTCGCCGGCTTGCCGGGCTGTGGATTTTCGATCGCCTGCGGGCATGGATCGTGTCGCTGCGGCCCTACCCCACGCTCGCACTGTTCATGGTGCCGGTCGTTACGCTTGAGCCGGTCAAGCCTGTCGCAGCCTATCTGACCGCAACCGGCCACATCATGGGCGGGCTGACGGCCCTTCTCATTGGCGAAATTCTCAAGCTCGTGCTGATTGAACGTCTTTTCTGCATCAGCCGTGCCAAGCTGTTGTCAATTCCGGCTTTCGCGTGGTGCTACGACAAGGTGCGCCAGGCCCGCGAGTGGGTCGAATCCTTCAGGGGATGGCAACGGGCGCGGCGCTTCAGTCTTGTAGCCAGACGTGCCCTTCGCAGTTACATCCTCGAATTGAGGAATTCGCGGAAGCAACAACGGCTTTCCTGGCAGTCGCGCTGATTTGAGCATCGGAACCTAATTTCCGCTAACTGCTTGTGTCCTTTGCCTGCCTCCTCTCCCTGGGATCGGTTTGAGCGACATCCGGATTCCGGCTGTCGATCGACTCATGTCCGCCTTCTTCAGAGATTCGCAATGAGTTTGATCGCCCGAAAAATCTACAACGGACGCACCACGGAAGAGCTGATTGCCTTGCTGAGTGCGGTTTCATCCGCCATTCTGGCGGCGCTGTTGATTGGCGCGCTGTATTTCGGTCGCGACATCTTCGTACCCATTGCCCTGGCAATCTTGCTCAGCTTTGTACTGGCACCGCTCGTCGGACAGCTGCAGCGTGCGCGTATTCCACGAGGTTTTGCGGTCGTAAGCGTCGTCGTTCTGGCCTTCATGGTCATTTTCGGATTGGGCACCTTGATCGCAAATCAGCTGACCCAGCTGGCTGGCGATCTTCCGGTTTATCAATCGACAATGCGAGAAAAGATCAAGTCGGTTCGGGGCGCCACCGCGAGCAGTGGCACACTGGAACGCGCGGCCGACATGCTTCAAGAGCTGAGCAGGGAGCTGGACAAGCCGAAAGACGACAAATCCGCCCGCGGATCCCTCGACCGTCTCGGCGGCTCAAATTCCGCGGGTTCGATAACTCCGGTCCCGGTTGAAGTGCGCCAGCCGGATCCAGGGGCACTGGAAAACTTGCGGAGCTTGATTGCACCGTTGCTGAACCCGCTCGCGACCACCGGCATCATCATCATATTCGTGATCTTCATCCTGATTCAGCGCGAGGATCTTCGAAACCGCCTGATACGGCTCGCGGGCTCTCATGACCTGCAACGAACGACAGCGGCGCTGGACGATGCCGCGACCCGCCTCAGCCGACTGTTCCTTGCTCAATTGATGATCAACGCGACCTTTGGCCTGATCATCGGGCTGGGGCTTTCCTTCATCGGTGTGCCCAGCGCGATCCTGTGGGGCATTCTGGCCGCCGTCCTGCGCTTCGTTCCCTATATTGGCTCGGTGATCTCGGCCGCCTTTCCACTGGCGATAGCCGCGGCTGTCGATCCCGGGTGGACGATGCTCGCCTGGACGCTTGCGCTGTTTCTGGGTGTGGGTCCGGTCGTCAGCCAGGCCATCGAACCGCTGGTCTATGGCCAGAGCACCGGACTTTCCCCCGTCGCGATCGTCGTTTCAGCGACGTTCTGGACGGCGCTGTGGGGACCGATCGGGCTTGTGCTGGCAACGCCATTGACGGTCTGCCTCGTCGTGCTGGGACGTCATGTCGAGCGGCTCGAATTTCTCGATGTGATCTTCGGTGACAGGCCCGCTCTTTCACCGCCGGAAATGTTCTATCAACGGATGCTTGCCGGCGATCCGACCGAGGCCGCAGGAAAGGCCGAGGAATTCCTGAAGGAAAAATCGCTGTCTTCCTATTTTGACGAGGTCGCGCTCAAAGGTCTGCAGCTGGCCCAGGTCGATGCAAAGCGCGGCACCCTGGACCAGGCTCGCATGACCAAAATTCGCGATGCCGTCACCGAGTTTGCCAGCGACCTTTCCACCCAGGATGACTCGATACCGGAGATAGCGTCCCCGACCATGGACGCGGAAGCCGCAGCTGCGATTGAAGCCGTACCCGATACCGCCATCTCCAGCAATTTGCCCGTCGTTCGAAAAACCGATCTTCCCCTCAGCTGGCAGGGCGAGGCTCCAGTGCTTTGCCTGGCCGGGCGCACCCTCCTCGACGAAGCCGCCGCGGTGCTGTTTGCGCAGCTTTCCAATGCTCACGGTCTGGCTGCCCGGGTTGAACCCGCGGTTGCGCTTTCGACGACCAATATCCTGCGGCTGGAGACCACCGGTGTCGCAATCGTCTGCCTGTCTTACCTCGACGCGAGCAGTCCCGCCCATATGCGGTACTCGGTTCGGCGCCTTCGCCGCAGGTTGCCCAAGGCCACCATCCTGCTCGGCTGTTGGGCCGAGGATATCGACAAGGATTCCCTGGAAGCGTTGCGGGAGACCGCCAAGGCCGACCTGGTGGCGGGGAGCCTGCGTGAGGCCATGATGATTTGCCGAACGAGCGCAGGCGTGCAGGAAATCAATCAGGAGCCTGATATCGTTGCTGGCTCCTCTGGAGTCGCGTAGCGAAAATTCCAGGTCGGTGCGAGGCGGCGAACGCCGCACGATGCTGTGAAATGACCGGCTTTCGCTTGCCTCGCTGCCTCCAAATGATGGAGACTGGTCGTTGCAGGAAACTCCCCGAATCGCGCAGGGACTGAAAACCATGAAACGTTCGCGCCGCGTCGTTCTGACCATGATGGGGACTGCAGCCGTGGGCGCGGTCTCCATGGGCTTTGTGCCGCGGGAGGGTTGCGGCCCCGGCCTCACCGTCGTGCCAGGCCCGGACGGTCGGCCCTATTGCCGCGCGATCTATGGCGGCTTCGGCGGCGTGCCGCGCGGTTTTCGCGGCCACGGCCATGGCGGACATCCTCACGGAGGCGGCTAGCAGCCGTCCATGCAGCGCATCGCCTGTCCCGAGCGCGACGATTGGCGCCAGACCGCCGAAGGCGCGGGCTTCGATTTTCATACCCTTGACGGCGAGCGTTATTGGGACGAGCGCGCCTATTATGCCTTCACGCTGGACCAGATCGAGCGCGGAATCGAGGGACCTACCGGCGAAATCGACGCCATGTGTCTCGAGCTTGCCGGCCGCGCGATCGGCGACGAAGAAATCCTGCGCCGCCTGAAGATACCGCAAGCGTTCTGGCCACTGATCTCCGAAAGCTGGAATAGCGACGAAGGCAGCCTCTACGGCCGGCTCGATCTCGCCTTCGACGGACGGGGACCGGCGAAACTGCTGGAATACAATGCCGATACCCCGACCTCGATCTTCGAGGCGGCGGTGTTTCAATGGACCTGGCTGGAGCAGGCGATCGAACGGCACATCATCCCGCCGCACGCCGACCAGTTCAATTCCATCCATGAGCGCCTGATCGAAGCGTGGAAAAAGTTTGGCAGCGAACGGCACCTTCATCTCGCGGGGATGATCGAAAGCACCGAAGACGCCGGCACGCTGGCCTATCTCGAAGATACCGCAAGGCAGGCCGGCCTGGGGACGACGTCCATCGACATCGAACACATCGGATGGCGCGACGACGGCGGCTTCGTCGATCTCGACAACCGCGACATCGAACTCGCCTTCAAGCTCTATCCCTGGGAGTGGATGTTTCACGACGAGTTCGGCAGCCGGCTCGCCAGGGCGCCGACGCGCTGGATCGAGCCGCCATGGAAGGCGATCCTCTCCAACAAGGGCATTCTTCCGCTGCTGTGGGAGATGTTTCCGAACCATCCCAATCTGCTGCCGGCCTATTTCGAGGATGACCCGAACGCGGCCAGCCTCGGTACCTCGTTCGTGCGCAAGCCGCTTTATTCGCGCGAAGGCGCCAATGTCACCCTGGTCAGCGGCGGCACCACGATCGTGCAGCAGGAAGGGCCCTATGGCGCCGAGGGTTTCATTCGCCAGGCGCTGGCACCGCTGCCGAATTTTTCGAACCAGTATCCGGTGATCGGCAGCTGGCTGGTCGATCACGCGCCCTGCGGGCTGTCGATCCGCGAGGACGAAAATCCGGTCACCGGCAACACGTCACGGTTTTTGCCGCACGCGATCCTTTGAAAGCGCTTTTGCTTCAGCGCGCCGAAGCCACGGCTTTCAGCGTCGGCGTCATGCCGGAGCGGCCCCGATCGGCATTCAGCCGGTACAGCCCGCGCTTCTCCGGATAGGGTTTGAAGGCGTCGGTGATCCCGACCACGGATTCGGCGGCGCCGAGCAACAGCACGCCGTCGGTATCGAGCAGCCGCGCCAAACGATCGAAGATCCCGACCTTGGTGTCCTGGTCGAAATAGATCAGGACGTTGCGGCAGAAGATCACGTCAAAGGTCCCGAGATGGGAAAAGTCCTGCAGCAGATTGAGCTGCCGGTGCTGCACCATGCCGCGGATATCGGCGTTGAGCTGCCACAGCTCGCCGATTTGCGTGAAATGCTTGACCAGCATCTGGATCGGCAGGCCGCGCTGCACCTCGAACTGGCTGTAGATTCCGGCCTTGGATTTCTCCAGCACTTCCTGCGACAGGTCGGTGGCGACGATTTCGACGCGCCAGCCGGAAAGGCCGGTGAATTGCTTCACGCACATCGCGATCGAATACGGCTCCTGTCCGGTGGAAGAGGCCGCGCACCAGATCCGCAGCGAGCGCCGGCCGGCGCGCGCCTGCACCAGCGCCGGGAAGATCGTCTCCCGCAGATGATCGAACGGAATCTTGTCGCGGAAGAAAAAAGTCTCGTTGGTGGTCATCGCCTCGACCACCTCCGACATCAACGCCTCGGCGCCGGACTTGATCTTCGCCACCAGCTCGGCGATCCCCGGCAGTCCCGATTTTCGCGCCAGCGGGATCAGCCGGCTTTCGACCAGATATTGCTTGTCGGCGGACAGGTCGAGGCCGGAACGCTCCTTCAGGAACTTGCGCAGAAACTCGTAGTCCAGCGGCGTCACGAGCGATCTCCCGCGAACAGCCGGACCAGTTTCGGCGCGATCTGGTTGAGCGGCAGGATCGCGGCGCAAATGCCGGCATTGGCGGCCGCACCCGGCATTCCCCACACCACGCTCGAGGCTTCGTCCTGGGCGATCACGCTGCCGCCGGCGGCGACGATCTCCTTGCCGCTGCGCATGCCGTCGGAACCCATGCCGGTCAGCACCACCGCCAGAACGCCGGCCTGCCAGATGTCGATCGCGGAAGCGAACAGGGGATCGACCGCGGGCTTGCAGAAATTGACCGGCGGCCCGTCGTCGAGCGCGATCGCGGCATCAGTGCCATGGCGGACGACGCGCATGTGGCGGCCGCCCGGCGCGAGATAGATCCGGCCGGCCTTGACGATCTCGCCATCGACGGCCTCGTGCGCCGGCCGGCGGCTCGAGCGCGCCAGATGCTCGGCGAGGATGGTGGTGAAGGTCGGCGGCATATGCTGGGTGATCAGCACCGGGAAGCGGTCGATCACCGGACCGATGTCGGTGACCAGCGTCATCAACGCCTGCGGGCCGCCGGTCGAGGAGCCGATCACCAGCGCGCGCGGCGCCTGGGTGCTGAAGGCACGGCGCATCAGCTGCGGTTGTGCAACCGCGGCCAGTTGCGGCCGGTGCGACGGCTCACGCTGCGAAGTGAGCGCGGGCGCCAGCGGCGGCGACGAAACCGGCGCGGGGCGGCGGACCTTGGCGCCGAGGTTGCGGATCTTCTGGATCAGGTCGTGGTGAAAGATTTCGGCGGCGCCGGCTTCGCGGGTGCTTTCGGGCTTCGGAATGTAGTCCGAGGCGCCGAGCGAGAGCGCCTTGAAGCTGATCTCGGCGTTGCGGCGGGTCAACGTCGAGGCCATGATGATGATGAGGTTGCGCTTCTTCGCCAACAGCTGGGGCAGCGCGGAGATGCCGTCGAGTTCGGGCATTTCGATGTCGAGCACGGCGACGTCGGGATTGACGCGCTCGAGCTGGTTGACGGCGTCAAGCCCGGTGCGCAGCGATGCCGCGACCACCATGTCCGGTTCGGCCTCGACCCAGCGCGAGATCAGCCCCCGGATCACGACCGAATCGTCGACCACCATCACCCGCAGCGGCTCCTGTCGAGTCGAGCTCGGCAGGGCGGAGGAACTTGTCAACGTCACACTCATCACTCACCGGGTCAGGCTGAAAACGGCATACTTGAGACGATAACGCCGAAGGCATTCAGCCGCCGGATCGAAGACAGACAGATCAGATCAGACCGACTTCCTGGAACTTCGCGGTCACGATGTCCTTGTCGAACGGCTTCATGATGTATTCGTTGGCGCCCGCATGCAGCGCGCGCGCGATATGCGCGACGTCGTTCTCGGTGGTGCAGAACACGACCTTGGGCGCGTCGCCGCCGGGCATGCGGCGCAGATTGCCGAGGAACTCGTAGCCGTCCATGATCGGCATGTTCCAGTCCAGCAGGATGGCGTCCGGCAATCCGCGCTTGCAGACTTCCAGCGCCTTCTCGCCGTCCTCGGCCTCGATGATCTGGAAGTCGAGCCCTTCCAGGATGCGCCTTGCGACTTTTCTGATGACGCTCGAATCATCCACTACGAGACATGTTCTCATTTCAGCCTCTACTTCTTCTAATCCCTGACGGGACGTTTCGATTCCAACAGTGGTACTGCCCGCCGCCGGCCTTATGCCGCCAGCATGTCGGGCACGATTTCGAGGACGCGATCGACGTCGAGGACGACCATGAGCTGGCCGTCGAGACGGTGGACGCCGCCGGCGAGCTTGGCCATGCGGGGATCGAGGTTGACGGGGTTGTCCTCGCGACCGTTATCGGGCAGCCGCAGCACTTCGCCGATCTGGTCGATCAAGAGCCCATAGGATTCGCCGCGCAGGTCGACGCCGACCGCCATCGGCGGCTTGCCGTCGTCGTTTTTGGGCAAGCCGAGGCGGGCGCGCATGTCGACCACGGTGACGATGCGGCCACGCAGATTGAGCACGCCCGCGATCTCCGCCGGCGACAGCGGCACCCGGGTCAGCCGCTCCGGCATGAACACGTCCTGCACGCGGGAGATCGGCAGCCCGAACAATTGGCCGCCGATCATCGCGGTGACGTATTCGGCGACGGTGCCTTCACTCGGATTGATTTTGCTGGTCATGCTCCGGTCCCCTATGCCGCCGCCCGATGGACTTCGGCAGTCTGTTCCTTCAGCGCCGCTATCAGGCCGGGACGGTCGAACTTGGCGACGTAATCGTAGAACCCAGCTTGCCTGCCGCGCTCAATCGCCGCCGGCGACACCATCGAGGACAGCGCGATGATCGGCAGCGAACTCAGATGCGCGTCCGCCCGGATGACTTCCGCGAACTCAAAGCCGTTCATGTCGGGCATTTCGATGTCGGTCAGGACCACGTCGAAGACCTGTCCCGAGCGCAACACGGTGAGGCCCTCCTGGGCGTTGGGGGCAACCCGGACCTTGTAGCCCGCGGCCTTCAAGACCGGCGCCAGCATGTTGCGGAAGAACGCGCTATCGTCGACCAGGAGGATCGACTGCGCCGAAGCCGACGGCGTCATCTCCTTGCGGGTGAACCAGTCGGGGAACGCCATCGGCAGGAAGTGGCCGACGTCGATCACCTCGGTGGCCTGGCCCTTGATCACGGCGGAGCCCAAAATGCCGGCTTCCGAGCCGCCAACCTCGATGTTGAGCCGCTCCTCGACGATGTCGATGATCTCGTCGACCACCAGCCCCATCGAACGGCGGTCGTCGGCGAACACCAGGATCGGCTGCGAGCCCGAGGTCTGGACGCTGACGCCGGCCATCTGCACCAGCGGCATCAATTGCTCGCGGTACTGCACCATGTAGCGACCGTTGGAGAGCTCGATCTTGTCGGTCGGCAATTCCTCCAGCCGGGTGACGAGGCCGAGCGGCACCGCCTTGGGCTGGTTGGTGCCGGCGCGGAACACCAATAGCGAGGTCAGCTGCTCCGCGGCGGATGCACGCGAAGCGGCGTTCTCGTCGGCTATCTCATGGGAGGCCGAGCCCGCGGCGCCGAGCGCCCTGGCAATGCCGTTGGGGTCGATGATCATGATCACGGCGCCGTCGCCCAGGATGGTATTGCCGGAGAACATGTCGATGTGGCGCAGTTTGGTGGACATCGGCTTGACCACGATTTCTTCGGTGTGAAACACGCCGTCGACCACGATGCCGAAGGTCTGGCTGCCGACTTGCGTCACCACGATGAAACCGTTCTCCGGATCGGAGGAGGAGCCGTCGTCGATCTTCAGGAGCTTCTTGAGGTGCATCAGCGGCAGTAGCTTGTTGCGCAAGCGCAATACCGCGGTGTCCTTGATGCGCTCGATGCGGTGCTCGGAATTGGCGCGAGCCCGCACCAGTTCGACCACCGAGAGCTGGGGAATGGCAAAGCGGTCGCCGGCGGCTTCCA
Organism: Bradyrhizobium sp.; assembly: GCF_035484855.1. GTDB lineage: Bacteria > Pseudomonadota > Alphaproteobacteria > Rhizobiales > Xanthobacteraceae > Bradyrhizobium. The sequence goes on from NZ_DATHOP010000204.1 coordinate 66,701, forward strand.
CGATCAAAGCGGAGACGATGGCCAAGGTCAGCGGGATCTTGATGGTAACGCTGGAGCCTTCGCCGGCCACCGACTTGACGTCGATGGTGCCGCCGATCTGGTCGATATTGGTGCGCACCACGTCCATGCCGACGCCGCGGCCGGACACCGAGGTGACGGCGGCCGCCGTCGAGAAGCCCGGCGCGAAGATGAACTTGTGGATCTGGGCTTCGGTCATCTTCTCCAGATCGGCCTCGTTGACGAGACCTGAGGAGATCGCCTTGGCCTTGATCTTCTCGGTGTTGAGGCCTCTTCCGTTGTCGGCGATGCAGATGATGATGTGGCCGCCTTCGTGATAGGCCGACAGTCTGATGGTGCCCTGCTCGGGCTTGCCGTTGGCCGCCCGCTCGGCCGGCGTCTCCAGGCCGTGGTCGGCGGAGTTGCGCACCATGTGGGTCAGGGGATCCTTGATCAGGTCGAGCACCTGGCGGTCGAGCTCGGTGTCGGCCCCGTGCATCTCGAGCTCGATCTGCTTGCCGAGTTCGCCCGAGAGGTCGCGCACGATGCGCGGCAGCTTCTGCCAGGCATTGCCGATCGGCTGCATTCGCGTCTTCATGACGCCTTCCTGCAACTCGGTAGTGATCAGATTCAGCCGCTGGGAAGTCGCGTTGAGGGCGGCATCCTCGCGCTCCGCGTTGAACTGGAGGATCTGATTCCGCGTCAACACGAGTTCCCCGACCAGATCCATGAGTTTGTCGAGCAGCCCGACGCCGACCCGGATGTTCGCATCCGCCACGGCGGACGCCTTGGCCGGCTCCTCCTCGGGG
>NZ_DATHOP010000205.1:0-22371 GCF_035484855.1 Bradyrhizobium sp.
GGAAATCGTCGCCGACATTCTTGCCGAGCTTGGCGGAGGAGCCGCCGTAGTCCAGCGCGTCGTCGATCAGCTGGAACGCGACGCCGAGATTGGCGCCATACCCGCGGCACGCCTCGGTCTCGGCTCTGCCGCGCCTGGCCAGGATTGGGCCGACCTCGCAGGCGGCCGAAAACAGCGCCGCCGTCTTGGCGCGGATCACCTCGAGATAGGCGTCCTCGGTCGTGGTCGTGTCCTTGGAGGCGGAGAGCTGCATCACCTCGCCCTCGGCGATGACGGCCGCCGCGGTCGAGAGCACGTCGAGGCACGGCAACGAGCCGACCTCGACCATCATCTTGAACGCCTGGCCGAGCAGGAAGTCGCCGACCAGCACGCTCGCCTCGTTGCCCCACAGCATGCGCGCCGACAGCTTGCCGCGCCGCAGTTCGCTTTCGTCGACGACGTCGTCGTGCAACAGCGTCGCGGTATGCATGAATTCGACTGACGCCGCGAGCTTGATATGGCCGTCGCCGGAATAGCCGGCGAGCTGCGCCATCGCCAGCGTCAGCATCGGGCGCAGCCGTTTTCCCCCTGAGGAGATCAGGTGGTTGGCGACCTCGGGGATCATGGTGACTTCGGAGCCGGTCCGGGACAGGATGGTGGTGTTGACCCGTTCCATGTCGGACGAGACCAGGGCGACCAGCTGATCGATGGAGGCGCCCGCCGGGCTCTCGAAGGGTACAATAACCGCCACGCGCTGGTCTCCACTTTTGCCCAATCGGCACTATCCATATAACAATAGAAAGCGAGGGCCGAAGCGGCAAGGGCGCGATGCGGCGACAGGCTGCCGCGGCGTCGGTTCGGTCCAAAAAGGAGCACGAAATTGCGGGAATTGGTGCGGACCAACGATATTGTGCTGGTTTCGGCGGTAGGCTCACTGCTCGATGGCGCCAATATCCATCATCTGGTGCTGGATCAGAACATGAGCATCATCGAAGGCTCGCTCGGCATCCTGCCGCGCCGGATCCTGGTGCATGAGGACGACAACCGGCAGGCGCGCCAGCTGCTCGCCGACGCCGGTCTCGCCCACGAATTGCGGGCCGATGACTGAGGCGGGCCGGTTTACCGAGGATGCGTTTCTCGGCGGCCGGTTGCGTCTGCGACAACCGAAAACCGGTCACCGCGCCGGCCACGATGCGATGCTGTTGGCAGCAGTGACACGCGCGCAAGCCGGCGACCGCGTGGCCGATCTCGGCGCTGGCGTAGGTGCTGCGGGTCTAGCGCTCGCCAGCCGCGTTCCCGGCATCGGGTTGGTGCTGGTCGAGATTGATTCCGGGCTCGCCGCGCTCGCGCGCGACAATGCGCAGGCCAATGCGATTCCCGCGGAAATCATCGTGCTCGACGTCACCTCCGAAGCCCCGGTCTTTGCCGAGGCGGGTCTGCGAGCCGACAGCGTCGACGTCGTGCTGATGAATCCGCCGTTCAACGATTCGCTGCGGCACCGCGCCTCGCCGAACCCATCCCGCGCGACCGCGCATGTGGCGAGCGAGGCAACGCTCGAACGCTGGATTCACGCCAGCCGGCGAATTCTCAAATCCGGCGGCGTCCTCAGCCTGATCTGGCGCGCCGATGGGCTAAGGGACGTGCTGGCCGCGCTCGATCGCGGCTTTGGCAGTCTCGAAATTCTTCCCGTTCATGCCGACGCGGCGACACCGGCGATTCGTGTACTGGTGTGCGCGGTCAAGGGTGGCAAGGCGCCGCTTCAGATGCACGCCGCGCTGCTGCTCAAGGATGAGTCAGCACTGCCCAATAAACAGCTGCAGGAGATTCTGGCCGGGAAGGGGGTGTTGCCGATGGCGATACGGTGAGGCCGAGGATTTGCGGGGCGTTTATTATCGCGGGAGCGTCTTCGATCCCGGTTTTGGCGCCGAAGTGAAATGAATTGCGGTGAAAATTGCACCGATCAGCATCATCAGCAGGTAAGCTTTCATGTCTTTCTCCGCCGCGCCATTGCAGCTAACAACCACGGCAATGCAAAAGCTGTTCCATCGATTCATGACAGGGGTGCTATAAGAAATGGTTAAGATTGAGGTAACCGCATGAACGAACGAAAAAGTGATCGCGCAGGCTGGTCGGGCCTGGTCGAGCGGCTGATGCAACTGGTTCCGGCGCGGCTGCGGCCTGGAACCGCCGTCGTCCCCGTGGTCCGGCTGTCCGGCGTGATCGGCGCGGTGACGCCGCTGCGGCCCGGCATGTCGCTTTCCGGAGTAGCGCGGATTCTCGAGCGCGCGTTTGCGACCAAGAACGCCAAAGCGGTGGCGCTCGTAATCAATTCGCCCGGCGGCTCGCCGGTGCAATCGCGCCAGATCTACCTTCGCATCCGGCAACTGGCGGCGGAGAAGAAACTGCCGGTATTGGTGTTCGTCGAGGATGTCGCGGCATCCGGCGGCTATATGATCGCGTGCGCGGGTGACGAGATTTTTTGCGATCCGTCCTCGATCCTGGGTTCGATCGGTGTGGTCGGCGGCACCTTCGGCTTCCAGGAATTGATCAAACGGATCGGCGTCGAGCGACGGCTCTATACCGCTGGCGAGCACAAGGCGATGCTGGATCCGTTTCTCCCGGAGAACCCTGACGACGTTGCGCGCGTCAAAGCGCTTCAGCGCGAGATCCACGCCATCTTCATCGCGCTGGTGAAACAAAGCCGCGGTACCAGGCTGAAGGGCGAAGACAGCGTGCTGTTTACCGGCGAATATTGGGCCGGCGAAACCTCGGTGTCGCTCGGGCTGGCGGATGCGATCGGCGACCTGCGTTCGACCTTGCGCGACCGCTATGGCGAGAAGGTCGTGACGCCGGTGATCGCGCCGTCCACTGGGTTGCTCTCCAGCCTGTTCGGCCGCAAGGCGGCGGGCGCCGGCGCGCTTCATCAACAAAGCGTCATCGCGGGTCTGCCGGACGAGGTGATTTCCGCGCTGGAGACCCGCGCAATTTGGGCGAAATTCGGGTTTTGACGTTTTCGTGTCCGCGCCATTTGGTCCCGGAGAAGGCGATTGCAGGCGCGGCCGGCTTGCGCGAGAATATCTGATGGGGCGTGACGAATGAACGACAAGGATCGACCGATGCCGCCGCTGATCGTCTTTGCGGGCGTCCTGGGTGGGCTGGCGGTAGTCCGCTGGGCCTACCGCGCCGCGCTACAGGTCAACCGGGAACTGGAAGAAGCCCGCCTCGCACGGGTCGCCGAACCCGCTCGTTCCGGCGATATCCCGACGCTGCGCCGCGACCCCGCCACCGGCGCCTATCGGCCGGGCTGAAAGCGGCTCCCACCCTCTCGGGGGTTTCGCGGCAACGGCCCTTCGCGGTTGCCTTGATTCCCCGCCCCCCCACCGATACGGTCCCGCGCGCTTCCGCCCCGCTTTCAGCGAAGACCGAATCGACGATGGATTCTCTGCCCCCGCACATGCGCCCGGAACGTTCGTTCCAGGGTTTTATCCTCGCCCTGCAGCGGTTCTGGGCCGATCAGGGCTGCGTGATCCTGCAGCCCTATGACATGGAAATGGGCGCGGGCACCTTTCACCCCGCCACCACGCTGCGCGCGCTTGGCCCAAAACCGTGGAAGGCCGCCTATGTGCAGCCGTCGCGCCGGCCGAAGGACGGCCGTTACGGCGAAAACCCCAACCGGCTGCAGCACTATTATCAGTTCCAGGTGATCATCAAACCATCGCCGCCGGACCTGCAGGAGCTGTACCTGAAATCGCTCGCCGCGATCGGCATCGATTCCAGCCTGCACGACATCCGCTTCGTCGAGGACGACTGGGAGAGCCCGACGCTCGGGGCCTGGGGGCTGGGTTGGGAATGCTGGTGCGACGGCATGGAGGTGTCGCAGTTCACCTACTTCCAGCAGGTCGCCGGCGCCGAATGCGCGCCGGTCGCGGGCGAACTCACTTACGGGCTGGAGCGGCTCGCAATGTATGTGCAGGGCGTCGACCGCGTCTACGACCTCAATTTCAACGGCCGCGACGGCGCCGAGAAGGTCACCTACGGCGAAATATTCCTGCAGGCCGAGCAGGAATATTCGCGGCACAATTTCGAATATGCCGACACCGTCATGCTGTTCGAGCAGTTCAGGATGGCGGAAGAGGCCTGCAGGAAATATCTCGCCGCCGGATGGAAAGAGGGCAACCGCCGCGAGCACCTGATGGCGCTGCCGGCCTACGACCAGTGCATCAAGGCGAGCCACGTCTTCAACCTGCTGGATGCCCGCGGCGTGATCTCGGTGACCGAACGTCAGAGCTACATCATGCGCGTCCGCGAACTGGCAAAAGCCTGCGGCGAAGCCTGGATGCATACCGAAGCGGGCGGGGTGGGGTCTTTACCCTCCCCTTGAGGGGGAGGGTCGCTCGCCCATGCTTGGGCGAGCGGGGTGGGGTGAAAGTGGTAGCGATATGGCAAGGAAGCCAATCAGCGACTTCAAGCGCAAAACTGCGAACCGGCTGCGCGCAAACACTACGGCCGCTGAGCAAATTCTTTGGCGGCATTTGCGAAGATTAGATGTGAAGGGAAGTCACTTCAGGAGGCAGGTGGTTATCGGACCGTATATTGCCGATTTCGCCTGTTTGGCAGAGCGGCTTATCGTCGAGGTCGATGGATCGCAACACGGAGATGATGAGGGGCGTCGCCGCGACGAAGTCCGGACGCGCTGGCTGCAATCGGAAGGTTATAGAGTGATACGATTCTGGAATAACGATGTGATGAGCAGGACCGACGCGGTGCTTGAGACCATCCACGACATCATCACTGTCACCCCACCCCGCCTGCCTGCGGCAGGCGACCCTCCCCATCGAGGGGAGGGTAAGTAAATGCCCGATCTTCTGTTCGAACTTTTCTCGGAAGAGATACCCGCGCGGATGCAGGCAAAGGCGGCCGAGGATCTGCGGCGCATGGTGACCGACAGGCTGGTCGCCGAGGGCCTTGTCTATGAAGGCGCGAAGGCGTTCGCGACGCCGCGGCGGCTGGCGCTGACGGTGCACGGCATTCCCGTCCGGCAATCCGACCTGAAGGAGGAGCGCCGGGGCCCGCGCGTCGGCGGGCCGGAGGCGGCGATCGCGGGTTTTCTCAAGGCCACCGGGCTTGCCTCGATCGAGGAAGCCAAGATCCAGCGCGATCCGAAGAAGGGCGATTTTTACATTGCGCTGATCGAAAAGCCCGGCCGCGCCACGATCGACGTGCTCGCCGACATGCTGCCGGTGATCATCCGCACCTTCCCGTGGCCGAAATCGATGCGCTGGGGCGAGCGTTCGGCAAAGCCCGGCGCGCTGCAATGGGTGCGGCCGCTGCACGCCATCGTCGCGACCTTTGGCCTCGAGACCGAGGAGCCCGATGTCGTCGAGTTCGCCGTCGACGGCATCAAGGCCGGCCAGACGACCCACGGCCACCGTTTTATGGCGCCGGCCGCGATCAATGTGCGCCGCTTCGAGGATTACGAGGCAAAACTGCTGGACGCGAAGGTCGTGCTCGATGCCGAGCGCCGCAAGGACACGATTCTCAGCGACGCCAGAACGTTGGCGCAGGTGCAAAATCTCGAACTGGTCGAGGACCAGGGCCTGCTCGACGAAGTCGCAGGCCTCGTCGAATGGCCCGTCGTGATGATGGGCTCGTTCGAGGAGAGATTCCTGTCGATCCCGGACGAGGTGATCCGCGCCACCATTCGCAACAACATGAAATGCTTTGTGGTCGGCGATCCCAGGACGAAGAAGCTGACCAACAAGTTCGTCCTCACTGCCAATATCGAGGCCTCCGACGGCGGCAAGACCATCGTCGCCGGCAACGAGCGCGTGATCCGCGCACGGCTGAGCGACGCGAAATTCTTCTACGACACCGACCTGAAGACGAAGCTCGAAGACCGCCTACCGAAATTCGACAACATCGTGTTCCACGAAAAGCTCGGCACGCAGGCCGAGCGCATCAAGCGGATCGAGCGGCTCGCCGCCGAGATCGCGCCGCTGGTTGGCGCCGACGTCGAGAAGACAAAACGCGCCGCGCACCTGGCGAAGGCGGATTTGCTGACCGAAGTGGTCGGCGAATTTCCGGAGCTGCAGGGCCTGATGGGAAAATACTACGCGCTGGCGCAGGGCGAGGACGCCTCCGTCGCCGCCGCGAGCGAGGAGCATTACAAGCCGCAGGGACCGAACGACCGCGTGCCCACCGATCCGGTGTCGGTGGCCGTGGCACTCGCGGACAAGATTGATACGCTGGTGGGATTTTGGGCGATCGATGAGAAGCCGACGGGATCAAAGGACCCGTATGCGCTGCGACGTGCGGCGCTGGGGGTGACGAGATTAGTGCTAGACAACCAAGAACGTCTGCATCTTCTAAATGTCCTTAATGAAGCGAGTTATGAGGTTGCTGAGCATATTCGGGACGCCGAGCTTGATAAAGATTTCGAAGCGGCAGCGCGTTTGGAGGGCGTCCTGGGCGGCGATTCTCTGTCGGATAGAGTTATGGAACGTAACTCGATACTCTCAAGAGAGAGATTTGGCCATTCTGATTCGAAAACAGCTGAGGTTTTGAGCAACCTTCTCGGTTTCTTCGCCGACCGCCTGAAAGTCCAACTCCGCGAGCAGGGCGCGCGTCACGATCTCGTGGATGCCGTGTTCGCGCTGGAAGGTCAGGACGATCTGCTGATGGTAGTTCGCCGGGTGGAAGCGCTCGGCAAATTTCTCGATACCGATGACGGCAAGAATCTGCTTGCCGGTACCAAACGCGCGAGCAACATTCTCACCATCGAAGAGAAGAAGGACAAGCGCAGTTTCGACGGCGCGCCCGACTCCGCGCTCTACAGTCTCGCCGAGGAAAAGGCGCTCGCCAACGCCATCGACCAGGTGAAAGTCGAGGCGAGCGCCGCCGTCGCCAGCGAAGATTTCGCCGCCGCCATGAGCGCGATGGCAAAATTGCGTCCGGCGGTGGACGCATTCTTCGACAAGGTCAAGGTCAACGACGACGACCCAAAGGTTCGCGAAAACCGCCTGAAACTGCTGAACGAAATCCGCGCTGCGACGCGAGCGGTGGCCGATTTCTCCAGGATCGAGGGCTGATCCCGTGGATCGCGACACCCTCGCCGCCTATGACACCGATGCGGCCGCCTATGCGAAGGACTGGCACGAGCAGCCGGCGCCGGTCGATCTGCAGGAGATCGTTGCGCGCTTTTTCATCAAGGGCGGTTCGACCGCCGATATCGGCTGCGGCAGCGGACGCGAGGTGGCCTGGCTCAACGCCAACGGCTATCCGGCGACAGGCTATGATGCGTCCGACGGCCTGCTTGCCGAGGCGCGCGCGCGATATCCGCATCTGAAATTTGCGCATGCGGAGTTGCCCGAGTTGAAGGGCATCGAAGGCGGTGCGTTCGACAGCGTGCTGTGCGAAACCGTGATCATGCATCTCGGCCGCGCGCAGATCGCGCCGTCGGTCCGCCGCATGCTCGATATCGTCAAGCCCGGCGGCGTCTTCTATCTGAGCTGGCGCGTCACGGAGGAGGCCGACCAGCGTGACAAGCACGGCCGTCTCTACGCGGCGTTCGATGCCGCGCTGGTGCGGGCGGAATTGTCAGCCGCGGCAACGCTGCTCGACGAAGAAGTCGTGAGCGCTTCGTCGGGCAAGAAGATTCACCGCCTCGTGGTGAGAAAGAGAGTCTGAACAGGCTCGTCATTGCGAGCCGACGGGTCGCGCGAATGCGCGCCCGATGACAGGCTCCGCGAAGCAATCCATTCTTTCTTTGCGCGGCGAGATGGATTGCTTCGCTTCGCTCGCAATGACGGTGGGTGTGGAGCTGTTTGAAACTTGAATCCGAGGCGCGACCGTGCTCCACGTCGTCCCGGCCTCCGAGCCGGGACCCATACTCACAGGCGGCGGCGGTGGCGCGAAAGTCGTCGAACAGCGTGTCTCAACACAACGGCCGCGGCGTATGGGTCCGGCTCGGAGGCCGGGACGACGGTGAAAAATTTCGGCGCGTTGGCTCGCATTGCTGAGCGCCCTGCACTCGCGACCACGTCAAACAAAGCCCCGCCCGGCGGGGGACCGGACGGGGCCTCGATGTCCGAAAGCGCCGCTGCGATTTCCGGACAAATCACTCAGACGCAACTACGCGATCACTCCGACGCTACGCTACTCGACCACCTGAACGATACGGCGCGTGCGCGGTTCGACCAGCACGGTCCGGCCGTTGACCACGGTGTAGCGATAGGGCGTGACGCCGTACTCTTGCGGGACGTCGTAATAGGTGACGCCGGTCTCCGGCAGCACGCCGCCGACGATGACGCGGTCCGGAATGGTGTAGGTCGGCACCCGCTCGCGAATGACATATTCGCGGAACGCCGGCCGCTGGTCGATCGCGATGCCATCGGCCTCGCCGCCGACGACCACCGGCCCGCCGGGAGCAACGCCCGTCGTGATGGTGCCCTGCGCCTGCGCCGCGATCGGCGCGCCGAGGGCGCCGGCGATCGCCGCAATGACAAGTAACTTGTTCCGCATGCTCGACTCCTTGAGGAGATGGTCGCGCGCAGGCCTTGCGGCCGGCGCGCAATCCCCCTCCCAATTCATCGGCCAAGGCATCGTTCCCAAAAAAGTCGCGCCTCAAACGCGGCATTTTTCGGCATTTTTTGTGCGGGAGGGAACCGGTGGAACGGACAGGCGTCTCCTATCGTGGAACTTCGCAGGCAGGTAAAATGCGAAGCCTCGATTCGATTTCCCCCAAAGCCCATCTGGAGAGATTTCAATGGTCATCACGACTGCCCACATTTCACCGATCATTTCCTTGATCGCCGGCGTGCTGATCCTGATCATGCCGCGGCTGCTCAACCTGATCGTCGCGATCTACCTGATCTGCATCGGCCTGATCGGCCTCGGTGCGCTCACTTGGCTGCACCAGTAGCGTTCCAGCCGGGAACTCGCGGCTTGCGCCGAACCGTTCAAAATGGTGTAAGGCGCGCAACTTCCTCCCCTCTCGCGGATTATTGCACGCCATGGCCAAAGCCGCAGCTAAATCCAAGAAAACCGTAGTGAAATCAAGGCCCCCCGCGCCGGCCCGGGCGAAGCCCGTGGTGCCGGCCACGGCTCGCAAGGCGCTCAAGAAGGGCCCCGTGAAAGCCGCGCCGAAGCCGGCCGGCAAGGTTGTCCCGGCCAGGCCCGCAGGCGACGCCGCAAAGGCCGGCAAATGGGTGTTCACCTTCGGCGACGGCCGCGCCGAAGGCAAAGCCGAGATGCGCGATCTCTTGGGCGGCAAGGGCGCCAATCTCGCCGAGATGGCCAATCTCGGCCTGCCGGTGCCTCCCGGCTTCACGATTCCGACCTCGGTCTGCACCTATTTCTACGCGCACGACAAGAGCTATCCGAAGGAGCTGAAAGCGCAGGTCGAAAAGGCGCTCGACCATGTCGGCAAGCTGACCGGCAAGGCGTTCGGCGACTCCAGGAATCCGCTGCTGGTCTCGGTACGCTCCGGCGGCCGCGCCTCGATGCCGGGCATGATGGATACCGTGCTCAACCTCGGCCTCAACGATGCGACGGTCGAAGCGCTCGCGGAAATGTCCGGCGACCGCCGCTTTGCCTATGACAGCTATCGCCGCTTCATCACCATGTATTCCGACGTCGTGCTCGGCTTCGAGCACTCCCATTTTGAGGATATCCTCGATACCTTCAAGGACAGCCAGGGCTACACCCTCGACACCGATCTGACCGGCGAGGACTGGGTCAACCTGGTCGGCCAATACAAGGATGCGGTGGCACGCGAGACCGGCAAGGATTTCCCGCAGGATCCGCACGACCAGTTGTGGGGCGCGATTGGCGCCGTGTTCTCATCCTGGATGAATGCGCGCGCGGTCACCTATCGCCGGCTGCACGACATCCCGGAGGAGTGGGGCACCGCGGTCAACGTGCAGGCGATGGTGTTCGGCAACATGGGCGAGACCTCGGCGACCGGCGTAGCCTTCACGCGCAATCCCTCGACCGGCGAGAGCCGGCTGTACGGCGAATTCCTGATCAACGCCCAGGGCGAGGATGTGGTGGCGGGCATCCGCACGCCGCAGGACATCACCGAAGACGCGCGCAACGAATCCGGTTCAGACAAGGCGTCGATGGAAACCGCGATGCCGGAAGCCTTCAAGGAGCTGACGCGGATTTATACGCTCCTGGAAAAGCACTACCGCGACATGCAGGACATGGAGTTCACGGTCGAGCAGGGCAAATTGTGGATGCTGCAGACCAGGGGCGGCAAGCGCACCGCGAAGGCGGCGCTGCGCATCGCCGTCGAGCTCGCCAATGAAGGCCTGATCGGCAAGAAGGACGCGGTGATGCGGATCGATCCCGCCTCGCTCGACCAGTTGCTGCATCCGACCATCGATCCCGCCGCCAAGCGCGACGTCATCGCCACCGGGCTGCCGGCCTCTCCCGGCGCCGCGTCGGGCGAAATCGTGTTCTCCTCGGATGAGGCCGCGAAACTGCAGGCCGACGGACGCAAGGTAATTCTGGTGCGGATCGAGACCTCACCGGAAGACATTCACGGCATGCACGCCGCCGAAGGCATCCTGACCACGCGCGGCGGCATGACCTCGCACGCCGCGGTGGTTGCGCGCGGCATGGGCAAGCCCTGCGTCTCCGGCTGCGGCTCGATCCGCGTCGATTACGGCCGCGGCACCATGAGCATCGGCTCGCGCACCTTCAAGACCGGCGACGTCATCACCATCGACGGTTCGCTGGGCCAGGTGCTGGCCGGGCGGATGCCGATGATCGAGCCGGCGATGTCGGGCGAGTTCGGCACGCTGATGGGCTGGGCCGATTCCTTCCGCAAGCTCGGCGTCCGCGTCAACGCCGACACCCCGGAGGACGCCCGCACCGCCATCAAGTTCGGCGGCGAGGGCATCGGGCTTTGCCGCACCGAGCACATGTTCTTCGAGGAGACGCGCATCCGCACCGTGCGCGAGATGATCCTCGCCGAGGACGAACAGGCCCGCCGCGCCGCGCTGTCGAAACTGCTGCCGATGCAGCGCGCCGATTTCGTCGAGCTGTTCGAGATCATGAAGGGCCTGCCGGTCACGATCCGGCTATTGGATCCGCCGCTGCACGAATTCCTGCCGCATACCCAAGCCGAGATCGAGGAAGTCGCGCGCGCGATGAACACCGATCCGCGCAGGCTGGCCGATCGCGCCCGCGATCTCGCCGAGTTCAATCCGATGCTCGGCTTCCGCGGCTGCCGGCTGGCGATCGCCTACCCTGAGATCGCCGAAATGCAGTCCCGCGCCATCTTCGAGGCCGCGGTCGAGGCCGAAAAGCGCACCGGCAAGGCGGTCGGGCTCGAGGTGATGGTGCCGCTGATCGCGACCAGAGCCGAGTTCGATCTGGTCAAGGCGCGGATCGACGCCACGGCGCAATCGGTGATGAAGGAGACGGGCAAGAAACTCTCCTATCAGGTCGGCACCATGATCGAACTGCCGCGCGCCTGCCTGATGGCCGGCGATATCGCAAAAACCGCGGAGTTCTTCTCGTTCGGCACCAACGATTTGACGCAGACCACCTACGGCATCAGCCGCGACGATGCCGCCGGCTTCCTCGGCATCTACATCGCCAAGGGGATTCTCGAGATCGACCCGTTCATCTCGGTCGATCGCGACGGCGTCGGCGAACTGGTCAAGATCGGGGTGGCGCGCGGGCGCAAGACGCGGCCGAACATCAAGGTCGGCATCTGCGGCGAGCACGGCGGCGATCCGGCTTCCGTTGCGTTCTGCCACGCGATCGGGCTCGACTACGTCTCCTGCTCGCCCTACCGCGTGCCGATCGCGCGCCTCGCCGCCGCCCAAGCCGCGCTCGGCAAGGCGGTCGCCAGCCAGGCTTGAGAACACAACATTTGTGTTTCGAGACTGGCGTCCGGTTTTGCTGCGGCCTATATCATTGCGACAGAGGAAGACCGTGAATCGGACAGAAGCACTTAGAAAGCTGCGTACTTTCGCCGACGCCCTCAGGGCGCGTGGCGCGACTTCGCTATATTTGTTTGGATCCATGGCCAGTGACAAGTCTGGCGCCAAGAGCGATTTGGACCTTTTTATCGATTATGACCCCCGCGGCAAATTCAACGCATTCGATTTGGTCGCCAGCAAGCGTTTACTCGAAAACGGCTTGGGCGTAGATGTGGACCTGACCACGCGCAAAGGGCTTCACCCTCTCATTCGCAAGCGGGTTGAGGCCGAGGCCACGCGGGTCTTTTGATGGCGACCCGTTCCCCTCTGCTTGGTATCCACGACATGCTTGAGGCGATCCGGGGAATCGAAAAGGCTATTGCCGGGAAAACTCTCCGCGACTACGAGCGGTCCTGGGTTTTGCGGTCGGCGCTGGAGCGCGGTATTGAGGTGATTTCCGAAGCCAGCCGCCACCTTGGCCGTGAGCTCAAGTCACAGCACAAGGATGTCCGCTGGAAGGACATCGCCGGCATCGGCAACATCCTGCGCCATGAGTACCAGCGGGTCGACAGCCAGATTATCTGGAACGCAGTGAAAGACGACCTGCCCGCGCTCAAGAGGGCGTTGCTGGCCATCAAGGCCTCACGGACGGAATAGGTTGGCTTCCGATTCCCGAAGTGGCGAGTGTTCAATCCAACGACTTCGCCCAGACCGTGCAAATACGGGAACCCGTAATTATGCGGGTGCAAATTTCTTCATCATTTTCATTGACGCGATATTTACCACTTTGTTCGGACGGCCGTTTACCAAGCTTTTCGATGTCAACGGCGCAAAGCCAAGCAATACTTGCCTGTGTCGCGCGGGCAACGCCGATTAACTCCCTCGCAACCTAAATTCGATAACACCAAAAAAGATCGAATTGCACGGATGTACTGGATTCGATTTTCGTATGTGTTGCGTTGCGTGAGTTGACGATGTCAGTAATGCGTAACCGGCCGAAGGGCGCGCGGTTCGCGTCCTTCGGAATCGGCCTTTGCGTCTTCGCATTGATGCCGACCGAGATCGGATACCAGGATATCGCCTCGCTGCTGGCCCGGCAGCCCGGGGTCGCCGAACGCTGGCAGACGCGGGTATTCTCCGCAGCCTCCACGATCCAGGTCGCGACTTTCTCGTTCGGCCGTCCGATCGGCACTTCGATCCCGCATCCCGCGACCTACATTCTCGCCAGTCTCGACAACCAGGGCGGCGACGTCACGGGATCGGTGACGCGCAACCCGATCCTGCAGGCGCCGGCGCGCTACCAGGCTTCCGATTTCCCCAAGGTCGATCGCACGCTGAAGGGCGACCGGCTCGTCGCGCCCGCGCCTGCAGCGCCCGCCGATGCCGCGCCCGCGCTCGAGGACCCGTCGACCTCCAACGCCTCGGTAGCCGGCGCCAAGACCGCGGCCGCACCGCCTGTCGAGCGCGCGCCGCTCGATCCGGAGCTTCAGGCCGCGCTGAACGCGCCGCCGCTTCCGCAATACGATGTCGCGATGTCGCTCGAAGCCCAGCCGCTCGACGACCTCAAGACCTCACCCGACGCCTCGCCGATCCCGCTCGAGCCCGCTCCGCCGCGCGACGGCTTCTCGGTGAAGACCGCGAGCCTTTATTTCGGAGGCTCGCTCGGCGGCTTGGCCGGGAACATGGAACGCTGGCAGCCCGGCGAGGAGCCTTCGATCGTCACGCCGGAGGTCGCCGCCCCCGATCCCGACATGAAGGTGTTGGCATCGCTGCCGCGGGCGGCGGATGAAGCCTCGAAGACAAGCGAAAGCGGCGAGAGCATCGCCCCCAAGGGCGAAGTCAACACCGACAACCAGCACGCCAAGACGCCGGCCGAGCGGCTCGGCCTGGCGGACGAGAAGGCGCGCGCCAAATCCGAGAAGTGCCTTGCCGAAGCGGTCTATTTCGAGGCCCGCGGCGAGGCGGTGCGCGGCCAGATCGCGGTCGCCCAAGTGGTGATGAACCGCACCTTCTCCGGCTTCTATCCGAACACGGTGTGCGGCGTGGTCTACCAGAACAAGAATCACCATATGGCGTGCCAGTTCACCTTCGCCTGCGACAACAATCCCGACGTCATTCGCGAGCCCGAGATGTGGGAGCGCGCGAAGAAGATCGCCGCGGCGATGCTCGATGGCCAGATCTGGCTGCCGGAAGTCGGCAAGTCGACGCACTACCATGCCTATTATGTGCGCCCGTCCTGGGTCAGCGAAATGACCAGGATGTACCGTTTCGGCGTCCACACCTTCTACCGGCCGAAGGCGTGGGGCGACGGCAGCGATGCGCCGAGCTGGGGAACGCCGGCGCAAACCGCGGCGCTCTCGGCCGAGCTGACCGAAGAGGCGAAGAGCGAAGCCGAATTGAATCCGAATTCGGTGCGGCGCTAGAGCATGATGGCTTTGAGTTGAATCGGCAACGCGCGAACTCGGTCACCTCGCCCCGCTTGCGGGGATGAGGTCGGATTGCGCCGAGCGATGCGAAGCATCGTCCGAAGCAATCCGGCTGAGGGGGGCTCTCCGCGAGTCCCGATGCCGAGAGAGCCCCTCACCCCAGCCCTCTCCCCGCGAAAGAGCGGGGAGAGGGAGCAGTGATCAATCGCTGCAGGCTCATCACGCTCTAGGACAGCACGTAAAGGAGAAGCGATGTCAGCGGAAATCAACATCTACAACCCGGCAGAACTCGGCCCTCCGATGGGGCAATACACCCATGTGACGCGGGTAAGAGCGAACGAATTCCTGTTCATCGCCGGCATGCTGTCGGGCGACGCCGCGGGCAACGTGATCGGCGAAGGCGACTTCGACGTTCAGACCGCGCAGGTCTTTTCCAATATCGAGGCGGCGCTGCGATCGGCCGGCGCCTCCTGGGCCAACGTCGTTCAGTTCACGACCTACCTGGTCCATTCGCAGGACATCCCGAAATTCATGGCGTTTCGCCTGCGCGAATTCCGAAAAATGTTTCCGGACGGCAAGTACCCGCCGAACACGCTTCTGATGGTCGACCGGCTGGTCAAGGAAGCCTTCCTGGTCGAAGTGCAGACTATCGCCGCCATCTGACCCCGCAGGCTCCGGTCCGTCATCTTGCCGTGGTCGAAGTGAAATAAACACCTGCTCGTGAACACGTTCGTCCGTGTTTTTGCTATCATCATTCACTGGAATGTGGCCGGCGGAACGCCGGTACGCCAACGTATTGATATCGAGCTTGCAAAGTCAGTCAGTCGGAGACCGGATTGCAGGATCTCTTGGCATCCGGCTCCTCCAATCATGGAGGCAATCGTGAGGAATCTGTTCTTTGTCATTGCGTTCGCCGGCAACCTCGCCGTCGTCGGCGCGGCCAGGGCGGGCGGATGCGGACCGGGCTGCCATGACACGTCGCAGGGCGCATGCGTCATCGATGGCTGGACCACTCGCGCCGCCCCCAACGAATGCCCCGCCGGCAACAGGCCACGCCCGCCGTGCCCGCGTGATTATGCGTGGCGATATGGGGCCTGTTTCCAGAGGTGACGGATGGCCGGCGCTGGCTGATCGCGAGCGGCGGCGTCCGGAAATAACCGGCAACAAACCTGTTTCCAGCGGGGCTACCTTTCAATGTCGGAAATTGTTAAATTCCGGCCGGTCCCCGATACGGTGAGGCTGGATCGAAATCGAAGTAACGCCCCAGGGAACGTAAGGCTGCCTTAGCGCTGTTCGCAATTTCAATTGTGTGCAGGGAAGTGGGAGCAATCCGATGGCACGGCAAGAGCCGATCAGGATCAGATATCATCGCTCCAGATCCCTCCCAAGGGGATTCCTTGTCGATGACAATCTCGACGACCATGATCTCGATGAATTGCGCGAATGGGCCGCTCGAAAGGTCGATTTCGTCGTGATCGATTCCGACACTGGCGAAGATATCACCCGGATCATGCTGGCCTGAGAGCCGCCTTGGCTGGCGCCGTTCCTTGGCGCCAACGCCGGCCTGATCACCGTTGATGTCGGCTTGGAATTCACAACGCAGGAGCTATCCATTTAACAACGCAGGAGTGAGCCGTGATTAGAAAACCGTCCTCGATGGTTACGATAATTCTGGGAGTGCTTGCTACCTTGGGCAGTATAGCCGTGGCCCTTGCGGCGCAGGACAGGTACACGCTGAAATTGGGCGAGCTCTCGTTTGGTGACTTCAAAGGATACGAGAACTGGAAGGTTGTCGCCGTCAGTCAGACCCAAACTTTGTTGAAGGTCATCGTTGCCAATGAGGTGATGATGGACGCGTACAGGCAAGGCCTGCCAGCGGACGGCAAGCTTTTTCCCGAGGGGTCCAAGATTGTGAAAATCGAGTGGACCTTCAAAAAGAACACCGTGGCCCCGTATTTCGTGATGGTGCCCGATACCCTCAAGGCGGTTGCGACAATTGAAAAAGATTCCAAGAGATTCCCGGACACCCACGGATGGGCCTACGGCAATTTCAACTATGATGCCGCCTCCGACACGTTTACGCCGGAAGGCAACGACGCAAAATGCGGGTATGCGTGCCATACGACGGTAGCGGCACAGGATTACATTTACACGCACTATCCCAAGAGGTGAGTGCGGGACGATCCGCTTCGTCAAAAAAGAGACTGAAGGCGCCACCGCCGTCTGACCGTCCGTGTCGACGGTTGCGCCTGTTTCCAGAAATGACGGACGGCTCACCGTAGCATGGTGTTCAGCCCACCCGCTTCTTGGCCACACGACCGCAGGCATGCAGGCCCAAGGCGATTGCGACCAGGGCTGCCCCGAAAGCGCAGACAGCGGGCCAGCCGGCGAATTCCCAAGCCAGGCTCGCGCCCGCTGAGCCGACCGCGCCGCCCACAAACATTCCGCCCATGAAGATCGTGTTCAGGCGGTTACGCGCTTCCGGGCGAAGCGCATAGATGACGTGCTGGTTCGAGATCAGCGCACCTTGCTCGCCGAAGTCCAGCAAGATGACGCCGACGATCAGGCCGGCGACCATGCCCCACACCTCAAAAACCAGCCAGGACGCAAGCATGATGACGCTGCCAAGTCCGATGACGGCATGAGGGCCTCTTCGGTCTGCGATCTTCCCGGCGATAGGGGCAAAGAGCACGCCGACCGCACCGACGATGCCGAACAGGCCGGCGATTTCGGCGCTAAGGTGGTATCGGGCGTCGAGTTGCAGCGCCAGGATAGTCCAGAGGACGCTGAACGAGCCGAACAGACAGCCCTGGATGATGGTCGCCCGTCGCAATTCCGGCTCTTCCCGCCAGAGGATGACCAGAGATTTGAGAAGGGCGCCGTAGCCTTCCCGCGTCCTGGGCCGACTTCTGGGTAAGACCCCCGCCAACAACAAGCCGACCGCAACCGCCAGGAGCAAGCCGAGCCAGAACATGGCGCGCCAGCCATGGTGGTCGCCAACGGCGCCGGCAAGGGCGCGGCCAAACAGGATGCCGCAGAGCAGGCCGCTCATCACGGTTCCGATGGTCGCGCCGCGGCGGCTCGGTTCGGCCAACTCGGCCGCGAAAGGCACGATCTGCTGGGCCACGCTTGACGTCACTCCGACGAGTGCGGAAGCAACCACGAGTGACCAGGCGTTGGGAGCGAGAGCAGCGGCGGCCAGCGACAGCGCGAGCGCCGCGAACTGAATCAGGATAAGACGCCGCCGTTCGAAGCGGTCGCCCAACGGCACCAGCAACAAAAGGCCGGCGGCGAAACCGAGTTGCGTCGCCGTTGGCACGAGCCCGATCACCGTGACCTGGCCCGGGAAGGCGGCTTCCATGATGCCGAGCATGGGTTGGTTATAGTAAATGTTGGCAGCCGCCACGCCGCACGCAATCGCCATCACCAGCGTCATGCCAAAGCTGATCGACGAGGACGGTTGAGGGCTGCGTGCCACCGGCCATGAGCGGTCGTAAGATGCATTGTCTATGGTCACTGTCTTCTCCTCTTTTTCCAGTGCGCGGGCGATTGCTGCGGCGCGAGGCCTGCCCTGTTTGGTGCTCAATCGAGCCTGTAATCTGAGCATTCGTCGCTCCCATCAATTGGGCTGACGTCGTTACTGTAGAGTCCAGCTTGCCGGCCGCGCTCCTGCACCAAGGCAAGCACCGCGTCGATCGTTGGCGTTGGGACCTTGACGAGGCGGCCCATTTCCTGAACGGCGGTGACGAGTGCATCGATCTCGAGGGATCGGCCCCGTTCGAGATCCTGCAGCATCGAAATCTTGTGACCGACGACGGAACCGGCTGCGTTCAGCCGCCGCTCCATCATATGTTTGGGAATGGTGAGACCGAGCGATGCCGTTATCGCCTGCGCTTCAGCCATCATGGACTTGCACAGGGCGCGCAGCCCGGGCTCGGAGGTGACGCGATCCAGGGTCGCGAGGGTAAGGGCGCTGATCGGGTTGAAGCAGACGTTGCCCCAGAGCTTGAGCCAGATGCTCCAGCGGATGGTGTCGCGGATCGGTGCATCGAAGCCGGCCGAAACCAGGGCAGCGCGCAGGGCCACGATGCGGTCCGAGGTGGAGCCGTCGGGTTCGCCGATAGTGAAGCGCTTGAAGAGGCGATGTTCGATCACCCCGGGCGCCACGACCTCGCAGGCGGGATCGACGACGCAGCCGATGGCGCGCTCTGGTCCAATCGCGTTCCATTGCGCCGCACCGGGATCGACGCTTTCCAAATGATGGCCGTCCAGCGCGCCGCGCTCCTTGTAGAAATACCACCAGGGAATTCCGTTCATCGCTGTCAGAACGGCGGTGCGCGGACCGAGCAGCGGAGCGAACGCGCCCGCGCTGGCGTGGGCCTGCTGCGCCTTCAGCGCGCAAATCACGACGTCCTGCGGACCAAACGCGGCGGGGTCCTCGCTTGCCGGTAAATCCACAGTGCGTGTCTGTCCATCCACGATCAACTTGAGCCCGTGGCTCTGAATGGCCGCCAGGTGCGCGCCGCGGGCAATGGCAGACACTTCATGGCCCGCCAATGCGAGTTCCCCGGCCATGTAACCGCCGATCGCCCCGGCGCCGAAAACGCAGATCTTCATGGCTCGCTCCTCTGTTCTGTCTTCCAACGACAGACACATAGAGCCTCGTGGTTTTGGTCAGTATCCGGAGATTTGGCGAAACATCTTCCCGTCTTTCGCGATAATGCGCTCATGGACAAGTTCGCGGCGATGCGGGTGTTCGTCGGGATTGCGGATGCCGGAAACCTGTCGGCGGCAGGCCGTCAGCTGGGTTTTTCCCTGACCTCCGTGAGCCGCCAGCTCATCGCGCTCGAAGAAGTCCTCGGCACCACGCTTGTCGAGAGGACGACGCGCCATCTGTCGCTGACGGAGGCTGATCTTCTCTACTACGAACGGGCGAAGCAGATTTTGGAGGAGGTCGCTGAGGCCGAACGCGGCCTGACGGCGCAGAGGGGAGTAGCGTCCGGCCGGTTGCGGATTACGGTTGCCGCTTCTGACGGCGGCGCTGACACCCGCGTCGGCGATTGGAGCAAGTGTCCGGCATAGATCGGACGCGGCGTGCCACCGTCGCAATTGCGACCAGGCGGCGCGCCGCATCACGGGGATGCTCAGGCCGGCACGATCGGATACTTCTTTTTGTGCAAATTCTCCATCACGGTCCGGCCGAGGGGGAAATGCGCCTGCAGTAGCTGCGGCGGCGTCAGCGCCATCCACTGGTCGAGCGAGAGGTCTGCGTAGTAGCTGCTTCTGAACATCTCCAGGAAGCGCAACGGCGTGTTACCGGTGTTCTCGATGTAATGGCCCATCGCGAACGGTACATAGCCGACATCACCGGCCCGATAGTCGAATGTGCGAGCCGTTCCCTGAGCCCCGAACACACCCATGCGTCCTTGCCCTTCGATGTAATATTGCCATTCATCCACGTTGGGATGCCAATGCAGTTCGCGCATCCCGCCCGGCTCGACTTCGACCAGAGCGACGGCGACCGTTTTCGATGCTTTGAATACACTCGAATCGGCGATGCGCACGGTTCCACTTTTGAGGCGGATCGGGTCTTGCGCCATGAGCCCATGCTTAAAGGTTTGCGGCACGGGCTTGGCCCCCATCAGCCTGTCAGGACCGAGCGGTCCGGGCACTTCGGATTTGAAGATGTAGCGCTGGCTCGGATCGGGCAGATGCGCAAAGTTATCGCCGGAGACGCCGAAGTTCTTGCCCAAAACCTCCTGGGGGATGTGTTTGAACCAATCGGTGATGAGGAACGTGTCATCTTCGTCGAAGGATCCATCGTCGAAGACCAGCAGAAATTCGCAGCCGTCGGGACCTAATCCCTGGATCGAATGCGGCATGCCGCCGGGGAAATACCAGAGGTCGCCAACGCCCACGTCGTCGACGAAATTATTGCCATCCGGGTCAATCGCGGTGATGCGGGCGGTGCCGTAAAGCATGTAGGCCCATTCGGCCTGCTTGTGCCAATGCAGTTCGCGGATACTGCCGGCGTTCAGCCGCATCTCGACGCCCGCCAGAGTCGTGGCGATGCCGAGCTCGCGCTGAGTGACTTGCCGCGTCCAGCCGCCGTCGGTCTGTTTTGTATGCGCATCCGCAAAAGAAAAACGCAAATTCGGCAGCGTGCCCTGATCCGTCGAGGGTGGATCGAGCATGTCGGGATTTTCCCGATCGCGCGTGATATCGCGTGGGCCCGGGACGTTTCCGCCAAAACCTGCAGCGCGACTGGGTTGCGGGAGCTGCGGGCTCGTCTGCCCCATGGCCGCGGAGCTTGCGGCCAGAAGCCCGCCGGCGGCACCGACGGCAAGAATGTTGCGACGTGAAATTGGGTTCATAATGTTACCTCGTCGTTAGGGCATTCCTCATTTCATGTAATCGAAGGGGAAGGCCGGGTTGTTGGCAGGCTGGTTGCGCACAGGACGCCGAGCCCGCGTTGTCCGAGATGTGGAGTCTCCCGGTTTCGATGAGTACCTAGAGATTTGGCGAGACATCTTTCCGTTTTTCGCGATAATCCGCTTATGGATAAGTTTGCCGCGATGCGGGTGTTCGTCAGGATTGCGGATGCGGGGAATCTGTCGGCCGCAGGCCGTCAGTTGGGTCTTTCCCTGACCTCCGTCAGCCGCCAGCTCATCGCGCTCGAAGAGGCCCTCGGCACCACGCTTGTCGAGAGGACGACGCGCCATCTCTCGCTGACAGAGTCCGGTCTACTCTACTACGAACGGGCGAAGCAGATTTTGGAGGAGGTCGCCGAGGCGGAACGCGGCCTGACGACGCAGATGGGAGTAGCCTCCGGCCGGTTGCATGTGAGCGCTCCATCGCTGCTCGGTCGGTTGCGGTTGGCGCCGATGCTGCCCGGTTTTCTGGCCGAGCAGACCCGGGTCTCGATCGATCTGACGCTGGTGGATCGGCCGGTACATCTCGCCGAGGAGGGTATCGACGTTGCCCTTCGCATTGGACCGCTGGAAGACTCAGGCCTGATTGTCCGCAAGCTCGACGACATCCAGCTTGTTGTCTGCGCTACGCCGGATTATCTGCGCCGGCGCGGCGAGCCGGCGACGCCGGACGACCTGGTCGAGCAGGACTGCCTGACCTTCGGCGATGTACCAGGCGTGGCGGAATGGAGCTTCCAGGACGGCGCAGTGCGAAAATCTCTGCGCATTCCAACCCGGCTTTGCGCCAATGACTTCGATGCGTTGGTCAGTGCTGCCTTGGCAGGGGCCGGGCTCGTCCAAGTACCATCCTGGCAGGTCGCGCATTGTCTCGCTGACGGACGACTCAGGATTGTGCTCAAGGCCTATCAGCGGCCGCCCACGCCATTGAGCATCCTGACCCTGCGCAACCGCCTGCTTCTGCCGAAAGTGCGCGCCTTCGTAGACTTTTTGCAGCAACACTGGATGCATCCGCGACCGCCTCTCTGATCTTGTCAGACGGCCCTAACCACGCGCCGGTGTTCGCTCCTGGAACATTTCCGACATCGCATGCGTATCCGAAGATGTCGGTTCATCACGGTAGCGCGGACATCTCGGTTGCGCGCTTTGGTCAAGGTTGCGCTCTTTTGCCGAACATCCTGTCCACCCAGCGGCTGATCGAAGTCGCGGTCAGGTGGAGGCGAGATCGTGGCCCGACGGGCAAATCACCCACATTCCAACGCCCTTGTCGATCCGCTTGTCAAGTCCTTATCGAAAAAATATTCTTCTTTGCCGAATATTCGGATTATCCTATATTGCCGCCATCCCGTCCCATCAAAGGGGCGTTGCGCACGTCACGAAACGCGGGGCGGGATGCGGTGGACGCGAATGGCGCCTCTGACGGGGGCACCTGAGGCGGACGGCAAAGACGTGTGGGCCTGGCATCTCGACGCTGGTGTCAAGTTCGCGTTAAGGCACGCGGGCGACGGTGGCCAACAAGCCCGAAGCACCGGGGCGAGCACGTAGCAGCCGTTAAAACCATTGCGTGGGGAATGCCGGGTGATACCGGTGTGACCTGTGGTGACT
>NZ_DATHOP010000206.1:0-13224 GCF_035484855.1 Bradyrhizobium sp.
GCGTATTTCTTGATGCCGGCGCCGACCTGCTCCATCACCTTGAGATTGATGCTCAACAGGTCGTCGCGGCTCATGCCCGGCTTGCGCGGCACGCCGGCGGTGACGATGCAGACCTGGGCGCCGTCGAGCGCCTCATAGGAATTGGCGCCGGTGAAATGGGCGTCGAAACCGTCGACCGGCGAGGATTGCGCGATATCCAGCGACTTGCCCTGCGGCACGCCCTCGGCGATGTCGAACATCACGACGTCGCCGAGTTCCTTCAGGCCGATCAGGTGTGCCAGCGTTCCGCCGATCTGACCGGAGCCAATCAAACCAATCTTGTCGCGCGCCATGGGAAATCTGTCCTTTGAAGGTCAAGCGGGAGGATGCAAGAAAGCTGACAGGCTGGTTATCCCTTTCGACCGGCCCGTTCAAGTCGCGGCGTGCCCAATTGTCGGGCCACGCGCCCCGGAATGACGGCTTACGCCGTCAAGTCTCCACCAGCCCGGCGCTCGATCCGCTCGCCGAAGAATCCCCGCGCCCGTGAGGCAGCGCCAGATAGGATTCCGAGCTCATCTCGATCAGCCGCGACGACGTCCGCTTGAACTCGTTGGCCTCATAGCCGTCGGTCGCCAGATAGAGCGATTGCGGTTCGGCTGCCGCCGAGGCCATCAGCTTCACGGCATTGTCATAAAGCGTGTCGATCAGCGCGATGAACCGCTTGGCGGCGTTGCGCTCGGGATAATCCATCACCGGAATGTGGTCGACCATGATGGTGTGATAGTCATGCGCGAGCCGCAAATAGTCGGAAGCCGCCAGCGGCTTCTCGCAGAGATCGGCGAACGAAAACCGCGCCACGCCGTCGACCGAACACGGCACGTGCAATCTGCGGCCCTTGATCGAAATGTCGCGTGGCTTGCATCTGGCATTGCCGGTCATTTTGGCCCAGGCCTTGTCGAGCGCAGCGTCGGCGCTCGCATCCGCCGGCACCAGCCACATCTTCACCCCAGTGAGCTTTTCCAGCCGGAAATCGGTGCGCGCATCGAGCCGCAGCACGTCCATATGATCGGAGATCTGCTTGATGAAGGGCAGGAACAGCGCCCGGTTGAGACCGCCCTTATACAGGTCTTCCGGCGCGACATTGGAGGTCGCCACCACCACGGTGCCGAGTTCGAACAGTCTTGCGAACAGCCGCCCCAGGATCATGGCGTCCGCGATGTCGGTGACATGGAATTCGTCGAAGCACAAAAGCCAGGCCTCGTCGAAGATCGCCGCCGCCGTGAGACCGATCACGTCGGCGTCGGCGAGCTCGCCGCGCGCGATGTTCTGTCGGTAACCGTAGATCCGCTCATGCACCTCGGCCATGAATTCGTGGAAATGGGCGCGGCGCTTGTGGGTAACCGAACTGTGCTGGAAAAACAGGTCCATCAGCATGGTCTTGCCGCGACCGACCTCGCCATGGATGTAGAGCCCGCGCGGCGGCGCCTCCTTCTTGTCGGCGAACAGCCGGCCGAGCAGGCGCTGCTTGCGAACGGGCTTGTAGTTCGACAATCGCTGCTCGAGGTCGGCGAAGGCGTCGGCAGCCTTCGCCTGCGCGGCATCGGGCTCGATCGCGCCGGAGGAAACCAGGGCCTGATAATGGGCGCGGAACGAGGCGGCGGGAGGAGACAGCATGCCCCCCTTTCGGCCTCAACATGGAGAAAAATGCAAGCCGAGAATTGATGCTGGGGGTATGCGCTTTGTTCTCTCTCCCGGACTAACGATCTCGTGTCCCGGACCCGGCTTAGCGTCCCTTCGGGGGCGCGCGGCAGGGCCTGGACCAAAATCGCGAAAACAACCCCATGCAAAGTAGGGTGGACCCCGGCTCGCGGCACTCTTGCTGTACAGCGTCCGGGCACGAGAAGCGGGATGAGCTTTGATTGAATCGGACGGGCGGCGAGTCCCAAGGCTGAAACAACGAATGATGCGGCGCAAATGCCAACTGAAGTCAGGAAGTGAATCCAGCGCCGACCGATTGCCTCCTGGTGTGAGCCACGAGCCCGCAACAGCGCCTTCCCCTTCTCCCGTCAGGGACAATCCCCGACCCGCCGCATCATGGTCAGGATGGACTGTTTCGGCGCTGCCGCGACCAGCACCTCGATAGTCTGTCGCACCAGATCCTTGCTGAACTCGTAGGTGAGGGTCGACTTGGTCCCCGGGCACAGCCAGGTGAACCTGAAGCCGTTCTCGGTCGTCTCGGTTTCGCCGAGCTTGCAGCCCTGCTTGACCAGGTCCGACTTGCGGTACTGGCCGATCTCCTCGTCGCGGAAGGCGCCATAATCAGCTGACGCGATGCAGAGACGGCTCTTGACCGGCGCATTCGGGAGCGCCGAGTTGCGCGCCTCGGTCTCGTACATGCCGGGGGAGAAGGTCGGCTTCGGATCGGGCAGCGGCCCCGCAGTTTGCGCGCCGGCGGCCGAGACCACGGCGAGCATGATGAGGGACGAAATGAGCAGGGGCTTGGTGAACACTGGTCTGGTCTCCAGTCCTGATTGGACAATAAAGCTCAGTCGACGTTGGCGCGAGGACGGTTCAAAGCACCCGCCGAGAGGCGCGGTTGTGCTCACGGCTCTGACCGGCCGTAGTCACGCTCGACCTTGCAGATCCGGATGAAGTAATGGCTGTACCAGATCTCGCGGCTTCTCAAGGAATCTCGCCCCGGTGCCGCAGATCGCTTTGCCCATCCCGTGCAAGCACGCGCAGCGATTGCCGCCTCACGCGCTCAGCGTGTAGGAATCCTCGACCACGTAGGGCCCGCCGCCGGTGGAGGCGCGCGAGGAGAACAGCACGAAGCGCTGGGCCGTGAACACCCGCGTCGGAAAATAGCCGCGCACCGACAGATAGTCGGCGACGTCCTGGTTGGAGGCGTCGCGCAGCCGCGCCAGCGTCACATGCGGGGTGAATTTGCGCCCCTCGGGATCGAGCCCGATGCGCTGCATCAGCCGCTCGAGTTCGGCCTGCAGTTCGATCAGCGGCCGGCTCGGTACCACCTGGGCCACCACCGCGCGCGGCTTCTTGCCGCCGAAGCTGGAAAGGCCCTGCAAGGCCACCTCGAACGGCTTGCGGTTGACCCGAAACAGCATCGAGGCGATTTCGTTGGCGGCGATGCCATCGATATCGCCGATGAAGCGCAGGGTGAGGTGATAATTTTCGGGGTCGATCCAGCGGGCGCCGGGAAGGCCACCCCGCAAATTGGAAAGCGTCTGGCCGATCTCGGCCGGAATTTCCAGTCCAGTAAACAAACGCGGCATCGCAAGACTCCCGATGCTGGGGCCCGATCCCGGGAAAGATCACGCCCTGTAACAAGTCCGGTGACGAATCACCGATCACTGATTTCTACAGTAGTTATGTGACTCTGCGAAGCAGGCAGCGTTAACAGATCGGAAACCTCCCGGAAAAACACGGCGTTAGGGTTAGCGCTGCCCGCTTTTCAACTGCGCTGCCCGCTAATCGTGCCGAGAAATGCCTGCACCATAGGCAAAATATTCTTGACGATGACGTCGACGCCCTCAGCCGTCGGATGGATGCCGTCCGCCTGGTTGAGCGCCGCATCCGCGGCGACACCTTCCAGGAAAAACGGATAGAGCGGCACCCCGAACGATTTGGCGAGATCCGGATAGATCGCGTTGAAGCGCGCGGCAAAATCGCTGCCATAATTCGGCGGCGCCAGCATTCCGCACAACATCACCGCGATCCCGCGCGCCTTCAACCGCGTCAGGATGTCCGACAGCGCCGCGCGGGTGACCGCCGGATCGGTGCCGCGCAGGGCATCGTTGGCCCCGAGTTCGACGATCACGCCGTCGGTGCCCTCGGGCACCGACCAGTCGAGCCGGTCGCGGCCGCCGGAGGCGGTATCGCCGGACACCCCGGCATTGACGATATCGACCGCCATCCCCTTGGATCTCAAGGATTTTTGAAGCCGCTCCGGAAATGCCGTGGCGGCCGGCAGGCCAAGCCCGGCGCTCAGCGAATCACCCAATACGACGAGCTTGATCGGCTTTGCCGCGGCGGCGGGCTGACCCTGGGCCAGGGCCGTCCCCGCCGTCATCAAGGCCAGGCCCAACACGAGTATGTGCACGAACGTCGAAGCCCGCCTCTCGACCCGGCGAGCCGAAGTGCCATATGACCGAGCCATGGACAGTCTCATCGATTCCTCATCATTGGCCGGCCTCGAGCCGGACACCATTTCCATAGAGAACGTCAATCTTTCGCTCGGCTCGGGGCCGGCGCGCGTTCATATCCTCAAGGATATCAGCCTGAGGGTGGCACGGGGTGAAGCGATCGGCCTGATCGGGCCGTCAGGCTCGGGGAAATCCACACTCCTGATGGTGATGGCGGGACTGGAGCGCCCCGACAGCGGGGAGGTGGTGGTCAATGGCACCCCTTTCAATGCCCTCGACGAGGACGCGCTGGCGCGCTTCCGCGGCCGCCAGGTCGGCATCGTGTTCCAGTCATTCCACCTGATCCCGACCATGACGGCGCTGGAAAATGTCGCGGTGCCGCTGGAGCTGGCCGGCAATCCCGATGCGGCGAAGCGCGCGGCGCAGGAACTCAATTCGGTCGGGCTCGGCGATCGCCTGCACCACTATCCCACCCAATTGTCCGGCGGCGAACAGCAGCGCGTGGCGCTGGCCCGGGCGCTGGCGCCCGATCCCGCCATCCTGGTGGCGGACGAGCCGACCGGCAATCTCGACGAGGCGACCGGCAAGCAGATCGTCGATCTCCTGTTCACCAAGCACGCCGAACGCGGCATGACGCTGGTGCTGGTGACCCACGACACCGCGCTCGCCGAGCGTTGCGATCGCGTGGTGCGGCTACGCTCGGGCCGCATCGACACCCTGCCTGCGGATCGCAAAGCCGGCGCATGACCATTGCTTCTGAAGCCATCGAACGCCGCCGTCCGCCGTCGCTGGCGCTGCGCTTTGCGCTGCGTGAATTACGCGGCGGCCTGCGCGGCTTCTACGTCTTCATCGCCTGCATCGCGCTCGGCGTGATGGCGATCGCCGGCGTCGGCTCGGTAGCCGCCAGCCTCGCCGAGGGACTGGCGCGCGAGGGCCGCACCCTGCTTGGCGGCGACGCGTCGTTTTCCCTGATGCAGCGCGAAGCCAAGCCCGATGAAATCGCGTTTCTGCGCGCGCATGGAGAGGTCTCGGTGGCGGCGACGTCGCGGACCATGGTGCGCGCCGCCGACGGCAAGCTCGCCTTGGTCGAACTCAAGGCGGTCGACGACAGCTACCCTTCGCTCGGCCGACTGACGCTGCAGCCGGACATGCCGCTCTCCGATCTGTTGGCTGAGCGCGACGGGGCGTTCGGCGCGGCCGCCGATTCCACGCTGCTGGCGCGGCTCGATCTGAAACTCGGCGACCTCGTCACCATCGGCAGCGCGAGTTTTCAAATCCGAAGCGTGGTCGATGCCGAGCCCGACAAGCTCGCCGAAGGCATCGGTCTCGGTCCGCGATTCCTGGTCAGCATTGCCGGCCTGCGCGCCACCGGCCTGATCCAGCCCGGCAGCCTGGTGCGCTGGCTCTACCGTGTGAAGTTGCCCGACAACGCGGCCAGCGATCGCGCCACCGAGTCCTTCATCACTGAGGCGAGAAGCGCGTTGCCGCAGGCCGGCTGGGGCATCCGCAGCCGCAGCAATGCTTCGCCGCAGCTCGAGCGCACCATCAGCCGTTTCACCCAGTTCCTCACTCTGGTCGGGCTTGCCGCGCTTTTGGTCGGTGGCGTCGGCGTCGCCAATGCGGTGAAGAGCCATATCGATCGCCGCCGCGACGTCATCGCCGCCTTCAAGGCGCTAGGCGCCACCGGGCGCGATGTCTTTGCAATCTATCTGACCCAGGTGATCGTGCTCGCCGGAATTGGCTCCGCGATCGGGCTTGCCGCCGGCGCCGCACTGCCTTTCGTCATCGTCGGGCTGTTCGGCAAACTGTTGCCGCTGCCGGTGGTGCCGGCGCTGCACGGGGGCGAACTGGCGCTGTCGTTCGTCTATGGCCTGCTGACCGCGCTCGCCTTCGGGCTGTGGCCGCTCGGCCGGGTCCATGACGTGCCGGTGGCGGCGCTGTTTCGCGAAGAGATCACAGCCGAATGGCACCGCCCGCGCTGGCGCTATCTCGTCTTGATGGCCTTGGTGATCGCGTTGTTGATCGCGGTCGTGATCGGGCTTGCCTATGACAAGCGGATCGCGGCCGTGTTCGTCGTCTCTTCGATGGCCGTGTTCGTGCTGTTGCGCGGCATCGCCGCCGCGGTCATGGCTGCGGCACGCCGCCTGCCGCGGTCGCGCTTCACCATGCTGCGGCTTGCGATCGCCAATATCTACCGGCCGGGCGCATTGACGCCATCGGTGGTGATGTCACTCGGCCTCGGGCTCGCGGTATTGGTCACCATCACCCAGATCGACGGCAATCTGCGGCGGCAATTTTTGGCGGCGCTGCCGGACCATGCGCCGTCGTTCTATTTCATCGACATTCCGACCGCCGAGGCCGTCCAGTTCGGCGAATTCCTGAAAACCGCCGCGCCGGGATCGACAATCGAGGACGTGCCGATGCTGCGCGGGCGCATCGTCTCGGCCCGCGGCGTCAAGGCGGAAGACCTCAAGGCCTCGACCGACGCCGAATGGGTGCTGCAGAGCGACCGCGGCCTCACCTATACCGGCGAGATCCCGAAAGGCTCCAAGGTAGTCGAGGGCCAATGGTGGGGCGCGGATTACAACGGCCCGCCGCTGGTCTCGATGGAGAAGAAGATTGCCGACGGGCTCGGTCTGAAAATCGGCGACGAGATCGTCATCAACGTGCTCGGCCGCAACATTCCGGCGACCATCGGCAATTTGCGTACGATCGACTGGCAGGCGCTGGGCATCAACTTCGTGCTGGTGTACTCGCCAGGCGCCTTCAAGGGCGCGCCGCATACCCATGTCGCGACCCTGACCGAGACCCATCCGGATTCGGCCGGGGATGCGCGGATCATCAAGGCGGTCGCCGACGCCTTCCCGACGGTGACGAGCGTACAGGTCCGCGAAGCGATGGAAACCATCGGCAACGTCGTCACCAACCTGGTGCTGGCGATCCGCGGCGCCAGCGCGGTGACGTTGATCTCCGCCATCCTGGTGCTGGGCGGCGCGCTCGCCGCCGGCCATCGCCACCGGGTCTACGACGCGGTAATTCTGAAAACCCTGGGCGCGACCCGCGCGCGGCTGATCGGCGCCTATGCGCTGGAATATCTGATGATCGGGTTTGCCACCGCGGTTTTTGGCGTGATTGCGGGGTCGGTGGCGGCCTGGCTGATCGTGACCCGCCTGATGACGCTGAGCTTCGTCTGGCAGGCCGGCAGCGCCGCAGGCGTCGTGGCGGCGGCGCTGTTGGTCACGGTGGGCCTTGGGCTCGCCGGAACGCTGGTGGCGCTCAACCAGAAGCCGGCCACGGTGCTGCGCAATTTGTGACAAACTGGAAACAATTGGCCGCGCGCCAATGCAATTCTCCGGGCATTGTCCGCGACTCTCCGGGCATTGTCCGCGACCCGTCATTCGTGCTCCCGGAGCGACATTCAGCCGCGCATGGAAGCTTGCAGCGGATGTGCTAGATTCCCACATACCAATCGGGTCGGACGCCGCTTGATGACCGAAAGTTAATGTCAGCCATCGGCGGTATCTGAGATAGGTTTCTGACCGGCGCCGCAAACCCCTTGCGCTCCGCCGGACCAACAACGGGAATTCGACAATGTCGGACCTAGACCGCAATTATAATTCTCCTTTTGGCCGGGCCGCCGGGCGCGTTGACGCCGCGGCCGTCGACGCCGGTCTGCGCGCCTACATGCTGCGCATCTACAACTACATGAGCATCGGCCTGGCCATCACCGGGCTTGCCGCGCTCGGTGTCTACATGGCGGCGGTGACCAGCGATCCCTCCGGCGCCGCGGCCAAGATCGGCAGCGCCTTCCTGACGCCGTTCGGCTACGCGATGTTCGTGAGCCCGCTGAAATGGCTGTTCATCCTGGCACCGCTGCTGATGGTGTTCGCGATCTCGGCCGGCATCAACCGTCTCGCGCCCGCGACCGCCCAGATGCTGTTCTGGGTGTTCTCGGCGCTGATGGGCGTTTCGCTGTCCTCGATCTTCCTGATCTATACCCACACCTCGATCGTGCGGGTGTTCTTCATCACCGCGGCGACCTTCGGCGCGCTCAGCCTCTACGGCTACACCACCAAGCGTGACATGAGCGGGATGGGATCGTTCCTGTTCATGGGTCTGATCGGCATCATCATCGCGAGCTTCGTCAATATTTTCCTCGGCAGCTCGATGCTGCAGTTCATGGTGTCGGTGATCGGCGTGCTGGTGTTCGCGGGGCTGACCGCCTACGACACCCAGCGGCTGAAGAACGACTACATCTACGGCTACGCCTCGCAGGGCGGCGCGGTAGCGGAACGCGCGTCCATCCTCGGAGCACTGTCGCTGTATTTGAACTTCATCAACCTGTTCACGCTGCTGTTGCAGCTGCTCGGCCAGCGCGACTGAGCGCTTGAGCCTCAGCGGACGAATTCGAGCCCCGGCCTCACCGCCGGGGCTTTTCTTTTGCGACCTCGTCATGGCCGGGCTTGTCCCGGCCATCCACGTCTTTCTTGCTGCAACCCCAGTAAGACGTGGATGCCCGGCACAAGGCCGGGCATGACGAAAGAAAGTTGATCAAACCCCGCCGACTGATATCCTTTCGTCATGTCCTCGCTCGAGATCAGGCCCACGACCGCGGCCGACCTGCCTTCGATTACCGCTATCTACCAACACGCGGTGCTCCACGGCACGGCGACCTTCGAACTAATTCCGCCGGACCTTGCCGAGATGACGCGGCGGTTCGCCGTGCTGATGGAGGGCGGCTTTCCCTATTTCACCGCTGTCCTCGACGGCCGCGTGGTCGGCTACGCCTATGCCGGCGCCTACCGGCCGCGGCCGGCCTATCGCTTTACGGTGGAGAATTCGGTCTATCTCGATCCGGCGATCCATCGCCGCGGCATCGGCCTGCAGCTGATGGTGCGGCTGATCGCGGAATCGGAGGCGCGCGGCTATCGCCAGATGATCGCGGTGATCGGCGATTCCGCCAATGCCGGATCGATCGGCGTGCACAGGAAATGCGGATTCGACATGATCGGCACGCATCCCAATGTCGGCTTCAAATTCGGCCGCTGGCTCGACACCGTGATGATGCAGCTCGCGCTCGGCGACGGCGGACGGACAGTACCGGCCGAAGCGTAGCCCGGATGGAGCGCTTGCGAAATCCGGGGCCGGTGCCTCGTTCGTCCCCGGATTGCGCTACGCTCCATCCGGGCTACAAGAATTTCATGGCTACACCACCGCCAGCTTGCGGTCGATCACCAGCAGTACGCGGTCGAGTTCGTGGCCGCGCCGCAGGATCAGTCCGGTGGCCGAGATCACGCTGTAGATGCCCTGCTTGCGCGCGAGCCGCGGATCTTTTTCGATGCGGTAGATCGGCACCTCGGAGGCGCGGCGGAATACCGAGAACACCGCGCGGTCGCGCAGGAAGTCGATGGCATAGTCGCGCCATTCGCCATCGGCGACCATGCGGCCGTACAAATTGAGGATGCGATGGAGTTCGAAACGATTGAACGTCACCCGTCCCGGCAAAGTACCCGCAGCGGCGTTGCGCGCCGCTGCGTGGCTCTCGCTTGGATCGGCTTCCTCCGACATCGAACTCATGGAGCGCCTCCTTGTCACATGAGCTATATGATTGCGCCAACGGCGCGCGGCTGCAAGGGGGCGGATAGTCGGCCAAACCCGCTTTGGCCCGCGACGGATCGTCCCGTGCGTCGTTTCCAGCCGGAAACACCTCGTCACGGGATCGTTAGCGCAATCATAATACCGCCCTACTTCCGCCAACCGACCGCCCCGCTGGATTGCGACAAGACAATCCTGCGTTGGCCCGGTCCTTTCGGTTCCGGATTCCTCAGCCCCCAGCCCCCCGGGGTCGTCGGGATCGGGCCTGTTCGCAGAGAATTATCCCCATACTGGGCCAACGAAAGTTGGTCCTTTTTCTTTTTGGGGACCAATCATTCCGGGGCGCTCGTTCAGCGCAGCTGAATGAGCGAACCCGGAATCTCTCCCAGGTAACTGCTGGATTCCGGGTTCGCGCTGAAGAAGCGCGCCCCGGAATGACGAGAAGTAAATTTCAGTGCAGGGGCGTGTAGGCCGCGCCCAGCATCGGGCCGGGCTTGTCGCGGCTGCCGTCCTGGACGAACACCGCTGCGCCGTCGATGCCGTCGCGGGAGATGTTTTCCAGCGGCACCGTCCAGCTTCCGGCCTTTCCGTTCCAGTCGCCCACCTTGAGCAGGTTGCGCACCACATTGTGGTAGGTCACCTGACGGCCGCTGTTCTCGCCGCGGCCGATCGAAATCGGCACCGCTTTCGAGATCGAGCAGATCCAGACTTCGCCGTGCATGGCGGCTGGGCCCTTGCCTGCGGCTGCGACCGAAACATTGATCTCCTTGCCGGCTTGCGTCATCGTCACCGGCACCGACATCACGCCTTCGTCCTTCCTGGTGGCGTCGATGGCGTTTTCGATGCCGTCGCGGTCGCTGCCGATCACATGCACCGATCCGTTGACCACCACTTGCGGCGTGTAAACCTCGCGATCGCCGCGCACCTGGGAATAGGCCTTCTGGCGGGCGCTGAAGCGCGCATCGGCCAGCGTATCCTTCCAGCCGAGATAATCCCAGTAATCGATCGGCATGCTCAGCGCGATCACCGACGGGTCCTTGGCGAGTTCGCCGATAATCTTGTCGGCGGGCGGACATGACGAGCATCCCTGCGAGGTGAACAGCTCGATCACCGCGCGCGGGTCGGCATGGGCCGGCCGAACGATTGCGATCATCGCGCAGACGCCGAACGCACCCGACCATCGCGAAATCGAATGACGCGAAATCGAACGACGCCTGATCGAACTATGGGCCATCATCACTGTCATACCGGTAACCGGACATCACCTACATCATCGAGCGTCAACATTTTAATCTTCCTGAACGCGGAACGTCCCCGAACGCACCCCGCTTTTCAAAGCAAAGGCGGCCCTTTCATAGGCCGCCTCTCCCTGCCCCGCTACTCACTTCGCAGTGAGCCGCCGGTCATAGCGCACCCTCACGCCGCCAGCTTGCGCAGCACGTATTGCAGGATGCCGCCGTTCCGGTAGTAGTCGAGTTCGTCGAGCGTATCGATCCGGCACAGCAGCGAAATGCGCTGTAGCGCGCCGTTTCCGGACACGATCTCCGCGGTCAGCTTCTGCCGCGGTTTCAGGTCTCCCTGCAATCCCCGTATTGTTACGGTCTCGTCGCCCTTCAATCCGATCGACTGCCAGGACGCGCCTTCCTCGAAGGTCAGCGGCAGCACGCCCATGCCGACCAGGTTGGAGCGATGGATGCGCTCAAAACTCTGGCAGATCACGGCGCGGACGCCGAGCAGCCGGGTTCCCTTCGCGGCCCAGTCGCGCGACGAGCCGTTGCCGTATTCGGCACCGGCAAACACCACCAGCGGCACCTTCTCTTCCTGGTACTTCATCGCGGCATCGTAGATCGACATCTGCTCGCCGTCGGGCCAGTGCTTTGTAAGGCCGCCCTCGGGGATATTGCCGTCGGCGCCCCTGAGCATGAAGTTCTTGATGCGGATGTTGGCGAACGTGCCGCGCATCATGATTTCATGGTTGCCGCGCCGCGTGCCGTATTGATTGAAGTCCGCGGGGCGCACCTGGTGCTCGGACAGATATTTTCCGGCAGGCGAGGTCAACTTGATCGCGCCGGCCGGCGAGATGTGGTCGGTGGTGATCTTGTCGCCGAACATCGCGAGAATCCGCGCGTCGACCACGTCGACGATCGGCTCCGGCTCCTTCTTCATGCCTTCGAAGTAAGGCGGGTTCTGCACATAGGTCGAGCTCATGTTCCAGCGATAGGTTTCGCTTTCCACGGTCTTGATCTTGCGCCAGTTGGTGTCGCCCTTGAACACGTCGGCGTAGCGCTTCTTGAAGATCGTCGAGGTGACGTACTTCTTCATGAAGGCGTTGATCTCTTTCGTGGTCGGCCAGATATCTTTCAGATACACCGGCTTGCCGTCCTTGCCGGTGCCGAGCGGCTCGACCGCCAGATTCTTGGTCACCGATCCCGCCAGCGCATAGGCCACCACCAGCGGCGGCGACGCCAGATAATTGGCTTGCACGTCCGGGCTGACGCGGCCTTCGAAGTTTCGGTTACCCGACAGCACCGCGGCGGCGATGATGCCGTTGTCGTTGATCGATTTTGAAATCTCTTCCGGCAGCGGGCCGGAATTGCCGATGCAGGTGGTGCAGCCGAAGCCGATCAGGTTGAAACCGACCTTGTCGAGCTCGGCCTGCAGTCCGGAATTGCTGAGATACTCCGCGACCACCTGGCTGCCCGGCGCCAGCGATGTCTTGACCCAGGGCTTTGCCTTGAGGCCCCTGGCCGCCGCGTTGCGCGCCAGCAGGCCCGCGCCGATCAGCACGCTCGGATTGGAAGTGTTGGTGCAGGAGGTGATCGCGGCGATCACCACGTCGCCATGGCCGATATCGAAATTGTGATTGTCGACCGCGAAGCGTTTTTCGGCTTCGCCCGGCTTCTTGTACTCGCCCGCAAGCGCGGTGCCAAAACCCTCGGCGACCGCCGGCAGTGCGACCCGGCCCTCGGGGCGCTTCGGACCGGCCATCGACGGCACCACGGCGGCGAGATCGAGCGTCAGCGTTTCCGTGAACACGGGATCGGCCGATTTGGCGGTGCGGAACAGGCCCTGCGCCTTGGCGTAGGCGGTGACCAGCGCGACGCGGTCGGCCTTGCGGCCCGAGGTTTTCAGATAATCGATGGTCGCGGCGTCGACCGGGAAGAAGCCGCAGGTTGCGCCATATTCCGGCGCCATGTTGCCGATGGTCGCCTTGTCGGCCACCGAGAGATAATCGAGGCCGGGGCCGAAGAACTCGACGAACTTGCCGACCACGCCCTGCTTGCGCAGCATCTGCGTCACCGTCAGCACCAGGTCGGTAGCGGTAACGCCTTCCTTCAACTGTCCCTTGAGCTTGAAGCCGACAACTTCCGGCAGCAGCATCGACAGCGGCTGGCCGAGCATCGCGGCTTCCGCCTCGATGCCGCCGACGCCCCAGCCGAGCACCGCAAGGCCGTTGACCATGGTGGTGTGCGAGTCGGTACCGACAAGC
>NZ_DATHOP010000207.1:0-12798 GCF_035484855.1 Bradyrhizobium sp.
CAGCGCGATCACCAATCTGCCCAGCGCCAAGCGCTTCATTCAGGCACTCAAGAAGCTGGGTTGCCGCTTCTCGCTTGACGATTTCGGCACCGGCATGTCGTCATTCTCCTACCTGAAACATCTCCCGGTCGACCTCATCAAGATCGATGGCAGCTTTGTAACGGAAATACTGAATAGCAAGATCGATCGCGCCATGGTCGAAATGATCGTTCATGTCGCCAGGGTGATGGGCAAGCGCACCGTCGCCGAATTCGTCGAGAGCAACGAGATTCTGGAAACCCTGCGTGAAATTGGCGTGGACTATGCCCAGGGCTATGCGATCGGAAAGCCGGCGCCTTTCGAGCGAGCGTATCCGCTGATCGCAAATGCCCCTCGGGAAGTCGCCTGAAGCATGATTCAATACAGTTGAATCATGCTCTCAAGACGCCAAGGCAAGCCATTTGAAATTCAAATCCGAAGTACGTCGCCGGCCCGAGCCGTTTGGGCCGGCGCGACCTAGCGCGGCGCGCGCTTGGCGAGGATGCGCTGCAGGGTACGGCGATGCATGTTCAGCCGGCGCGCGGTTTCCGAGACGTTACGGTTGCACATCTCGTAGATGCGCTGGATGTGCTCCCAGCGCACCCGGTCGGCCGACATCGGATTTTGCGGCGGCTCGGACTTCTCGGTGCCGCTGGCGAGCAGGGCTGCAACCACATCATCGGCGTCGGCCGGTTTTGAGAGATAATCCACCGCGCCCATTTTCACCGCGGTGACGGCGGTGGCGATATTGCCGTAGCCGGTCAGCACGATGGCGCGCGCGTCGGGGCGCTTGCGCTTCAAAGCCGACACCACGTCGAGCCCGTTGCCGTCGCCGAGCCGCAAATCGACCACCGCAAACGCCGGCGCCGCCTTGCCGATCTGCGCCAGGCCGTCGCTGACGCTGTCGCAGGATGTCACGGTAAAACCGCGGGTTTCCATGGCGCGCGACAGCCGCTCCAGGAACGGCTTGTCGTCTTCCACAATCAGCAGCGAGCGGTCGGGGTGGCCGGTCAGTTCGGCGATGGCGTTCACGAGAAGGGTCCATCCTTTGGTCGGGCACCCAAGATATGGCGTGGGAAAGTGGTGCTGCCAAGGCCGCACAAAGTAGTGCCAAACATGTATTCCGCTAAGGTAGATACGAGTTTTGCGGTTAGACGGTTGCGGATTGTGAAGAGGTGGACAAACCCGGAACATTTATTGCGCTGGGACCGAGAATCAGCATCAATCGCAAATAGAGCCGAGGCATTCCGTAGGAGTAACCCTCGGTCCTGCATATCAGTTGAGGGGCTGATCGCAGGCTTTGGACAGTAGCAGGAGCGATCCTGAGTCTTTCCATGTCGTCCAGATCGGCCCAGTTCCCAGGAGCCGAATCATGCGCTTCGTACACGCCCGTGAATACCTGAATGCTGGCGATGTCGTCGTCGTTCAATGCTCGCATCAATGCAATGTGCGAGTGATGGGTGATGCAGACTTTCGGAGTTTCAAGAACAATGGGGCTCACAATTACCACGGGGGTCATTTCGTGAAGCTGCCCGCACGAATTGTGGTCCCGCAAAACGGATATTGGAATATTACGGTCGATCTTGGCGGAAGCCCGTCGGCTTTCAAATATGGAATTAGCTATCTGAAATCCGCGATCGCATAGTTTTCGCTTTTGCGACGGACCTTGCGTCGGGAACGAAGAATTGGAGTTGGAGTGATGGTAGATATGGCCGCTATTTCGGGTCTCGCGTCATCTCTCAAGGCGGTCGGCGAAATCACGAAAGCAATGATCGGCATACGCGATGGAGCGATGCTTCAGGCGAAGGCCATCGAACTAAATGGAATAATCCTGTCCGCCCAACAGAGCGCGCTTGATGCCAATATTGCACAAGTTGATCTGACCCAGCGCATCCGCGATCTTGAAGCCAAGATTACCAAGCTTGAGAGTTGGGAGGCAGAGAAGCAGCGCTACGAACTCGCGGAAATCGGTGCTGGAGGTTTTGCCCATGTTGTCAAATCAGGGATGCTAAATGGTGAACCGATTCATTGCATATGCAGCGACTGCTACCAGCGTGGCGAAAAATCGATCCTTCAGATGACTCGGAACACATACGGTTCGGTGACCCTCGTCTGTCCCCGCTGTAAATGCAATGTTGAAGGTAGCGAGGATCATCCAGGCTATCCCTTGAAACGTGAGCATGCCCCAGACCCAAAGGAAAAGGCGCGTGCCGGACTTGAACTGTGTCCAATTTGCAGAACAGGAAGGCTCGCCATTATTTCGGTTGAACCCGACCCAATATTTGGCGACATGGGCGTACAGCAACGAAAATTGAGGTGCGATAATACATCGTGCGGTCACACTGAGAGCCGTCAACACGACCCGAGCCGCACCTAAGCGCCGATGCCAGACCCAATCTCAGCAGGATTTCTAGGCGCTGCTTACAGCTTTGCGTCCTTAGTTTGGGGATACATCAAGTGGCCAGCGAAACAAATTGCGCTGGCCTTCCGGTTAAATGCGAGAGTGGCCGAATTAGAGGAGAAGCTTGGCAGGCTAAGTGAAACGCCAGCAGCGCCATCGCCCTTTCGCAAGTGTCCTTACTGCGGAGAGCGGGACATGCGAATGCAAGATCGCTACCGCTTTAGGCACAGCCCATTTGATCGAGAGCGTTACTTTCACGAAAAGTGGCGATGTTATTCATGCGGCGCTATGGACGAAGTTAATATACCTGAGCCCGGTGGATAGTTTATGATCGATTGGAAGAAATACCGAGAGAGCATCGGTTATACGCAAGCCAGAGTATCGAAGGACGCCAAGGCGTGGCACTCCTTGGCTCTAGGCTACCGCGCGGCCGCGGAATTATTGGATGAGTTTCGAGATCGCATACCGTCCGATACCCGCCCATTCGCATTCAACGCGGCGCTCTCGATCGAGCTAATACTCAAAGCTATCCTTGCACAAAAGTGTATTGGCATTCCAAGCCGTGGGGACGGTCATGATCTTCTTGTACTGTCTGACAAGGCGTCGGTTATGTTAAGCGACAATCAGCGTCGAACGCTTGATCTCTTAACCGCAACGATCATTTGGTCGGGGCGATATCCTGCCCCGAACACCAAAACTAAGTGGGATGAGTATCAGGATATCACCTTTGAATCACATGTCGTTCGCACCACAATTGGAAACGTTAGCCGCGTCATGGCCAATCGCGATACATTTCCCGATTGGAACAATTACTCCAAAATTTGGGACGTGTGCGTTGCTGAATTTCGAAGATGTTCCTAGCTGTGGGCCGCTTGGAGCGCGTTTTCGGTGTGCGCAGCTAACGTTTCCCTTGGCCGAAAATGCTCTGACCGCCGCGAGCGTGATCTAAGAGTCCGGCTCGGCAGGCGTTTCGGCGGTCTCGAAGCGGTCGCGCGGCCAGGCGATCTGGACCACCGCGCCGTGATCCGGAAAGATCCGGTTGGAGAAGGAGACCTTGGCGCCGGTCCGCTCCAGCAGCGTGCGGGCGATGAAGACGCCCAAGCCGAGGCCCTGATGGTCGCCCTTGGGCTCGAGCGGGGTTTCCTCGGTGCTCTTGCGCCGCGACAGATAGGGTTCTCCAATCCGCTTGATGATGTCGGGGGCAAATCCCGGCCCATCGTCGGAGATCATGATCTCCACCGTCTCGCTGTTCCACCACGCATTCACCTCCACCGTGGTCCGCGCGAAATCGACGGCGTTTTCCAGGATGTTGCCGACGCCATAGAGGATCGCCGGATTGCGGCTGCCGACCGGCTCGGCTGCGCCGGCGACCGCGATCCGGACCTTGATCGTGACGCCGAAATCGCGATGCGGCGCCACGATTTCCTCGATCAGCGTCGACAGCTTCATGTGGTCGAACGGCGCGCCGGTCGCCGACAATTGCGTGATCTTGGCCAGGATGTCGCGGCAGCGCTGCGCCTGTTCCCGCAACGTCTTGATGTCGCCGGAAAGCTGGCTGTTGTCGCCCAGGCTCTTCTCCAGTTCGCGCGAGATCAGGAAAATCGTCGAAAGCGGCGTGCCGAGTTCGTGCGCGGCCGCCGCCGCTAGCCCGTCGAGCTGGGTGAGATGCTGTTCGCGGGTCAAGACCAGTTCGGTCGCGGCCAGCGCGTCCGACAGCTTGCGGGCTTCCTCGGTGACCTGGAACGCATAGAGGCTGGTGACCCCGATCGCCAGCACGATCGAAAGCCAGACGCCGAGCAGATAGATCGGCGGCAGCACCAGCGGATCATCGCTGTCCCATGGCAGCGGCAGATGGAAATAGACCAGCACCGAGGCGCAGGCGACGGCGAATGCGCCGAGCGCGATCGTCAGCCGCACCGGCAGCGCGGTGGCCGAGATCAGGACCGGGGCGAGGAACAGGAACGAAAACGGGTTTTCGAGGCCGCCGGTGAAGAACAACAGCCCGGCCAGTTCGGCGATATTCAATGCCAGCAGCGCGGCGGCATAGGCCGGCTCCAGCCGCTGCATCGGATTGAAGGCGGTCTGCAGCACCAAATTGAGCAGCGCCGAGAGGCCGATGATGGCGACGCAGGGAACCACCTCGACGTCGAATTCGAGCCCCTGCACCACGATGAAAAGCGCGACCAGTTGCCCGAGCACCGCAAGCCAGCGCAGCCGCAGGATCGTGTCCAGGCGGATATGGCGGCGCGGATGGCGAAAATCGGAGGCGGCGACGTCGGTCATGGCGGGCAGTCTAACGGCGTGACGTCCCGGCCACAAATTTGCTGAAGCGGGTATTGTCCGTCATGGCCGGGCTTAACCGTCCGAAGGACGGCGTCGCTTCCGCTCGCCTATGCCCGGCCATCCACGTCTTGTTTTTGCGAAGAAGCAAGAGAGACGTGGATGCCCGGGACGAGCCCGGGCATGACGACCTTCTTGCACTTGCCGCCGCAATGGCCCAATGAACGGGCCGCATGATGAATGACGGCGCAGCCATCTCCCCGATGCCCGCCGCCGATCCGACCCTATCGGCGGCGATCGAGGTCGCGCATCTCGTCAAGGTCTACAAGACCACCCGCGCAGTCGACGACATCTCGTTTGCCATCGCCCGCGGCAGCATCACTGGGCTGCTCGGCGGCAACGGTGCCGGCAAGACCACGACGATCGCCATGATCATGGGCCTGGTGCTGCCGACCTCGGGCAAGATAACGGTGCTGGGCGCCTCGATGCCCGACCAGAGCGCCGCGGTGCTGGGCCGGATGAACTTCGAAAGCCCCTATGTCGACATGCCGATGCGGCTCACGGTGCGGCAGAACCTGACGATCTTCGGCAAGCTCTACGCGGTCGATCGCTTGCGCGAGCGCATTGCGCAGCTCGCCGACGATCTCGATCTCGGCGACTTCCTCGACCGCGCCAACGGCAAGCTTTCCGCCGGGCAGAAGACCCGGGTGGCGCTGGCGAAAGCGCTGATCAACCAGCCGGAATTGTTGCTGCTGGACGAGCCGACCGCTTCGCTAGATCCCGATACCGCCGACTGGGTCAGGCAGCATTTGATGGACTATCGCAAGGCGCATGGCGCGACCATCCTGTTGGCCTCGCACAACATGCTCGAGGTGGAACGGCTGTGCGACCGCGTCATCATCCTGAAGCGCGGCCGCATCGAGGACGACGATACCCCCGACGGCATCATGGCCCGCTACAACAGGGAGACGCTGGAGGAAGTGTTTCTCGACGTCGCGCGCGGCCGCGTTCGGGAGGCCGCGCCATGACCGGCCTCGCGCTGCCTCTGGATATCTCGCCGCATCGGATCGGCGCGATGATCCTGCGCTACTGGTATCTTCTGATGTCGTCGTGGCCGCGGCTCTTGGAACTGCTGTACTGGCCGGCGCTGCAGATCATCACCTGGGGTTTCCTGCAGAGCTACATCGCGCAGAATGCCGGCTTCTTCGCGCGCGCCGGCGGCACCCTGATCGGCGCGGTGATCCTGTGGGACATCCTGTTTCGCGGCCAGCTCGGGTTTTCGATCTCGTTTCTCGAGGAAATGTGGGCGCGCAACCTCGGCAACCTGATGATGAGTCCGTTAAAGCCGATCGAGTTCCTGATTTCGCTGATGGTCATGAGCCTGATCCGGCTCGCGATCGGCGTGATTCCGATGACGC
Organism: Bradyrhizobium sp.; assembly: GCF_035484855.1. Taxonomy (GTDB): domain Bacteria; phylum Pseudomonadota; class Alphaproteobacteria; order Rhizobiales; family Xanthobacteraceae; genus Bradyrhizobium. Next base: position 6,118 of record NZ_DATHOP010000207.1, read on the forward strand.
TGTTGGCGCTGTTTCTGTTTCACTTCAATTTCTATGGCATCGGGCTGCCGCTGATCGCCTTCTTCTGCAATCTGATCTTCACCAGCTGGTCGGTCGGGATTTTCGTCTCTGGGCTGGTGCTGCGCAACGGGCTCGGCGCGGAGAGCATCGTCTGGACGCTGATGTTCGGCATCATGCCGCTGGCCTGCATTTACTATCCCGTAACGGTGCTGCCGCACTGGCTGCAATATGTCGCCTGGTCGCTGCCGCCGACCTACGTATTCGAGGGCATGCGGGCGCTGTTGATCAACCAGGTGTTTCGAACCGACCTGATGCTCGATGCGCTCGCCATCAACGCCGTGCTGCTGATTGCGTCATTTGGGATATTTCTTGCGCTTTTGCAGAGCGCCCGCCGCCACGGTTCGCTGCTCGGGGGTGGCGAATAAGTCACTTATCCCAAGTATTTGAAGAATCTTCGACTTGTCCGGCACGGTAGCTATACCGATCTCTGCATTGACGCATTATTACGCATTCGGCACTATGCTGCGCTGCAAAGGGATTGAGGATTAAATGCCGATTGGCGAGTTTGGCGGCGCACCGCCCCTGGTGGACGAAGGCAGTCCGGCGCTGACCACGCCGATGTACTGGATGTACGAGATGGCGCAGGCCTCGCTCAATCCGGCGCGTGCCGTCACCGACGCGACCAAGATCCTGTTTCAGAATCCGCTCAATCCGTGGTCGCACACCGAATTCGGCAAGTCTGTCGCCGCCGGCTGCGAATTGTTCGAGCGCACCACCCGCCGCTACGGCAAGCCCGAATGGGGCATCAACGACACCGAAGTCAACGGCGTGCGTACCCCGATCGAGATCCGCACCGTGTGGGAAAAGCCGTTCTGCAGGCTGTTGTACTTCGATCGCAAGCTCACCCGCCCGCTGCGCTTTCCGCAGCCGCGGGTGCTGATCGTGGCGCCGATGTCGGGGCACTATGCGACGCTGTTGCGTGGCACGGTGGAGGCTTTTCTGTCGACCCATGAAGTCTACATCACCGATTGGTCCGATGCCCGGATGGTCCCGCTCGCCGCGGGCCGTTTCGATCTTGAAGACTATGTCGACTACGTCATCGAGATGCTGCATGTGCTCGGCGGCAACATGCACGTGATCGCGGTGTGCCAGCCTTCGGTGCCCGTGGTGGCGGCGGTCTCCATCATGGAAGCCGAGCATGACCCCTATGTGCCGATCTCGATGACGCTGATGGGCGGCCCGATCGATACCCGCCGCAATCCCACCGCCGTCAACAACCTCGCCGCCGAGCGCGGTATCGACTGGTTTCGCAACCACGTCATCACCAAGGTGCCGTTTCCGCATCCGGGCGTGATGCGCGACGTCTATCCGGGCTTCCTGCAGCTGTCGGGCTTCATCAGCATGAATCTCGACCGCCATACGGACGCCCACAAGGCCCTGTTCAAGAACCTGGTGAAGGGCGACGGCGACCTGGTCGACAAGCACCGCGATTTCTATGACGAATATCTCGCCGTGATGGACCTGTCGGCGGAGTATTATCTGCAGACCGTCGATACCGTGTTCGTCAAGCACGCGCTGCCGAAGGGCGAGATGACCCATCGCGGCAAGCCGGTCGACCCCTCGAAGATCACGCGCGTGGCGCTGATGACGGTGGAAGGCGAAAACGACGATATCTCCGGGCTCGGCCAGACCGAAGCAACCCATGCGCTGTGCAGTTCGATTCCCGCCCACCGTCGCGTGCACTACGTGCAAAAGGGCGTCGGGCACTACGGCGTGTTCAACGGTTCCCGTTTCAAATCGGAGATCGTGCCCCGCATCTCCGATTTCATGATGTCGGCGGCGAACCCGAGGCCTTCACTCGCCGCCGCGGCGGAATGAGCGCCGAACCGTATCGATATCTCCGTTTTTGAAGGCGCGCCCCGGTCTGCCTTGCCGAATATCCGGCGTCAAATGGACTTTCGGGTGCGAATCCGAGCCGATCGCCGGTTTTCCCGGCGTGATCGGCGAAACGGGCCGCAATCGGCCGCCGATTCGACCGACCGGCTAACCCCTTGAATAGGCCTCTGGAAATGGCGATTCACGCGTCCCGAAGGAATGAGTTCGAAATACACAGCTTGAGCGGCCATTAGACCGGGGTTTAGGGCCGAAATTATTCGATCCAGCCCCTTCCTGTAGGGCCTGATTTTCGAACAACCCCTGTATATTGGGCAAATGATTTGTTTTTGCGCCGAGCGATTTCACTGGCGGCGGATGTGGCAGAATCCGGGCGAGCTTCTCATCCCCGGACTAGCAGACATGGCCACTCGCGCCCTCCTTTATCGGCGGCCTTACGAACCGACTCGACTTTTGGTCAAGCACGGCTCGCAAATCTATTCGGTTCGGCTGCGCCGGCACCGGCGCGCGCGCCGCTACACCTTGCGGATTCACCCGAGCGACCGCGAAGCGATCCTGACCATGCCGCCGCGCGGCACCATCGCCGACGCCAAGGATTTCGCGCAGCGTCACGGCGGCTGGATTGCCGCGCGCCTCGGCCGCTTGCCGAAGGCTGCGCCCTTTCTGCCGGGTACCGTGGTGCCGTTGCGCGGCGTTCCGCACCGGATCGTGCATCGCGCCGGCCAGCGCGGCACGGTGTGGACCGAAATGCGCGACAGCGGCGATCGGATTCTCTGCGTCGCCGGCGGTCCTGAGCATATCGAGCGGCGGGTGCTCGACTATTTGAAGCGCGAAGTGCGCCGCGACCTGCAGAAGTCCGCGCAGGCTTACGCGGCTGCGCTGGGCGTGCGGGTGAAGCGGCTGTCGATCCGCGACCAGTCGAGCCGCTGGGGATCGTGCACCTCGGCCGGCTCGCTGTCGTTTTCCTGGCGGCTGATCCTCGCCCCGCCTTATGTGCTCGACTATCTCGCGGCCCACGAGGTGGCGCATCTGGTCGAGATGAACCACTCCGCGCGATTCTGGCGGGTGGTCGCCAAAGCCTGCGGCCATGTCGAGCGCGCCAAGGCCTGGCTCGACACCCATGGCAACGATCTGCATCGTTACGGGATCCAGGACTAGCGAGCTTCGCTCGTGTCCCGGACGCGGTGCAGTCGTAGCCCGGATGGAGCGAAGCGCAATCCGGGACCGGCCGATCCCATTGTTAGATCTGCCCCGGATTTCGCTTCGCTTCATCCGGGCTACTCTCGCCCTGTCTACCGCCCGAACAGCCGGTCCATCAGCCAGCCGTCCAACCCGCCTGCGGCTTCCGGCCGCACCGACGCTCGCGTCGGCGCCGGCCGCACGGCCGCGCTGGCGGGGGTGTTGGCCACGGGCGCGCTCACCTGCGAAGCAGCCTGCGCGATGTTGGCAAAGAAGCCGCCGCCTTGCGAGCCCGGCAATGGCGCGGGCGCGATGCCCTGATGGGCGGCTTTCATGAATCGGGTCCAGACTTCCACCGGCAATCCGCCGCCGGTGGCCTTCTTGGTCGGCGAGTTGTCGTCATTGCCGAGCCAGACGCCGCAGACGAGATTGGCGGTGTAGCCGATGAACCAGGCATCGCGGAAGTCCTGGCTGGTGCCGGTCTTGCCGGCCGCCATCCAGCCGGGAAGCTCCGCCTTGTGCGCGGTGCCGGACAGCAGCGTCTCCTGCATCATGGTGTTCATGGCAGCGACGTTGCGCGGCTCGATCACCTGGCCCAGCTGATCGGGCTGCCGTGCGTACAAAACCTTGCCGTCGGCGGTGCGGATCCGCGTCACGACATGCGGGGAGACCCCCAGGCCGCCGTTGGCGAAGGGCGCATAGGCGCCGACCAGTTCGAGCACGGACACTTCGGACGTGCCGAGCGCGATCGAGGCGTTGGGATCAAGTTTTGAGGAGATGCCAAGCCGGTGCGCGGTGCGCACCACGTTCTTCGGCCCGACTTCGAGGCCGATCCGCACCGCAACCGTGTTGAGCGACATGGCCAGCGCCTGCGTCAGGGTCACCGCGCCGAAATATTCGCGGCTGTAATTCTCCGGCTTCCAGCCCTTGACGTCGAGCGGCGCATCCTGCCGGATCGTCTCCGGCGTGAGACCTGCCTCGATTGCGGTGAGGTAGACGAACGGCTTGACCGCCGAGCCCGGCTGGCGCTTGGCCGTGACCGCGCGGTTGTACTGGCTTTCGGCGTAATTGCGGCCGCCCACCATGGCGCGCACCGCGCCGTCGGGCGTCATCGCCACCAGCGCGCCCTGGCTGACATTGAACTTCACGCTTTTTGCCGCGAGTTCGTCGATGACGGCGGATTCGGCGGCGCTCTGCAGTTTCGGATCGATCGTGGTCTCCACCACGATGTCCTGGTCGATCTGACCGACCAGATCGTCGAGCACTTCGCCGATCCAGTCCGCGACGTAGTTGACGGTGCCGGCGCCCGCCGCCTTCACATTATAGGAGGGATGGCCGATCGAGGCCTGCGCCTGGGCTTCCGTGATGAACTTGGCATCCGCCATCGCGGCGAGCACGGTCTGCGCGCGTTTTTCGGCGCCTTCGGGGTTGCGGTTGGGCGCCAGCCGCGACGGCGACTTGACGAGGCCGGCGAGCATCGCGGCTTCCGCCAGCGTGACATTCTTGGCGGACTTGCCGAAATAGCGTTGCGCCGCGGCTTCGACGCCATAGGCGCCGGAGCCGAAATAGACCCGGTTGAGGTAGAGTTCGAGAATCTCGGCCTTGCTATGCTTGCGCTCGAGCCAGAGCGCGAGTTCGGCTTCCTGCAGTTTCCGCTGCAGCGTGCGCTCCTGGGTCAGGAACAGGTTCTTGGCGAGCTGCTGGGTAAGCGTCGAGCCGCCCTGCGAGACGCCCCGGTGCAGCACATTGGCCACCGCCGCGCGCAGGATGCCGAGCGGATCGACGCCGTAATGCGAATAGAAGCGGCGGTCTTCGATCGCGATGAAAGCCTTGGGCAGATAGGGCGGCAGGTCCTTCAGCGCGATATTGCTGCCGGCCATTTCGCCGCGGGTTGCCAGCACGCTGCCGTCGAGGCCGGTGATTTCGATGTTCGGCGGCCGCTTCGGGATTTCGAGCGACTGGATCGGCGGCAAATGCGCGCCGGCCCAGACCACGGCGCCGACGATGGCGATTCCCGCCCAAAGGCCGAGCACCGCGCCCCAGTAGAACAGGCGCGCGATACCGCCGCGCGCGCGGCCGCCCGATTTGCGCTTGCGGCTTGTTTGGCTCACGCGCGGCTTTCTTGCAGGCGGAGGATCGTCATCGGCGTCCCGGGTCTCGCGCCTGGGGGCACGTTTCTTCGGCGTCTGGTCGTCGGCGGCAATGCGGTCCTGCGGACTGAGGCGTAATTCCGATAGCGCTGCGGCGAGCCCGAATTGCGGCTCCTTGCGTCCGCCGCCCTTTTTCCGTCCCCACGCCATACCCAAAACGCCCGTACCGTCAGATGCGGGAGATTAGCCGGCGGGGTTTAAGGGCACGTAAAGCGATGGTTAAGGCTGATGCGGCGGCGGGCGCGCAAGCTGTTGGGAAACAAGAGTTCAGCGACTCTTAACCCTACCATCGGCGCGAAATCTCCCAGTCTCGTCATGGCCGGGCCATAGCCGTCCGAAGGACGGCGTCGCTTCCGCTCGCCTATGCCCGGCCATCCACGTCTTTCTTGTTTCCGGACCCAAAGACGTGGATGCCCGGGACAAGCCCGGGCATGACGATTTTGAGTCAGTTCGATCAGGTGTCGATATCAGCCGGCGGGGCCGGTGTCTTCGAGGATTGGGCCGAACAGTTCCCATCGCTCGCCGTTGAACTTCATCATCTGCAACTGCTTGTTGACCCGATAGTCGGTCGGCGACGTGTTGGCGACGATGCCCGGCAGCGACAGGTCGAGCTGAACGTTCTTCAGGCTGGTCGCCTGCTTCATGATGTTCTCGCGGGTCAGATCGTCGCCGCACTGCTTGAGCACGTAGATCAGCAATTGCGTTGTCGAGTAGCCGTAGGTGTTGAAGCTCGAATCCTTGTCGCCGTCCGGGTAGTACTTCGCCATGAATTCGAAAAACTTCTTCATGCCGGGATCGTCCTTCCAGGTCGGATCGAGCGGATCCTTGCCGTAGTTGACGCTGATCACGCCCTTCGAGGCGTCCAGACCCGCCGGCTTCATCACCGCGCCGACCGAGGTGGCGTTGATGTCGAGGATGTGCACGGGGTGCCAGCCGAGTTCGGCGATCTTCTTGATCGCCTGCGCCGCCTGCTTCGGCGTCGAAGCGCTGAAGAACAGGTCCGCGCCCGCGTCCTTGATCTTGAGGACTTGCGAGTCGATGGTCGGGTCGGAAACTTCATAGGAAGTTTCGGCCACGATCATGGTCGCGGCTTTGTCGCCGAGGCCGGCCTTGATGCCGTTCAGGTAATCTTTGCCGAGGTCGTCGTTCTGATAGAGGATGCCGATCTTGGCATTGGGGTAGTTCTTGATGATGTACTGGCCGTAGATGCGGCCCTCGACGAAATAGTTGGGGTTGAAGCCCATCGTCCAGGGGAAATTCTTCGGGTCCGTGAACTTCGACGCGCCGGTCGCGGCGAACAGCTGCGGCACCTTCTTCGAATTGAGGTACTTCTGGACCGCGGCGTTCGACGGCGTGCCGAGGATCTGGAAGGTCAGCAGCACTTCGTCGCTCTCGACCAGCTTGCGCACCTGCTCGACCGCCTTGGGCGGGCTGTAGGCGTCGTCATACTGGATCAGGT